>NZ_JBIEOE010000018.1:0-50226 GCF_043498045.1 Sphingomonas sp. S6
GATCCGGGGTCCCGCTTTTCACGGCGGCAGAAGAAGAAGCGGGACCCCGGATCAAGTCCGGGGTGACGGCGGTGGTGGGGGCGAGGGGTGGTGGAGGATCGCCGCTGTTGGTTATGGGTGCGGCTGTTCGTGCCGGGGGATCGGTTTGTTTTGGGCGTGCGGGCGTCGCTTACCTCCCCCTCCGTCACCGCTGCGCGGTGCCACCTCCCCTGGCGGGGGAGGACTTTGGAGGCGTGCTGCTTCGTCATGGCGAGCGCCCCCGCATGCCGGATGACGACGGGGAGTGATCGACCCGGTACGATCCACCTGATCGTCATCTCGGCCTTGAGCCGGGATCCCGCTTCTTATGCCACGGTGGAAATCGGGACCCCGATCAAGTCCGGGGTGACGATAGGAGTGAGGCGAGATCAGCGGCTTACCGCCCCTGGCGCTTCGCCATGAAGGCTAGCCGTTCGAACAGCATGATGTCCTGTTCGTTCTTGAGTAGCGCGCCGTGGAGCGGGGGGATCGCTTTGGTGGGATCGCGGTTCTGGAGGACGTCGAGCGGCATGTCTTCGTGCAGCAGCAGCTTGAGCCAGTCGAGCAGTTCGCTGGTCGACGGCTTCTTCTTGAGGCCGGGGACGTCGCGGACGTCGTAGAAGATGTCCATCGCCTTGCTGACCAGGATCTTCTGAATGCCGGGGAAGTGGACGTCGACGATCGCCTGCATCGTGTCGCGATCGGGGAATTTAATATAGTGGAAGAAGCAGCGGCGCAGGAAAGCGTCGGGCAGCTCCTTTTCGTTGTTGCTGGTGATGACGACGATCGGGCGTTCGTTGGCGCGCACGGTTTCCTTCGTCTCGTAGACGTGGAATTCCATGCGATCGAGTTCCTGGAGCAGATCGTTCGGAAACTCGATATCGGCCTTGTCGATCTCGTCGATCAGCAGGACGGGGGGCGTGGGCCGTGTGAAGGCTTCCCACAATTTGCCGCGGCGGATGTAATTGGCGATGTCGTGGACGCGCTCGTCGCCCAGCTGGCCGTCGCGCAGGCGGGCGACGGCGTCATATTCGTACAGGCCCTGCTGCGCCTTGGTGGTCGATTTGACGTTCCATTCGATCAGTTCGGCGCCGGTCGCCTTGGCGATCTCATGCGCCAGCACCGTCTTGCCGGTGCCGGGTTCGCCCTTCACCAGCAGCGGACGGCGCAGCGTGACCGCGGCGTTGACCGCGACCTTCAGGTCGTCGGTCGCGACGTAATTCTGCGTGCCTTCGAAGCGCTTCATGGCCGGATCCCGGATATTGAATATCGGGTACGTCGTTGCCGGATCACGGGGCGGAGCGCAAGCGGGGGTGGTGGGATGCCGTTCGACGGGCTCGGAGGGGAAGGCCAAAAGAGGAAGGTGATGAGCGGTTCGTCCGCTCATGCCCGGTAGCAGACTTGCGAGTTCTCGGTCATTACTAGGCCATGCGTTATCTGCTGATCGCTAGTCCTGCTGTGTTAGCGAGCATCGCTCCGCCCATCGCCTCGCTGCGGGTTCACGGTGAGCGCTCGACCTTTTCGGTGGTTGTTGAAGACAGCGCGGCGGTTGGCTATGACATCCGGATCGAATGCGTTGCAGCGTGCGACCATCCTGTCGACTTCCATGAACGCATCGATGACGTCCCCATGGGCCTGTTTACCCGAGATCAGGACGAACTCCTGTTCTCGTTATGGGGCGGCGGCTCTACCTACCGGGTTCGCGTATGGAAGGTGGGCGACAGCGGCATTCGCAAGGTGGTCGAACTTTCCAGTCGCGGAAGGCCCGACTTCCTGACGGACGATAAGGGCCGTTCAGCGATCCGGACGTACGAGGGGGGTAGCGGCACTGGCCCCCTCAAACCGGTGCTGAGGTCGTTTATCCGAGGCCACTTTGTGGTCGTGCCTGCGAAGGCAGCTGAACTCCGATAACCGCCTCAGCCCTCGCGCGCGCTGGCGCGAGCCTCCAGCAGGTCCCAGATCGCGCGGTGCTGGGCGAAGAGTTGCTGCGCGCCGAAGCCGATGGCGCGTTCGGTCGCGGGGGTGCCACCGAGTGCGTCGATGCTGGCGCCCGTCTCGAGATGCGGCGGGAAGGTGAGCGGGGCGGGCTCGATGCCGAAGCGGAGCGCGGCGGCATCGAGCAGGTGGCGGATCGTGCCCCAGTCCTGCACCAGCGCGGCGACCGCGCCGGTCGCGCAGCCGCGGCGTTCGGAGGCGCCAAGCGTTTCGAGCGTGTGGCGGCTGGTGGTGAGCGCGGTCTCGCTATCGGCCTGGCCGGGCGTGGAGGGCAGCGGGCCGGCGGCGGCGGCGAGATGGGCGATATAGGCGCGCTCCACGGCGAAGGCGTCCGCGATCCGATCGAGCCAGTCGCAGGCGTCGGGCTGCGCGCACTGGCTGCGCGCGGCGGCGGCGAGGCCGGGGTGGACGCCATGGACCGCGCAGAGCGCATGTACCGCATCGGACACGTCGCGTGCCGCTGCGCGGGGCGTGACGAGGCGGGCGAAATGCGGATGCGTCGCGCTGCCGTCGACGGCCCCCATTCGGGCAACCATGTCCCATGCGCTTGGCGACCAGGCCGTCTGTACGGTGTTCAACATATCACTCCGGGACATTTACTGATGCCGCCCGCCGATCCGGTGCGACACGCCACCCTTGTCCCCCCGTACCTATACCGAACCGCGTAAAGACACGGTTGATGCGCCGGTAACCCTGCCGCAATCCCGCTTTACGTCGGCGGATCGTGCCCTAAGAACGGCGATACGTTGGAGTTGGAGTAGGTGATGCGGACATGGTGGTTGGGGCTGGCGCTGGCATCGGTGGGCGCGATGGCGATAGGCGCTGAGGCAGGCGCGCAGACGGCCGCGGCGCCGCAAGCGGACAAGCTGACGCTGGCGCGCGTGTTCGGCAGCCCCGATCTGTCGGGATCGCAGTCGCGCGGCGTACGCCTGTCGCCGGACGGCACGCTGCTCACCTTCCTGCGGCCGCGGGCCGACGAAAAGGAGCGCACCGACCTGTGGGCGCGCGACACGCGCACCGGCGCGGAACGGATGCTGGTCGACAGCAAGAAGGTGGGCACCGGCGCCGAATTGACCGAGGCGGAAAAGATGCAGCGCGAACGCGCGCGCATCGGCGGGTCGAAGGGCATCGTCGCCTATGACTTCGCGCCCGATGGCCGCTCGATCCTGGTGCCTCTGGATGGCGATTTGTATCTCGCGACGCTGGACGGAAAGGTGCGCCGGCTGACCGCGACGCCGGGTGGTGAGCTCAACCCGATCATCTCGCCGCAGGGCAATTACGTCAGCTTCGTGCGCGACCAGAATCTGTTCGCCCAGCCGCTGAGCGGGGGTGAGGCGCGCGCGCTGACCACCGGTGGCGGTGGCACGGTGCATTTCGGCGAGGCGGAGTTCGTCGCGCAGGAGGAAATGGATAGGCGCACGGGCTATTGGTGGTCGCCGGATGAGCGCTACGTCGCGGTCGAGCGGTTCGACGAGGCGCCGGTGCGCGTCTTCACCCGTGCGTCGATCGGCGCGGCGGGGACCAAGACCTACGAACAGCGCTATCCCGCGGCGGGGACGCCGAACGTGCTCGTCGACCTGTATGTGATGCGGCCGGACGGGTCGGGGCAGGTGAAGGTCGATCTGGGCAGCGACCCGGACATCTATCTGGCGCGCGTCGACTGGACGCCGGATGGCAAGACCCTGCTGGTGCAGCGCGAGAGCCGCGACCAGAAGACGCTCGACATGCTCAGCGTCGATCCGGCGACGGGCAAGGCGAAGGTGCTGTTCACCGAGAAGTCGGGCGCGCGCAGCTGGATCAACCTCAGCGACGATTATCGCGTGCTGAAGGATGGCAGCCTGATCTGGCGGTCGGAGCGCGATGGCTACGGGCACCTGTATCGCCGCAGCACGGACGGCAAGTGGACGCAGCTGACGAAGGGGCCGTGGGTCGTGACGGGCCTGGTCGGTGTAGATGAGGCAAAGGGCCGCATCTATCTCACCGGCACGAAGGACGATGTGCTCGAGCAGCATCTCTATGCGGTCGATATCGCGCGGCCGGACGTGCTGACGCGACTGACCGAGCGGGGGTGGACCAACGGCGCATCGATGGACGGCGCGGCGAGCCGCTTCATCATCTCGCGCTCCAATGCGGGGCAGCCGACGCAGGTCTATCTAGCCGATGCGACCGGCAAGCGGCTGGAATGGATCAACGAGAATGCGATCCGGCCGGGGCATCCCTATTACCCGTATCTCGCCAGCCATCAGCCGACCAAGTTCGGGACGATCAAGGCCAAGGACGGCAGTACGCTCTATTGGGAGATGATCACGCCGCCGCTGGTGCCGGGTAAAACATATCCGGTGTTCTTCGAACATTACGGCGGCCCAGGCACCGGCCAGCAGGTGACGCGCGGCTGGCAGGGCGCTCTGCCGCAGTATCTGGTCAGCCAGGGTTGGGTCTATTTCAAGATCGACAATCGCGGGTCGTACAACCGCGGCAAGGCGTTCGAGGACCAGATCTATCATGCGATGGGCACGGTGGAGGTCGAGGACCAGCTGGCCGGTGCCAACTACCTGAAGTCGCTGCCGTTCGTGGATGGCAACAAGATCGCGACCTATGGATGGTCGTACGGTGGCTATATGTCGCTGAAGATGCTGGAGAAGACTCCGGGCGTCTATGCGGCGGCGGTATCGGGCGCACCGGTGACCGACTGGCAGCTGTACGATACGCATTATACCGAACGCTATCTGGGCGATCCGGCCAAGGACCCCAAGAGCTATGCGACGTCGCAGGCGGTCGAGGATTCGCCGAAGATCAAGGATCCGCTGCTGCTGATCCACGGCATGGCGGACGACAACGTCTTCCTCGACAATTCGACCAAGGTCGCCGCGAAGATGCAGGCGACGGCGACGCCGTTCGAGATGATGTTCTACCCCGGCTATACGCACCGGGTGGGTGGACCGATGGTCAGCCAGCATCTGTGGGGGACGATCCTGGAATTCCTCGATCGGAATGTGAAGAATAAGCCGGCGAAGTAAGCTCGCTCGTCATTGCGAGCGCAGCGTGGCAGTTCCGGGCGTCCTGATCCGGCTCTGGATTGCTTCGCTACGCTCGCAATGACGGACCGGTGGTGACGTGCGTTCGTCACCATCCACGATTAAAGCGCCACCCATGCACTTCGTCGCCGCCTTTCACCTCTGGCCGTTCCTCGACACGGTCGTCAGCTATCTCGCCGCCTTCGTGCTGGGCACCGCGATCGGGGCGGAGCGGCAGTACCGGCAGCGGACCGCCGGTTTGCGTACCAACGCGCTCGTCGCAATCGGGGCGGCGGCGTTCGTCGATCTGGGCCAGCGGTTGGGTGGGGACGTCGAGTCGATCCGGGTGATCGCCTATGTCGTGTCGGGGATCGGCTTCCTCGGCGCGGGCGTCATCATGAAGGAGGGGATGAACGTCCGCGGGCTCAACACCGCGGCGACCTTGTGGTGTTCGGCGGCGGTGGGATCGATCGCCGGGTCGGACATGATCGCCGAGGCTGCGCTGCTGACCGGGGTGGTGCTGTTCGCGAATACGGCGCTGCGACCGCTCGTCGATGCGATCAACCGCATCCCGATCGCCGGGGGCACGGTGGAGGCGACCTACAGCGTGACGATCACCGTGCCGGTCGCTGCGGCGGGACCGATGGGCGACGTGCTGGTCGGGCATCTCGAAGAGGCGGGACTGCCCGTTGCCGACCTCGACACGCAGGTGCGCGACGACGAGCATGTCGCGCTGGTCGCGACGCTGGTGGGCAGCGGCGTCGTGGATGCGGAGCTAGACGCATTGGTCGAGCATCTCGGCCGCGTACATGGGATCGACCACGCAACTTGGCAGCTGAGCACGCACGATTAGGAAAGTCGGTGGACGTTTCCGCGCAACCGTATTAGGCGGCGCGCAGTGAGTTGGAGGACGTGATGGGTTATCGGGTGGTGGTCGCGGGCGCGACGGGCAATGTCGGGCGCGAGATGGTCAACATCCTTGCCGAACGCGACTTCCCGGCGGACGAGATCGCGGTACTGGCGTCGAGCCGCAGCCAGGGCGACGAGATCGAGTATGGTGACACCGGTCGCATGCTCAAGGTCCAGAACATCGAATATTTCGATCCGACCGGCTGGGACATGGCGCTGTTCGCGATCGGCAGCGAAGCGACCAAGGTCTATGCGCCCAAGTTCGCCGCCGCCGGCTGCACGGTGATCGACAATTCGTCGCTGTACCGGATGGACCCGGACGTGCCGCTGATCGTGCCGGAGGTGAATGCCGACGCTATCGACGGCTATCGCGCCAAGAACATCATCGCCAACCCCAATTGCTCGACCGCGCAGATGGTCGTCGCGCTGAAGCCGCTGCATGACGCCGCGAAGATCACGCGCGTTGTCGTTGCGACCTATCAGTCGGTGTCCGGCGCGGGCAAGGTCGGCATGGATGAGCTGTTTGAACAGAGCCGCAACATCTTCGTCGGCGATCCCGCCGAGCCCAAGAAGTTCACCAAGCAGATCGCGTTCAACGTGATCCCGCACATCGACAGCTTCTTGGACGACGGATCGACCAAGGAAGAGTGGAAGATGGTGGTCGAGACGAAGAAGATCCTCGACCCCAAGATCAAGGTGACCGCGACCTGCGTGCGCGTGCCCGTGTTCGTCGGCCATTCCGAAGCGCTGAACATCGAGTTCGAGAACGAGATTTCGGCCGAGGATGCAAAGCGCATCCTGCGCGAGGCACCGGGGATCATGCTGATCGACAAGCACGAGGACGGCGGATACGCCACCCCGATCGAGGCGGCGGGCGACGATGCGACCTATGTCAGCCGCGTGCGCGAGGATCCGACCGTGGAGAACGGGCTGGCGCTGTGGTGCGTCAGCGATAACCTTCGCAAGGGTGCGGCGCTAAACGCGGTACAGATCGCGGAGCTGCTGGGCCGGCGGCACCTGCAGAAGGGTGGTTGAGCGGCTGATAGCGGAGTGATAGCATCTGTCCCATGGGACAGGTGCTGATCCGCAATCTCGACGACGCGCTGATCGCCGACTTCCGGCGCGTCGCCAAGGCCAATGGTCGATCTTTGGAAGCCGAGTTGCGCGAAGCTCTCGCACAAGCTCGACCACGTGAATCGTTGACGGGCGCTTCGTTACGCGCACTCGTGGAATCGATGTGGGCCATGACACCTGAGGGCGCGGCCGGCGTAGACAGCACGCCGGTGATCCGACAGGCGCGAGACGAGGATTGATCGTTCTCGACGCCAGTGTTGTGGTCAAGCTGCTGGTGCAGGAGCCCTCGTCCGCGCTGGCGCTTGATCGGGTTGAGTATGAACCCGTGCGTTTGGCACCCAGTATCTGCGTAGCGGAGGTTGCCAACGCGTTGTCAAAGAAGGTCCGTTATGACGGACTTCCAATTGCCGCGGCGACCGAGGTGCTCGGCAATTTGCCTGTGGTCGTGTATCAACTGATCGACACAGACGGGCTGATCGATGCCGGCATGGCATTGTCGATGCGATGCCGTCATGCCCTGTACGATTGTCTTTATCTTGCCTTGGCCATTCGCGAAGGCTGTGTTCTGGTAACGGCCGACGCCAAGTTCGTGACGGCGTGTCGTGTTGCGGGGCTTTCCGACAGGGTCGAGTGGCTGGGTGATGCGCCATGACGGGGGACCGGGCTGGCATCGCCGAGACCGGGCGCCCCTAGCGGCACCCCTCACGCTCGCCGGTGCTTACCGCCGTAATGCTGGCCGACATACTGGCCGATACGTGCCATTTCGGTCGCGGCGGCGCGGGTGGCCTCGGCGCAGCAGGGCAGGGGATCCCGCTCGGCCTGGGCGGCGCGCATCGCGACGCGTTCGGTCAGTTCCTCGATATCGGCGCGGCTGAGCACGTTCTTTTCGCGCAACAGGCACAACAGGCTTTGCAGGATCACGAGGCTTTCGTCGCCCGTGCCGGTCCGATGCAGGTCCATCATCGCTCTCCTTGCTTGTTTTGAAGGGAGAGTATGCCTTTTTCATTGGGTTGGGAAGCGGGTAACGGAGGTTCGGGAATGGGCTTTGCGTTGGGTGTGGAGGGGCGCCCTCAAGCTGCGAGGCGGGCTAGTCTCAGTTCGTCACCCCGGACTTGAACCGGGCTCCCGCTAATGTCCGTGCGCCCTGAAGCGGGACCCCGGATCAAGTCCGGGGTGACGGTTGGGGTGGGGTTCGCTGCAATGCCGCAGTTTGGCGATCGGTGCTGGACAGGCGGACGATCACGACCCACGTGGGATCACGCCCACAATCATGGATCACGACTCTTGGCTGCTTCCCCGATCGATCCGCAGTATTTCGCCAGCTTCGACGGCACCCGCATCGCCTATCGCGAGCTGGGAGAGGGGCGGCCTGTCGTCCTGATCCACGGCTATTTCTCCACGGCGGAGGTCAATTGGATCAAATACGGCCATGCCGCCGCGATTGCGGCCAAGGGCTTCAGGGTCATCATGCCGGACCTGCGTGGCCATGGGTCGTCGGACAAGCCGCATGATCGTGCCGCCTATCCGGCGGATGCGCTGATGCGCGACGGGATGGCGCTGATCGACCATCTGGGGCTGACCGATTACGATCTGGGCGGTTATTCGCTGGGGGGGCGGACGACGATGCGGATGCTCGCCAACGGGGCGACGCCGCGCCGTGCGGTCATTGCGGGCATGGGGCTGACGGGGATCGTCAGCACGGCGGGACGCGGCGGTTATTTCCGCCACGTGCTGACCAACCTCGGCAGTTTCGAGCGCGGTTCGGGCGAGTGGATGACCGAGGCGTTCCTGAAGACGACCGGGGGCGATCCCGTGGCGCTGCTCAACGTGCTCGAGACGTTCGTCGATACGCCGATCGAGGCGGTCGAGGCGATCGATGTGCCGACATTGATCGTCGCGGGCATCGACGACGATGACAATGGATCGGGCGCCGCGCTGGCCGACGCGCTGCCCCAGGCGATCTTCCGCGAGATTCCCGGTAATCACATGAGCGCGGTCACCAAACCGGAGCTGGGCCAGGCGATCGCCGACTTCCTGAGCGCTTGACCGAAAGGGCCGCCCCCGCGCATCGTGTCGGCAACGACAAGAAGTCAGTAGGGGATTGTTTTCATGCGTCTCGTTTCCACCGCCGCGCTGGCCGCGGCGCTGTTTGCCGCGCCCGTCGCGGCGCAGACCGCACCGGCTGGGCAGGCCGCTTCGACGGCGAAGCCGACCGCGGCCGAGGCTGACGCTTATGTCGTCGCGGTCGAGAAGGAGGCCGCCGATCTGTCGGTGCCCGCGCAGCAGGTCGCCTGGGTCAATGCGACCTATATCACCGACGATACCGACGCGCTGGCGGCGAAATCGGGCGCGGAGCTGACCGAGAAAGCGGTGCAATGGGCGAAGGGCGCGGCGCGCTTCAACGGCGTGACCGGTCTGTCCTACGACACCAAGCGCAAGCTCGATCTGCTGAAGAACGGCGTCGGCCTGCCTGCGCCGACGACGCCGGGCGCCGCGACCGAGCTCGCGACGCTGACGACGCGCATGTCGTCGCGCTACGGCAAGGGCAAGGGTACGCTGGACGGCAAGCCGATCAACGGATCGGACATCGAGGCGGCGATGGGCACGACGCGCGATCCCGCCAAGCTGAAGGAGATGTGGGTCAGCTGGAACGACAATGTCGGCGCGCCGATGCGGGCCGATTATACGCGGATGACCGCGATCTCGAATGCGGGCGCGAAGGAGCTGGGCTTCGCCGACGTCGGGGCGATGTGGCGATCCGGCTATGACATGACGCCGCAGCAGTTCGAGGCGCTGACCGACCAGATCTGGAAAGAGGTGGAGCCACTCTACCTCTCGCTTCATACCTATGTCCGCTGGAAGCTGAACGAGAAGTACGGCGATGCGGTGCAGGCGAAGACCGGGCCGATCCGCAGTGACCTGCTCGGCAATATGTGGGCGCAGGAATGGGGCAATATCTATGATCTCGTCGCGCCCAAGGGGGCGGGCGATCTGGGTTATGACACCGGCGATCTGCTGAAGGCGAAGGGCTATGATCCCGTTCGCATGGTGAAGCAGGGCGAGGCATTCTATTCGTCGCTGGGCTTCGCGCCGCTGCCCGAGACGTTCTGGCAGCGTTCGCAGATCGTGAAGCCGGCCGATCGCGAGGTCATCTGCCATGCGTCGGCATGGGATATCGACAATATGGACGATATCCGTATCAAGATGTGCACCAAGGTGAACGGCGACGATTTCGTCACGATCCACCATGAGCTGGGCCACAATTACTATCAGCGCGCGTACAAGAACCAGCCGTATCTATACAAGAACGGCGCCAATGACGGCTTCCACGAAGCGATCGGCGATACGGTCGCGCTGTCGATCACGCCGGATTATCTGGTGAAGATCGGGCTGTTGCAGCCGGCGCAGGTGCCCGCCGCGGACAAGGATATCGGGCTGTTGCTGCGGCAGGCGATGGACAAGGTGGCGTTCCTGCCGTTCGGCCTGCTGGTCGACAAATGGCGCTGGGACGTCTTTTCGGGCAAGATCGCGCCCGGCCAGTATCAGCAGGGCTGGGACGCGCTGCGCCTGAAATATCAGGGGATCGTGCCGCCGGTGGCGCGCGACGAAACCAAGTTTGACGCGGGTGCGAAATACCACATTCCGGGTACGGTACCCTATGCGCGCTATTTCCTGGCGCGGGTGCTGCAGTTCCAATTCTACAAGGCGGCGTGCGAGCAGGCGGGCTGGAAGGGGCCGCTGCACCGCTGCTCGTTCTACGGCAACAAGGCGGTCGGCGAGAAGCTGAATGCGATGCTGAGCATGGGCCAGTCGAAGCCGTGGCCGGACGCGCTGCAGGTGATGACCGGCACGCGGCAGATGTCGGGCAAGGCGCTGGTGGAGTATTTCGCGCCGCTGAAGACGTGGCTGGACCAGCAGAACAAGGGCAAGCCGCAGGGTTGGTGATACAGTGAGGTGTTCGGGGCGGTTGCTCCGAATGCCTCGTCACCCCGGGCTTGGTCCGGGGTCGACCAAGCCGCGGAGGTGAGGCGGGAGGTTTTGGCCGTCCCCCTCGCCGCGGAGTGGACCCCGGGACGAGTCCGGGGTGACGGTGTGTTTGGGGTGAGGGTTCGCCTCACCCCTCCGCATCAGAGCGCGTCGAGCAGGTGTTCGGCGCTGCTGACTTTGAATTCGCCGGGGGCTTCGACGTGGAGTTGCTTCACGACGCCGTCGTCGACCAGCAGCGTGTAGCGCTGGCTGCGCAGGCCCATGCCGAACTTGCTGCCGTCCATCGTCAGGCCAACCGCCTTGGCGAAATCGCCGTTGCCGTCCGCGAGCATGGTGATGCCCTCGGCGTCCTGCGACTTGGCCCAGGCGCCCATGACGAAGGCGTCGTTGACCGAGGTGCAGGCGATTTCGTCCACGCCCTTGGCGGCGAGCGCGTCGCGCTTGTCGACGAAGCCGGGCAGGTGGCGGGCGGAGCAGGTGGGCGTGAAGGCGCCGGGCACCGCGAAGAGCGCGACGGTACGGCCGCGGAAGAAATCCTCGGTGGAGACCTGATCGGGGCCATCGGGCGTGACCTTGGTCAGGGTGGCGCTGGGGATGGTGTCGCCGACGGTGATCGTCATCATGGGTCTCCGGGTAGAAAGGTTGCGCCCGGGACCGTCGGCCACATCGCCGCCGATTTCAAGCATGGCGCCGGCCAGCGGGACGGTTATGGTGGCAAGGTTATGGAAGGTCCCGTTTATCTGTCCGGCCAGTTCCTGCTCGCGATGCCGGGCATGGCCGATCCCAGTTTCGACCATGCGGTGATTGCGATGTGCGCGCATGACGCGGACGGTGCGCTGGGCGTGGGGCTCGGCGCGACGATCGACGGGCTGACGCTGCACGACCTGCTCGACCAGTTCGAGATCGCGCACGGCGCCGCACCGCCCGCGCCGGTGCATTTCGGTGGGCCGGTGGAGCCGCGCCGCGGCTTCGTGCTGCATTCGCTCGATTGGGCGGGACAGGATACGGTGGAGGTCGCCGGGCGCTGGGCGCTGTCGGGCACGATCGACGTGCTGCGCGCGATCGCCGACGGGACGGGGCCGTCACGCTATATCGCGGCGCTAGGCTATGCGGGCTGGTCGGCCGGGCAGCTCGACGCGGAACTGTCGCAGCCGGGGTGGTTCCATGTCGCGGGCGACGATGCGCTGCTGTTCGACACGCCCGCGCCGCAGCGGTGGAGCAGCGCCTTCGCCAAGGCGGGGATCGACCCGCGGCTGCTGGTGGTGGGCACGGGAACGGCCTGACGAGATATAAAGATATCTTTATATTTGATCTGTAGAGGCGGAGCGGTTAGGGGCAACCCATCCAAACCTCTTCAGGAGCATGCCACGTGGCTACTGCGCTCGCGCCCAACGGCACGAACACCGATTATGTCATCAAGGACATCAGCCTCGCTGATTTCGGCCGCGCCGAGATCAAGATCGCCGAGACCGAGATGCCCGGCCTGATGGCGCTGCGCGACGAATTCGGCGCTGCTCAGCCGCTGAAGGGCGCGCGCATCACCGGCTCGCTGCACATGACGATCCAGACCGCCGTGCTGATCGAGACGCTGACCGCGCTCGGCGCCGATGTGCGCTGGGCGACCTGCAACATCTATTCGACCCAGGACCATGCCGCCGCCGCGATCGCCGCGACGGGCGTGCCGGTGTTCGCGGTGAAGGGCGAGAGCCTGGCCGAATATTGGGACTATGTCGGCGACATCTTCACCTGGGACGGCGACGTTGAGGGCCAGACCGCCAACATCATCCTGGACGACGGCGGTGACGCCACCATGTTCGCGCTGTGGGGCGCGAAGCTGGAAGCCGGCGCGACCTTCGCCGAGCCCGAGAATGAAGAGGAAGTCGAGTTCCAGCGTTCGGTGAAGGCGTTCATCGCCAAGAAGCCGGGCTATCTGACCGAGACCGTCAAGAACCTGAAGGGCGTCAGCGAAGAGACGACCACCGGCGTTCACCGCCTGTACGAGATCGCGAAGAAGGGCGAACTGCCGTTCCCGGCGATCAACGTCAACGACTCGGTGACGAAGTCGAAGTTCGACAACCTGTACGGCTGCAAGGAATCGCTGGTCGACGCCATCCGTCGCGCCACCGACGTCATGCTGGCGGGCAAGGTTGCTGCGGTCGCCGGTTTCGGCGACGTGGGCAAGGGCTCGGCCCAGTCGCTCCGCAACGGCGGCGCGCGCGTGCTCGTGACCGAAATCGACCCGATCTGCGCGCTGCAGGCGGCGATGGAAGGCTTCGAGGTCGTGACCATGGATGAGGCCGTGAAGCGTGCCGACATCTTCGTCACCGCGACCGGCAACGCCGACGTCATCACTGCCGATCACATGAAGGCGATGAAGCCCATGTCGATCGTCTGCAACATCGGCCACTTCGACTCCGAGATCCAGATCGCGGCGCTGTCGAACTACAAGTGGACCGAAGTGAAGCCCGGCACCGACCTGGTCGAGTTCCCGGACGGCAAGCAGATCATCGTGCTGGCCAAGGGCCGCCTGGTGAACCTGGGCTGCGCGACCGGCCACCCGTCGTTCGTCATGTCGGCCTCGTTCACCAACCAGACGCTCGCCCAGATCGAGCTGTGGACCAAGGGCGAGAACTACAAGAACGAAGTCTACGTTCTGCCGAAGCACCTCGACGAGAAGGTCGCCGCGCTCCACCTCGAAAAGCTGGGCGTCCAGCTGTCGAAGCTGTCGGAGAAGCAGGCGGCGTACATCGGCGTGCCGGTCGAAGGCCCGTTCAAGCCGGATCATTATCGCTACTGATCCGGACGGCGCCCGGTATCGGGTGCTGCGGATGCGACGAGGGGCGACACCGCGAGGTGCCGCCCCTTTTTCGTTGTCGGTCCGTTGAAGCCGCTTCGTCATTCCAGCAGAGGCTGGGATCTTCTGCGGCTCTTGTGGCGTCCTCTAACCCAAAGATCCCAGCCTTCGCTGGGATGACGATTTGTGGGAAAGGACGCCGGACGCTGTCGCCGGACAGATGGGGGCGGTTGCCCGCCCCCACATGCTTACTTCGGCGCTGCGCTGCTGGTGACGGCGCCGGTCGCCGAGGCGGCGGTTGCGGCGGCGAGCTGGGCGGCGGTGATGCCCACGATCACCTTGCCGCTGGCGTCGGCGCTGAAGCCGTTGATCGGCAACTTCACCTCACCCTTGGCGGTGGTGAGCGTCACGAATTCCGCGTCGGCCGACTTGATCGTCCCGAGTGCCGCGCCGCCGAGACCGGTGACGGCGGTGCCGGGGACCAGCTTCGCCTTCACCGCAGCCTGGGCCTGCGCCTGCGAGCTGGCGATCGCCGCATCGAGCTGCGCCTTGGTCATCGCCATGGCGAAGCCCTTGTCGGTCTTGCCGATCGACGCCGGCGGCACGGGCACCTGCGCGGTGCCGGTGTTGAGGACGATCGCCTGCGGCGTGACGCTGGCGACGGTGCCGAGCGAGACGCCCGCGCTGTCATAGATCGTGGCGCCGACCGTCGGGGTGGTCGCGGTCGCGCTGGCACCGGCCTGCGCGCTCGCGCCAGCGGCCGGAGCCTGTTGTGCCACAGCCGCGGCGGGCATCAGCATCAGGGTGCCGATCGTCAGGGCCAAGGTACGCATCGAGTGTCTCCATTGTTGCTCGTTGTGACAAAGTAACGATGGGATTTCGGATGCGGTTCCGCCCGTTTTTGGCGGTGAGCTGAGAGTCCTTTCAGATCAACTGGTTATGGGCAGGCGAACCGTCCCGTCTTCGGCACGCTTCAGCGGACCATAGCCAAGAACGGCTTCCAGCGGCAGCGGACCGTAGAGGTGCGGGAACAGCTGGCCGCCGCGCGATTCCTCCCATTTCAGCGATGCGCCGAAGCTGCCGAGATCGACTGCGGCGACGTGCAGATCGCTCTGCCCGGCGAAATGCTTGTCGACGGTTTCGGTCAGCTGCTCGGCGGTCGACATGTGGATGTAGCCATCCGCCAAGTCGACCGGGGCGCCGGCGAAGCTGCCGTCGCGTTCCAGCGCGGCCAACTGTTCCGCGGTTAGCACCTTATAGGCGACGAGGGGGAGGGTGCTCATGCCTCGTCCTCGCCATCGTCGCTCTCGTCGACGCGTTCGTCCATCGTCGCCGGGCCGGTGCCGTCGTCGACGATCAGCGTGTCGTCGCTCGAGGCTGCGGGCGCCTCACCGATTTCGTCGGCGACGATTGCCTCGGCTTCGTTCTCGGGCTCTTCCTCCTCGTCGATCCGCGCGGCGGAGACGACATGTTCGTCCTTCGCCACGCTGAACAGCGTCACGCCCTGTGTGTTGCGGCCCGTGACGCGGACGTCGCCGACCGACATGCGGATGAGCTTCGCCTGATCGGTGACCAGCATCAGCTGCTCGCCCGAATGCGCGGGGAAGCTGGCGACGACGGGGCCGTTGCGGCCGGCAGACACGATGTTGGTGATGCCCTGGCCACCACGGTTGGTGCGGCGATATTCGAACGCCGAGGTGCGCTTGCCATAGCCCTTTTGCGTGACGGTGAGGATGAATTCCTCCGCCGCCTCGAATTCGGCCATGCGTTCTGGGCTCAGCGACATCTCGCGTTCGCCTTCCTTCCACGGTGCGGCCTTCAGATACGCCTCGCGTTCCTCGGTCGTCGCCGCGAAGCCGCGCAGGATCGACAGGCTGATGACCTCGTCGCCCTCGGCCAGGCTGACGCCGCGGACGCCGGTGGAGGTGCGGCTCTGGAATTCACGTACGTCGGTGGCGGCGAAGCGGATCGCCTTGCCCGCCTTGGTCGCGAGCAGCACGTCGTCGCTTTCGGTCAGCACGGCGACGCCGATCAGCCGGTCCTCGCTGCCCTCGTCGAAGCGCATGGCGAGCTTGCCGTTCGAGGGGATGTTGGCGAAGGCGTCCATCGCGTTGCGGCGTACGGTGCCGTTGGCGGTCGCGAACATGACGTGCAGGTCGCCCCAGCGGCCCTCGTCCTCGGGCAGCGGCAGGACGGTGGAGATCGTCTCGCCCGGTGCCAGCGGCAGCAGGTTGATCATCGGGCGGCCGCGCGTCGCCGGCCCGCCTTCGGGCAGGCGCCAGACCTTCATGCGATACACCTTGCCGGCGGTCGAGAAGAACAGCACCGGTGTGTGCGTGCTCGTCACGAACAGGTTGGTGATCGCATCCTCGTCCTTGGTCGCCATGCCGGCGCGGCCCTTGCCGCCGCGCTTCTGCGCGCGGAAGGCGTCGAGGGGGGTGCGCTTGATATAGCCCTGCACGGTGACGGTGACGACCATCTCCTCGCGCTCGATCAGGTCTTCGTCGTCGATGCCGTCGGCGGCGGCGGCGATCTCGGTGCGGCGCGGGGTCGCGAAGATCGAGCGGACGTCGACCAGCTCCTCGCGCATCACCTCGTACAGGCGGGCGCGGTTACCGAGGATTTCGAGCAGCGCGGCGATCGATTCGGCGAGGCCCTTCAGCTCATCGCCGATCTCGTCGCGGCCGAGCGCGGTCAGGCGGTGGAGACGCAGGTCGAGGATCGCGCGGACCTGCGTGTCGCTGAGCTTGTAGCCGTCGCCGACCTGCTCGCCTTCGACCGCCTCGACGAGGCTGAGGTAGGGGGCGATCTCGGCGATCGGCCATTCGCGTGCGAGCAGCGCGGCGCGCGCCTCTGCGGGGCTGGACGAGCCGCGGATGATGCGGACGACTTCATCGAGGTTGGTCACCGCGATGACGAGGCCGAGCAGGATATGGGCGCGGTCGCGCGCCTTGTTCAGCTCGAACTTCGAGCGGCGGGTGATGACCTGTTCGCGGAACTGGACGAACGCCTGGATGATGTCCTTGAGGTTCAGCGTTTCCGGCCGGCCGCCGCGGATCGCGAGCATGTTGGCGGGGAAGCTGCCCTGCGCGGGCGTGTGGCGCCACAGCTGGTTGAGGACGACTTCGGGGGTCGCGTCGCGCTTCAGATCGATGACGATGCGCACGCCTTCGCGGTTCGATTCGTCGCGGATGTCGCTGACGCCTTCGATCCGCTTGTCCTTCGCAGCCTCGGCGATCTTTTCGACGAGCGCGTTCTTGCCCTGCTGGAAGGGGATGGCGGTGAGGACGATCGAGCGGCGGTCGCCGCGGCCTTCTTCGATGACGTGGCGCGAGCGGACGATGATCGAGCCGCGGCCAGTGTGATAGGCCGAGCGTGCGCCCGCCTTGCCGAGGATGATCGCACCGGTCGGGAAGTCCGGGCCGGGGACGATCTCGATCAGCTCGTCGATGCTGATCGATTCGCCGGCCATCGTCTTGTCGATATAGGCGAGGCAGGCATCGACGACTTCGCCGAGGTTGTGCGGCGGGATGTTGGTCGCCATGCCGACCGCGATGCCGCCGGCGCCGTTGACGAGCAGATTGGGGAAGCGCGCCGGCAGCACCTGCGGCTCGCGCTCGCTGGCGTCGTAGTTCGGCTGGAAATCGACGGTATCCTTGTCGAGATCCTCCATCAGGTAGTTGGCGGCGCGGGCGAGGCGCGCTTCGGTGTAGCGCATCGCTGCGGGCGGATCGGGATCCATCGAGCCGAAGTTGCCCTGGCCGTCGATCAGCGGCAGCCGCATCGACCAGTCCTGCGTCATGCGCGCCAAGGCGTCATAGATCGCGGTGTCGCCGTGCGGGTGATACTTACCGATCACGTCACCGACGATGCGGGCGGACTTGCGGTAGGGCCGGTTGAAGAAGAAGCCGCTTTCCTGCGCGGAAAAGAGGATGCGGCGGTGGACCGGCTTCAGGCCGTCGCGCACATCGGGCAGCGCGCGCGCGACGATGACGCTCATCGCATAGTCGAGGTAGCTCGACTTCATTTCGTCGACGATCGAGATCGTCGAAATGCCCTCGGGATGGGCGGGGGGTTCGGCGAGGGTGGTCTCGTCGGCCAAGGTGTGACGCTTTCGGATTGTTACAGATGTATGGCCCCGGTTTAGGGGCATCCGTACCGAAAGTCACGCGCGCGTACGCACACGCGTACGCGCGCGGGCATATGGAGTGTTACTTCTTGCAGGCGGCCTTGTTGGCGTTGCCGGCCTTGCTGCAATTGTAGGTGATCGTCTTGCCGGTGCTGGTCTTGGTGGTGACCATGCGGCCGTTGGCCGCGACGGCGGTCTTGGTCGTCGTCCGGGTGGCGACGGTGGGCTTGCCGACCGCGGGCTTGGTGGTCGTGGTCGTCTTGTTGGTGGCGACCGTCTTGGCCTGGGTCTTGGCCTGCATTTGCGCGCCGGTGGCCATCGCCGCGGATCCGCAGCAGAGCGAGGCGGTCGCAAGCAGGACGAAGGGCAGGGACGTCTTCATGGGGTTCCTCTCCACCTTACACAGACGCAACGGGATGGCGTCGTGATGCAGGGGATGCACCCCGTGGAATAACAACGGGATGGCCGGATCATGACGTTTTCGTCATGTCAGGGTAGACGTGACACGCGCCTAGCTCGTCACCCCCGGGCTTGATCCGGGGTCCCGCTTTTGCTGGGCGTTACGGTAGGAGAAGAAGCGGGACCCCGGATCAAGTCCGGGGTGACGGTGGGGTGGTGGGGGGACTCCCCCGCTAGGGCGCGATTTCTTTGCCTTCGAAGTCGAACAGGCGGCCGGTGTCGGGCGCCTTCAGGCCGTCGATGACGTCGAGCAACTGGGAGGCGGCGCGGTCGGGCGTGAAGAGCGTGCCGGGGCGGACGTTGGCCTGGAAGGGCTTGGACAAGGCGGTGTCGACCGTGCCGGGGTGGAGGCCGACGATGATGCTGCGATCGTTGCGGCGCTTGTCCTCGATGCTCAGCGTGCGGACGAGTTGGTTCGCCGCCGCCTTCGCCATGCGATAGCCGTACCAGCCGCCGAGACGGTTGTCGGAGATACTGCCGATCCGCGCCGAGAGGATCGCGAAGACGCTGCGGCCCTGTTTGGGCATGATCGGCAGAATATGCTTGGCGATCAGCGCGGGGCCGATGGCGTTGACGCGCAGATTGGCGGCGAGCCAATCGGGATCGAGCTCGCGATAGCTCTTCTCGGGCAGGCGATCGCCCCGATGCAGCAGGCCGGTGGCGACGATCACCAGCACCGGCGCGGGGCCCGCGGCGATGCGCGCGGCGACGGCGGCGATGCTGGCTTCGTCCTCGATATCGATCGGATCGCTGCCGGAGCGCGAGAGCGCGTGGACGACGTCATACGCCCCCTCATCGCGCAATGCCTCGACCAGCGCGGCGCCGATGCCGCCGCTGGCGCCGATGACGACGGCGCTGGTGCCCTTCGCGCTCATCGAACGAAGCGCCACTGGTCGTCGGTGCTGGCCGCGGCATCGAAGGCATAGCCGTCGCTGTCGAAGCCGCGCATCGCGTCGATATCGGTGACGCGGTGTTCGATCATCCAGCGCGCCATCAGCCCGCGCGCCTTCTTGGCGTGGAAGCTGACGAAGCGGTCGCCCTCGCGGAAATCGACCGCGACGACGCGGATGCCGGCAGGCAAGCGCCCGGACACCGCTGCCCAATATTCCTGGCTGGCGAGGTTGAGAACGACGCCGGTCTCTTCCGCGGTCACGTCCTCGGCCAGCGCCTGGGCGATGCGGTCCCCCCACCAGTCGGTCAGCTTGGGCTTACGCGGTGCCCAGCGGGTGCCCATTTCCAGCCGGTACGGGCGCATCGCGTCGAGCGGACGGAGCAGGCCGTACAGTCCGGATAGCAGTCGCAGATGGTCTTGCGCGAACGTCACCGCCTCCGGCTCCAGCGTCTGGGCGTCGAGGCCGGTGTAGACGTCGCCGGCAAAAGCGAACATCGCCAGCCGCTCGGGCGCCTCGGCAAAATCGCGGAAGCGATCGGCGTTGAGCTTCGCCAACGCGGGCGAGATCTTCATCAGTTCCGACAGGCGTTTCTGCGTCAGGTGCGAGGCGGCGGCAGCGAGCGTGGCCGCTTCGGAATCAAAGCGGGGGCGCGTGGAACCCAATTCGGGCAGCGGCGTCTCGTAATCGAGGGTCTTGGCGGGGGAAAGAACGGCGATCATGCCGGTCCGGTACTGCGCCTTCGGCCACCGTTCAATTCCCGTTCACGGGCTTCAAGCCACTGCGGGATCAGTCCCCAGCGTCGCTTGTACCCGCTGCGGCGGCCCGTTACAGGCCGCGCGTACGTTAGCGGCAGCGATGCCCCAATTGTCGGAGAGAGAGTTAGCATGAAGACCCTTTCGAAGCTCGCGCTGGCCGCGGTGCTCGCTACCGGTGTGAGTGGCTTTGCGTTCGTCGCCCCGGCGATGGCCAAGAAGGAAGAGCAGCAGGCCCCGGGCTTCAAGCTCAGCAAGCCGGTGCAGGCGATCGCCTACAATGCGCAGCAGGCCGTGAAGGCGAAGGATGTCGCGACGGCCGAGCCGCTGGTCGCGCAGATCGAGGCGGCTGCCACGACCGACGACGACAAATATGTGGCGGCGGCGCTGCGCTACGACCTGGAAAACACCAAGCTGGTGCTGGCGCAGCAGGCGAACCCCAACGCGCCGCTGAACGAGACCGCGCTGGCCAAGCCGCTCGACGCGCTGATCGCCGCGGCCAACACGCCGGCGGCCGATCGCGGCAAGTATCTGTTCCGCCGCGGCCAGCTCGCGTTCAACGGCGGCCAATATGCCGTCGCAACGCAATATTTCACCAAGGCGAAGGAAGCGGGCTTCAACAGCCCCGATTTCGACCTGCAGCTTGCCAAGGTGAAGGTGCAGGCGGGTGACGTCGCGGGCGGCCTGGCCGACCTCGACCGCTATATCACCGCGCAGAAGGCCGCCGGTCAGGCCGTGCCGGAATCCTATTATCGCTTCGCGATCGCGACCGCGAACAACAAGAAGATGGCGCCGGAAACGCTGGCTTGGATGCAGAAGTATGCCACCGCCTTCCCGAACGCGAAGACGTGGCGCGACGTGATCCTGCAATATGCCTTCGCGCAGAACAGCATCGCGACGCCCGACAAGGCGCAGACGCTGGATCTGTATCGCCTGCTGCGGTCGGCCGGCGCGATGCCGGACCAGTCGAGCTATGAGGATTATGCCCGCATGGTCAGCGACCGCGGCAATCCGTACGAAGCCGCTGCGGTGCTGAAGGAAGGCCTGGCGTCGGGCAAGATCCCGGCGAGCAGCACCTATGCCAAGAGCCAGCTGGCGGCGGCGAACACCGCGATCCAGCGCGACGGTTCGCTGGCGTCGAGCGAGAAGACCGCGCTGGCGTCGAAGGACGGTAAGATCGCCTCGGCGACGGCCGACGCCTATCTGGGCCAGAACAACTACGCCAAGGCCGCCGAACTGTACCGTGCGGCGCTGTCGAAGGGCGGCGTCGATGCGAACGAGGTCAACACGCGCCTCGGCATCGCGCTCGCCAAGTCGGGTGACAAGGCCGGCGCGCAGGCGGCGTTCGGTGCGGTGACGGGCCAGCCCCGCGCGGGCATCGCGGCGCTGTGGAACACCTGGACGCAGGTCGGTTCGGCGCCCGCTCCGGCGGCGTGATCGCGACGACCAGCTGATGGGAAGGGGCGGTCCGGCGACGGGCCGCCCTTTTCGTTGCGGGCGGCGGCGGTGAACGTCGCCCGACGTCATCCCAGCGGAGGCTGGGATCTTGTGGTAACAGGACGACGATTTGGCCGCAAAAGACCCCAGCCTTTGCTGGGGTGACGTCATTCGACGATCGGGCGTCGATTGTAGATGCGCGACCTATTCGGTGGTTTGCCGGGCCGCCTCAATCCACCGAGACGGGGATGCCCGAGGTCGACTTGGCGGTGCGGATCGTTAGCGAGGTCTTGACGCTGGCGACATTGGGCGCGGGCGTCAGATGGGTGGTGAGGATTTCCTGGAAGCTTTTGAGATCGCTGGCGACGATCTTCAAGATGAAGTCGATTTCGCCGTTGAGCATATGGCATTCGCGCACTTCGGGAATGTCGGCGACATGCGTTTCGAAGGCGGCGAGATCGTGCTCTGCCTGGCTGCGCAGCGACACCATCGCGAAGACGGTAATCGGGAAGCCGAGGCTGGCGGGATCGAGATCGGCGTGATAGCCGCGGATCACACCCGCTTCCTCCAGCGCGCGGACGCGGCGCAGGCAGGGCGGCGCGGTGAGGCCGACGCGTTCGGCGAGCTCGACGTTGGTCATGCGCCCATCCTGTTGCAGATGAGCGAGGATTTGACGATCGATCCGATCGAACGACATTGCGTGAGCCACTCCTAAGACGCGCCGAACGATATCGGCAATTTCCTCTAAGCATAAGAAAATTGCGGCGCAACGCAATTGTCCCACTTTGCGACGGCCTGCAGACCGTCGGAAAATCACCTGTTTCCCCTGCGACTCTGGCTCGTTAAGGAATCGTTGTTGCGCCCCGCTGGCGTAACGCCTTCCGGGAGTGAGCGTGCGCTTCGACGACAGCCTCAAGACGGTGCTTTCCGCCGATATGGACAGCGGCTTCGGCGCGCAGTCGGCGTGGCGGCAGCTCGTCGACCTGATGGGGCGCGGACGGATCGCGGCGGACGAGCCGGGCTTGGCGCGGCTGCGCATGCTGCGGCAGGCAGTGCCGCTGGCGGTGCGGTCTGCCAGCGCGCGGGCGCTCGCCTTTGCGACGCCGCCGGCAGCGCTCGTCGGGCTGTTCGCGGAGGATGCCTTTGCGGTCGCGGCGCCGTTGCTGCGTACGGTGACGCTGGACGCCGATACGTGGATCGCGTTGCTGCCCCGCCTGTCGCCGCAGGGGCGGGCGTTGCTGCGTCACCGGCGCGACCTGCCCACTGCGGTGGAGCGGGCGCTCGAGAGCTTCGGATCGGTCGATTTCGTTTTGCCCGATGCGGCGGGGGCTGATGGCGCGTCGGTGCCGGTCGCGTCGGATGTGGCGCCCGCTGAAGTAGAGCCGGAGCCTGAGCCCGAGGCAGCGCCGGTGGTGGACGCGCCGACGCCTGAGCCGGTCGTGGCCGTGCCGGCTCCTGCGCCTGTCGAAGCGGAGCCGATCGTCGCCGCTCCCCGCGTGGTCGCGATGCCGACGACCGCCGTCGCGCCGCCGGAGCCGCGGCCGATCGCAGCGGGCGGGTTTCAGATTGCCGATGTCGTCGCGCGCATCGACGCCTTCCAGCGCCAGCGCGAACCGCTGACGGCGCCCGCCGAGGCGGTGGAGCAGGCGCCCGCCACTTGCTTCCGGTTCGATACCGACAGTGCCGGCGTGATCTGCGCAGTGGACGGCGTGACGCGCGGGCCGTTGATCGGCGTGTCGCTGGCGGTGGGGGCACCGCAGGGCGTGGTCCGCGTCGATGCCGGTATCAACGGCGCGTTCCGCCAGCGCCAGCGCTTCGCAGATGTGCGGCTCGATGTCGGCGGATCATCGGATGCGGGCGGCGCATGGCGGGTGACGGGCGAACCGCAGTTCGATGCCGCGACCGGCCGCTTCACCGGCTATGCCGCCATCGCCCGCCGACCACGCAGCGACGAGGATGCGGGCCGGCCTGCGCAGGGCAGCGGCGCGTCCGATTCGCTGCGCCAGCTGGTGCATGAGCTGCGGACGCCGACCAACGCGATTTCGGGTTTTGCCGAGCTGATCGAGGCGCAGCTGCTGGGGCCGGTATCGCCCGTGTATCGCGACCATGCCGCGACGATCCGCCGCCACGCCGACGGGCTGATCGCAGCGATCGAGGATCTGGATACCGCGGCCCGGATCGAAGGCCGCGCGCTCGAGCTGCGCCCGCGTGCGGTCGCGATCGAGCCGCTGCTGGAACGTATCGCAGCCGATCTGGCGCCGCTGGCGAACCTGCGCGGGACCGCGCTCGACATTCATCCGATGGGGGATCATGCCGCGCTGGCCGACGATCGGGCGATGGAGCGACTGCTGTCGCGCCTGCTCGCCACCTTGACGTCCGCTGCCGTCGCCGGTGAACGGATCGATATCGCCGAAGCGCCCGCCCCGGCGGGGCAGGTGGCGCTTTGCTTCGCGCGCCCGCAGGCGCTGGGCACCGGCGGTGAAGACGCCTTGCTCAGTATCGACGCCGATGCCGGCGAAGAGGGCACGCCGCTGCTGGGTGCGGGCTTCGCGCTGCGGCTGGCGCGGAATCTGGCAAGCGAGATGGGCGGCGCGTTGATCTTCGGCGACCATCTGTTGACACTGCGCCTGCCTGCCGCCGTACAAGAGGGGATGGAGCAGGCGGCCAACTGACCCGTGCGACGAGGCACCATCCCGCCGTACCGGCCGCCCGCGCCCACATCGGAGACGCTGATTCGCTGGCCGGAGAGCTTTGGCACCCGGTTCCTCGTGTTCGTCGATGTCGAGGAGGAGTTCGACTGGTCCGCCCCGCTGGAGGAGCGGCATCGGTCGGTGACCGCGATGCGTGCGCTGCCGGCGGCGCATGCGCGCTTTGCGGATCGGGGCGTGGGGCTGGTCTGCCTCGTCGACCATCCGGTGGCGAGCGATGCCGAAGCGGTGGCGATCCTGCGGGATGTCGTGGCCGACGGGCGATCGACGATCGGGGCGCAGCTGCATTCCTGGGTCACGCCGCCTTACGATGCGCCATCGCCGGGCGACAGCTATCCGGGCAACCTGCCGCGGGCTGCGCAGGCGGCGAAGCTGGATGTGCTGACCGATATGCTGGGCACAGCGTTTGGCGCGGCACCGCTCGCCTATCGTGCCGGACGGTATGGTATCGGCCCGGATACGGCCGAGCTATTGGTCGAGCGGGGCTATCGCGTCGAAACCTCGATCCGTGCGCGTTATGACTATTCGGCAGATGGCGGGCCGGATTTCAGCCGGATCGGCAGCGATGCCTATCGGCTGGGATCATTGGTCGAGGTACCGTTGACCAGCGTGTTTACCGGCGCGTTGCGTGGCCGCGGCCCCGGTCTCTATCCGATGCTGGGGCGGGTACCGCACGGTCGCGGTATCGCGGCACGAAGCGGGTTGTTGCAGCGAATCGCGTTGACGCCGGAGGACATGCCGATCGAGCAGGCGTTGGCTGCGGTGCGGATCGCGGTGCGAGACGAGGGCCAGCGGCTGCTCACCTTCTCCTTCCATTCGCCTTCGCTGGAGCCCGGACACACGCCCTATGTGGGCGATGCGCGCGATCTCGACCGGTTCTGGCACTGGTGGGACCGGATGTTCGCCGAACTGGGTGCGCTTGGCGTGAGGCCGACCACGCTGAACGAGATGTTGGCGGCTGCCGACGGCCAGGTATGATTAGCCTCAGGGAGAATCGTGCAGACGGATTTGCGGCGGAAAGGGCGAATCCGAACATTGGGTATGCCCAACATTTGCGCTGATAAACGTCCGGTGCGGCTTATTTGGCAAGACGCGTGCGCATTCAAATAGGACGATGCGACTTCATCGCCCGGTGGGATAACGCAGGCCGTCACCAGACAGTAACACTAGAGTAGGCGCTGCCGAATTGCTTGGTACATTTGCAACACCGAACCCGGCCTTTTCGGCGATGCGGCAATTTTACCTTGAATTCGATGAATTATGTGTCATTGGAGCATCTCAACCTACCAAAGAGGGGACCATCATGGTTGCCAAGTATCTGATGGCTGTCGCTGCAGCCGCTCTCGCCGTGGCCCCCGCTGCGGCCGCTCCGTCGAACCCCGCCGCGAGCCTGTCGGTTGCCAAGTCGGTCCGCACCGGTTCGGCGTCGGCGAAGAAGAACGAACTGGCCGGTGGCGGTCTGATCGTTGCCCTGGTCGCGGCGGCTGCCGTCGTTGCCGGCATCGTGATCGTCGCTGACAGCGGCGACAGCAACTAAGAGTTTCTGACGATCCGGCGGAGTTCCCAAGACGCTCGCCGATCGACATGATTCTAAAGGCAAGGGGGGCTTCGGCTCCCCTTGTTGATTCTAGGGTTGGTGAAGTTGGATCCGGCGGTGTTGATGAGCCTGCGCCGCGTTTGGATTGAGCCGTTCGCTATGGGCTTGCCGTTACCCTGAGAGGCTCTTGGGCTTTAGGTTTGACGACGGGCCGAAGGGCGGGAGAAATCCCAGACTTTGCAGGACCTACGCCGCGCACCTCATTCGTCCGTCGGACCGGACCTGTCCGTTAGGCAACGCGCCGCACCATCGACGGCTTCGGTGATTGCGGGACAGTGGATGCCGAAACACGTCCGGCATGACGAAATGGTTTTCGGTAGCATGTCGCGCATCTGGTGGCTTGACGTTTCCAAAGCGGTAGCCGAGCGCGTCGGCTGCTCGATCCCGCCTCGAATAGGCAATGCTCCGACGAGGACACCGGCCCGGGCGTAGTGGATGCCGTCACGTACGGCTCGCCGAAAAAGCGCCCGGACCTTTCGGCCCGGACGCCCTCGGCGTGTGACGTCACGCCTTACCGCGGATCAGGCGGCCTTTGCCTCGTTCGCCGCATTGTCGACGGCGGCGAGGGGGGCACCGGTCTTGATCGCGATGCTCTTCGGCTTCATCGCTTCCGGCACCTCGCGGACCAGATCGATCACGAGCAGGCCGTCGTTGAGCCGTGCATCCTCGACGAACACGAAGTCGGCGAGTTCGAAGCGACGCTCAAAGCTGCGGTTGGCGATGCCGATGTGCAGGAAATTGGCGTTGGCCGCTTTGTCATCCTTCTTGCCGGCGACGAGCAGCAGGTTCTGCTGCGCCGTAATCTCGATCTCATCACGGCTGAAGCCGGCGACGGCGAGCGTGATCCGATACCGGTCGTCGGCGATCCGTTCGAGGTTGAAGGGCGGGTAGTTTTCCGCGGTCGCGGCGCGCGCGTTGCTTTCCAGCATGTCGAACAGACGGTCGAAACCGATGGTCGAGCGGCGATAGGGGGTCAGGTCGAGTCGCATGTCAAATCCTCCGAACGAAGCGAGTTGAACGACGGCATCCACAGCGGTGCGATGCCGGTGCATGGCCCATCGTGGCGCCATGCGTCCCCACATTTGGGAAGGTCCGTACCGGCTTCAAGAGGGGGTGGGCCTAAAAAATCGCGGGTGATTTCAGTGCACGAAGCCCGGCTATCGCGACCCCAAGCTTCTCCATCTTTGTAATCCCAGCGAATCAGGGGAGTTTGGCGACAACGATAAAAGGGAGCTTTCGATGTCGCTGACGCTTGCCATGCTGCTAGCTGGCCAGACCGTGCCGCAGCCAACGCCCGAGCCCGTGCCGACGCCGGAAAGCGCGCCCATACAAGACGACGCCAGCGCAGCGCAGGGTGCCCCCGCCCCGGCGGGTGCCGGCGACATCGTCGTCACCGCGCGCCGTCGCGCCGAATCGGTGCAGCGGGTGCCGATCGCGATTTCGGTGATTGGCGGCGCCGAGCTGGACAAGACGGGGGCGTTCAACGTTAACCGCCTGCAGCAACAGCAACCCTCGCTACAATTCTATTCCAGCAACCCGCGCAACTCGGCGATCAACATCCGCGGGCTGGGCGCGCCGTTCGGCCTGACGAACGACGGGATCGAGCAGGGCGTCGGCTTTTACGTCGATGGCGTGTATATCGGGCGGATCGGCGCTTCGACCTTCGACTTCGTCGATGTCGAGCGCGTCGAGGTGCTGCGCGGGCCGCAGGGTACGCTGTACGGCAAGAATACCACGTCGGGCGCGCTGAATATCACGACCCGGCCGCCGAGCTTCACGCCCGAAGCGCGGATCGAGCTGACCGCCGGCAGTTACCAATTCGTCCAGGCCAAGGCGTCGGTATCGGGCCCGCTGTCGGATACGGTCGCGCTGCGCCTGTCCGCATCGTCGACGCAGCGCCAGGGCACCATCTATGACGTCACATCGGGGCGCAACCTGCACCGGCTCGACAACAATGGCGTGCGCGGGCAGTTGCTGTGGAATGCAAGCGACAGCCTGAACTTCACGCTGTCGGGCGATTACAATGTGCAGAATCCGCTCTGCTGCGTGCAATATTACGCCCGCGTCGGCACCACGCAGCGGCCGATCGCACGGCAATATGCGGCGCTCGCCGCGGCGTTCAATTATCGGCCGCCCAGCACCAATCCGTTCGATCGCGTGACCGACCTGGATGCGCCGATCAATTCGCGGCAGGAAATTGGCGGCGTCTCGCTGGTCGGCAATTGGGATCTGGGGCCGGCGACGCTGACCTCGGTCAGCGCGTGGCGTTATTGGGATTGGCAGCCGCAGAACGATCGCGATTTCATCGGACTGCCGATCACGACGGTGTCGCAGAACCCGTCGCAGCAGAAACAGGTGTCGCAGGAGCTGCGTCTGGCGTCCAATGGCACCAACCGGCTGGACTATACGGTCGGCGCGTTCTTCTTTCACCAGACGATCAATACGCAGGGGTCGCAGGTGCAGGGATCCGCAGCGAGCCGGTTCCTGCTGTCGGGCAACGACGCGAACAATCCCAATGTGCTCAACGGCCTGACGTCGACGAACACGATCAACTTCGACAACACCAGCTTCGCGGTGTTCGGCAAGCTGAATTGGGCGCTGACCGATGCGCTGCACATCCAGCCGGGCCTGCGGGTCAATTATGACCGGAAGTCGGGTTTTTACGAATCGATCGTCAGCATTCGCAATGCGCAATATGCCTTCACCGCGACGGCGGACAACGTTGCCGCTTTGCTGGCTTCGCAGCCAACCGCCGCGGCGCGCACGACCTTTCAGAACCAGATCAATACGCTGGCGCCGCAACGCTACAGCCCTCGGTTCAGCGCGTGGAATACGTCGGGCGACATCACCGTGTCGTATGACGTCAGTCCCGACATTCACGCCTATGCGACCTATGCCCGCAGCTTCAAATCGGGCGGCATCAATCTGTCGGGGCTGCCGCTCAATTCGACCAGCACGGGCGTCGATCTGTCGACGCAAACGGTGAAGCCCGAGAAGGTCAACAATTACGAGATCGGATTGAAGACGCAGTTCCTGAACCGACGGGTGACGCTGAACCTCGCCGGCTATTGGACCGACGTCTTCGACTATCAGGCGACGGTGAACAACAATGCGATCAACGTGATCCGCGGGTATCTTGCCAATGCGGGTCAGGTGCGGTCGCGCGGGTTCGAGTTCGATACGAGCTTTCGGCCGAGCAGCCGGCTGAACCTGTACGTCAACGGCGCCTTCACCGACGCGAAATACGTCCGCTTCGCCAACGCGCCCTGCCCGCCGGAATTGTCGGGTGGCTCGGCGGCCAGTGCCACGAATCCGGCAAGTCCGGCAGGACAGGCCGGCAGCTCCGCTCAGCCGTCGTACAGCCCGGCACAATGCGATATCTCCGGTCAGCGGCTGCCGGGTATCTCGAAATGGTCGTTCTCGTTCGGGGGCGAGTATAACGTGCCGGTGGGGAGCAAGGGCGGCGAGGCCTATGTCGGCTATGACGGCAATTACCGTTCGCGCTTCTCGTCGAACCCGTCGCCGTCGGCCTATACCTGGATCGAGGGCTATTCGCTGTCGAACGTCCGCGTCGGCTATCGCGAGGGCGGCATCAACGTCTTTGGCTGGGTGCGCAACGTATTCGACAAGCAGTACTTCGAGCTGCTTTCGACGCAGTCGGGCAGCACGGGGTTGATCGTGGGGCAGCCGGGTGATCCGCGGACCTATGGTGTGACGCTGTCGACGCGGTTTTGAGCGACCCTTCGTCCTGCCGGAGTGCGCCGGGATCCATGGAGGCGGTGCAATTAGCTGAGCGTAAGACCGCCGATGGCGCGCTGTCCATGGATCCCGGCGTGCGCCGGCAGGACGAGGGTGGGGGGCGGTATACGCTCTTCGTCATTCCCGCGGAGGCGGGAATCAAGACGCGCGAGGCTTGCGGCTTCATTCGCGGACGTTCGCCAATCCGGATTCCCGCCTTCGCGGGAATGACGGTGAGGGTAGCGGTGAGTGGGGTGTGCTTGGGAGTATCGCCTAAACCTGGCGTCCGTCGTGCGAGCGGCCCCGCGTTCGGAAAGCGTTCAGCTTTGATCTGCGATAAGGGAGGGTGCCGGACGGGGGGCGTGAATTGGAAGCTCCCGCCCTTCGCCCGGCGCCGTCGAGGCGGTCCGGACAAGCAAACGCCCGGACCGTTTCCGATCCGGGCGCCTGCGTGACGAGAAACCCGTCAGCCCCCTTAGGTCGTGTCGTGGACGATCGCGCGTTTTCGCTGCGTCGCCGGAACACTGTTTCCCCGAACCACGGCCGTTGCCTGTGTCTCAGATGAGTCTGTGCTAGGCAGGGGCAGGGGCTTTGTCACCGGATATTGTCACCCGCCATTTCGATTGCGGCTCCCCTGTGTCGAATCCGCAACATTTGTTGCTTGTCGCCGTCTCACCGCCTAGAGCCGCCGCCATGATCCTCTCTACCTATGAACGGATGATCGCGCGGCGATATCTGCTGCCGGGCAAGGGGGAGGCGTTCATCTTCCTCGTCGCCTCGATCAGCCTCGTTGCGGTGATGCTCGGCGTCGCGGCGCTCGTCATCGTGATGAGCGTGATGAACGGCTTTCGCGCCGAGCTGTTCGACAAGATCGTCGGCCTGAACGGCCATGCGGTGATCCAGTTCGACCCCACGCGGCCCGTCGACTGGCGGCAGGTGGTGGCGGAGGCGAAGCGGACGCCCAACATCACGTCCGCAGTGCCGATGATCGAACAGCCGCTGGCGGCGACCTATAACGGCCGGGCCGAGGCGGTGCTGGTCCGCGGCGTGCGGATGCAGGACATCGCGCCGGTGATCGGCAACAAGGTGGTGATGGGATCGCTTGCCGGCGTGACGCCGGGCAGCGGCCGGATCGCGATCGGCAGCCGGCTTGCCGAAGCGCTGGGCGCGACCGTCGGTAGCGACATATCGCTGTTCAGCCCGCAGGGGCAGACGACGCCGTTCGGCACCGTGCCGCGCATCGTCAGCTACAAGGTCGCCGCGATCTTCGAGATCGGGCTGTACGATTACGACAAGCAATATGTCTTCATGCCGATCGAGGACGCGCAGACGCTGCTGCTGCTTGGCGACAATGTCGGCATGGTCGAGATCGAGACGACGAATGCCGACAAGGTGGGGCAGATCCTGGCGCCGCTGGGCGACAAATTGCCCCCCGGCGCGGTGATCAGCGACTGGCGGAGCATGAACGCACAGCTGTTCCAGGCGCTGGAGGTCGAGCGGGTGGCGATGTTCACCGTGCTGTCGATCATCATCCTGGTGGCGGTGTTCAACATCCTGTCGAGCCTGATCATGCTGGTGCGCGCGAAGACGCGTGACATCGCGATCCTGCGGACGATGGGCGCGACGCGGGGCGGGTTGATGCGCATCTTCATGGTGGTCGGCACGACGATCGGTGCGCTCGGCACCGTCGCGGGGCTGCTCTTGGGCTTTGTCTTCCTGTTCTATCGCCAAGCGGTGGTGAACCTGGTCCAGATGGTAACGGGGCAGAACCTGTGGGACCCCTCGATCCGCTATCTCACAGAACTGCCGTCGAAGCCCGATCCGATCGAAATCGTCGTGATCGCGATCATGGCGCTGGTGTTCAGCTTCCTCGCGACGCTGTATCCGGCGTGGAAGGCGGCAAGCACCGATCCGGTACAGGTCCTTCGCTATGAATAACGTCCTCGAAACCGGGCGGCTGACGCGCAGCTTCACGCAGGGCGGCGAGACGATCCACGTCCTGCGCGGGGTCGACCTGACCGTGGCGCCGGGCGAGATCGTCGCGCTGGTCGGGCCGTCGGGATCGGGCAAGTCGACACTGCTGCAGGCGGTGGGCTTGCTGGAGGGCGGGTTCGAGGGTTCGATCCGTATCGCCGGCACCGAGGCGGCGAAGCTCGACGCGCATGGCCGCACCGTCATGCGCCGCGATCATCTGGGCTTCGTGTACCAGTTCCACCATCTGCTGCCCGACTTTAACGCGACGGAAAATGTCGTGCTGCCGCAGCTGGTGCATGGTGCCGCGCGCAAGGCGGCGGACGATCGTGCGGTCGCGTTGCTCACCGCGCTGGGTCTGGGGCATCGCCTGACGCACCGGCCGAGCCAGCTGTCGGGGGGCGAGCAGCAACGCGTCGCCGTAGCGCGCGCGCTCGCCAATCGGCCAGCGCTGGTGCTGGCGGACGAGCCGACCGGCAATCTCGACGAACATACCGCGGACATCGTTCTTGCCGAGTTCCTGCGGCTGGTGCGCGGAGAAGGATCGGCGGCGCTGATCGCGACGCATAACGAGCGGCTGGCGCAAAAGATGGACCGCGTCGTCCGCCTGCACGAGGGCGTGCTATCGTGAGCGATGCGTGGCGGACCACCCCGATACTGGTCGGCCGTCACGTCACGCTGCGGCCGCTTGTGCCCGAGGACAAGGAGGCGTTGGTCGCCGTCGCTGCGACGGATGACCTGTGGGATGTGTTCTACGCGAGCGTATCCCAGCTGAAGGACGCGGATCGCTGGTTCGCCGCAACATTCGCGCAGGTCGAGCAGGGGCGGGGGCTGGTGTTCGCAGTCTGCGATCCGGCGGGCGTTGTGGTCGGCACCACGCGATACATGCGGATGAACGAAGGCCATCGGCGTCTGGAGGTCGGCGGCACCTTCTATGCGACGCGGGTCCAGCGCACCGGCGTGAATACCGAGGCGAAGCGGCTGCTGTTGACGCATGCCTTCGACGTGATGGGCGTACAGTGCGTGCAGATCCGCACCGATGCGCTCAACATCCGCAGCCAGCGCGCGATCGAACGGTTGGGTGCGAAGCGGGACGGCATGCTGCGCGGGCATCAGATCGTCGGCGGGCGGTTGCGCGACAGCGTCGTCTATTCGATCCTGGACCGCGAATGGCCGGGCGTGCGCCAGAATCTCGACTATCTGCTTGCGAGGTACGAATGAGCAGCATCACCGATCTGACCGTGCGGGGCGCGGACGGAAACCCACTGTCGCTGGACCGCTGGGCGGGGCAGGTGCTGCTGATCGTCAACACCGCGTCGAAGTGCGGGTTCACGCCGCAGTACGAAGGGCTGGAGGGGCTGCATCGGCGGTTCGCCGACCAGGGGTTCGAGGTGCTGGCCTTTCCCTGCAACCAGTTCGGGGCGCAGGAGCCGGGCGATGCGGCGGAGATCGCGAATTTCTGTTCGCTGACCTATGACGTGACGTTTCCGGTGTTCGCCAAGATCGACGTCAACGGTGCAGCGGCCGATCCACTGTTCGAGCGGCTGAAGACGGCGGCGCCCGGCGTGCTGGGGTCGAAGGCGATCAAGTGGAACTTCACCAAGTTCCTGGTGGATCGGTCGGGGCGGGTCGTGCGGCGCTATGCGCCGACGACGAAGCCTGAGGATCTCGCCGCGGATATCGAGGCGTTGCTGTAGGGCGGGGCCCGTTTACCCTGCTGCCGTCACCCCGGGCTTGTTCCGGAGCCCACCGAGCCGCGAGGGAACGGCAAGAGGCTCCGGCCGTCCCCCTCGCCTCAGAGTGGACCCCGGAACCAGTCCGGGGTGACGGGGTGAGTGAGGCTCGCGCCGTTACAGAGCCGGGGCGGCGAAGGGCTTGGCACCCTTCTTATGGTGCAGCGCCGACAGGATCGAGGTCACGCCGCCGAACACGAAGCTGATGCCGAGGATAAAGCCGGGCAGCGTCAGGGCCGACCAGGGCAGCGTCGCGAGCACGTAGATCGCGAGCAGGATGTTGACGACCCCGAGCGCGATCATCAGCCCGCGTCCGCGCGAAAAGCGCGCGCCGAGGCCGATTTCCAGTGCGCCGCGGATGCCGAGCCAGACGCCGACCAGCAGCGTCAGCGACAGCGCGCCCGACACCGGATCGAAGGCCATCAGCACGCCGATGATCAGCGACAGCAGGCCGAAGCCGATCGCATAGCCGCGCCCTTCGTGCTTGCCCATGAAACCCGCCGCAAGCGAGACGATGCCGGCGGCGATAAAGAAGGCGCCGATCACCAAGGTCGCGGCATAGGTGGCGGCGAAGGGATTGAGGAAGGCGAGGACGCCGAGCGCCAGCGACAGCACGCCATAGGCGAGGATCCAGGCCCAGCCGGCACCGGCGGCGGCGGGGGCAAGTGGATCGGTGAAGGTACGCGTCTCGGTCATGGCGATGTCTCCTCGTTATGGGCGCGAAACGAGGTTATCCACCGCTGGTTCCGTCCATTCTGGGCTGGTCGCCTGTTCGAATCAGGTCGGAGTCGCTAAGTGGCTCGCATGGCTCATTCGGGTTTCGTGCCGCTCCGCATTTTTTCGTCCTACACGATGCTCGACGGGGCGATCGATCCGAAGGCAATCGCCAAGCAGGCCAAGGCGCAGAAGTTTCCCGCTGCCGGCCTGACCGATCGCAACGGGCTGTACGCGGCGATGGCATTTTCGGATGCGGCGAAGAAGGACGGCGTGCAGCCGGTGATCGGCACGATGCTGTCCGTCGCGCGGCCGGATATGCCCGACGGCGTCGCCGCGCCGCTCGACTGGATCGCGCTCTATGCGCAGGATACGACCGGCTACGACAATTTGTGCGCGCTGGTCAGCATGGCGCATCTCGACCGGCCGATTGAATTGCCGGCGCATGTCGATTTCGCCGCGCTGGAGGGGCGGACCGATGGCCTGATCGCGCTGACCGCGGGGGCCGAAGGCGGCTTGGCGCGCCTGTTCCACGAGGACCAGCCAACCCGCGCACTCGCCTATTGCGACCGGTTGCAGGCGCTGTTCCCCGACCGGCTGTACATCGAACTCGTCCGCCGCGGCGATGCGGTGGAGGAAGCGGCCGAACAGGCGCTGATCGACCTTGCCTATGATCGCGACCTGCCGCTGGTCGCGACCAATCCGTGCTGCTTTTCCGACAGCGGCTTCCTCGACGCGCACGACGCCATGCTGTGCATCGCCCATTCGACCTATGTCGAAAGCGAGGATCGCGTCCGCTCGTGCCCCGATGCGTGGTTGAAGCCTGCCGAGGTGATGAAGCAGCTGTTCGCCGATCTGCCCGAGGCGATCGACAATACGCTGGTGGTCGCGCAACGCTGTGCGGTGATGGCGCCCTATCGCAAGCCGATCCTGCCCAGCCTGGCGGGCGATCGCGACGGCGAGGCGGCGATGCTGCGCGATCAGGCGGCGGCGGGCCTGGAAGCACGGCTCGACCGGATCGAGGAACTGGGCGCGCAGCCCGACGATCCCAATTGGCGCGACGTGTATCGCGAGCGGCTGGCGTTCGAGGTGAACGTCATCGTTCAAATGGGTTTCCCCGGATACTTCCTGATCGTCGGCGACTTCATCAAATGGGCGAAGGATCACGACATTCCGGTGGGACCGGGGCGTGGTTCGGGTGCTGGCTCGGTGGTGGCCTGGGCGCTGACGATCACCGATCTCGATCCGATGAAGCTTGGTCTGCTGTTCGAACGCTTCCTGAACCCGGAACGCGTGTCGATGCCCGACTTCGACATCGACTTTTGCGAAACCCGGCGTGGCGAGGTCATTCGCTACGTGCAGGAGAAGTACGGCCGCGATCAGGTGGCGCAGATCATCACCTTTGGTAAGCTGAAGGCGCGCGCGGTGCTGAAGGATACCGGCCGCGTGCTCCAGATGAGCTATGGCCAGGTCGACCGCCTCGCCAAGCTGGTGCCCAACCACCCGACCGATCCCTGGGACCTGAAGCGCGCGCTGAACGGTGTGCCCGAGTTGGCGAAGGAATATGCCAACGACAATCAGGTCCGCCGCCTGCTCGACCTTGCGACCAAGCTGGAAGGCCTGCCGCGCCACTCGTCGACGCACGCCGCGGGCGTGGTTATCGGCGACCGGCCTCTGAGCCAGCTGGTGCCGCTGTACCGCGATCCGCGGTCCGACATGCCGGTGACGCAGTTCGACATGAAATATGTCGAGGGCGCCGGCTTGGTGAAGTTCGACTTCCTCGGGCTTAAGACGCTGTCGGTTCTGAAGAAGGCCGTGCAACTGCTGAACAAGCGGGGCATTTCGATAGACCTGGATGCACTGCCCTGGGACGACGAGGCGACGTACAAACTGCTCCAGAAGGGCGACACAGTTGGCGTCTTCCAGCTGGAATCGGAGGGCATGCGTCGCACGCTGTCGGCCGTTCGCCCCACCAATTTCGGCGACATCATCGCGCTCGTTTCGCTCTATCGGCCCGGCCCGATGGACAACATCCCGAGCTTCGGGCGGCGTAAGCAGGGGACGGAGGACATCCTATACCCCCACCCGCTGCTGGAACCGATCCTGAAGGAGACCTACGGGATCTTCGTCTACCAAGAACAGGTGATGCAGGCGGCGCAGATCCTGGCAGGCTACAGCCTGGGCGGTGCAGACCTGCTGCGCCGCGCGATGGGCAAGAAGATCAAGGCGGAGATGGATGCGCAGCGCGCGACCTTTGTCGCTGGCTGTGCCGAGCATAACGGCATCAAGGCGGATTACGCGAACCAGCTGTTCGACTTGATCGACAAGTTCGCAGGCTATGGTTTCAACAAGAGCCACGCGGCGGCCTATGCGCTGCTCGCCTATCAGACCGCGTGGCTGAAGGCGCACCACCCGCACGAATTCTTCGCCGCCTCCATGTGTTACGACATGGCGCAGACGGACAAGCTCTGCATCTTCGTCGACGACATGCGGCGGCTGGGCGTCGATATCGTCGGGCCTGACATCAACCAGAGCGACGCCGAGTTCGACGTGCAGGAGATCGGCGAGGGGGATGAGCGTCGCTTGGCCGTCCGCTATGCGCTGGGCGCGCTGAAGTCCGTCGGCGAAGGTGCGATGGAGAAGTTGATCGTCGAGCGCGTCGCGACGGGACCGTTCAAGAGCTTGGACGACCTCGCCAATCGCGTCGACCCGCGGCTGATCAACAAGCGGCAGCTCGAAACGCTGGCCGCGGCGGGGGCGTTCGACGCGATCGAGCCGAACCGTGCCGCGGTCCATGCCGTCGCCGAGACGATCCTGGGCCTTGCTGCGTCCACGCATGCCGGGCGGACGAGCGGGCAGGGCGGCCTGTTCGGCGGCGACGAAGTTGCCGGCGATACGATCCGGCTGCCGCAGGGGCTGCGCTGGACGATGGCGCAGGCGATGGAGCAGGAAAAGGACGCCTTCGGCTTCTATTTCTCCGCGCATCCCGTCGACCGGCATGCGCACCTCGCCAAGATGCATGGCGCGCGGCAATATGTTGCGCTGACCGAGTTGCGCATCCCGGAGGACGGGACGCGCGCGGGGGCGACGATGGCGGTGCTGGTCGAGGATGCACGCTGGCGGACCTCGGCACGCGGCAAGCGCTATATGATGGCGACGCTGTCGGATGCGAGCGGCCAGTTCGTCGCGACCTGTTTCGACGATGGCGTGGCGGCGGAGCTGGAAGAGGCGGCCCGCTGCGGCGGCTGCGGTCTGATCACCGTCGAACTCGATCGGCGGCCGGGCGAGGAGACGCCGCGGGTGTCGGTCAAGCGCATTCAGCCGTTTGAGGGGCTTGCGTCGATGGCACGCTTCACGATCGAGGCGCGGGTGGCGACGGCGGAGGCATTTGCGGCGCTGGCGGCCCTGCTGGGCGAAACCCGGGGTGCGCGTGGCGAAGTGCGTGCGCGCATTCCGGCAGGCGACGGCGAGGCGGTTGTGCTGCTGGGTCGCGATTTCCTGCTCGACCTCGAACTGGTCGAGGCGATCCAGGCGATTCCGGGGATCAGCAACGTGGCGCTCGACCGGGTCGCCTCGCAGCTGCGGGCGGTGGGCTGATGCCGATCGATCCCGATCTGCCGTTCCGCGCGATCAATATCGCGGTGCTGACCGTCTCTGACACGCGGGGGCTTGCCGAGGATCGATCGGGCGACACGCTCGTCGCGCGACTGGAGGGGGCGGGGCATCGCTTGGCCGATCGCATCATCCTGCGGGATGATGTCGAGGCCATCGTCGCGCAGTTGGAGCGGTGGATCGACGATCCGGCGATCGATTGCGTCATCACGACGGGCGGGACCGGCGTGACGGGCCGGGACGTGACGCCGGAGGCGGTCGAGCAAGTCGCGACCAAGATGATCCCCGGCTTCGGCGAGCTGTTCCGGTATCTGAGTTTCGCCAAGATCGGTACGTCGACCGTCCAGTCGCGTGCCTGTGCCTGCGTTGCGCGGGGGACCTATATCTTCGCGCTGCCGGGATCGACCGGCGCGGTGAAGGATGGGTGGGACGGCATCCTCGCCGACCAGCTCGACAGCCGACACCGGCCCTGCAACTTCGTCGAGCTGATGCCGCGCCTGACCGAACGATAGGGCGGACCTTCGTGGCCGTCCGCGACGTTGAGCGGGCATGGATGACGATCGATTCGAGGCACGGCATCGCGCGGTGCCGACCGGCAGGCTTGCGCGACTGGGCGGATTTGGGCGGCTTGCCGGCGGTGTGGCGGGGGGCATGCTGGCCGAGGGCGCGCGGCGGCTGGCGCAGGGCGAACGGCCCCGGATGGGTGATCTGGTGCTGACCCCGGCGAATGCGGCACGGGTCGCCGACCGGCTGTCGCACCTGCGCGGCGCGGCGATGAAGCTGGGCCAGATGATCTCGATGGATGCGGGCGACGTACTACCGCCTGAACTGTCGGCGATCCTCGCCCGGCTGCGCAACCAGGGCTATCGCATGCCGCCGCAGCAGCTGGATCAGGTGCTGGCGCGCGAATGGGGGCGGGACTGGCGGCGGCGGTTCCGGCATTTCGAAGCGGCGCCGGTCGCGGCAGCCTCGATCGGGCAGGTGCATCGCGCGACGCTGCCCGATGGGCGACGGCTGGCGATCAAGGTGCAATATCCCGGTGTTGCGGAGAGCATCGATTCGGACGTCGACAATGTCGCGACGTTGCTGCGCGTATCGGGGCTGCTACCGCGCGGGCTGAATATCGCGCCGCTGCTCGACGAGGCGAAGCGACAGCTGGCCGAGGAGGCCGATTATACGCGCGAGGGCGAGGAGATGCGCGCCTATGCCGCGCGGCTGGACGGGGACGTGCGCTATGTCGTGCCGACGCTGGAGCCGGAGCTGACGACGCGCAACGTGCTGGCGATGAGCTTCGTCGAGGGGCAGGCGATCGAGACGCTGGAGGGCGCGTCGCAGGAGGCGCGCGATGCTGCGATGACCGCGCTGGTGACGTTGGTGCTACGCGAATTGTTCGAATTCGGCGTGATGCAGACGGACCCCAATTTCGCCAATTACCGCTGGCAGCCGGATACGGGCGCACTGGTTCTGCTCGATTTCGGGGCGACGCGCGCGGTGCCGGCGGAAACGGCGGATGCCTATCGCCGGTTGATCGAGGCGGGGCTGGCGCGCGACCGCGACATGATCCGCGAGGTAGCGGTGGAAACCGGCTTCATCGGGGTCGATGCTGCGCGCGCGCACCGCGGGGCGGTCGACCGGATTATCGCGGCGATCGACGCGGCGCTCAACCGGCCCGGTGCGTTCGACTTCGGCGACCGCGCGTTCGTGCCCGTGGTGCGCGAGGAGGCAAAGGCGATGATCGCCGATCGCGACACCTGGCACGTCCCGCATGTCGAAACGCTGTTCGTGCAGCGCAAGGTCAGCGGCACGGCCTTGCTCGCCGCGCGGCTGAAGGCGCGGGTGGACGTGCGCGGGCTTGCTGCTGCGGCGATCGGGCGCGCCTAGCGGGTAGCGTGGCCGCTCATCTCGGCACCGGCGTCGGCCGCGAACCGGCGGTTCCAGATGACCGCCGAAGCGGAGATGGTGGCGACGACGATGAAGGCGAGCGAGAAGGTGAAGAGTGTCGGCTGACGGGTGCCCTCGATGACCGTCCCGATCTCCAGGACCGTCGCGGCGGTGCAGATGCCGAGCGAGAGCGTCAACTGCTGGAAGGTCGCGTAGAAGCTGGTCGCCGCGCTCATCTGCGCCTTCTCGGTGTCGGCATAGGCGATGGCGTTATAGCCGGTGAACTGGAACGAGGTGAAGAAGCCCGAAATGCCCAGGACCAGCACGATCGCGGCGGTCGGCCAGTCGGGGCGAAACAGCGCGCAGGTCGCATAGCCGAGGCTGCTCGCGATGCCGGACACGATCAGGCTGCGGCGGAAGCCCCAGCGGCGCAGCACCCGCGGCGCGAGCGCCTTCATCGCCAGCGCGCCGATCGCGCCGGCCATGGTGATCGTGCCGGTCTTCGCCGCGGTGAGGCCGAAGCCGAGTTGCAGCATGAGGGGCAGCAGGAACGGCTGCGCGCCTTGCGTGATCCGCGTTAGCGATCCGGCGATTACCGACAGGCGGAAGGTGGGCACACGCATCAGCGCGGGGTCGAGGATCGGATCGGCGACGTGGCGGGCATGCCGGAAATAGGCGATACCCATGCCGAGCCCCGCGACCAGCAGGATCAGGGCGACCAACCCGGTGCCGGGGCGGCTCGCGAGTTCGAAGCCGAACAAGAGGCAGCCGAGCGACACGCCTGACAGGATGAAGCCGACCAGATCGAAGCGGGCGCGGGCATCGCCGCGCACCTCCGGCACCAGCAGCAGCGCGCCGATGATCCCCATCACGCCGAAGGGGATGTTGAGGTAGAAGATCCAGCGCCAGTCGAGCCAGGTGACGATGAAACCGCCGATCGGTGGCCCCAGGATCGGCCCGGCGAGCGCGGGCATGACCAGCCAGGACAAGGCCTGGACCATGTCTTCCTTGGCAACGCTGCGCAGTAGGACGAGGCGGCCGACCGGCACCATCATCGCACCACCGATCCCCTGGACGAAGCGGGCGGCGACCAGCATCGGTAGCGACCCGGCCTGCGCGCAGGCGATCGAGCCAAGCAGGAAGACGACGATCGCCCAGCAGAAGATGCTGCGGGAGCCGAAGCGGTCGGCCAGCGTGCCGCTCGCCGGGATGAACAGGGCGAGCGCCAGCAGGTAGCTGGTGAGCGCGAGGCTGAGGCTGGTGGCGGGCGTGCCGAGATCGCGGGCCATGGTGGGCAAGGCGACGGTCAGGACGGTACCGTCGAGCTGCTGCATGAACAGCGCGGAGGCGACGACCAGCGCGATGACGCGATAGCTGCGGGTGGTGGCGGGCGGTCGCGCCGCGCCGCTGGTGACGGCTTCGACCGCGGGCGCCAGTCCGTCGCCGACATCGGCGCTCATCGAAGCGAGGTTACGTCGTCTCCACCGCATGTCGTTCGTTCATGCTCCTTCGCCCGGCGCGGGGGCATGCGCCGACCCGCTTCGATCGTGATCCTCACCCGGTTCGATGGCGGTGTTCCGTCCGGCATTTGTGCTCGAAGAGAGCCGTGCCGGGTCGTTCATGGAACGACCGTCTGCGGAGCACCTAACCTCATCCGCCTCGAAACACACGGCGAAAACGTCGGCATGCAAAAAGGGGCACCGCCGTTGCCGGCGATGCCCCCTTGGTGTCGATGCGACGGATCGCGGGTCAGTTGACGCTCAGGCTACCGCTGCCCGAGGCGCTGCCGCTGGCCGAGGCCGAGCGGTTGCCCGCGCTCGCGGAGCCACTGCCATTTGCGGAGCCCGAACCGGCAAGCGACCCACGCGTGCCGTTGGCCGCGCCGGTCGCGGCGCCTCCGGCTGCGAGCGCCCCTTCGTTCACCCGATTGCGGGTGGCATTGGCGGCCGTCGTGGTGCGGTCGCGGGCGGTCGCCGCGGTGGTAGCGGCGCGATCGCGCACCGCGCCGGCGGTCGAGGTCGCCCGGTTGCGCGCTGCCGTCGCGGTGGTCGTGGCGCGATCACGCGCGGCACCGGCCGTTGCCGCCGCGCCGTCGCGGGCGCCGCGCACGGTGTTGGCGACCTGATCGGTGCCGACCAGCTGCGCGTCGACGCCGCCGTTCGCGCTGCCGCTGGCCGAGCCGCTCTGGCTCAGCGCCCCGTTGAGCGCGCCGCCCCGCGGGCCGGTCGCGCCAAGGGCACCGTCGGTGCTGCGGCTGACGCTACCGGCCAGGCCGCCATCGGCGCTGGCGCGGCCCGAGCGGGTGTCGATCGAGCGGCTGCCATGCGCCCGTGCCGCACCGTTGACGGTGTTCGACACGCGGCCGCTGGTCTGCCCGACGGTCGAGCCGAGCTGGCCTGCGCCGTTCAGCGTGCCCGACACGGCGCCGCCGAGGTTGCCGGCACCGCCCAGCGCGCCACCGACGCCGCCGCCGCCGAGCAGCTGCGCCGAGGCGGGGGCCGTCATCAGCATGGTCGTCGCGATCAGGGCGAAACGGATCGTGGGGGTCATGAGAAATCTCCTTTCGTCCGAGCCGGGGTGGGGGACTGCCCGGCTTCCGAAAAGGACAACGATGGACCTTTTCGGTTTAATCCCGGCAGCGCGAAAATTATTTTAGGCCGACCGCTTTCGGGGGCGTGCGGCACGTGTTGCAGACGATGCCGCGACCGATGCGGCCGCCGCCGGGCTTGGCCTCTGCGGCAAGGGCGGCGGGCGTTCCTACGCGGGCGAGCGTCGCGGCGACGAGGGGGGCGGCGAAGCTGGTGCCGCGCAGCACCTCCCACCCGCCGCCGGGCACCGCGCCAACCATGTCCGCGCCGGGTGCCGCGTAATCGAGATGGAGCGGCTTGCCGGCCTCCATCAACGCTTTGCCCTTGGCGTCGACGCCGGTGACCGCGATCACATCGGGGTAAGACGCGGGATATTGCGGCGGGGCGGCAGGGCCGTCGTTGCCGACTGCGGCGACGACGCGGATGCCCTTCGCGGTCAATGCGCGAATGCCGGCAGCGAGCAGCGGGTTGGGCGGGCCGACCAGGCTGATGTTGACGACCTTCGCGCCATTCTGGGCAAGCCAGGCCATGGCGCGGACGATGGCGACGGCCGATCCGTTGCTGGCCGATCCGCCATAGACGTCGGCAACGAGCAATCCGGCACCGGGCATCGCGCCATGGAAGGCACCGCTGCGGCCCACCATCAACGACGCGACGGCGGTGCCGTGGCCGCTCGGCTTGGCCTCGCCCGCGAAGCCGCGCTGCTCGATGGCGACGCCGGCGAAGGCGGGATGGCGGCCGACGCCACCATCGATCAGGCCCATGCGCAACGGGGCGCTGCCGGTCGCCGCGCCGCCACCCGCCAGCGCGCCGGCTATAGCCGCCAGCGGTGCGTGGGCGGGTTCGTAGATCGCGTCGAGCGTGAAGATGCCACCCGGATCGAGCGCGCGCAGCGTCTCGATCGCCTTGCGCACCGGCTTGCCGCGCGGCGGCGCGAGTATGGAGGTGGTGAGATCGAGGCCGTCGATCGTTTCGGTGCTGGTCAGCGTAAAGCCTGCGGCCTTCGCCTTTTCGAGCGTTTCGGGGGCGAGGGCCAGCGCCAAGATCACGTCACGCCGCACCGGATTGCCGTCGTCATCCACGTCCAGCGTCGCGCGGTTATCCCGGACCAGCGCGCTTAGCCGTTCCTTGCGGAGCGCCAGCAAGTCGCGGGGGCTGAGCGCGCGTAACGCGCCGTCGGCCATCAGCAGCGGCCCCCCGAGACCGGACGCCACGCCCTGCGATAGTGCGTCGGACGCGCGCTGCCGTGATCCGAGCATGCTACCCGCGGCACGCTGCACGGTGTCGGTCACGCCGCCCAGCGGTGCCCCCAATCCGCCTGCCGGCAGGCCACCGCCCAATAGCTGCGCCGCAGCCGGACTGGTCAGACCGATCGTCAGCATCAGCGCCCATCGCTTCATCTTTGTCTTCCTTTTTTGGCTCGCTCCATGGATGAAACGACCGCCGGGTGACGTTTCATCCGCATGGACGAAGGACAGGGCCACTTTGGACGAAGTCGAGCGACGTTTGGCAAGTCTGTTGCCGCGGCTGAGGCGTTTTGCCCATGGCCTGGCGCGCAGCGGCCCCGATGCCGACGATCTCGTGCAGGCGGCTGCGGAGCGCATGCTGAAGGCCCGCGACCAGTGGCAGCCGGGCACGCATTTCGAGGCCTGGGCCTATCGCGTGGTCCGCAATTTGTGGATCGATACGGCGCGATCCCGCCAGCGCCGCGAGGCGGTGCATGCGCCCGAGGAACAGGGGATGCTGGTCGGCGTGGCTGGCGATGCCGAGGCGCGGGTCGAGCTGTCCTATCTGATGCGGGCCTTGGATCGCCTGCCCGACGAGCAGCGCGAGGCGGTGGTCCTGGTGATGATCGAGGGCAAGAGCTACGCCGAAGCGGCGGAGGTGCTCGAGGTGCCAATGGGCACGCTGACCAGCCGGCTGGTGCGCGGGCGGCAGGCATTGATGGCGGCGGTGGAGGGTTGAGCGATGGGTGCTGATCCGGTGGACGAAGCGGCGATCATCGCCTGGGTCGATGGCGAACTGACCGGGGCGGAGGCCGCGCGGGTCGAGGCCGCGGTGGCCAACGATGCCGACTGGCGCGCGCTGGCCGACCGCCACCGTCGGATGAAGGCGCGCTTTGCTGCAGCCTTCGCCCCTCTGGCGCGGCCGCCGGCTGAGGTGATTTCGCTGGCCGACGTGCGGGCGCGGCGGGCGGCGAACGCGGTGCCGGCGCCCAGCTACGGCTGGCGGCGCTGGGCGGCGGGCGGCGCGATTGCGGCGAGTCTGGTGGTCGGTCTGTTCGTCCTGCAGGATCGGGGCGGCTCGCCTGGTGGCGGCGTGCCGGCGCCGGTAGCGGTCGCGCTGAACGATCAATTGTCCGGCGACGCCGGTCCGGTGCGCGTCGCCTTGTCGTTCCGCGATCGGAAGGGGCAATATTGCCGCAGCTTCACGGGGGACACGCTGTCCGGGATCGCCTGCCGAGCGGGCACGGACTGGCAGATGCGCTACACCGCGCCCGGATCGGCGCCGGCGACCGACTATCGCATGGCCGGGACCGACGGCGCCCGGGCGACGGCGATCATGGGCATGATCGCCGGTGAGCCGCTCGACCGTGCGCAGGAGGACTCGGCGCGACGGGCGAACTGGCGCTAGACGCAGATCGGGCGACCGTCGTCGGCCCATGCCGCGCTGACCGCGGCAAGGCTTGCCAGTACCGGATCGACGCGGCGCACGCCGAGCAAGTCGCTCATCAACAGCCGGGCGGTGTCGGGCGCGGTTTCGATGCGCGCGATCACGGTCAGCAAGGCGCGTTCGGCGGCGGTCATACGCGCGCAGCAGCATGGCGCGATCGCGATCGTATCCGCGGCGGTCGTGGCCAGATCCGTCATCAGCGCGCGCATCAGCACCAGCGGGCGGCGAAAGCCCTCGCCGAACATCGTGAACAGCGCATGCGTGGCGCGCGCGTCATGCAACCCGTGCGCGCCCATGCGGCGCAGCGTGAACAGCGCGATTCGCGCATTGGGGCAGGCCGGTAGCGCATGCGGCAGTGCTGCGATGGTCGTGGTGATTTCTGACATGCGGCGACTCCTTCGTTCGCCACCGACAGTCTTAAATCAGCTATTGCAAGTCAATCGCAATTAATTGGTCAGTCCGGTGCCTCGTCGTTGCGGGTGAGCGCTTCACCGGCGAGGTAGAGCGAACCCGCGATCAACACGACGTGCGGCGGCTCCGGCTCAAGGCCATCCAGCGCCGTTTCCAGGCTGTCGGCGGACGTGGCGGTAAGGCCGAGCCGCTGGGCCACCGCGGCAAGCTCCGAGGGCGCATGGCAGGCGTGATTCGCGACGGGGACCGCCACGACGCGCGACACCATCGGTGCGAGTAAGCGCAGCACGCCCTCTGCATCCTTGTTCGACAGCATGCCGAGGACGAGCGTGACGGAGCGGCCATCGGCGATGCGGCCCAGGCTCTGGGCGACCGGGCGCGCTGCGGAGGGATTATGCGCGCCGTCGAGCCACAATTCGCTGCCGTCGGGAAGGCGCGCGTGGAGCGGGCCCTGGCCAAGCCGCTGCATACGTGCCGGCCAGCGCGCCCATTCCGCTGCCGCGCGCATCGCGGCTTCTGGAACATGGATCGCACCCTGATGGCGCAGCATGGCGAAGGCGAGCGCGAGGTTGCGCGTCTGGTGTGGGCCGACGAGGCGCGGGCGCGTACTGACCAGAGTGAATCCGGTGTCGCGATAGCGGACGGCATTGCGACTGGTGTCGCTCCACCACGCCGCGTTGCGGGCGAGGACGGGTACTCCCGCCGCGTCGGCGACCGCGGCGATGCGGGCGGTGCAGGCGGCGGAATAGTTCATCGTGACAAGCGGCACGCCGGCCTTGGCGATACCGGCCTTCTCGCCAGCGATGTCGACCAAGCGGTTACCGAGGAAGGCCTCGTGATCCATGCCCAGCGCTGCGATGCCGGTGACGGCGGGGCGGCGGATGACGTTCGTGGCATCGAGCCGACCACCCAGGCCGACCTCGACGATCGTCGCGGCCGCGGGGGTGCGCGCGAAGGCGAGGAAGGCGGCGGCGGTCGTGATCTCGAAGAAGCTGGCGCCGATGCCGTCCGCATGATCGAGCACTTCGGCCAGCAACGCGGCGAGCGATGCGTCGTCGATCAGCTCACCCGCGATCCGGATGCGTTCGTTGAACCGCACCAGATGTGGACTGGAGAAGACGTGGACGTCATGCCCCGCCGCCTCGATGGCGGCGCGCAGGAAGGCGCAGGTGGAGCCTTTGCCGTTGGTGCCAGCAACGTGAAACACCGGCGGTAGCGCGTCCTGCGGGTTGCCCAGCCGGTCGAGCAATCGCGTGATCCGTTCCAGACCCAGCACGTCGGCCCCGGGCGACAATGCCCAGAGCCGGTCGAGCTGTGCCTGCACGGCGGGATCGGTCGAGATGGCGTGATCCGGCACGGTGGCGCCCCGCTACGGCTGGTTGGCGTCAGGCGGCGCGGGCGGCCGTCAGATAGCCGATCACCGTTGCGAGCTGGTCGCGCAGATCCTTCCGGTGAACGACCATGTCGAGCATGCCGTGATCCAGCAGATATTCGGCGCGCTGGAATCCTTCAGGCAGTTTTTCGCGGATCGTATTCTCGATCACGCGCTGGCCGGCGAAACCGATGAGCGCGTTGGGCTCCGAAATCTGCACGTCGCCCAGCATCGCATAGCTGGCGGTGACGCCGCCGGTCGTGGGATCGGTCAGCACGACGATATAGGGCAGACCGGCATCGTGCAGCATCTGGATCGCCACAGTGCTGCGCGGCATCTGCATCAGGCTGAGGATGCCTTCCTGCATGCGCGCGCCGCCGGCGGCGGTGAAGATGACGTACGGTGCCTTGTCGGCGATCGCGGCCTCGACGCCGCGGACGAAGGCTTCGCCGACCGCGAGGCCCATCGATCCGCCCATGAAGCCGAAGTCCTGAACGCCCATGACGACGCGGTTGCCGAGGATCGAGCCGCGGGCGTTGATAAGCGCGTCCTGCTCCTGCGCGGACGTGCGGGCCGCCTTCAGGCGATCGGTATAGCGCTTGGAATCGCGGAACTTGAGCGGGTCTTCCGGCACGCGCGGTGCCGGCAGTTCGCTGCAGCTGCCTTCGTCGAGGATTTGCTTGAACCGCTCCTTCGGCCCGATGCGCTCATGGTGATCACACTTCGGGCAGACGTAGAGGTTTTCCTCCAGCTCGCGGGTGAAGATCATCTGCCCGCAGCCCTTGCACTTGTGCCAGAGGTTTTCCTCCGACGTTTCGCGCTTGGTGCCGAAGGGGAGGGCGTTGCGGACGCTGGTGATCCAGCTCATCGATTTACCTTTCGCGCAGAGGCCAGTGCCTCGCTCAGCGATTGAACATAGGTGCGGACGGCGTCGGGCGCACCGGCGCCGTGCTGCGCGACGATCTCCACGATCGCGGAGCCGACGACGACGCCATCGGCGACGGCGCCGATCGCCGCGGCCTGCGCAGGCGTGCGGACGCCGAAGCCGACTGCGATCGGCAGGTCGGTCGCGGCCTTCAGGCGCGCGACGGCCTGGTCGATCGAGCCTTGCGCTGCCTGTTGCAGGCCGGTGATGCCGGCGACCGAGACGTAATAGAGGAAGCCGCTCGCGCCATCGAGTACCTGCGGCAGTCGCGCGGCGTCGGTGGTGGGTGTGGCGAGGCGGATCGGGTCGATGCCCTTGGCGCGGAGTGCCGGCCCGAGTGCATCGTCTTCTTCGGGTGGAATATCGACGCAGATGATGCCGTCGACACCGGCGTTTGCCGCGGCGTCAGCGAACCAGTCGGCGCCGCGACGGAGCATTGGGTTGGCATAGCCCATCAGCACCAGCGGCACGTCGGGGTGGCGCGCGCGGAAGGCGGCGGCGATCGACAGGATATCCGCCGTGCGCGTGCCAGCGGCGAGGCTGCGGATGTTCGCCGCCTGGATCGCGGGGCCGTCGGCCATCGGATCGGTGAAGGGCATGCCGAGCTCGATCACGTCGGCGCCGCCTGCGACGAGCGCGTCGAGGATCGCGCCGGTGGCGTCCGGCGTGGGATCGCCGGCGGTGACGAAGGTTACGAGCGCCGGATGGTCTTTGGCAAAGGCAGCGGAAAGACGGGTCATGCCGCGCGTCCCCCAAACGTCATCCCGGTGCAGGCGGGGATACCCGTTGGGCGGGCGTCGCGTCCGACAACAGCAAGGCCCCAGCCCGCGCTGGGGCGACGACGGGCGGCGGTCATATCGCCACCCCCAGCGCGCTGGCGACGGTGAAGATGTCCTTGTCGCCGCGGCCGCACAAATTGGCGAGGATGATCTGGTCGCTGCGCATCGTCTTCGCGCGCTTCGCGACGGCGGCGATGGCGTGGGCGGGTTCGAGCGCGGGGATGATGCCCTCGGTCCGGCACAGCAGCTGGAAGGCGTCGAGCGCATCCACGTCGGTAGCATTGGTATATTCGACGCGGCCGATGTCGCGCAGCCATGCGTGTTCGGGGCCGATGCCCGGATAGTCGAGGCCTGCCGAAATCGAATGGCCCTCGGCGATCTGGCCGTCCTCGTCCTGCAACAGATAGGTCTTGTTGCCGTGGAGTACGCCGGGGAAGCCGCCCGCCAGGCTGGCGGCATGCTCGCTGCCCTCAAGGCCATGGCCTGCCGCTTCGACGCCGAGCATCGCAACGTCCTTGTCGTCGAGGAACGGGTGGAACAGGCCGATCGCGTTCGACCCGCCGCCGATCGCCGCGACGAGCAGGTCGGGAAGCTTGCCCGTGCGCTCGAGCAGCTGCGCGCGCGCTTCGCGACCGATGATGCTCTGGAAGTCGCGGACCAGCTCCGGGTAGGGGTGCGGGCCGGCGGCGGTGCCGATGATGTAGAAGGTGTCGTGGACGTTGGCGACCCAGTCGCGCAGGCCCTCGTTCATCGCGTCGGACAGCGTCTGGGCGCCGCTGGTGACGGGGCGGACTTCCGCGCCCAGCAGTTTCATGCGGAAGACGTTGGGCTGCTGCCGCTCGACGTCCTTGGCGCCCATGTAGATGACGCAGGGCAGGCCGAAGCGCGCGCATACCGCAGCGGTGGCGACGCCATGCTGGCCGGCGCCGGTCTCGGCGATGATCCGCGTCTTGCCCATGCGGATCGCGAGCAGGATCTGGCCAATGCAATTGTTGATCTTGTGCGCCCCGGTGTGGTTGAGCTCGTCGCGCTTGAACCAGACCTGCGCGCCCATGCCGGGCTCGGCGCCGTCGCGCAGCGCTTCGCTCAGTCGTTCGGCGTGATACATCGGGCTGGGACGACCGACGTAATGCGTCATCAGATCGTCGAACTGCGCAGCGAAGGCCGGATCCGCCTTGGCGGCGCGATATTCGCGCTCCAGGTCGAGGATCAGCGGCATCAGCGTTTCGGCGACGTAGCGGCCGCCGAACTGCCCGAAGTGACCACGATCGTCAGGCTGCGCGCGGAAGGAGTTGGGGGCGTTCATAGCTGCGCCGCTTTAAGGAAGGCAGCGATCTTGTCCACATCCTTGACCCCGGGTGCGCTTTCGACGCCCGAGGATACGTCGACCAGCGGCGCGCCGGTGCGGCGAATTGCCTCGGCCACATTGGCCGGATCGAGGCCGCCGGAGAGCGCCCAGGGCAAGGGATGGCGGACGCCGTCGAGCAGGCTCCAGTCGAAGCGCAGCCCCATGCCGCCGGGTAGCGCAGCGCCGTCCGGGGTCTTGGCGTCGTAGAGGATGCGGTCGGCGGCGCCGGCGAAGTCGCGCGCGGCGTCGAGGTCCGCGCGGGTCTTTACCGCGACCGCTGCCCAGGTTTCGCGACCGAAGCACGCGCGGATCGCGGCGACGCGGGCGGGGGTGGTCTTGTGGAGTTGCAGGGCGTCGAGCCGGCCGGCGTTGATCGCGGCGTCGAGTAGCGCGTCATCGGGGTCGACGAACACGCCGACGCGGGACACGGCGGAGGGGACCTGCGCGGCGAGGCCAGCGGCACGGTCGAAGGCGAGGTTCCGGGGCGAGGGCGCGAAGAAGACGAAGCCGACATGGCTCGCGCCGCTGACGATGGCTGCGCCCATCGTGTCGGGGGTCGTCAGGCCGCAGATTTTGGTCAGGACGGGCATGGGGTCGCTATACCGCGATGCACGCGGCGGGGAAGGGGGCTTGGATGCCGCCCCTTTCGTCATTGCGAGCGCAGCGAAGCAATCCAGAGCCGGACCAGGACGCCCTGGATTGCTTCGCTGCGCTC
>NZ_JBIEOE010000019.1:0-48643 GCF_043498045.1 Sphingomonas sp. S6
GTCCCGCTTCTTCTTCTGCCGCCGTGAAAAGCGGGACCCCGGATCAAGTCCGGGGTGACGGTCGGTTCTGCCCCAGCCGCGCCGCGTACCCCGTAGCCCCCGGCATGCCGACATCAAAACACCAAACTCCACACAGAAAAATCCCCCGCCCACCCGGAACCAAATCATCCATTCCGCATCCGCAACGACCGGCAATATTTTGCCGCATTACCGTTTCTTAACCACGAATCCCAACCAAACGGTCACTGCCCCTTCCCTAAACCTAGCCAAATGCAGGGCATTCTTCGCAAATGCGGCATGATCGCCGCGGCAATCGGTGCGGCAATCCAGCTGGCCGCCCCGGCAAACGCATCGGGCGGCAATCTGCTCGACTATGTCGGCCAGTGCGTCCCCTTCGCGCGCGAAGCGTCGGGGATCCAGATCTATGGCGATGCCTGGACCTGGTGGTCGAAGGCGGACGGCCATTACGATCGCGGCCACGATCCGCGTGTCGGCTCGGTCATCGTCTTCGCCAAGAGCGGGCGCCTGCCGCTCGGCCATGTCGCCGTCGTCAGCCGCGTCGTCGAACGCCGCGTGCTGATGCTCACCCACGCCAATTGGTCGCGCCTCAACGGCGAACGCGGCCATGCCGAACGCGACGTCACGCTGTACGACGTGTCGCCCGACAACGACTGGAGCGAAGTGAAGGTCTGGTTCCGGGATTCAGAAGGTCTGGGCAGCAGCATCTATCCGGTAAAGGGCTTCATCTATGGCGGTCGCCCCTCGCCGCAGATCACCACGCGCAACCCCGATTACGTCGGCGCGCTGATCGACGCCTACGCCGCGCGCTGATCGACGGCCAAAACCCGATCTTCGAAAAAGGGGCTGTCCTACACGGCCCAATGCTTCTAGCGTCCGGATCAGGCCATGATTGATCCGCTCGCCCCGTCGCCGTTCGCCGCCCTCCCGGCGCCCCTGCACGGGACCACGTTCGGGACGATACGTATCGTCCACTTCGTCCACTTCCACGCTCGAAATGGCGGATTTCGGTCATGTTTCTGACCTTCCTCGACGAGCTGCGACTCGCCGGCATTCCGGCCAGTCTGAAGGAGCATCTGGTGCTTCTGGAAGCGCTCGATGCCGAAGTGATCGACCGCACGCCGGAGGACTTCTACTATCTCGCCCGCGCCACCTATGTGAAGGACGAGGGGCTGCTCGACCGCTTCGACCAGGTGTTTGCCAAGGTCTTCCGAGGCATCGCGACGACCTATGGCACGCAGGCCACCGACATCCCCGCCGACTGGCTGAAGGCCGTCGCCGAGAAATACCTGACGCCCGAGGAAATGGAGCAGATCAAGTCGCTCGGCTCTTGGGACGAGATCATGGAGACGCTGAAGCAGCGTCTTGCCGAACAGGAAGGGCGTCACCAGGGCGGCAACAAGTGGATCGGTACCGGCGGCACCAGTCCCTACGGCAATTCAGGCTATAATCCGGAAGGCGTGCGGATCGGCGGCGAGAGCAAGCATGGCCGCGCGCTCAAGGTCTGGGACCAGCGCGAATTCAAGAACCTCGACAACACGCGCGAACTCGGCACGCGCAACATCAAGGTCGCCTTGCGCCGACTGCGCCGCTTCGCGCGTGAAGGCGCCGCCGACGAACTCGACATCGACGGCACGATCGATGGCACCGCGCGGCAGGGCTGGCTTGATGTGCGGATGCGGCCCGAACGACGCAATGCCGTGAAATTGTTGCTATTTCTCGACGTCGGCGGGTCGATGGACCCGTGGATCAAGCTCTGCGAGGAACTGTTCAGCGCCGCGACATCCGAATTCAAGAACCTCGAATTCTTCTACTTCCACAATTGCCCGTACGAAGGCGTGTGGAAGGACAATCGCCGCCGCTTTGCCGAACGCACGCCTTTGTGGGACGTGCTCCATAAATTCGGCCATGATTACAAGCTGGTACTGGTCGGCGATGCGTCGATGAGCCCCTATGAGATCACCCATCCCGGCGGCTCGGTCGAACATTTTAACGAAGAAGCGGGCGCCGTCTGGATGCAGCGGCTGACGACGACCTACCCCGCCGCCGTCTGGCTCAATCCGATGCCAAAGGACCAATGGGGCTACAGCCAGTCGATCCGCATCCTGCGGGAATTGATGGCCGACCGTATGTTCCCGCTCACCCTCGCCGGCCTTGATGATGCGATGCGCGAGCTTACCAGAAAACGCTGATTTACCAGGCGGTTGATACCCCGATCCGCAAGTTGCGAGGCCGCAGCGGCGTCGTCTCGTTCCGCCCCGGCAGGCCGAACGGGTTGCCGAAGGCGAAGCGGTTGGAGGCGGTGTCGGTCAGATTCTCGACGCCCAGCCCTAGGTCGATCCCCCGCCAGCGCAGTCCGGCGGTCAGGCCGATCGTCAGATACTTGCCCTGGCTCACGTCCAGAAGGTCTCCGGTCCCCAGCACCGACCGCCCGACATAATCGGCGCTCGCCGCGATTCGCGGCGTCACCCGCCCCTCCGGCCAGCGATAGCTGACCCCGCCATGCGCCGCGAACGGCGGCGTCTGCGGCAGGCGCCGGTTGTTGAGCCGCGATTGGTCGGCGATTTCGCCGTAGACGATATTGTGAGTGTACAGCGCCGACCCGTCGATCGTCAGCCGCGTCGTCGGTGTCCAGTCGAACGACGCCTCCACCGTCTGGATCCGGGCATCGCCCAGATTGGTCGTATAGGGCTGGCCGCGCCGGTTGATCAGGTCGGCCTGGATGTTGCTCCACGCCGCGGTCGACCCGCTGATCGCAAAGCTGACGCCCCGCACTCCGCTCCGCAGCCGCCGCAAGCCGATCTCGGCGAAGCGGATCGAATCGGGATCGTAGTTCGCGACCCGCCCGATACCCTGCGCCACCGCCAGACCACCGGTGCGAAAGCCCGTCTGATACCGGGCGAACGCCGCCAGCTCCGGTGCGATGCGATAGGACAGCGCGATCGTCGGGTCGAACCGCTGCGTCGATCGCCCCTTGATGTAATTGCCCGGCCGCCGCGTGCTCGACGGTTCGCCATCGACCCGAGCCGTGGTAACGCGGCCCCCCACCGTCACCGACAGATCACGCCACAGCCGCGCCGTCACCTCGCCAAATCCGGACGCGGATCGCGTGACGTTGGTGACACCGACGATATCAATCGTCGCACCGCCCAGCCCCACCGATCGCGTCAGGATCGACCGGTCGCTCAGCAGGCTCACGCCCGCCAGCCACGACCGCCCACCATCCAGCGACCGCGACAGTCGCAGTTCCTGCGACACCAGCAGCTTGTCATTGTCGAGGTCGTACCGCGCCGGCCCCCGCGACACCGGCGCCGCAAATCCCGTCGCATCGAACGTCTCGACGGTCCGGTAATCGGCGATGCCGGTCGCGGACACCAGCCGCAGCCCACTCTCCCAGTCCTTGGCGATCGTCACCCGCCCGAACAGCAAGCGCCCGAAGAACGGCTGCGCGATATAATTGCCCTGTGCAAAGGGCGATCGCCGCACGTCGCCATATTGCCCGTCCGCCGATTCGACCCGCTGGGTCGCCCCGCTCGCATCGATCTGCCAGCCGCTCCCGGGATCGACCCGCAGCGCCAGCCGTCCCCCCGTCGTATCGCTATGGTTGGCATCGACCACGCGACGCCGTGCCGCGTCGATATACCCGCCATCTCGCACCTGATAGGCAACCCCACGCAGCGCCGCTTTGCCCCCAACCAGCGGCACGTTCGCCATCAGCGCCACATCGTATCCCGGCGCACCGCCCTGCGTCAGCGTGGTGCCCGCACTCGCGCTACCGGCTATACCGTCCAGCATCGGTGCACGCGTCGTCAGCCGCAACAGCCCACCGATCGCACCCGCCCCGTAGAGCGTACCCTGCGGCCCTTCCAGGATCTCGACCGCTTGCATGTCGTACAGGCGCAACGCCGGATCGGGGCCGGAGGCGTTGAGCTGCACGTCGTCCAGATATACACTCGCGGTCGACTGGGTCGTGCCGTTGAAGCTGCTGTCCGCGATCCCGCGAATGAACACCTTGTTGCGGCCGAGCCCCAGTTGCGTGCTTTGCAGGATGGGGAGTTGTCCGGCGATCTGGCTGAGATCGGCCGTCGCACCGTTCGCGCGCCGCGGCACGCCGCTCACCAGAGTCAGGCTACCCGGATAGCGGAGCAGCGGCACGCGCTGTTTGCTGGCGGTCACGACGATATCGGCGGGCGCCGGTTCGGGTGGTGGGGGCGCTGCCGGTCGGGCGACAGGCCGTGGCGGTGGCGTCGACACCCCGACGACGATGCGATAGCTGCCGGGGCCGCTCGCCACGGCGCGAAAACCGCTGCCCGCCAGCAGGCGATCAAGCGCCTGCTTTACCGTCAGCGTGCCGCGCACCTCCGCCGTCCGCACAGCGTGCAATCCGCGTTCGGTACTGACGATATCGACCCCCGCCGTTCGCGCGAGCGCGATCACGGCACGGTCGAGCGTCATGGGCGCGATGGCGATGGCAACGCGGCGCTGCGGCGGACTGGCCGGTGCGGTCGTGGGCAGGCTTAGCGAACAGGCGGCAATGAACCAGCCGGCACCCCGTCGGGATCGCCGCTTACCGTTCCGCCAACACCCAATCCGCCCCGTCACGCCGCCAAGTTGCCCCGATCAGATCGGCCAGATGCGGAATGTCGCGATCGGCCTCCCCCGTGAGGTGGATTATGCCGGTGAACGGCCGCGTGGACAAGCCGCTCGCGACCCGTAGACGGAATCCGTGTAGCCGCCGCAGGCTGGCCGCAACCTCGGCAACCGACGCCGCATCGAAGCTGAGAACGCCCTGGCGCCATCCGCCCACGCTGTCCGCTGCGATCGTGCTGCGTGCGATCCGCCCGGTCGCCCCGTCCCGGGTGAGAGCTTCGCCAGCCCGCAGTGTCACCGCGGCGCCATCCGGCTCGAACATCACCGAACCCTCGCCGACCGCAACCGCCAGATCACCGCCTTCGCGCGTGACGTCGAAGGTCGTACCCATGTCGCGGATGACTTGATCGCCCGCATGCAACGTAAACGGATGTGTGGAGTCATGGACGACGTGCAGCGCCACCTCGCCCCGATCCATCGCGATCGTCCGCGGATCGGCAGGGTCGAACCGCAACACCGTGCCGCCGTTCATCGCGATCTGCGTTCCGTCCGCCATACGGATATCGCGCCGTTCGCCATCACGGGTGGCAATCACCTCGCTCATGCCCGCTTGGGTCGACGGTTTGAACAGCACGCCGGGCACCAGCCATAGAGCCAGTGCGGCGGCGATTGCCGCCCCCGCGGTGCCGGCGAGCGGCCAGCGACGGCGGAACACGCGCTCGTCATCGTTTGCCGCAACGGGCGTTGCCGGCGCGTCGGGAAAACGCGCTTCGGCGATCAGCGTATCCTGGAAGGCGATCGCATCATAGGCGCGCGCATGCTCGGCATCCGCTTCCAGCCAGACCACGAATTGCTCCCATTCGTCAGCCGACATGTCCGCCTGACGAACGTGCCACAGCGCGGCCTGATCGACGATCGCTGCCATGGCCGCACTCATCGCTCCTGCTCCATGCCGAGCGCGGGCACCGCGCCATTCACCTCGGCGACGCGAGTGTGCAGGATGCGATAGGCGCGCTGCAGAAGCTTTTCGACGCCGCTCACGCTGATGCCCAATTCATCGGCGATGGCGCGCTGACTGCGCCCTTCGATACGGAACAGACGGAGCGCGCGCCCCATTCGCTCGGGCATGGCATCGATCGCCTGCTCGACGACGCGGAGGGCGTCGCGCGCAACGAGTGCCCGTTCGGGATCGGGCATGTCGTCAGCCGCGGGCTGCGACGCGAGCCATGCGCCGTCGCGCGCATCGCGCCGAGCGCCGGCGATGCGACGATCAGTCGCGAGATTGCTGGCGACGCGGTATAGGAAAGCGGCAGGCTGAGCGATGGGCGTCGCGCCGAGCTGATCGAGTCGCAGCCACAGATCGTGGAGCGCGTCTTCCGCTTCCTCACGCGAGCCAAGGCGCGCGACGAACAGGCGCAGGAGCATCGCGCGCTGCACAAGGAAGACGGCACGCAGCCCCCCATCCGCCGTGCTCCCGTCAGCCAATCTGCGCCCAAGCTCCTCATGTCAGGCCGGAAAGGCCAGACCTTCAGCCGCTGCCATGTCGGCAATCGACCAAGTACGCAAGGCATCGGCTTCACGCGGACGCGCCGCCGCGATCGCATCGCCGGGTCGTTTACCCGCTCCGGGATGGCACATCACGAGATGCATGCTGGCCGCCTTGCGTAGAAACCGCGGAAATAATCCGCGATAATCGGTTGAGAAATCGTAATGCCCCGCGAAGCTGTCGTTACAGCGCAGGCCGTAACGCGCCGCGTCCCGTTTCAGGCCCCGCGAGTGGAAGGCACTGCCGATCGCTTTGCCCGCAAACGGCCGCCGCAGCATCGCGCCGACACGGTCGACGCAGTCGCGCACCCAGGCGTTCGGCGCGCGAAGGGCGGTTTCGAACAACACGATGTCGCGGATACCGGGAAGCGCGTGGGAGTGCTGGTGGCCATCAACGAAATCGGGGGCGCGGCCCATCGCCGCGACGAAGGCGTCGAATTGTGCGGCCACTTCGCCCGCGATTTCATCAAGCGGCAGCTCGCGGCGCGCCGCCGAACGGGTCAGCGGATCAATCTCTGGCATCACGCCATCGGGCGCGAATTGCGGCATATCGGTCAGCGGGCGCTCACCGGTCAGCGTCAAATGCAACCCGATCTCGACGTGACGCGGCAGGTCGCGCAGCAATGCGGCGTCGGTGGCCCAGCCCGGCATCAGCGTCATGCAGCTGGTCGCGTTGAGCTTCCCCTCGCGCGCCAGGCCGGCGATCGTCTCGCTGACATCGCGCGAAAAGGCGAAATCGTCAGCGCACAGGATGAGACGCGGCACGGATCGGTCCTCCATGGTTCGACGGGACGGGCAAATGCGTAAAGCTGGTGACGGTCTGGAAGGCGCGCTCACGGATCTGTACGCTCATCAGGCGGCGGCGCTGCAACCGGCGGGCCAGGAAATTGTAGAAGAACCAATCGCCAGCCCAAGGCGCCGCCGCGGTGTAGACGAGCCGTTCGAACAGCGTCCAACGGATCGACGCACGATCCCGCTCGCGCGGCGACGGCATGCACCACAGGTCCTTCGAATACAGCATGTCGCCTTGCGACATGGTGCGGTGGATCACCTCGTGATCTTCGAGGATATACCCCCACAGTGTCGCATCGAAGCCGCCGACCGCCCGCAGCGCCGCGACGTCGAAGCACTGGCCCGCCCCGCCCGCATGACATTGACGCGGCAGCATGCGTGCGGCGGTCAGGATCCGGCGGGCTTCCGCGTCGAGCGCGCTCTGGTCCGCACCCGGATCGACGAAATAGGCGCCTGCAACGACGCAGCCGTCCTGCGCGAGCAGCTTCTCCGCTTCGGCCAGATAATGCGGCGGATAGAGCGTATCGGCATCGCAGGTGGCGACATACCGGGTCCGCACGCGCCCCAGGCCCGTACGCAGCGCGCTGACCTTGCCCGGCACAGTTTCGCTGATGATCGTCGCATCCACGCCATGCGCGGCGATCGCCGCGCGCGCGATGGCAACGCTGTCGTCGGTCGAACCGTTGTCGACCAGCAGCAGCTGGAACGGCACCGTCTGCGAAGCCAGGCTCGCGATCGTCTGGCCCAAGAACGCCGCTTCGTTGAAGAACGGGATCAGCACGGTCCACAGCGGCGTCGCGCGCCGTTCCGGGCCGAACATGGCGGCCGACAGCGGCGAACCGCCCGTCTCCATCCGATCCTGATCGACAACAAGGTACATTCCAACGCCCCCCACGAGCCACGCTTCAGCCGGCCATGCGACACGCACGCCCGTTCCTTGCTGACAGGACGACGCCGATCGTTCGGACCCGCACCGGGGCGACGAAATTAATTTCGAGCATGACGCTGCGTCGCGCGCTGCTATGAGCCCGCGCCATGGCCCGCAGCGCATACCCCGCCCCTGAATCACGGCTGCCGTCGACTAAATGGGTAGCGTTCGCGCTGTTACTGATCTGGGCGATCGCCCTGCGCGCGCATGATTTCGGCAACCCGATCATCCATGTCGACGAGCAATATTATCTGCTCGTCGGCGACCGGATGCTGCATGGCGCCTTGCCCTATGTCGATCTGTGGGACCGCAAGCCCGTCGGCCTGTTCCTGATCTTCGCCGCGATCCGGCTGCTGCCCGGCGATGGCATCCTCGCCTACCAGCTGGTCGCGACGCTCTTCGCAGCCGCCACGGCGTGGCTGGTGGCACGCGGCGGGCGGATGCTGGGCGCGCGCGCCATGGCGGCGCTGGTCGCGGGGGCCGCCTATATCCTGTGGCTGTCGCTGCTCAGCGGTCGCGGGGGACAATCGCCGGTCTTCTACAACCTGTTCACCGCCGGCGCCGCGGTGCTGACGCTGCGTCTGCCCGTGCTGGCCCAAGCCCGTGCGACGCGCGCGATCGTCCTCAACGGCGCGGTCGCCTGCCTGCTCGCCGGCCTCGCGATCCAGACCAAATACACGCCCGTCGTGGAAGGTGCTTTCTTCGGGGCGGCACACCTCTGGTACCTGCATCGCGCGGGCGCCACGCTACGGCTCTGCATCGGCGCGGCGCTGCTGTGGATGCTGCTCGGCATCCTGCCGACGGGGCTGGTCGTCGCCGATTACTGGCGCCGCGGCCCGGAGGTCTTCGACGCCTTCTGGTTCTCCAATTTCGCCTCCGTCTCGCTGCGCAAGGGCTATCCCGCCGCCAAGATCGCCGCGCGGCTCGCCGGCACGAGCGCGCAGTTGCTTCCCTTCATCGTTTGTACGGTGATCGCCCTCCGCCAGCGCCCGGTTGCGCCCGAACGGTGGATCGCGTTCGGCTGGCTCGCCGCCGCCCTCATCGCCTTCGCGATGATCGGCGCCTTCTTCGATCATTATGCGCTGCCGCTGATGCTGCCGCTGGCCATGATCGCCGCGCCGGTGCTCGACCGCCACCGCGCCGCGCCGGCCGCGCTGATCGGCTATGGCCTGATCCTGTTCGTCGCCCGCGTGCTGCTGCCGCCCACCGACGCCAGTTCCGCTCGCGCGGTCGCACAGGTGATGAAGGCCAACGATCGCGGCGGCTGCCCCTATGTCTTCGCCGGCGATTCGGTGCTGTATCTGCTCGCCGACGCCTGCATCCCGACGCGCTACGCCTTCCCTTCAACGCTCGCCTACGACGCCGAGCGCGGCGCGTCCGGGGCGGACGAGGTCACCGAGCTGCACCGCATCCTCGCCACCCGTCCGCCCGTGATCGTGACGATGGACGAACCGATGGCGCCGTGGAACCCCTCGACCCAAAGCATCATGACCGCCACGCTTGCCCGCGCCTATCGGCAGGTCCTGACCGTCCGGCGCGAAGACGCCCACCTGCTCGTCTATCTCCGCCGCGATCTGCCCCTTCGTCGATAACACCGTACCGCTGAAGGCTTGGCGGCATCGCTCGCCGCGCGCTATGGCCGCGCGCATGACGCCGATGACGCTGTACAACAGCCTGACCCGAGCCGCGGAGCCGTTCCAGCCCGCCGACCCTGCCAACGTTCGCATCTATTCGTGCGGGCCGACGGTCTATCACTACGCCCATATCGGCAATCTGCGCGCATACCTCTTCACCGACACGCTCGGTCGCACGCTGACGTGGAAAGGCTATGGCCTCACCCACATCATCAACATCACCGACGTCGGCCATCTGACCAGCGATGCCGATGCCGGCGACGACAAGATGGAGGCCGCGGCAAAGAAGAGCGGCCAGGATATCTGGGCGATCGCAGACCATTACACCCAGGCGTTCAAAGCCAATCTGAAAGACCTCAACGTCCGCGATCCCGCCCGCTTCCCACTGGCGACCGACCATATCGAAGGCATGATCGCGTTCGGACAGGCGATTGCCGACAAGCATTGCTACCGCCTGCCCGACGGCCTCTATTTCGACACCACCACCGTCCCCGATTACGGCCGCCTCGCCGGTACGCGCGATGAGGGCCCGGTGGAGGGCCGCATCGACAGCGTCGAGGGCAAGCGCCACCCGGCCGACTTCGCGATCTGGCGCACCAGCGCGCCGGGCGAGAACCGTCAGATGGAGTGGGACAGCCCCTGGGGCCGCGGCGCGCCGGGCTGGCACCTCGAATGCTCGGTGATGAGCCGGCAGTATCTGGGTGATCACTTCGATATCCACACCGGCGGCATCGATCATCGCGAGATCCACCACCCCAATGAGATCGCGCAGAACCAGGCGATCGGTGGCACCGCCGATACCGGCGCGACGCTGTGGATGCATAACAACTTCCTCGTCGATCGTACGGGAAAGATGTCGAAATCTTCGGGCGAGTTCCTCACCCTGCCCGCGCTCGTCGCGCGCGGCTTCCACCCGCTCGCCTATCGCCTGATGTGCCTGCAGGCGCATTATCGCAGCGAGCTGGAATTCTCATGGGAGAATCTCGCTGCCGCGCAGACGCGCCTCAAGCGTCTGGTCCAAACCGTCGCCGCCCTCCGCGCCCGCGGCGAGGCAAAGGGCGCTGCTTCCGCTGCGCCCTTTGCCGAACGGCTCGACGCCGCGCTGTCGGACGACCTCAACACGCCCAAGGCCCTGCCCGTGCTCGACGAACTGCTCGCCGACAAACGCGTCAGTCCGGCCGACCGCCTCGCCGCGCTCGAAGACTTCGACGCGGTACTCGGCCTCGACCTCCTCACTCTGTCCCGCGAAGACCTGCGCGTCCGCCCCGACAGTGCGACGATCGACGAAGCCGACATCGCCGCCGCGCTCGCCGACCGCCGTGAGGCCCGCGCTGCCAAAGACTTCGCCCGCTCCGACGCGCTGCGCGACGAGCTTGCCTCGGCCGGTGTCGAGGTGATGGATGGCGATCCGTTGGGCTGGGACTGGAGGCTGTCGTTGTGAAGGCCGTCCTGCCCGCCATCGCTCGTGGTCTGCTCGAACCGCACCTCCCCGCCGCGGTCGAGCCGCTGTGGTTCACGACGCCGGCCGAAGCGGAAACGATGATCGCCGACGCCACGATCGCCTGGGTCGATATGCAGCCGACCCACCTCACCGAACAGGCGATCCGCGCGGCCGGGCCGAAGCTGGCATGGGTCTCGACGCTCTACGCGGGCCTCGACGCCTTCCCGCTCGACCTGCTGCGCGATCGCCGCGTCACCGTCACCAACGGCGCCGGGATCAATGCGGTCGCCGTCGCCGAATATGCGGTGCTCGGTATCCTCGCAGCCGCCAAGCGCTACGATGAGGTCGTTCGCATGGCGGATCGCCGCGAATGGCCGATGGTCTCACCCGGCCGCATCGAACTGGCCGACACGCGCGCGCTCATCGTCGGCTATGGCACGATCGGCCGCCTGATCGGTGAGCGTCTCACCGGTTTCGGCGTGGACGTCACCGGCGTCACCCGCTCGGGTCGCGACGGCACGCTTGCCCCCGATCAATGGCAGGCGCAGATCGGCGCATACGACTGGATCGTCCTCGCCGCCCCCTCGACCGATGCGACCCGCACGATGATCGGGGCGGAGCAGCTCGCGGCGATGAAGCGCAGCGCATGGCTGATCAACATCGCCCGCGGCGACATGATCGACCAGGACGCGCTGGTTTCGGCGCTGGCCGACGGGACGATCGCCGGCGCCTTCCTCGATCCCACCACGCCGGAGCCGCTACCCGCTGATCATCCGCTGTGGAGCGCGCCCAATTGCCTCATCTCGATGCATCTGTCGGGTCGCAGCCAGAACACGATGTTCCAGCGTGCCGCCGCGCTCTTCCTCGAGAATGTGCAGGCCTTCGTCGCCGGCAAACCGATGCGCAACGTCGCCGACCTCGACGCGGGCTACTGAAGCGGACGATCCGCCTCCGCCGCGAGCGGGGGTGCGTAAAAGCCATGGCCTGCCGGCATCGTGGCGATGGCCGCCTCCAGCGTTTTCGCGCGCGCCGACGATGACGGATGCGTCCGGCTGCGGAACAGCCCGCCGTCGACGTCCCCGCCATGGTCGCGCCAGAACCGCACCGCAATCTGCGGATCATATCCCGCATTGCGCAGCAGATAGGCACCCAGCAGGTCGGCCTGATCTTCGGTCAGCCGGAACAGCCGCCCGTTCCGCCCGACCTCGGACAGCAGGCCGCGCTTGACCCCCGCCGCGTCCAGCCGTGCGGCGTGGCGCAGAATATTGTGCGACAGCTCATGCGCGACGACGACCGCCACCTCATCATCAGTGTAGCGTTCGAAGAAGCGCACCCCGATCTGCACGATCCGCCCATCGGCCGACGCGGTCATGCCCGGCCCCAGCAGCACCTCGAATGCGCTCCGGCAGCCCGGCGAAGCGGGGATCGTTACGGTCCGGGTGCGCCCCTCACGCGTCAGTTCGACCAACAAAGGCCGATCGGCCGGCAGCCCCGCAATCTGCTCCACCGCCGCGTCACGCGCGGCACTGCTCGCATCCTTGCCCGGCGCGCCGCTACCGATCGGCCGGCCGTCGACCGACACGATCGAATCACCGGCTCGAACCCCAGCCTTCGCCGCCGCAGACCCGGGCACCACCGCCTCGACCGCGATCGGCGTTTCGAATCCGAAGCTCGCCCGCGCCTGGTCGCGCAGTGCCGGATCATATTGCCCCAGACTATGGATCGCCCAGCCTGGCGTCGGCGCCAACGCGCGGCACAATGCGGCATTCGCCGTAGTTAACCGATAGGCGATGGCCGCCATCCGGCCGTCGACCTGCCGCAACGCATCGAACGTCGCCGCGGTATCCGGTCCCGCCGCCACCGCCGGAGCGGCAACCGTCACGGCCGCTGCGACGGCTAACGAAATCCCATAGCGCATGCCGACCATCCTCACGCTTACTCGACGCCGCGTCTTACGGCAGTGCGCAAAGCAGAGGAACCGGACGCCGCATTATTTCAACGCCTTCGCATCGAGCGTGATCGTCTTACCGACCGCCTTGCCCTGTACCTTGCCCTGCGACAGCACGGCCCACACCTGCTTGGGCTGCGGCATAGCGTTGAAAGATGGGAGGACGGACGTCGATCCATCGACGTCCGTCAGCGAGACGCTGTAAATGCTCGTTTTCTCGATCTGACCCATGATCGACGGGAACACGCTCACCGAGCGCCCGGCGTCGAACAGAGCCATCGTGTAGCCCTGATCGTTTCGCATATCGCGATAGACGCCATATTCGGTGCGTCCGTCACCCTCCCGACACCATAGCGGTGCGTCATCGGCCTTGGCGGGCGTCTTGCCCTTTTCGGTCGCAGCGAGGCTCGGGAGCATCAGGGACATCAGCAGGTCGCCCCCGCCCGTCGCCACCTGCTTCGCCTTTCCGAAGACCAGTGGCGTCGCGCATGGCTTCACCAACCTTGCTACCGTGCCGGCCGCCATCGCCTTGGGCCAGCGCACGCCCGCAATGAACCGTTGCAACTCCGCATCCAGCCAGTCCGCCGTCAGCGTCGTCGCACTCATCCGGATCGCCACGATCCAGCCGTTGAGGGGCATGACGGCCAGCGCCGTACTGCGATAGGCCCCACTTGCATTGGCATAGGTCTGGCGCAGCGCCGAGCCCGCTACCCCACCCGGCAGCGCGAAGGCGACAGGATCGGCGCTCGCGGGCGCCGCGTTGCGGAACTCGGCACGTGTCTCCAGCGCCGTCTGCGACCGATCGAACCACAGGCCAATGTCGGCTATCGCGGGGCGAAAGATATAGACGGTCGCCGTGACGCTCTTGTCCGGCGCCCAATATTGCGCGGCAACATCAAACTCGCCTTGCGTCGCATCGGTCAGCGCCGTGCGAGCCAGCCCTGCATTCTGTGCCATGAGGGCGACGCCCGTCTCGGCATGACGCCAGCCCTTGTCCGCCGGCACCGGCAGATCGCGGGCTGACCCCGTTGCGCCGGCCATCAACGCCGTTCCGAGTAGCACCGCCGCCAGCCGTTTCCGCATCATCGCTCCCTCAATCTGCATCGTCTGCATAGCACGCCATCCGCCGATCGATACGCCCCCCAAGCGTTCCTTCATTGCGCAAAATCCGTTTTGGGCGCATGTGCCGCGGCGTTTACACCCCGAAGGACGACATTATGGCCGCGAACTGGGCCCCCGACAGCTGGACCCGCGCCGAAGCCCGCCAGCTTCCCGACTATCCCGACACCGCGGCGCTAACCCGCGCGACGGACGCGCTCGCGAGCTTTCCCCCGCTCGTTTTCGCCGGCGAAGCGCGCAACCTGACGGCGGAACTCGGCAAGGTCGCGGAGGGCAAGGCCTTCCTGCTGCAGGGCGGCGACTGTGCCGAATCCTTTGCCGAGCATAGCGCAAATAATATCCGCGACACGTTCCGCGTGATCCTGCAGATGGCGGTGGTTCTCACCTTCGCTTCGAAGCTGCCGGTGGTGAAGCTCGGCCGCATGGCAGGCCAGTTCGCCAAGCCGCGCTCCGCGCCGACCGAGGTGATCGACGGCGTCGAGCTGCCCAGCTACCGTGGCGACAACGTCAACGACATCGCCTTCACGCCCGAAAGCCGCATCCCCGATCCGCAGCGGATGATCCGCGCCTATTCGCAGTCGGCCGCGACGCTCAACCTGTTGCGCGCCTTCGCCCAGGGTGGCTACGCCAACCTCCACCAGGTTCATCGCTGGACGCACGACTTCATGGGTCGCAGCCCGTGGAGCCGCAAATATGCGGAAACGGCGGATCGTATCGGCGAAGCGCTCGACTTCATGGCCGCCTGCGGCATCGACCCCGAAACCGTGCCCCAGCTGTCGCAGACGCATTTCTATACCAGCCACGAAGCGCTGCTGTTGCCGTTCGAGCAAGCGCTGACCCGCCAGGATTCGCTGACCGGCGACTGGTACGACACGTCGGCGCACTTCCTGTGGATCGGCGACCGCACCCGCTTCGAAAATTCGGCGCACGTCGAATTCCTGCGCGGCATCGGCAACCCGATCGGCGTGAAGTGCGGCCCCAGCCTTGAACCCGACGCGCTGCTCCGCATGCTCGACACGCTGAACCCGGGCCGCGTCCCCGGCCGCATGACGCTCATCACCCGCTACGGCTATGACAAGATCGAGGCGCATCTGCCCAAGCTGGTCCGCGCCGTGACGCGCGAAGGCCACCCCGTCATCTGGTCGTGCGATCCGATGCACGGCAACACGGTGAAGGCCGCAACCGGCTACAAGACCCGCCCCTTCGACCGCATCCTCGCCGAGGTCCGCGGCTTCTTCGACGTCCACCGCGCCGAAGGCACGCATGCGGGCGGCATTCATGCCGAAATGACAGGCCAGAACGTCACCGAATGTACCGGCGGCGCGATCGACGTAACCGAACAGAGCCTCGCGGACCGCTACCACACCCACTGCGACCCGCGCCTCAATGCGGGCCAGAGCCTCGAACTCGCGTTCCTGCTGGCCGAAATGCTGAACGCCGAAATGGCCGAACGCCGCAAGGCCGCCGCCTGATCGCAGCAATTCGCGGGAGGGGCGTCAACAAACCCGCTTGACGCCCCCCGCCCCCAAGCCTAGACGCGCCCCTCCACCGCACACGGCCCCTTCGTCTAGCGGTCTAGGACGTCGCCCTCTCACGGCGAAAACACGGGTTCGAGTCCCGTAGGGGTCACCAGCGCTCGCCAGAACGGCGGATTTGCGCGGTTTATGCGGTCTTCACGGACGCTTTACCCATCTTTGTGTACAAAGGATGCGTACAAAGTGATCCCTATGGCTGCCCCTTTCAAAGACCCTCGCACTGGCATCTACTATTTCCGACGCGTCATCCCCGCGGCGCTTCGGCCGTTTTTCGATGGCGCATCGAGCGAGTACAAGCGAACGCTCAAAACCAAGGATGCTGCCGAAGCGCGACAGCTCTATCCTGAGTGTGCCGTCGTTTATGAGCAGAAGCTCGCAGCGGCGCGACGCAGCCTTGCCAGCCAGCAGTTCCGCTCGGCTCGGGCCATGGTCGATGCCTATCTCGATGACGTCAGCGAGCAACAGCTGCAGGGCATGGCGCAAAAACTGGCCGCACTCGAACTTGGCGCGTTCCGGTATGCGCACAATCTGGTCGATCACGACCCCGGTGCACGTTATGATTTCGGTAGCCCACCCGACCGGATCGCGCTCCAGAACTTCGGCGACCGTAAGGCTATGCTCGAGGCGATTCCGGACTTCAGCCCTCTGCCCTGGCTGGAGACGCTGCAGCGCATCGCTGCCCTGACGACCTTTGATCCTATCGATTGGGCCATCCTCATGATTGCCTTCGACAGCGGTATCGAGCTGCCGATCGAGAAGGCTCTTTACGATGCGATTGGCCGCGCCTTTCTCGACCGACTCTGCGCCGCTTGCGCGCTGAAGATCGATCCAGGCCGCCTGAGCATCTTACCATCCGCAATTCCTTTCGGAACGGCGCCGGGTCCACAGTACCCGCTCGCGCCTCCGCAAGCGGCTCAAACGCCTTCCACGTCCCCTGCACCGACCATCACCAGGGTGTTCGAGGATTGGGCAACGTTCCAGCCGCGCGACCCCAAGCTCGTCGACGAATGGCGCACGGCTATAGCCCGGTTCGCTCGCCTCCATAACGATCCGCCCGTCGATATTATCACCGCGTCGATGGTCCGTAATTATCGCCGGACCTGTGCCGGGTTGCCTGCCCGAGCAGGTAAGGCAATCACCACGCTGCCCTTGCTCGAGCAGGTTGAGTTCGCAGAGGCGCAAGGGTTGAAGACGCTGTCACCGGCGACCGTCAATAAGGCGCTATCAGCCATCCGCGTCACGCTCGACCACGCCGTCGAAGAACTTGAGGTGATCGGCGAGAACGTGGCCAAGAGCGTCAAATCCCTTGCGAAAGCCTCAGCCGAAGACGCCCGCCTGCCTTTTGAGCCCCAGGACCTCGTCAAGATCTTCTCAGCCGACTTGCCGGAGAAGAGCGGCGTTTCGTCCAGCACGTTCGCGTGGACGTTGCTCCTCGCCCCCTTCACCGGGTGTCGTCTGGAGGAATTGGGCAAGCTGCGCCCCGGCAATGTCAGGACCTACGACGGTATTCCCTACATTGCGATCGAGCTGGACCGGCTGCGCGTGCGGGAAGAACAGGACGGTCCGGCTAAACGTGTGAAGACTGCCAGCGCCAAGCGCGACATTCCATTGCATCCCATCCTCATCGAGGCAGGCTTTCTCGACCTGGTTGCCAAGCGGCGGGATGAGGACGCGGAATGGCTTTTCCCGGAACTCGACTGTGGATCGGCGTGGAAAAGGGACCCCGTTAGCGGGGTGATCGGCGTCGAAAAGGGACCCCTCATCCTGGTGTTCTAGGCTGTTCGCTTGGCGGTGTGTCAGGCGGCGAGATCGGGATGCTGGTATTGGAGACGGTGTTGAGGATCCGGCGCGAGCACGCGTCGGGCAAGGCCATCAAGGCGATAGCGCGGGACCTGCACCTGTCGCGCAAGGTGGTGCGCAAGGCGATCCGGGCGCCGGAAGCGGACATGGGTTATCGGCGAGAGGTGCAGCCGCTGCCGAAGCTGGGGCCGTTTCAGGCGCGACTGGATGCGTTGCTGGAGGAAGATGAGGCACGGCCGCGGCGCGAGAAGCTGCGCCTCACGCGCATCCACGACCTGCTGCTACGCGAGGGGTTCGATGGCTCGTACGACGCGGTTCGCCGTTATGCGGCGCGCTGGCGGCAGGCGCAGCGTCGCGACGTGATGAATGCGCCGGCGTTCATCCCGCTGCTGTTCCGGCCGGGCGAGGCTTACCAGTTCGACTGGAGCCACGAGGACGTCGAGATCTCGGGCAAGCCGATGCGCGTGAAGGTCGCGCATGTCCGGCTGTGCGCGTCGCGGGCAATGTATGTGCGGGCCTATCCCCGCGAGACACAGGAGATGCTGTTCGACGCGCATGCACGGGCGTTTGCTTTCTTCGGAGGCGTGCCGACGCGCGGCATCTACGACAACATGAAGACGGCGGTGACGAGCGTGTTCACCGGCAAGGAGCGGGTCTTCAACCGTCGCTTCCTGGTCATGGCCAACCATTACATGGTCGAGCCGACCGCCTGCTCGCCGGCGTCGGGCTGGGAGAAAGGTCAGGTCGAGAACCAGGTGCAGACCGCACGCGGTCGCTTCTTCCAGCCGCGCCTGCGATTTACCGGCCTCGAGGAGTTGAACGGCTGGCTGGAGGCGGAGTGTCGGCGCTGGGCAGAGTTGCACCAGCATCCCGAGCAGAAGGAGCTGACGGTCGCCCAGGCATGGGCAGCAGAACGGGCGGTGCTCCAGCCTGTTGTCGCACCCTTCGACGGCTTCCACGAGAGCGAGCATGCGGTAAGCGGCACATGCCTCATCAGCTTCGACCGCAACCGCTATTCCGTTTCTGCCAGGGTGGTGCGACGTGCCGTCCAGGTCCGCGCCTATGCCGACCGCATCGTCGTGCGCTGCGACGGTGAAGTCGTCGCCGACCATCCCCGGTTCTTCGGCCGCGACCGGACCATCTACGACCCGTGGCACTATCTGCCGGTGCTGGTGACCAAGCCGGGTGCCCTGCGCAACGGCGCACCGTTCCAGGGCTGGGAGTTGCCGCCTGCGCTGGCACGACTGCGGCGCAAGCTTGGCACCGGCGACGATGCCGACCGGCGGTTCGTGCGGGTGCTGGCAGCGGTGCTCGACGACGGGCTGGAGGCGGTAGAAGTGGCCGTGCGCGAAGCATTGCTGGCCGGCGTCGCCAGCGACGACGTCATCGTCAACATCCTGGCCCGCCGGCGCGAACCGCCGCGACCGCTGACTATTGTCACGCCAGAAGATCTGGCGCTGCGCCATCCGCCCCGTGCCGACTGCAACCGCTATGACAGCCTGCGAGGTCTCCATGCAGCGGCATGAGATGATGACGGCCATGGCCGAGTTGGGGCTGAAGGGCATGGCTGGCGCCTTCGACGAGGCGGTCACTACCGGTCTCCAGCGCAAGCGCACGACCATGGAGGTCCTGACCGACCTGCTGCGTGCCGAGGCGACGCACCGCCATGCAGCCTCGGTCCGTTACCGGATGTCGGCCGCCAGGTTACCCGCGGTGAAGGACCTAGACGCCTTCGTCTTCGGCGACACTCCCATCAACGAGGGACTGGTGCGCTCGCTGTACAGCGGCTCGTTTCTTCCGGGCCAACGCAACGTCGTGCTGGTCGGTGGAACGGGTACCGGCAAGACGCATCTCGCCACCGCCATCACTGCCAATGTGGTACGAGCCGGCGCCCGCGGACGCTACTTCAACACAGTGGACCTGGTGAACCGGCTCGAGGAGGAAACGCGCCTCGGCAAGGCCGGCACGCTGGCGGCCCAGCTTTCGCGCCTCGATCTCGTGGTGCTCGACGAGCTTGGCTACCTGCCGTTTGCACGCTCGGGCGGTCAACTGCTCTTCCACCTCGTCAGCAAGCTCTACGAGAAGACCTCGGTCATCGTCACCACCAACCTGGCCTTTGGTGAGTGGCCGACCGTCTTTGGCGACCCCAAGATGACCACCGCGCTGCTCGACCGCATTACCCACCATTGCGACATCGTCGAAACCGGCAACGACAGCTGGCGCTTCAAACATCGAAGCTGAAGCCTGGGGCACCGGCAGAGAACGCTTCGTGCTGGTTGCGCCTCCGGTCGGGCTACGCCCGCCCTACGCCGCAACCAGCACGAACAGTGCGCCCGTCATACCCGTTACGCTGCTCGACGAAGGGGGTCCCTTTTGCACGCCGATAGGGGGTCCTTTTTGGACGCCGATTGACAAGCCATGGTGCTTCGGGGCATCGGTTACCTGATCGATCGCAGATGACAGACGGAAAGCGATCCGCACACACAAGCCCTCAGCGCCGCCCGGGATGGTGCACTTCGCCTGATGAATGGCGGCGATGGCTGATACCAGCGCCAAGCCGAGACCCGCACCTTCCGTGCTGCGACTGGCATCCCGTCGGTAAAAGCGTCGAAACACCTTCTCGCGTTCATCGGAGGGGATACCGGGACCGTTGTCGCATATCTCCGCCACGGCTTCGGTGCCGACGGTGCGCAGGCAGGAAACGATGCGCGTTCCACTCGGGGTGTGGACGATCGCGTTCTCGATCAGATTGGTGAATAGCTGCGCGAGAAGATCGGGGTCGCCGATGACGGTGACCCCTGCGCTATGGTCGGCAATGAACGTCTGCCCGGAGTCCTCGACCACGGGCACATAGGCCGCATGGATACGATCGAGCAGTTCGGTCAGGTCGACGGGACCGAAGCGACGTCGCCCGACACCTCCCTCGATCGACCCGATCCGCAGCAGGGCCTCGAACGTCGCGAGCAGTCCGTTGGTCTGCTCCACGGCCGCATCGATACTGTCGGGATCGCCGGCACCTTCCACCTGCATTCGTTCGAGCCGCTGATGGAGCCGGGTGAGTGGCGTGCGCAGATCGTGGGCGATATCCGTCGACACCTGCCGCAAAGCCTCCATCGCAGCGGCCTTCCGCTCGAGCATGCGATTGAGGTTCCGGGTGAGGTCGTCGAACTCCGGACCGAACCCGATCATCGGCAGCCGTTCCGCGCCGTCCCCATCGATGATCCGGTCGATGGCGCGATTGACTGTTGCGAGCCGACGCAGGAAGACGCGCCCCACCAGATACCCGCCGATCAATGCAAAGGCGGCGATGGCGATGCCGCTCCAGATCGTGAAGCGTCCGAGGCGGTGCCGCAATTGCTGCACGTCGAAGCTGTCGGTCGCCACGACGAGCAGCAATCCGTCGGGCAGCTGCGTTACTTGCGTTGCGAGACGTTCGACGTGTCGCGAGCCGTCGAAATCCTCGGGCACCGCAACGCTTCCTTGACCGATCCTGGCGGCTTGCAGCGGCAGGTCGCCGGACAGTCGGTGTCCCGCTTTGTCGGTCAGAAGATATCGATAGGGCGGATCAGCGTCGCTCCCCCGGTGCCGCGCGATGGCATCCGTCAGTCCCGAGAGACCCAGCTGGGCATATTCCGCGGACAGGACCGACGATTCCGCCCGCAGCATCCCATCGCTGGCTTCTCGGGCGAAATAACCGACCTGCCGCTCGACGGTGAACAACAGGGCGCCTGCGCCGAGCGCCACGACGACCGCCAGCATCAGCGCGAAGCGAAAGGCCGCGCTTCCGAATGCGGCCGGCATGAACGACCTAACCCGCATCGATCCGATATCCAGCGCCCCGAACCGTATGGATCAGTTCACGTCCGAAACCCCGATCGACCTTGGCGCGCAACCGGCTCATGTGGCTCTCGATAATGTTCGTCTTGGGATCGAAGTGAAATGACCAGACATTCTCGAGGAGCATCGTGCGCGTCACCACCTCGCCCGCGTGCAGCATCATATATTCGAGCAGCTTCAATTCCTGCGCCTGCAATTCCACCCGCTGGCCCGCGCGCGTGACGCTACGGCGGATACGGTCGAGGACGAGGTCGCCGACCGTGATCGTGGCGGCGACGTCCAAAATCGGGGGACGCCGAGCGAGCGCATTGATCCGGGCAAGCAACTCAGTCGCCGCGAACGGCTTCGCCAGATAGTCGTCGGCTCCCGCCTCGAGCCCTTCGACCCGGTCCTCAATGCCGTTCATGGCCGTCAAAAAGAGCGCCGGGGTTCGTATTCCCGCCGCCCGGATGGCCTTAAGCGCCGGCAGGCCGGAAATGCCGGGCACCATCCGGTCGAGGATCAGAACGGCGTAATCGCTGGAAGACGCCAGGAAGATCGCGTCCTGCCCGGTCGTACAGGCGTCAACGACATGACCTGCACTGCTCAGCACGCGCTCTAGATCCTCACGCGTCCTGGAATCGTCTTCAAGCAACAAGAGCTTCATCGACTGAGGATCCGGTTTTGCGCCGGCGACGGCAAGTTGGGCATAATCAATCTTGTCCTCATCTGCGGCGAAGGTTGCCGCTCCTACAAGGGCACGGTGTAACCTGCCTCAAGGAGTGTGTGTCATGAAAGACGTGCGATTGATGCTGGGTCTGCTGTCCGTCGCAGCGTTGAGTGGGACAGCCGCCGCGGCACCAACGAAACTGAAAGGACACCAATACGCCGCTGAGGCGAAAATCTCTCTCGCGACGGCTCGGCAGACCGCGCTCAAGGCGCGTCCCGGCAAGATTACCGACCAGGAATTGGAAAAAGAGAAGGGCGGCAGCGGCCTGCGCTATTCCTTCGACATCACCAGCCACGGCAAGCCTTATGAAGTTGGTATCGATGCGCGAAGCGGCGCGATCCTCGAGAACGTTGCGGAGAGCAAAACCCCGGACTGACCAACATCGAGATGCCGGCGCATTGGCCAGCGTCACCGGTCATGAGGCGCGACAGAAAGATGCTGATCAGGGGGACCAGGAAGGGCGTTCAGCCCGTTATGCTCGCAGCGTTGCTGGCGGGATGCGCGCATTACACCCCACTTCCGCTCACGCGAGATTTACCGCTCGCGCCGTCAATCGGTGCGCTCCAGGGGGCCGCGGAGGATCATGGAGCGCTGTCGGTTGGCGATGTCGTTACGTTGGCGCTGGCGAACAACCCGGACCTTCGCGCGGCACGCTTGAAGCGGGGCATTGCCGAGGGCCAGGCCACACAAGCCTCGATCCTCGCCAATCCGTCCCTGTCGGGCGCTTTCCTGCCTCTGCTTTCGGGGGCGGGCACTGTCCCGGCCTGGAATCTGGGGCTGGCGCAGGACATCAAGAGCCTCGTCACCTATCGTGCGCGACGCCGCGCTGCCACTGCGAGCACCCGGCAGGTCGCGGCCGATCTCGTCTGGCAGGAATGGCAGGTTGCCGGACAGGCGCGCCAGCTTGCCACCGACATCATTATCGGCACGCGCAGCCGCCCGACCTATGTCGCGGCCTACGATCTCCTGTCTGACCGGAACGGCAAGCTCGAGCGCGCGCTGGCGGCGCGAACCGTGACGCTTGTCACCGTCGCCCCGGACCGTGTCGCGCTTCAGGCGGCGCGGACATCGCTCAACACGCTCGACCAGACTTTGCTCTCACAGCGTCACCAGCTGAACGCCCTGCTGGGCCTGACGCCGGACGCGGTCGTGCCGCTCGCAACCGAGCCCGACCTGCCGCGGTTCGACCCTGCCACGATCCGTGCCGGGCTTGCGACACTCCCCGATCGCCGGCCCGATCTGCTCGCGCTACGCCTCGGCTATGACGCCGCGGACGAGCAACTGCGCGTCGCGATCCTATCGCAATTTCCCGACCTGATCCTTGGCGGCTCCGCATCGAGCGACAGTTCGAAGGTCATCAACGGCGGGCCGAACGCGCAGGTCGGTCTGCCCATCTTCGATCACAACCAGGGCAATGTCGCGGTCGCGCGGGCAACGCGGGCACAGCTTCACGCCGATTACGCGGCGCGGCTGGCGGCCGCTACCGGGACGGTCGGCGCGCTGCTGCGGGAATATGAACAGCTTGCGGCGCAACTCGCGATCGCGCGCCGTGATCTGCCTGCCGCTCGTACCGCCGCGGCCCGGGCGCAGGCGGCGTTCGGCGCCTCCAACATCGACGAGCGCGGCTATGTCGACCTCGTCTCCAACCGCTTCGCCAAGGAAGAGGAGATCATGACCCTGGAACTCGCGCTGTTCGATCGGCAGATCGCCATCCAGACGCTGGTAGGCGACGGCCTGCCGACGGCCGACCTGCCGCCAGAGCAAGCGGGCACGGTCCGGTGACTCCAATACCCACGAGGATCTCCGCTGCCCTTCTTCTGCTGCTGGTCGCAGCGTGCAGCGGAACGTCCACCACGCCGGATGCCAGCGATACCCCGACGCCCAGCGTCCTCGTCGGCACCGTCGCACCCCGCCAGGGTGCGCTGCCGGCGATCGTCACCGCTTACGGTTCCGTGGCACCGTCCGAGATCGGCACCCGCACCTTCAGCGAGGCGCAGCCGGGCCAGGTCACGCGGCTGTTCGTCGCGCCCGGCAGCGCCGTGAAGATGGGTCAGCCGCTGGCAACCTTCGTCACTGCGCCAACTTCGCGCAGCACCTACGAACAAGCGGTGAGCGCTCTCGCCGCAGCGCAGAAGGCGCGCGCCACCACGGCGCAGCTTCTAGCGCAGCAGCTCGCAACAACCGATCAGCTGGTGCAGGCCGACAAGGCGGTGTCCGACGCCCGAACAGTGCTGGCCGCGCTTCGGGCAGAGGGCGCCGGGGCGCCGATTCATACCATCACGGCACCGTTTTCTGGCGTCGTCACCGCCGTGGCCGTGGCGCAAGGGGACCGCACCGCTGCCGGCGCCACGATCCTGACGGTCGCGCGGTCAGGCGGAATCGTCGTAACCGTGGGGATCGATCCTTCGCAGCGTGGAGGCGTCACCGTCGGCCAAGGTGCGTCATTGAAGCGCCTGTCCGGGGGCGGCACGCTCGAGGGTCGTGTCGTCCGGGTTGACGGCGCGTTGAACGCCGTGACCAAGATGGTCGACGTCGACCTGTCCTTTCCGGCGGGGGCGTTGCTGCCGGGTGAGCCGATGCAGGTCGACATCCGTACCGGCGAGGTCGGCGGATGGGTCGTGCCGCACGCGGCGGTGGTCACCGCGGGCGGTCGCCCGCGCGTCTTCCAGGTCCGGGACGGCAAGGCCAAGGCGGTTCCGGTCGCCGTCCGGCTTTCGTCTGACGCCGGCGACGTGGTCGACGGCGCCCTCTCACCGCGCCTCCCGCTGATCGTTGCAGGCGCCTATCAGGTCACTGACGGCGACGCGGTCCGGAGCCGGTAATGCTAGAGCGTCTCCTGCGCACCCAGTCGCGCGCGTTCGTCCTCGTCGGCCTGGCGCTGGCGCTCGCGGGGATCGTCGCAGCCTTATCGTTGCCGATTGGCCTCTTCCCGCAGGTGTCGTTTCCGCGGGTCGTGGTCGACCTGGACTCGGGGAGCCGCCCCGCCGACCAGACCGCGCTGACTGTCACCCGCCCGGTCGAGGAGGCAATCCGCGCCATCCCCGGCGTAAACAACGTCCGCTCGGAGACGGCGCGCGGGACGGCGCAGATCTCGATCGACTTCGGTTGGGGGCGCGACATGATCGCGAGCACGCTGCTGGTCGACACCGCGGTCGGCCGCATCCTGCCATCGCTGCCTGCTGGCACGCAGTACAATGTCCGCCGGATGGACCCGACCGTTTTCCCGATCATCTCCTATGCCCTGGTATCCGATACAGCGGATCCGGCCCAACTCCAGGATTTCGCGCGACTTCAGATCACCCCGCTGCTGTCCTCGATCACCGGTCTCGCCAGGGTCGGTGTGCAGGGTGGCGACACCGCGGAGGTCGAGGTACTCGCGGACCCGCAACGGCTCGCAAGCTACGGCCTTGCCATGGCGGACCTTGCGACCGCTATCCGCAATGGCAACGTGTTGAGTGCGGTCGGGCAGGTCCAGGATCGTGGTCGGCTCTCGCTTGTCATTGCCGATCGCAGTGTCGCCAGCGCGGCGCAGGTCGGTGACATCGTCGTCAAGGCGGCCCCGGCAGGGGTCGTTCGGGTGCGGGATGTCGCGACCGTGCAGACCGGTGCCGTGCCCGTCTGGCAGCGGATCGTCGAGGACGGGAAACCCGCGGTACTGTTCAACATCTACGAGCAGCCGGACGGCAACGCGGTCCAGATCGCAAGGCAAGTGCAGGTAAAGCTGGCGGGCGTGAAGCTGCCGGCCGGGGTCAGGCTGGTCAACTGGTACGATCAGAGCGAGTTGGTGACCCAATCGGTCGCGAGCGTGCGTGACGCTGTGCTGATCGGCCTCATGCTCGCCGCGCTGGTGCTCCTCCTGTTCCTGCGCAGCTGGCGCGTGACGCTCGTCGCCATCATCGTCGTACCGGCCACACTGGCGACCACGGTGCTGGTGCTGAGCATCCTCGGCATGAGCTTCAACATCATGACCCTCGGCGGCATCGCGGCCGCGGTCGGGCTGCTGATCGACGACGTCATCGTCATGGTCGAGCATATCGCCCGACGCGCCGGCGAGGTGACGCCGGGCGGAGACATCGCTGGCAACGCTGCGGTCATCCCGGCCGCGCGCGAGTTCATGGCACCGCTGACCGGATCGAGCATCGCGACGTTGATCGTGTTCCTGCCGCTGTCATTCCTGACCGGTGTGACCGGCGCCTTCTCCAAGGCGCTGTCAGTGACGATGGCGGCCGCGCTCGCCATTTCCTGGGCGATGACCGCTTTCGTCGTACCGGTCCTCGTGCGATGGCTGGTGGACTTCCGTACATGGCGAGACCCCGGCGTCGCCGGCGAGGGACGCCTCGCCGTCATTCACGACAAAGGCCTTGATCGCCTGTCAGCCCGACCGTGGCTGCTCCTTGTCATCCTCGTCCCGCTCCTGGCGGTCGGCTATATCGGCTATTCCAAGGTGCCGACAGGCTTCATGCCGAAGGTCGACGAAGGCGGCTTCGTCATGGATTACTACACCGCTCCCGGCACCTCGCTTGACGAAAGCGGGCGTCAGGTCGGTCAGATCGACCAGCTGCTGCGGGCCAATCCGGAGGTGCTGACCTTCTCCCGGCGGCTCGGCACCGGCCTCGGTGGCGATCTCGGCCAGAGCTATCACGGCGACTATTTCGTCCGGCTGAAGCCGAACCACAGCCGCCCGACCGAGGAGGTGGCCGCCAGCGTCGCCGACGAGATCGGGGTCAAGGTGCCAGGCGTCCAGGTCGAGGTCGCACAACTCATCGAGGATCTGATCGGCGATCTGACCGCCGTCCCGCAGCCGATCGAAGTCAAGCTCTACTCGTCCGACCCAACCGTGCTCGATGGCCAAGCGAAGAAGGTCGCTGCCCTGATCGAAAGGATCGATGGCGTCGTCGAGGTGAAGGACGGCGTTCAACTGGCAGGTGACGCGCTCGATGTCCGCGTCGATCCGGTCCGCGCTGGCGTGGAAGGGGTCGTGCCGTCAGACGTTGAGGCACAGCTGTCGACCGCCCTGAGCGGCACTGTCGCCACAACCCTTGCCCGACCCGATAAGGCCATCGACGTGCGCGTCCGGCTTCCGCAGGCGATGACGATCAGCCAGTCCGGGCTTGCGCAACTGCCCATCCGTGCCACCGACGGCCATGTGTTTCCGCTGTTGCGCGTCGCATCCATCGAGGCGGTCGTCGGACAACCGCAGATCGCCCGCGAGAACCTGGAACCGATGGTGGCCGTGACCGGTCGCATTCAGGGACGGGGGATAGGTGCTGCCATCGGCGACGTGACCAAGGCCCTCGACCAGCCAGGCGTACTGGCACCCGGTATCCGCTACGAGCTGGGCGGCCTCTATCAGCAGCAGCAGATCGCCTTCGCAGGCCTCATCAAGGTATTCGGCGCAGCCCTCGTCGCCGAGCTGGTGTTGCTCCTTGTGCTTTACCGGCGGTTCTGGTTGCCCGTCATTATCATCGGCTGCTCGCTGCTGTCGACCACGGCAGTATTCACCGCCCTGTGGCTCGCAGGCGTCGACCTCAACATCACGGCGCTGATGGGCATGACGATGATCATCGGCATCGGCACCGAGATGGCGATCTTCTACGTCTCCGAGTTCGAGGAACTCTGCCACACCATGCCGCCCGTCGTGGCGACGCGCGAAGCGAGCCGCAATCGCCTGCGCCCGATCACGATGACGACGCTTGCGGCGATTTTGACGTTGCTGCCGCTGGCGCTCGCGATCGGTCAGGGCTCGGGCATTCAGCAACCACTCGCAATCGCGATCATCGCCGGCCTGTTGCTGCAGTATCCGCTCGTACTCTTGGCAATGCCGATCCTCGTTCGGCTGACCCTACCCCATTCCGACCATGATCCTGCCATTCCAGAACAGGAACCTGCACGATGAAGCGCGTACTGACGACTGCCATCTTGGCGCTGACATCCTTCGCGGCGGGGGCTGCCCCGCCGGTGCCAGCCTACCGCATCGCAGCTACGATCTCCGGTCCGGACGGCGGGGGATGGGATTATGCCCGCGTCGATCCCGTCGATTACCGCCTCTACATTGCGCGGTCGACCTCGGTCACCGTCATCGACACCAGACGTGAGCGGGCAGTCGGCTCGATCGGCACCATCGCGCACGGTCATGCGGTCGTACCGCTTTCCGGCGGGCGCCTCATGGCGACGAGCGGCGACGATGCCTCGGTCCGCTTTCTCTCAACCTCCGATGGTCGCGAACTGGGCCGTGTCGCGGTCGGCGAAAAACCCGACGCTGCGATCGTCTCCGCTGATGGCAAGACCGGCTTTGTCATGAATGCCAACGCCGGCTCGGTATCGATCATCGACACGACAGCGATGCGGACGTTGCGCACTGTGCAGCTCAAGCCCGGCCTTGAATATGCCGCGCTGACGCCGAACGGCACGCTGTTCGTCAACGACGAGGACGCAAACGAGATCGAGGTCGTCGACATCCGTCGCGGCACGGCCGCTGCGCCGATCGCCTTGCCAGGGTGCACCGAGCCGTCTGGCCTCGCCTATGACGCGAAAACGGATCGCCTCATCGCCGCGTGTGCCAACGGTAAGGCGGCCATCGTCGCTGGCTCGAACCGCAAACTTTCGCAGCTGGTTGACATAGGTGCAGGCCCAGATGCCGTCATTCTGGATCCGCAGCGTCGCTTGGCGTTCATTCCCTGCGGCAGGGATGGAGTGCTGGACGTGCTGTCTCTCGAAGGCCCCCTCGTGACGCGCGTGGGGCGTATCAAGACTGCCGTTGGTGCCCGGACGGGTGCACTCGATCCAGACAGCGGTGCCATCTACCTGCCGACGGCGTCGTTTGCCCCGCCAGCGCAGCCCGGCACCCGCCCGGTCGCAACGCCCGGCACATTCAGGGTCCTGGTCGTGAAGCCGGCGTGACGGTGAGCCGGGCAAAGGCGGCTATGCGGATTCTTGCCGGGGGCGCTCTGTTCGCATTTGGCGGAGCGCTTCTACTCGTAGTGGCGGCGTTCTTCGCGACAGGCCGGATGACGGGCTTCGACCCGGCCATCCTGCTGTGGATGCGCGAGCGCACCGGCGATCATGGTCCGCTCATCGTCATCGCCCGCGATGTGACCATGATGGGTAACAATTCGACCTTGTGGATCATGACCGCGATCGGGCTTGGATATCTGGCGATCAGGCAACGCTGGCGATTGTGCGCCTATCTTGCGAGCACGACCGCAGGTGGGGCCATTATCATCAGCGTTCTGAAGGCAATTGTAGACCGGCCTAGGCCGATGATTGTCGCGCATCTTGTTGATGTTCGAACGGCCAGCTTCCCGAGCGGGCACGCCATGGACTCCGCTTTCGTCTATGGCTCTTTGGCGATCGTCATGGCGGCGGAGGCTGGTGGCGATCGTCGAGGGACAGTCGCGATCGTCGTTGCCATGGTGCTGATCTTCGCGATCGGGGCTTCACGGATCATCCTTGGCGTACACTGGCCAACGGATGTGGCCGCTGGCTGGGCAGTCGGTCTGGGTTGGACCGCCATCGTGACGCGGGTTTTCGCTTTGACCGATGACATGAATTCCGCACCAAGCCGCTGGCCGTCTATCCGCTAGCTCATGATCGAAGACCCGACGCTTGCCGGTCATTTCAGGCGGCCAACGAGCGTTTGCACGCATTTGCGCAAGAAAACTCACGCGCCGAGGACACCAAAAAATGAATGGGCTCAGCAATTTCATAGCGACGCTAGCGGGCTGGATCGTCGCCGCGATCGCTGCGACCGGATATATCGGCATCATCGGCCTGATGGCTCTCGAAAGCGCCTGCATCCCTCTGCCGTCTGAAATCATCATGCCGTTCAGCGGCTATCTGGTCTCGATCGGTCGCCTCGACCTGTGGCTGGTAGCGATTGCGGGGGCGATCGGCTGCAATCTCGGGTCGGCCCTTGCTTATGAGGCGGGGCGCCGCGGCGGCCGTCCCATGGTCGCCCGTTACGGACGCTGGCTCTTGCTCACATCCGAGGATCTCGACCGATCGGAACGGTTTTTCGACCGCTTCGGCGGTGCGGCTGTTCTGATCGGTCGGATGATGCCAGGCATCCGCTCGTTCATCGCGCTACCTGCGGGGATCGCCCAGATGCCGTTGCTGCGCTTTCACCTTTACACGTTCATAGGATCACTGCCCTGGTGCCTGGGATTGGCCTATGCCGGCCAAGTGCTCGGGAGCCGCTGGAACACGGACCCGCGATTGTCGGCCTTGTTTCACAAGATTGACCTGTTCCTGTTGGGCGTGGCCGTACTGGCGGGAATATGGTTCGTGCGGCGTCGCCTGACGGGGGTGCGAGATTCACGGGCCGCAGAAACCGAATGAGAGTCGGGGATGACCTTCGGTCCCTTCGTTTTCAATCAGAGCGGGGCGCGGCTACATTGGGATTTTGTATAGTCGGCTCCAGTAGCGCCCACTCTTTCGTGACTAAGCCGTCACGATGCGCCAGACCTTCCTTCTGATCCCGATCCTGCTCGCCGGTTGCGGCGAGAAGGCCGCGAAGCCGCCCGCACCGCCTGCCCATGCCGAGACGATCACGCATGAGAGCGAGCTGTTGAAGCTGACCCTTACACCCCAAGCTCAGGAGCGTCTCGGCATCGCACTAGCTAGGGTGGGTGGAGGATCGGCCTCCTCCTCGCGCGAGGTTGCCGGTGAGATCGTGGTGCCGCCGATCAGCCCCAACGGCGTGCCGGTCAACTCGACCACCAATCTCCAGCAGATCGGCAGCCAGCAGGCGGCGGCCGACGCCGAACTGGCCCGCGCTACGGCGCAAGCGAGGCTGGGGAGGATCGCGCTCGACCGGGCCGAGAGCCTGGTGCGCGAGGAGGCCGGCAGCGTGCGGGCACGCGATGAAGCTGCGGCTGCGCTGGCTGCGGCGCAGGCGGCGCTAGGCGCGGCACGTCAGCAGCGCCGTTTGCTTGGGCCGGCGGTCGCCTCGCTCGGTTCGCAAGCGGTACTGTGGGTCCGCGCGTCAGTGTTCGGCAGCGACATGGGGAATGTGCGTCGAGAGGCCGCCGCGACGGTCCGCACGCTCGGCGACGCCGGCGCGCCACGCAGCGCCCGTCCGGTGCAGGCGCCGCCATCGGCCAACACCGTCACGGGCACGGTCGATCTGTATTTCGCCATCGACAATCGCGACCGCGCCTTCCGCGTCGGCCAGCGGGTCGCGGTGGACCTGCCGCTCGCCGGGCAGACCGAGGGATTGTCGGTGCCGTCTGCTGCGATCCTCCGCGATGTCTACGGTGGCGAGTGGGTCTATCAGCGGACCGCGCCCAACACCTTCGTGCGACAGCGCGTCGAGGTAGCATCGGAAAACGACGGACGGGCACTGCTGTCGCGCGGGCTGACGGCCGGCGCGCAAGTCGTCACCGGTGGTGCGGCCGAGCTGTTCGGGACAGAGTTCGGGGCGGCGCACTGATGCTCGGCCGACTCGTCCATCTCGCGCTGGCGCAGCGCGTCCTCGTCCTCGCGCTGGCCGCCTTGCTGGTCGTGCTCGGCATTCGCGCCGGGCGCGACGTGCCGCTCGACGTGTTCCCCGAGTTCGCCCCGCCGATGGTGGAAATCCAGACCGAGGCGCCGGGGCTGTCGACCGAGGAGGTCGAGAGCCTGGTGACGGTGCCGATCGAGACGGCGGTCAACGGCGTGCCCGGCCTGATGACGCTGCGATCCAAGTCGGTGCTGGGCCTGTCGTCGGTACAGATCCTGTTCGAGCGCGGGTCCGACGTAATCCGCGCCCGCCAGATGGTCGGCGAGCGGATCGCGCAGGTGCAGCCGCGGCTGCCGCTCGCGGCGCGTCAGCCGGTGCTGATGCCGCCGCTGTCGTCGACGAGCCGGGCGATGAAGGTCGGGCTGTCGTCGACGAAGCTCGACCAGATGCAATTGTCCGAGCTGGTGCGCTGGACCATCCGCCCGCGGCTGATGGCCGTCCCCCGCGTCGCGAACGTCGCGGTGTGGGGCCAGCGTGACAGGCAGTTGCAGGTGCTGGTCGATCCCGACCGGCTGCGCGCGGCCGGTGTGACGCTGGCGGAGGTGCGCGCGGCCGCCGGCGACGCCGTGCTGGTTGGGGGTGGCGGGTTCGTCGACACGCCCAACCAGCGCCTCGCCGTCCAGCAGACCGGCACGGTGCAGACCGCAGCCGAGCTGGCACAGGCGGTCGTCAGGCAGGCGGGCGAAGCACCGGTCAGGATCGGCGACGTCGCCCGCGTGGTCGACGGTTTCAATGCGCCGATCGGCAACGCCATCATCGACGACGGCCCGGGCATCATGCTGATCGTCGAGAAGCAGCCGACGGCCAACACGCTGGAGCTGACCCGCGCGGTCGAGGCCGCGTTCGCCGAGCTGAAGCCCGGCCTCAAGGACGTGAAGGTCGACACGACCATCTTCCGCCCGGCGACCTTCATCGAACGCTCGATCGATAATCTCACCCGCGCGCTGATGATCGGCTGCGCGCTGGTGGCGGCGGTGCTGTTCCTCTTCACCCGCGACTGGCGGCAGGCGACGATCAGCCTCGTCGCGATCCCGCTGTCGCTGCTCGGGGCGGGTCTGATGCTGCTCTGGTCGGGCGCGACGATCAACGTGATGATTATCGCCGGCCTCGTCATCGCGTTGGGCGAGGTGGTCGACGATGCGATCATCGACGTGGAGAATATCGCGCGCCGTCTCCGACTGAACCGCGAGGCGGCCGATCCGAAGCCGGCGTTCGCGGTGGTGCTCGCCGCCTCGCTGGAGGTACGCTCGGCGGTCGTCTTCGCCTCGCTGATCGTGATGCTGGTGTTCGTGCCGATCTTCTTCCTGGGCGGGGTCGCGGGCACCTTCTTCCAGCCCCTCGCCATCGCCTATGTGCTGGCGATCGGGATGTCGCTGCTGGTCGCGCTGACCGTCACGCCGGCGATGTGCCTTCTCCTGCTCCCGAACGCGCCGCTGAAGGCGGAGCGCGACACCCGCTTCGTCGCGGCGATGAAGCGCCGCTACGTCGGCTTCCTGCCGCGCGTGGTCGCTCAGCCGGCGATGGCGGTCGGGATCGTCGCGGGTGGGCTGCTGCTCGCCGGTGTCGGCTATGCGACGTTCAAGGACCAGTTCCTGCCCGACTTCCGCGAAACCGACTTCCTGATGCACTTCGTCGAGAAGCCGGGGACGTCGATCGAGGCGATGGACCGGATCACGATCCGCGCGTCGAAGGAGCTGCGCAGCATCCCCGGCGTCCGCAACTTCGGCGCGCATATCGGCCGCGCCGAACAGGCCGACGAAGTGGTCGGCCCCAACTTCACCGAACTCTGGATCAGCCTCGACGAGAACGCCGATTACGATGCGTCGGTGAAGCGGATCAAGGAAGTGGTCGAGGGCTACCCCGGCCTCTATCGCGACGTGCTCACCTATCTGCGCGAGCGGATCAAGGAGGTGCTGACGGGTGCCGGTGCGACCATCGTCGTGCGCATCTACGGCCCGGACCAGGCGGAGCTGCGCGCGGCCGGTGCCCGCGTCCGTGAGGCGATCAGTGGGGTTCCGGGCGTGTCCGACCTTAAGCTGGAATCGCAGGTGCTCGTGCCGCAGATCCGCATCCGGCCACGTGCGGGCGAACTGGCGCGGTTCGGCCTCACCGCGGGCGAGGTGCGCCGGCAGGCGCAGGTGCTGGTCGCGCAGGCCAAGGTCGGCGAAATCTACCGCGACCAGCGCGCCTTCGACGTGGCTGTCTGGGGCGAGCCGGCGGTGCGTAACAGCGTCCACGCCTTGCGCGACCTGATGATCCAGGTGCCCGCGGCCGGCAATGCGGTCGCCGGGGCGCCGGTGCGGCTCGGCGATGTCGCCGATATCGAGATCGCACCCGCCCCCAACGAGGTGAAGCGCGAGAACGGCCAGCGCCGGCTTGACGTCACGATGAACGTCGCGGGCGCGGACCTCGGCACGGTCGCGCAGGCGGTCGACGCCGCGGTCGCCAGGGTGCCGTTCGCGACCGGCTATCATCCGCAGGTGCTCGGCGAATATGCCGCACTGAACGAATCGCGCAGCCGCCTCTGGAGCATCGGCGCGTTATGCCTCGTCGGCATCCTGCTGCTCGTCTGGATGGAGTTTCGCTCGCGCCGGATCACCGCGCTGGTCGGTGTCAGCCTGCCCTTCGCGCTGGTCGGCGGGGTGGTCGCCGTGGCCGTCACCGGCGGGGTGCTGTCGCTCGGCTCGCTGGTTGGGTTCGTCACCGTCATCGGCATCGCCGCGCGCAACGGCATCATGCTGCTGTCGCACTATCAGCATCTCGAACGGCACGAGGGCATGACCTTCGGGCGCGAGCTGGTAATGCGCGGTGCGGAAGAGCGACTGGTGCCGATCCTGATGACGGCCGCCTGCGCGGGACTGGCGCTGGTGCCGCTGATCGTGGCGGGCAATGCGCCCGGGCACGAGATCGAGCATCCGATGGCGATCGTGATCCTCGGTGGCCTCATTTCGTCGACCGCGCTCAACCTGCTGCTGCTGCCCGCGCTGTATGCTCGCTATGGCAGGGACCGCACCGTGCCGCCTGCAACCGCAGCCAAGGAGGCACTGGCATGATCCGTCGTCTGGCCCCCGGTGTTGCCCTTTTCGCGTCCGCGTGCATGAGCGTGCCCGCACCTCCGCCGACAATCGCCCCGCCTAGCGCGACGGGCGAGTTCGCCCGGCTTCCCGTCGCGTCAATCGCGCCGGTGCCGGATGACTGGTGGCGGCTCTACGACGATCCGGTCCTCGACGGACTGGTGCGATCGGCGCTCGCCGCCAATGCCGATCTGCGCGTCGCCTACGCCAATTTGGACGGCGCTCGCGCCGCTCTGCGGCAGGCACGGGCGGCGCGGCTGCCGCAGACGACGATCGAGAGCGCGTTGGGGGTCGACAACCCCGCCTCGCAACCGAGCGCGTCGGGCAACGTGCCGACGACGGACTATGATATCGCCGCGACGGCGAGCTGGGATCTCGACCTGTTCGGGCGGCTGCGGTCCGCCGCGACCGCGGCGGGTGCGGATGCCGAGGCGCAAGCCGCGGTCGTCGATGGCTTGCACGTTGCCGTGGTGGCCGACACCGTGCTCGCCTATGTCGACCTGTGCGGATCGACCCGCGCCATCGCGACCGCCCGCGAGGTCGCGGCGGCACAGGACCGGTCGGTCGCGCTCGTGCGCGAACAGTTTCGGGCGGGCGAAGTGTCGCCGCTGGAGGTGTCGCAGGTCGCGACCATCGCGGCCGCCACCCGCGCCGCCATCGCCCCGTTCGAGGCACAGCGTGCCAACGCGCTGTATCGGCTCGCAACGTTGCAGGGGCGCCCCCCGGCGGAAGCGCGGGGCTATCGCTTCGCCTGCACCGCCGCGCCCCGGCTGCGCACCGCTGCGCCGGTCGGCGACGGGACCGCGCTGCTGCTCCGGCGCCCCGACGTTCGCGAGGCGGAGCGACGCCTTGCCGCTGCCGCGGCGCGGATCGGGGTGGCGCGGGCGGACCTCTACCCGCGCGTCAATCTGGGCGGAGCGCTCGGATTGCTGTCGGGCGGGTTCAAGGCCGTCGCATCGCCGCTCGTCAGCTGGGCGTTCCCCAATCAGGCGCCCGCCCGCGCGCGGCTGGAGCAGGCCCGCGCGACCGAGCGCGCGGCGATCGCCGGATGGGACGTGGCCGTCCTCCGTGCTCTGCGCGAGGTGGAGACGGCGCTGGCGGCCTACGATGCCGAGACGCGCCGCAACCGCGATCTGGCGACCGCGTCGCGCGAGGCGCAGGCCTATGCGCGCCGGGCGGGTGCGCGTGTCCGCCTCGGCGATGCGCCCGGCCTGCTTCAGGTCGATGCGCAGCGGGCCACAGCATCGGCGATGCTGCAACAGGTCCAGTCCGATCTGGCGGTGTCGCAGAACGAGGTGGCGCTGTTCCGTGCGCTGGGCGGCGGTTGGCGAACCGACGCCGGCAGGCGATAGTCGGGCAATGCGGATATTGATCGTCGAGGATGATGCCGACACCCGCGCCTTCGTGGCGCAGGGGCTGGGTCAGGCCGGGCACCAGGTCGCGGTCAGCGCGGACGGCCGGGACGGCCTGTTCCAAGCGACCGGGGGCGGGTTCGACGCGATCGTGGTCGACCGGATGCTGCCCGGCCTCGACGGCCTCGCCCTGGTCCGGGCGCTGCGCGCGGCCGGCGACGCGACGCCGGTCCTGATGCTGACCGCGGTCGGCGGGATCGCGGACCGGGTGGAGGGGCTGGAAGGCGGCGCCGACGACTATCTGGTCAAGCCCTTCGCCTTTTCCGAGTTGGCCGCGCGCCTCAATGCGCTGGCGCGCCGGCCGGTACCGCGCGGCGACGATGCCCACCTGCTCCGGGTCGGCGACATTGTGCTCGACCTGCATCGTCGCACGGTGGAACGGGCCGGACGGCGCGTGACCCTGCAACCGCGCGAGTTCGCGCTGCTCGCCGAGCTGATGCGCAACCCGCGCCGGGTGATGACTCGGACCATGCTGCTCGAACGCGTGTGGGACTTCGATTTCGATCCGAAGACCAATATCGTCGAGACGCATCTGAGCCGACTGCGCTCCAAGCTCAACGCCGGGTTTGACGTGGACGCGATCGAGACGGTGCGCGGGGCGGGCTACATGATCCGGGACGCGTGACGATGATCCGCCGCCTGTGGCGCTCTACCTTCGGCATCGTCGTGCTGGTCGCGCTGGCCTTCGCCGCGGCGACGCTCGCGATCGGCGCGGTCGCCTATGAGGTGACGCACGAGGCGCTGGAGGAACAGCTAGACCACCGCGTCGCGGTGGAAACGCGCGCGCTCGTTGCCGAGGCGAGCGAAGCGGGACTGGCGGGGGTCGCCGAGGCGATCCGTCTGCGCGAGGAAACGCGGAACGAAGCGAGTCTCGACTATCTGCTGGTCGACCGCAACGGGCGGACGGTCGCCGCCACCATCGCCCCGCTTGCGCCGCCCGAACCCGGCTACCAGGAGCATTTCGGCTTTCGCCGCGGCGATATCACCGGCGTCGGCCAGGCGCTCGCCACGCCCTTGGCCGGTGGGCTTCTCGTCGTCGTCGCCGATCGTCGCGACCTGGACGCGATCGACAGCACGCTGGCGGCGCTGTTCGCCGGAGCGCTGGGCGCGGTGCTGGCGCTCGGGATCGGCGCGGCGATACTGGTCGGATGGCTGACGCGGCGCCGCCTGTCTCACATCGATGCCACGGCGCAGGCAATCATCGCCGGCGATCTGACGCAGCGGGTGCCGCGCGACGGGTCCGACAGCGAGTTCGATCGCCTTGCCGCGACGCTCAATCGGATGCTCGACCGTATGGCGGCGCTGATGGACAATCTGCGGCAGGTGTCGACCGACGTCGCGCACGATCTACGCACGCCGCTCACCCGCCTGTGCAACCAGCTCGATCGCGCCGCGGCCGGTGACCCAGGCGCGATCGATTCCGCCCGGCGGCAAGCCGACGACTTGCTGGAGATCTTCGCGGCGCTGCTCCGCATAGCTGAGGTCGAGGGGCTGGCTGAACGTCGAGCGTTGGGAACGGTCGATCTGTCGGCGCTGCTGGAGGACATGGCCGAAACCTATCGCCCCGACTTCGAGGCTGCCGGCCATGCCCTGACAGTCGACATCGTGCGCGGGCTGCATATCGAGGGCGACCGCCGCCTGCTCGCACAGGCATTGTCGAACCTGCTGGAGAACACGTTGCGGCACACGCCGGCAGGCACGGCCGCGATGCTCTCCGCCAGGTTGTTGCAGGATGGGATCGAGGTGACACTGGAGGATGACGGTCCGGGTGTTTCTCCCGCCGACGCCGGACGACTGTTTCAGCGGTTCGCTCGTACGGAGGTGTCGCGCACCACCGATGGACACGGCCTTGGCCTGGCGCTGGTTCGCGCCGTGGCTATTGGGCATGGTGGCGATGCTGCCCTTACGCGACCCGAGAGCGGTTTCGGCGTTACATTGAGACTGCCCGTCAAAGTTTGAAGGCGGATCAATGTGAGACCCCTCAGAATGCCAGTTGCGGCAGTTCTTGAGGTGGCGTTCAGCGTCCGCCGGAAATTTTCAACAGCCACGGACGGTTGTGACACCGGCCGCGTTACGGACTGGAATGATAAAACAGGAAGTTCGGTACGATCAGTCAGGGATCAGCGCCCAACCACGTATCTGCAATGTCGCCATTGTGGTGAGAGCCGAGACATCGACTTCGATAGCCTTATCGACCGTGACCGGAGCGATCCCATTCCCGACTAAAGCCTGGCTGCACACTCGAACGGACACGCCTGCCCGCCTTAGCGCCGCTATCAAGGCAAGATTGGGGTTCGTCGTGGCACCGGTTTTCGTCGCATATGCCTCATCATCGGCAATAATCGGTGTCGCCGGCCCGTGGACGATCACGATCACATCTCCCTGTGCCGGCCGCACGCCGTCCGCCCCGAGCAGGTTCAGGAAGCGTGCGACCTTCTCCAGCGAGGGATTGACCTTGTCGGGAGATGACGCCGCCTTCGTCACACTGAACAGCACACGATATCGCAGCGAGTGGTCCGGCCGCTCAACCGCGCCTTCTACCGGCGTGATCCTGCCATAGCCGGCAATCACGGGTTGTTGCGCGGTGACGCCTGCTGACCCGGCACTGCTCATGACGGCCAAGCATCCTGCAACTGCGATAGCGGGAAGCCGCATCTGGTTTGTCCTTTCGAAACCGGAATGATTATCCGACCCTCGCAAATACGGCTGCGCCTATATTTTGCGGCCGCGTGGCAGCCGACGCCCCGCGCGCTCGCGACGGTCGGGAAGCGGGCGCTGCCTCATGCACGGCTAGATCATCGGCGCCGAATATCGCCTCGAGCGTGCGCACGCACATTGCGGCTGCGTCATCGGCGAGCCGGTAATGGACCTGCTTTGCCTCGCGTCTCGTCTTCACCAGCTCGGCGCGGCGCAGCTCGGCAAGCTGCTGGCTGAGGGCCGGCTGGGTCACGCCGGTCGCAGCCTCTATGTCCGCAACCTGCCGCTCACCGCCCAGCAGATAGGACAGGATCATGAGGCGCTGGGGTTGAGCGAACACGCGCAGCTTTTCGACCGCCGCATCGGCGATCGCGCGGGATTGATGGATCGCCGTCATCGATCGGCCTTCAACTGATGAAACCAGTCGGCACCGGCGCTGCACGGCAAGGCGGGCGGGAGCAGGACGTCGTCACCCGGCTGCCAGTCGGCCGGCGTATAGGCCTGCCCATCGGCCGATCGCTGCAATGCCCTCACCGTGCGGAGCATCTCGTCGACCGATCGCCCGACGTTCATCGGATACCAGTTGAGCGCACGGATGATGCCCTCAGGATCGATGAAATAGGTCGCGCGCACGGCCGAGGCGTCGCCGGCCTGTTCGTCAAGCATGCCATAGGCGTAACCCACCGCCATCGACGGGTCTTCCACGACCGGGAACGGCACCTCTACACCGAAGACATCCTTGATCGCGCGCAACCAGGCGACATGCGAATACAGGCTGTCAACCGACAGCCCGAGCAAGGCGCAGTCGAGCTCCTCGAATTGCGGTGCGGCCTTCGCCAGGGCCACGAACTCGCTGGTGCAGACCGGCGTGAAATCAGCCGGGTGCGAAAAGAACACGACCCAACGACCACGATACTGATCGAGCGACATCGCGCCCTGCGTCGTGCGGGCGGTGAAATTCGGGGCCGCGTCCCCGATGCGCAACGAGCGCGGTACGTCTGCATCCATCGTTTCCATGCTTTTCAGATGGCACGGGCAGCCCGTTGACGCAAGCGGATTACACAACTACATAAACCATGAAATCAATAATTGGAGGCGATCGTGGAATCGGCGTTGAATGAGGCAGTTGCGCAGATTGAACGTGCGAAGGCGGCGGTATCGCCGGTCGTTCACTCGTTCTTCGACGAGCCGACCAACACCGCGACCTACGTCGTCTGGGACCCCGCCACGCGAAAGGCGGCGATCGTTGACAGTGTCCTGAACTTCGACGCTGCGGCCGGTCGCACCAATACGGCGTCGGCGGATGCGGTAATCGCTTATGTGCGGGAGCACGGCCTTTCGGTCGACTGGCTGCTCGAAACCCATGCTCATGCCGACCACCTGTCTGCGGCGCCCTATCTGCAAAAGGCGCTGGGCGGTCAGCTCGCGATCGGCCGCGACATCATTCGCGTGCAGAACGTCTTCGGCAAGATTTTCAACGCCGGCACCGACTTCGAACGGGACGGCTCCGAGTTCGACCACCTGTTCGACGATGGCGACCGTTTTACGATCGGCGACATCGAGGCCATCGCGCTGCATGTGCCGGGGCACACCCCCGCCGATATGGCCTATGTCATCGGCGACGCAGTCTTCACCGGCGATACCCTGTTCATGCCGGACTACGGCACCGCACGCGCAGACTTCCCCGGTGGTGATGCGCGCCAGCTATTCCGCTCGATCCGTCGACTGATGCAGTTGCCCGACGAGACGCGGCTGTTCCTGTGCCACGACTACAAGGCTGCGGGGCGCGACCGGTATGTCTGGGAGACGACCGTGGGCGCGCAGCGCGTCGGCAACGTCCACGTTCATGAGGGGGTGGACGAAGACAACTTCGTCGCGATGCGCACCAGTCGGGACGCCACCTTGTCGATGCCCAAGCTCATCCTGCCATCGGTGCAGGTCAATATGCGCGGCGGCCATCTGCCGGAGCCGGAAGTCAACGGCACCCGCTACCTCAAGATTCCACTGGATACGCTGTGATGCCCGGATTTCCCCATGCCATGCCGCTTGCCGGCTTCATCGGCGGCCTGATGATCGGGTTCGCTGCGGCGATCATGTTGCTGGGCAACGGCCGCATCGCCGGGGTCAGCGGCATGTTCGCGCGTGTCCTCGCTCTCTCTGAAGGGGGAGCGCCTTGGATGATGGCCTTGCTTTTCACGGCGGGGCTGCCCCTGGGCGCGGCGCTGACCGCAGCCAATGTGAATGTGGAAGCTCGCTTCCCGACGTCGCTCGGGCTGATCGCCGTCGCCGGGCTGATCGTCGGGATCGGGACGCGGCTCGGCGCGGGGTGCACCAGCGGTCACGGCGTCTGCGGCCTGTCGCGCCTGTCGCCGCGGTCCATCGTCGCGACCGGCACGTTCATGGCGACCGGCATCGCCACCGTGACCCTCATGCGTCTCGCGGGAGTGGTATCGTGATGCGCCAGAGCCTTCTTTCGCTCGTCAGCGGCACGCTGTTCGGCGCCGGCCTCGCCGTGTCCGGCATGATCGATCCTGCGCGGGTACGGGCGTTTCTCGACGCCGCCGGTGCCTGGGACCCGACCCTGGCATTCGTCATGGCGGGAGCGATCCTGCCGATGGCGATAGCCTGGCTCATCGTGCGTGGACGCTCTACGCCGATCGTCGCGGAGCAATTCCATACGCCGGCCACGTCGCCGATCGACGCGCGCCTCCTCGGCGGTGCCGCCCTGTTCGGCATAGGCTGGGGCCTTGTCGGCCTGTGCCCCGGCCCCGCCATCGCCGCGCTCGCGATCCAGCCTGCCCCCGCGCTGCTCTTCACCGCTGCAATGGCGCTCGGCGCAGCCATCCACCGCTTCGCACTCATCCCACGCCGTTCGGCGTGACCGGACAGGAGACATTACATGGCCTTCAAGAAGATCACACCGTCCTTCTCGGCTGCTCCCCAGCTCACCCGGGATGATGTCGCTGCCGCCGCACAGGCGGGGTTTCGCTCGATCGTTTCGAGCCGGCCAAATGGCGAGGAGCAGGGACAGCCGAGCGCACACGAGATGGCCCGGATCGCCGAAGAACACGGCCTTGCGTTCGCCCATGTCCCGATCGTGCCGGGCAAGGCGACCGATGCCGATGCGGACCGGATGAAGGAAGCGCTGACTGCGCTGCCGGGACCGACGCTCGGCTTCTGCCGAAGCGGCACGCGGGCGGCTACCCTATGGGCGCTGGCGGAGGCGAGTCATGCCGATCCCGAAACGATCGTCGGTCAGGCCAAGGCAGCCGGGTACGACCTGGCCGATCTGAAGCCGGCGCTCGCTCGCCGGTCCGAAAGAACCGGCAAATGACCTACGACATCGTCATCATCGGAGGCGGAGCTGCGGGCATCGCAACCGCCGCCAGCATCCTGAAACGTAACGCCAAGGTGTCGATCGCGGTCGTCGATGCGGCCCGGGACCATTATTACCAGCCCGGTTGGACGTTAGTCGGGGCAGGCGTTTTCACCCCCGAACAGACCCGCAAGGCCGAAGCCGATGTCATGCCCAAGGGCGTCGAATGGATCCGGCTGCCGGCGATCACCATCGACCCCGAGCGTCAGGCGATCACCCTGGGCGACGGGGATACGATCGCCTATCGTGTCCTGATCGTCGCCCCCGGCCTGCGTTTGGCGTGGGAGAAGATCGCGGGGCTTACCGAAGCGTTGGGCCGCAACGGGGTCACGTCCAACTACCGCTACGATCTGGCGCCCTACACCTACCAGCTTGTCCAGGAATTGCAGCGGGGACGCGCGCTGTTCTCGCAACCGCCGATGCCGATCAAGTGCGCCGGCGCGCCTCAAAAGGCGATGTACCTGTCCTGCGACATCTGGCGCGAACGCGGTGTTCTCCCCGCGATCGACGTCGAATTTCACAACGCCGGTGCGGCGCTGTTCGGCGTCGCGACCTATGTCCCTGCGCTGATGGAATATGTCGAGAAGTATAGGATCAACCTCAAGCTCGAATCCAACCTCGTCGCGGTCGACGCCGATCGGCGTATTGCCACCTTCGAGCGCAAGCAGAACGGTGTCAGCGAGCGGATCGAGCGCGGGTTCGACATGCTCCACGTCGTGCCGCCGCAGGTGTCGCATGACGTCGTTGCCAAAAGTTCGCTCGCGGCGGCAAACGGCTTCGTCGAGGTCGATGAGGCGACGCTGCGCCACAAGCGATACGACAACGTCTTTGCCTTGGGCGATGCTGCGGGGACGAGCAATGCGAAGACGGCTGCGGCAGCCCGCAAGCAGGCACCCGTGGTGGCGGTCAACGCGCTCGCCGCACTCGAAGGCAAGCCTCCTGTTGTCGACTATGACGGCTATGGGTCGTGCCCGCTCACCGTCGAGCGCGGCAAGATCGTCCTCGCCGAGTTCGGCTATGGTGGAAAACTGCTCCCCAGCTTTCCGTCGTGGCTGCTGAACGGCACGCGCCCGACGCGCGCTGCCTGGTTCCTGAAGGAGCGGATGCTGCCCCCGATTTACTGGCAAGGCATGCTGAAAGGCCATGAATGGATGGCGGCTCCGCATAAGATCGGCAAAGCGGCATGACCCTCGAACCGATCCAGTATCTGCTGGGTGCGTTATCCGGCAGCCTGGTGGGCTTTACCCTCGGGCTTGTCGGCGGGGGCGGCTCGATCCTCGCCGTCCCACTCATGGTCTATCTGGTGCGCGTGCCCGACGCCCATCTCGCCATCGGCACGAGCGCGTTCGCCGTCGCGGCTAACGCCGCCACGGGGCTGATCGGCCATGCAAGGGCGCATAACGTCAAATGGCGCTGTGGCGGCATGTATGCGACCGCCGGCGTCATCGGCGCCCTGTTCGGCTCTACCGCGGGCAAGGCCGTCGACGGCGGCAAGCTCCTGTTCCTGTTCGCACTGGTCATGGTCGTCGTCGGCGTCCTGATGCTGCGCGGGCGCGGTGACACGGGCAACCCGGGGGCGGAGTGCAACCGGGAAAAGGCGCCGAAGGTGCTGGGCTACGGCCTCGGCACCGGTCTGTTCTCGGGCTTCTTCGGCATCGGCGGGGGCTTTCTGATCGTCCCCGGCCTGATCGGATCGACGGGCATGCCGATCCTGAACGCCGTCGGCACGTCATTGATCGCCGTCACCGCGTTCGGGCTGACGACGGCCGCCAATTACGCATTTTCGGGTCTGGTGGACTGGCCGCTGGCTTTCGTGTTCATCGCCGGTGGAGTTGTCGGCGGCTTGATCGGCACGCGCATCGCGAAGCGCCTCGGTACGGGCGGCACGCTCACCACGGTCTTCGCCGTCCTGATCTTCGTGGTGGCGGCCTACATGCTCTGGAAAAGCGCGGCCGCGTTTCTCTGATGGCGGGTGCGATTGCCATCGGGCCGCTGATGCTGGCCGTCGATCGCGGGCTTGCCGTGCTGTGCATCGTCGTGTTCCTTGGCCTCACGACACTGGCCGGTCGGTTCCGCTTCCCTCGCGTATCGACGGTCTCCACCAGCGCCATCGTCGCTGGACTGGTCACGGCACGGATCGGTTACGTCGCAGCGCATTGGTCGAGCTACACCGGCGCTCCGCTGTCCATCCTTGCCGTGTGGCAGGGTGGCTTTTCCCCCGTTGCAGGGCTTCTGGGCGCTGCGGCGATGCTGGCGATCCGGCTTGGCCGCTCAAGCGCGCTGGCGGCAGGCTGGGGAGCGTTGGCTGTTGCGGGTGGCCTCTGGTTCTCGCTTCAGGCGCTGATCCCTCCCGTGACCTACGGCCCGTTCCCCTATCATCTCAACCTGACAACCCCGTCCGGCGCGCCGCTTCCACTCGATCGCTTCCGTGGCAGGCCCTTCGTGGTCAACCTGTGGGCGACATGGTGCGGTCCGTGTCGGCGTGAGCTGCCGATGCTCGATGCGGTTGCGTCGCGCCCTGGCGAGGTCCCGATCCTTCTTGCCGATCAGGGCGAGGCGCAAGCGATCGTCAGCGGTTTTCTCGGCCGTGAAAATATCGGAGCGCGCCATGTCGCGCTCGACCCCGATCGTGGCCTTTCTCAAGCCCTGAAGGTGGCGGGGTATCCCGCAACGGCCTTCGTTGCGGGCGACGGCACGATCGTACAGCTCCAGCTCGGTGAATTGTCACGCGCTGCGCTCGCCGATGGAATCGAATTAGCAAGGAAACACCGATGAATCGTCGCAACCTGTTGTCTCGGGGCCTCCTGGCCGCGCTTGCCTTCGCCGCGCCGATCACGCCTCTCATGGCCCAGCAGCCCGATCTGTCGCGCAAGGCGGTCGTTGACGATCCCGTGGCTCCCAAGCGCGCCGGCAGGACCTACGACGTCACGGTTGTCGAGTTTTTCGACTATAACTGCCCCTATTGCCGTCGCATGGAGCCGGTGCTGAACGCCCTGCTTCGCTCCGACCCGAAGGTACGGGTCGTGTACCGGGACTGGCCGATCTTCGGACCTGCCTCGCGTGAGGCGTCACGCGCGGCTGTCGCGAGCCAATGGCAGGGCAGGCATGCCGCCTTTCACGAGGCCCTGATGACCTCGCCGGCGCGGCTCGACAGCGCGGGCGTCAAGGCAGCGGCTGCCAAAGCCAAGGTCGACTGGCCCCGTCTGCAACGCGATTTGAAGAACCGTGGCGTCGAAATCGACGCGCTGCTTACGCGCACCGATAGCATCGCCCAGGCGATCGGTTTCAACGGAACACCAGCGCTGATCGTCGGCTCGCAGGTCGTCGCCGGTGCTGTCGATCTCCCGACGTTGCGTCGTCTCGTCGCGGAAGCGCGCAAAAAACCAGCGGCGCGCTGACCATGCCCGGGCCGCTCAATCGGAGACAGCTTGCCGGCTTGGGCGCGGTGGTCGTGGGTGGTTGGGCAGTCGGGCAGGTTCTACGGCGTACCGCCCCGATCGGGCGCGACGTCGGGCCGACCGCCGACCTGATCCTTGCCGGTAACGGCTCGCCCGAGGACGGACCTGCCGATGCTACGCTCCGGCTTGCCGTGTTCACCGACTATCGTTGCCCGGCCTGCCGTCATGGATTTTCCGCCCTGGAAGAGGCTGTGCAACGCGACGGCAAGGTGCGGGTCATCTACAAGGATTGGCCCATCTTCGGTCCGCCATCCGAACGTGCCGCAAGCGTGGCGCTCGCGTGCGCCGAACAGGGAGTTTACCCGACCGTCCATCGTGCGTTGATGACGGACAGCCGCACGATCGACGACGACGTGTTGCGGGACGTCGTGATGCGCGCTGGCGGCGATTGGCTGCGCGCGATGACCTGGCTTGCCGCCCACGCGGACGCTGTCGCAGCCCGCCTGCGGGCGAACGGACAGGAAGCCTATTCGATCGGACTGGCGGGCACCCCGGGTTATCTTGCCGGTCCCATGCTGGTGATGGGCGCGATCGACGCCAGCGATTTCCAACGGCTGTTCGCGCGTGCGCGGGAAGAAAGCTGACGATGCGAGAGGATACGAAACATGATCGAGTATAATCACAAGGGCATGACGGTTGCGTCGCTCCATGACGAGCGCACCGGCAGCTTCCAGTATGTCGTGGTCGACGAAGCCACGAAGACCGCCGCGATTATCGATCCGGTCCTCGACTTCGATCCCCGTGCCGGTGCGACCGCAACCGACAATGCCGATATGATCCTCGAATATGTCCGCGCCAAGGGACTTACTGTGGAATGGGTGCTCGATACCCATCCCCATGCCGATCACTTCTCGGCCGCGCCGTATCTCGCGGAAAAGACAGGGGGCAAAACCGCGATCGGCACCAAGGTCGTGGAGGTGCAGAAGCTCTGGCAGGACATCTACTGCCTGCCCGACCTGCCCGTCGATGGTAGCCAGTGGGATCGCCTGTTCGCCGATGGCGAGCAGTTCAGGATCGGCTCGCTCGACGCGCACGTCATGCTGTCGCCCGGCCACACGCTCGCCTCGATCACCTACGTCGTCGGCGACGCGGCGTTCGTCCACGACACGCTGATGGTGCCCGACAGCGGCACCAGTCGGGCTGACTTTCCAGGCGGCAACGCGCGCGCGCTGTGGCGCTCGATCCGGGCGATCCTCGAACTGCCGCCCAGCACCGCGACCTATGTCGGCCACGACTACGGCAAGGACGGGCGCGAAGTCTTTGGACGATCGACCGTGGCGGACCAGCGTCGTGACAACATCCATGTGCACAACGGCATCGGTGAGGCCGAGTTCGTCGCCACCCGCGAGAAGCGCGACGCAACCCTGCCGCTGCCGGACCTGATGCTTGCCGCGCTCCAGGTGAACATCCGCGGCGGTCGCCTGCCGGAGCCGGAGGCGTGCGGCACAGCGTTCCTCAAGGTGCCGCTCAACCACTTCGGCGCGGGCAAATGACCGAACCAACGCCGCCAACGCCCGGTGATGATGGCGATGCCCAGCGTATCATCTTCGCCATTACCGCCGCGCTGCTCGTCCTCGTCGTCACCTACAAGGTAGGGCAGTCTGACGCGCCCGTGCAGGCACCCGTCGAGGTAGCAGCGGACGCCGCCTTTTCGCCACCGGCGGAAAGCACCATCCCCGCCGGGCCGGACGGCGACGCGATCCGGCGCGGTCGACTGATCTTCACCGCGAGCGCGGCTCATGCCGGCCAGTACGTCGGCAACGGCCTGACGTGCAGCAACTGTCACCTCGATGCCGGGCGGAAGGCCGATGCGTCCCCGATGTGGGCGGCCTGGGTCAGCTACCCAGCTTATCGCGCGAAGAACGGCCGGGTGAACACGATGGAGGATCGCATCCGCGACTGCTTCCTCCTTTCGATGAACGCGCCCGCCTCGAAAGCCGGCGCCCCGCCGCCCTTTGGCGACGATATCTACCGCGATCTCCAGAGCTATTTCGCCTGGCTCGCGACCGGCGCGCCATCCGGCAAGCCGCTGCCCGGTCGCGGGTTCATAAAGCTCGCCACAACCCCGATCGGGCACGATCCGGTTCGCGGCGCGATTGTGTTCGCCGGCCAGTGCGCATCATGCCACGGTGCGAACGGCCAAGGGCAGGCGAACCCGGACGGCAGCTATACTATCCCGCCGCTGTGGGGAGCGCGCTCCTACAATTGGGGTGCGGGCATGACCGGGCTGGCGTCGGCTGCCGGGTTCATCAAGGCCAACATGCCTTATGGTGAGGGCAACACGCTGACGGATCAGCAGGCGTGGGATGTCGCCGCCTATGTCGATAGTCGCGAGCGACCCCGCGATCCGCGGCAGACCGGGACTGTCGAGAGCGCACGTAAGCAGTTTCACCCCAAAGGGGACTATTATGGTCAGGAGATTGACGGAAAAATGCTTGGCAGCTGATCGCTCGGCTTCCTAACCAGTGTCACAACCGAACGGTTTTGACACCATTCCTTGAGTAGCCAAGTCAGCTAATCGCTTAGTGACCTAGCCGTAATGGATAAGTTGAGTCACTGCTGTTTTCTGCTTTCGTTCTCCACGATACTGAATCATAGAATTGTTATGCCAATCGCGCGTGAACATCGCTGGCTCTACCCGATTGACTGGCGTGAACTATCTGCCTTCATCCGGTTTGGCCGCGCCAAAGGACGCTGCGAACATTGTCAGCGCCCGCATGGTCGTCATGTGCTGCATCTGGGCGATGGTGTTTGGTGGGATGAGGACATAAGCAGGTGGCGCAACGGGCAGGGCAGGTGCGTTCGCCGCCTGCCGCCGCCCGACGCCCTCTTATGCGCGCAACCTGGCTTCGTCGGCATTGATCCACCTTCACAAGTGCGGATCACGCGCGTGGTTCTTGCTAGCGCGCATCTGAACCATGATCCGAGCGATAACCGACCACGCAACCTCGCTGCACTCTGCCAGCGGTGCCACATGCGCCACGACGCCAGCGAGCATCGCCGACGTCGGTGGATCAACGCCTTCCGTATGCGTGCGATCGGCGATCTATTTGCCTGATCCGAAATCTCCTGCTGACCGCCTGGGAGCTAATCAAAGATCACTCAGGGGTCGGCTCCGGCTGAGGGCGAAATGACACTCTAAGCCGAAAGAGCATGGTTGGAGAAAGTGCGAAGCCGTTTCACGCGATGCATGCCTGATTGCAGCAGCGGTTATGAACTATCGGTCTTCCT
>NZ_JBIEOE010000001.1:0-697646 GCF_043498045.1 Sphingomonas sp. S6
CCAGCACGAACAGTGCGCCCGTCATACCCGTTACGCTGCTCGACGAAGGGGGTCCCTTTTGCACGCCGATAGGGGGTCCTTTTTGGACGCCGATTGACATCTGGAGGGAGTGGGGATCGGCTATTTCATGGAGTCCGACGTGCGCGCCGACATTGAAGCGGGCCGGCTTGTCCGAATTCTTCAGGAGTGGACGCCGCCGCTCGCGCGCTTGAGCCTATATTATCCCAGCAGGCGTAATCCCTCCGCCGCATTCAAGGCCCTGATCGACTTGGCGCGCGAAGTCGGCTGAAAAAATTACTGTGGCATGCCGTCTCGTGGAGTGGGGAACGAATGTCTAGATTAAGATGCCTCAAACATACTGTTGAACCGTAAGAATTGGGTCCGATTTGCTGACGCTGAGACCTCAGACGATTACCTGCGTCAGGTTTTCAAGATATTTGCGACTTGCGCACTGCCCAAGCACCGCAATGCGCCAATACAGCGGGGCTACCAGCCTGTTCGGTGGGCCGCTCAGCGCCCAAGATGACCGAGATACCCGCCGATCTTGCCGCAGCGCCGACCCTCTCCCACGCGTCTGCGAGAAACGGCAGAGAAGCGGAGGTAACGTATCCGTCCGCCAGCGGTAACCGGGGATGTAGCACTCTGCAAAACAGACGATCTGGACGCTTCGACGCCCCGCTTCGGCGATTGCCTCAGCGGCGAGATCCACTCTTCCGGCGTCTCAGCAATGGCAAACATTGGCAAGGGCGCCGCGGCAGTTGGTCATGGCACTGTATAGCGACCTGCATCATTTCCGGCCAAATGCGAGATCGAACCAGATTTCCGAAGTCGATCGATTCCGAGGACGCTCATGTGGTCTCGATGGCGGTTGTTAATCGGGAACCAACGCCGGCAACAATCTCGATTTCGACTTCTGCTCCCATTGGCAAGCCCGCGACCGCTACCGTCGAGCGTGCCGGCCTCCGCTCTGCGAAGACTTCGGCATACACCTCGTTCATAGCTGCAAAGTCGGTCATCGTGGTCAGGAACATCGTCGTTTTGATGACGCGATCGAGGCAGCTGCCTGTTAGCGATCAAACGTCCGCGATGTTGGCGAGGCACTGGCGGGTCTGGGCGGCGATGTTGCCCTCGACCAACGTCATATTGCTATAGTCCAGCCCAATCCTGCCCGACAGGAACCGCAGATTGCCGATCCTCACGGTGTCGGAATAGGGCCGATTGTTCGATTGTCGCGAAGCGATATGGGCTCGATCCGATACGTCGTCACAGGCTGATCTCTCCCGCCATGACGGGCACGCAAGAGCCGTGCAGCGTCGCCATGATCCCGGCCGCCGTGCGCTGTGCATCGACCTCGAGAAGGCTGGGCCGCCCCATTTCTACCCCCTGATGGATGGTGAACGTCGCCGCTTCCCTCGCAGCGTCGAGGGACAGCAGCAGGCAAGCGAGCGGGGCGTTGGCGCTGCCGGTCGCCGGGTCTTCCCATGTGCCAACCAGCGGCGCGAACATGCGGGCGCGCAGCGTATCACCTTCACGGCTATAGACGTGGACTGAGAATCGATTGCCTTGCTGCGGATGCGCCGACAGTGCTGCCCGGAAGGCGTCGATGTCCGGCGAGCAACGGGCCAAGGCGTGGGCAGTCAGTTCGGCGATAACGTAGGTGTTGCCGTTCGAGGCGGCGATCGGCGGGTGGGTCGTCGTCACCACATCGCCGGGATCGAGCCGCAGGACGCCGGCGATCAGCTCGGGCGGCAACGTTTCACCGATCGTCAGCGGCTGCGGCGTCGTGATGGCCGCGCCGATTGCGGTGCCGGCTTCGTCCCGCGCAATCCGTATGCGAACGAGTCCGGCCGCGATCTCGAACGTCGCCTCGTCCAAGGTGGGATCGCGACGGGCGAGGACGAAGGCCGTGCCGACCATCGGATGCCCGGCAAACGTCATCTCGGCAGTCCGGTTGAAGATGCGGACATGCGCCGTGTGCGCCGGATCGGAGGGCGGCAGGACGAAAGTGGTCTCGCTCAGATTGAACTCGGCCGCGACCGCCTGCATCGTCGCCGTGTCCAGCGTCTCGCCGCCCATAACCACCGCCAGCGGGTTGCCGCCGAAGCGGGTCGTCGTGAACACGTCGGCGGTGAAGAAGGGCAAGGTAGGCATGGCGGTCCTGCTACGATTCGCCACATGATTGACAGCCATTCGTTGATTGGCAAACCGACGATCAATGAGCGACGCCGATCTTTTTTGGGCCCTCGGCAACGAACGCCGCCTGCAAATCCTCCGGTGGGTGCGTAATCCGGTCGCGCAATTCCTACCGCAGCGCGACGGCGATCTGGTGGAGGATGGCGTGTGCGGTCAGTTCATCACGGACAAGCTGGGCGTGAGCGCCTCGACGCTAAGCGAGCATATGCGAGTGCTACAGGCGAGCGCCCTCGTGACTGCCAAGCGCATCCGGCAATGGACCTTCTTCCGACGCAACGATGAAAAGCTCGCCACGATTGCGTCGATCGGGAGCACGATCTGAAAGGGGTGTCGATGTTCAGCCATGTCACGGTCGGGGTGAGCGATCTCGATCGCGCCGCAGCCTTCTACGATGCGGTGCTGGCACCGTTAGGACTGGTTCAGCGAGACGTAGTGCCGGATGGGGGACCGCCGTCGCGATGCTGGCATATACCGGGCGTGAACCTTCCCCGCTTCTACACCTATCGGCCGTACGACGGCCGTCCCTGCTCCGCCGCCAACGGCGGTATGGTGGCGTTCCTGGCTCCTTCGCCCAAAGCCGTCGAAGATGCCTATGCCGGCGGGCTGCGACAGGGCGGCGCGGACGAAGGGCCGCCGGGTCCGCGCCCAAACTATGGCCCCAACTATTTCGGTGCCTACCTGCGCGATCCCGACGGTAACAAGGTTCATGTCGTGCATCGCGGGTGAGTTTTGCGAATCGGTTTGCTTTCGCTTTTCGCGATCGGGAGTGGGAATTTTGATAAGGGGTGCCGAAGCCCTCGGCAGAGTCCGCTAGTTTAAGCGCAACGGCCACGACTTCTCTTCATCCAAACAAGACCGACAATCGACAAACCGATCGAAACGCCCATTGCCCCGCCGTTTGGCTTGGCCTCGGTAGATGGCGGATTTGTCGCAATTGCCGCCGTTTTCGTGCCGGTGATGCGCCGTTTAGCCATCTAAGCGCTTTCACATCCACGAGCGGCCGAATCCCGGAAGTGTTTCAGCAGATCTATTTTCTGCGTAAGGGTTTGCATGCTACCTTTTCCTCCGGCTAACCTATCATAAAAGTGTTTTCCTTTCTGGACCATGCGACTTGGATGCGCGCGGCGGAAGGTGGCCACTCATAGAAACATCAGCGCGCTGTGGGCCGGCATGTGGGCTGCTCTTTAAAATCTATATAAAAGCATCAACGTCTGTTTTGCTTGGCGATAGAATTGTCGTCCCTGCCTCTCCGCCATTAATCTCTACTTTCGCCGATAATGTTCGACCACCTTTCATGCCGTCTCGGTAGAACACCTCATCAGTCCGGTGGTCCGCCGTTTTTGTTAGGACCCAACTGTAGACCGTCGATGCCGGCGATCGGCCATGCGCCGATGGCGTGGGCGTCGGTGCCGAGGCCTGCGTGGAGGCGGCGTTTGGGGATGTCCTGTTCGCTGCGGACGAGGAGGTCGATCCGGTCGTGACGGTCGCCGCAGATCACGGTTACGGCGTGCGCGCCGGCCTCTTCGACTGAAACGGTCGCCTGCCATAGTCCGTCGTCGGCGCGATGCATGGGGACGGGGGCGCCGTCGTCGATGCGCACCTCGACCGTCGCATCGGCGGTCGCGCCCAGTATGCGCGCGACGACGGTGACTGCGCCGGGGCGTGGCACCTGATGCGGATCGGCGGGCCGCGTCACCAGCCGCGCGTCGCATGGGCTGACGATCTGGACATGCGGCCAAGCGGCGTCGAGACGACGGAAGCGCCAACTGGGCACCCGGCCATGGACGCACACGATCGCAAAGCCCGCGCGGCCGGCATCCTCCTCGATCTGCGCGGTCGAACGGGTCGCGCCGTAAATGACGCGGCCGTCGTTCAGCAGTTCGTTGTAATGCGTGTGGCCGGTATCGACGAAGGCGACACGCGCGTCGGCGAAGGTGCGCGCGATGCTATCGCCATCGGCGGCCAGGTCGCCGGGATAGGCGTGCATGAAGACCAGCGGTACCTGATCGGCCGCCTCGGCCCGCGCGAGTTCCTCGGCCAGGCGGTTGCGGTGGTGCATGGTTACGCGGAAGTCGGGGCCGCCCGCACCGGCCGATATGACGTCGAGGAACAGGCAGCGATAGCCCGCGATCGTCTCCGCCTCCGGGCGATTAGCGGCGGGGATGGCGGCGTCGTAATGGGTAAGATCGCCGGGCTCAAAATCATGGTCGCCCGGAATGATCCGCCATGGCGTACGGAGCGGGGCCAGCGCGGCCATCATGCGCGCATATTGGTCGGGCGTGCCGTGGTTGGCGTTGTCGCCGGGAACGAAGACGAAGTCGATCCCGTCGGCGACGCGATTAACCTGATCGACGATCCCCTCCAGCCGGCCGAGGCCCTGCCAGTCGTCGGCCTCATCGAGGTGCAGGTCGCCGATATGCGCCCAGCAGATTGAATTGCCCATCGGATCGTCCTTTCGCCTAGTCCTGATCGGTGCCGGCGCAGGCCGGGCGCAGTGTGGCGGCAAAGCCGATCCACAGCGCAAGGCTGGCGATCGCGAAGCTGCCGAGAATGAAGAAACAGGCGCGATAGCCGAAGGCCTGCGCGATCCACCCGCCGATCGCGGGCGACAGGCTGGCGCCGACACCCTGCACGGTCATCACCGCGCCCTGGCCGACGTTGACGCGGCCGGTGCCTTTAAGAAGGCAGGCGACGAGGCCCGGCACCGCCACGCTCTGCAAACCTGCACCGATGCCGTCGAGCGCCTGCACGGGCCAGACGCCCCAGTGCTGGATGACCGTGCCTGCAAGGAACCCGCGCAGCGGCAGCGCCGCGAACGAAATCAGCAGGACGAGCCAATAACCGCGTCCCGCCGCGACCTTCATCGCGACGATGCTGGCGGCGATCATCACCGCCTGCGCGACGACGACCGTGGTCGCGGTGAAGAGTGCCGGATTGCCCTGGCCCGCACCGACGACCGCCAGCGTATACAGCGGCAGCATCCCGCCGTTGCCGAGGTGGAAACAGGCGAGTGCCAGCGCCAGGATCAGCATCGGCTTGTTGCGCATCAGCACCTTGAAGCCTTCGGCCTTGCCGCCATCCTGCCCTTCGTCGCCCTTTTCCAGGCCACGCGCCGCCTGATGGTCGATCGCCCGTTCGGGGATCGAGAGGACGGAGATGATCGCGAGCACGCCGAAGGCGGCCGACAGGTAGAAGATCGCGGGCATGCCGAACTTCCACCCCAGCCACCCCGACAGGCCGGCGCCGATCATGTTGCCGGCGTGGTTGAACGCCTGGTTGCGGCCGTTTTGCGCGTTGAAGCCCTTTTGCCGGACGACGCCCAGCGTCATCCCTGCGACCGCCGGGCCGATCGCAGCGCCGGCGATCGCGGTCGCCACCTGGCTGACCGTCACGACCGCCCAGGCCTGCGACCAGAGGATGAGGAAGGACGCGAGAACGGTACAGATGCCGGTGACGACGACGACCAGCCGCTTCTTCGTCGTATGATCGATGAACGCGCCCGCTGGCGCAGTGAACAGCATGCCCGCGACACCGCCGGCGGTCATGACGGTGCCGATCGGCCCCGACTGCCAGCCGCGCTGTTGCAGGAAGACCCCGAGGAACGGGCCGATGCCCGCCTGCATGTCCGCCATGAAGAAATTGAGTGCCGCCAGCGCGCCTGTCGCGCGCTTGCGATCGGCTGCGCCGTCACTGGAGGGCGTTGTAATCGTACCTGCCGTCGTTGCCATCGCCGCCTCCAGATCGTGCGGCCCCAACACAGCAACACTTTGAAATATCCGCGTCGGACATGATTTAGATCAGATAACAATGGCTGGAGCAGGCGCAGCAGTACGCGCCGCGGCATGCCGGAGTGTCATGACCCATCGGCTGCGGCGGCGCCGCACGAAGTGGCCGGTCACCAAGCCGCAGGGTTGCATAGCGTCGCCGGTGCGGCGATGAACGGCGCGGTTGCTGCGGATCACGGTGGTCCATGCCCGTCGCGGCACAATCGCAACGAAGATGGTATCGGCTTGCTTCCCAGTTCCGGGCTACTCCACGTCTATACGTCGCTTCGGCCCGAGTTGCTGCGTTTCCTGACGGCTCGCCTGGGCGAACCGGCGCTGGCGGAGGACGCGATGCAGGAATTGTGGTTGCGACTGGATGGCGGCGCGACCGGCCCCATCGCCAATCCCCGCGCCTATCTGTATCGCGCGGCCCAGAACGTCGCGCTCGACATCATCCGGACACGGCGGCGGCGCATCGTGCGCGATGGCGCGTGGGCGGTAGAGCGTGGCGGCACGGGAGACGAGCCGGTCGACCCGACCCCCGGCGTGGACCAACAGATTGTGGAACGGGAAGAGACGGCGCGGCTCGCCGCGGCGATCGCCGCGCTGCCCGAGGCGGCGGGGCGGGCCTTTCGGATGCATAAGTTTGACGGGCTGAGCCATGCGGAGATCGCCGCGCGGCTGGGGATCAGCCGGAGCGGGGTCGAAAAACACATTGCGGTGGCGATGGTGCATTTGCGCCGCGCCCTGAAGGACTGAGGAATGGTGGACGGGCGGCGTCTGGACGACATGAGCGCGGACATCGACGAAGCGGCGGCGCGCTGGCATCTGGCGCAAGCCGATGACGACATGGACTGGTCGGCCTTCACCGAGTGGCTGGAGGCCGATCCGCGGCATCGCGATGCCTATGATGCCATGGCACTGCTGGATGATCGCATCGACGCGGCGGGATCGGCGCTGCATCCTCGGCCGGCCGATCAGACGCTGGGGCGGCGTATGCCGCGCTGGGGCGCCTGGAGCGCGATCGCTGCCGTCGTGATCGCGGCAGTCGTGCTCCTGCTCTACCAGGGGCGGCGAGGCGGCGAGCCGGCGGTCATCGCCTATCGCACCGGTCCCGGACAGGTGCGGACGATCCATTTGGCCGATGGGTCGCGCGCCATCCTGGCGCCCGGCAGCCTGCTTCGCGTGCCGGCATCGCGCGAGCAGGCGCTGACGTTGGACGGGAGCGCGTTTTTCGATGTCCGCCACGATGCCGGCCGGCCGCTGACCGTTCGAGCGGGCCGCTACACGATCCGCGACGTCGGCACGCGGTTCGATATCGCGATGGGCGAGGGGGTGGTGCGGGTCGCAGTGGCCGAGGGGGAGGTTGCGGTATCGTCGCCCGATCGCGGCGACGCGACGGCGGTGGTGGCGGGCCGTGCGCTGACAATCCAGGGTCAGGATCGCGGCGTGCTACGATCGATCGACATGGGTACGGTCGGCGGATGGCGGAGCGGGCCGCTGGTGTACGACGACGTCCCGCTGGGCCTCGTCGTCGCGGATATCGCGCGGGCGAGCGGAACGGCGGTGACGGTCGACGGCGCCGTGGCAGAGCGCCGCTTTTCGGGGGTGATCGCGCAAGGCGACGGGCGGAGGATGGCGCAGTCTCTCGCGGCGCTGACGGGGCTGGCACTGCGGGTGGACGGTGATGCGATACATTTGGCCGATCGCACTACTCGTTAGCATCGCCGCCGCGCCGGTATCGGCGCAGAGCGGACGCTATCGGCTAAATATCGACGCGCGCGATCTGACCGCGGCGCTGACGCAGCTGTCGGAGCAGGCGCAGATCTCGATCGCGCGCGATGGTGCGCTGCCACGTCTGGCGCCGGTGCGGGTGCGCGGCCGGATGACCGCAGAGGACGCCTTGGCGCGGTTGCTCGATCCGCTCGGGTGGGAAGCGGTGCGCGTGGCGCCGCAGGCCTATCGCTTGCGCCCCCGCGCGGTGCCGGTTGCGACGGCGCCCGTCGAGGAAGCGCCGCCGCCCGACATCGTCGTGACCGGCCGCAAGCGCGACGAGGGCATGTCCACCATTCCGGCCCCGGTTGCAATCCTGCGCCCGGGCATGGTGGGGGGCGGCGTGGTCGGCACGACGCGTGACGTCGCACGTGCGGTGGACGGCCTGACGCTGACGGGGGCGGGGCCAGGCGCGGACCGGCTATTCCTGCGCGGTATCGCCGACAGCGTCTTCAACGGCTTCAGCCAGTCGCCGGTCAGTGTCCAGCTGGACGATGCGCGCATCGCCTTCGATGGTGCCGATCCCGCCCTGCGGCTGGTCGATGTCGCGCGCGTCGAGATACTCAAGGGGCCGCAGGGGCCGCTATATGGGACCGGCGCGCTGGGCGGCGTGTATCGGATCGTTACCAACCGGCCGGTGCTGAATAGGGTGGAAGCGGACGTGGGCGTCGGCCTGTCCGGGGTCGCGGGCGGCGGCATCGGGCCGTTCGGGCAAAGCGTCGTCGATGTGCCGCTGATCCGCGATCGGCTGGGGTTGCGCATCGTCGGTTATGGCGCGGTCGATCCCGGCTGGATCGACGATGACGATGGTCGCCGCAATCTCAACCGGACGTCGACACGCGGCGCGCGGATCGCGTTTCGCGTGGCTCCCTTCGGGGGATGGTTGATCGACGCCAGCGCGGCGCGTCAGGCGATCGATGCCCGCGATACGTCCTATGTTGATCGCGCCGACGCGTATCGCCGCAACGTGCCGACCGCGGAGCCGTATCAGGCGCGCCTGTCCCATTACCAAGGGGCCATCACGGGCCCGATCGGACCTCTGCGGCTGACCGTCGCGACCGGGCTGACGACGCAGAGCCAAAGCCAGCGATACGACGGTGGCGTCCTCGCCCCCGGTGTGCCCGTCGCGATCTACAACGACCGGATGCTGCGCGTGGTCGATCAGGAAATCCGCGTCAACTCGGCGGAGAGCGGGAGGCTCGTCTGGGTGGCGGGTGCCGCGTTCCTGTCGACACGGACCGAAGGCGATCTGGTCGGGCTGGCGCGCAACGGGATCGTCACGCGCCGCGGTGCCGCCAGCCGCGAGGTGACTGAGGCGGCGGTGTTCGCCGACGGGTCGGCGACGCTGATGAAGCATTGGCAATTGGGGCTTGGCGTCCGGGTCTTTCGAGCGGGAACACGCAACGACAGTTTCGGGATCGATCGCGCGGTCGGCCGCGCACCGGCTGAGATCGGGGTGACGCCCAACGTCTCACTATCCTACACCCCCGATCCGGGGCGGATCGTCTATGCCCGGTTTGCCACGGCCTATCGTCCGGGCGGGTTGAACACCGACGACGGTGCGACGCGGCGCTACGCGGCAGATCGGGTGCGCGCGCTCGACCTCGGCGGCCGGATGCGACTGCTCGGCGGGCGGCTGGGCATCGACGGCAATCTCTTCCTGACCCGGTGGAGCGATATCCAGTCCGATTATCTGCGTCCCGAAGGCTGGATCGGTACGCGCAACGCGGGGCGCGCCAGCATCGTCGGCCTGGACGCGAGCGTCGACTGGCAGGCTATGAAGGGCTGGCGGATCGCGGCGGGCGGGGTTGCGCAGCGCCCGCGGCGCCGCGACGACCCCTCCCGCTATCTGCCGCTGGTTCCCGATCTGTCGGCGCGGCTGGCGGTGTCTCGGGTGCAGACCTTGGGCGGATGGCAGGTCGTGCCGCGTCTGTCCGCCGAGCTGACTAGCGCCACGCATTTGGGGCTGGATCGCCCCGGCGACCGGCGGATGCCACCCCGCGTCATCGGGCGGTTCGGTGTGGTCGGCCAGTCTCACCGGCTGACGTTGGCGCTCGACGTCGACAATCTGACCGGCGTGCGAGCCGATACCTTGGCCTTCGGCAATCCCTTCGCCGCGACGACCGCGCGCTACTATACGCCTTATCGTCCGCGCACCCTGACCCTTTCGGCCAACCGGCGCTTATAGAAAAAATTCGCGACCCGGACTGCGGTTCCTTCGCGTCAGCCCGTCGATGCGATCGTGCGAGACGATCAACACGAAGGAATGACGATGCGATTAACTGCCGCCCTTTCGATTCTGGCCCTGATCGGCGCGGTGCCTGCCGCCGCGCAGGATCGCGTGGCCCGGCCTTTCGAGGGGGGCAGCGTCACGCTGATCGCCGGCGTCGATGGCGCCAACCGCTACAGCGACTGGAGCGCCGGTGCGGTCTATGGCGGCCAGATCGGCTATGACTGGCAGCGGGACGGTCTGGTCGTCGGCGTCGAGGGGGAATTGACCGGGTCGTCGAACCGCCAATGCAACGTCAGCTATTCGACGAGCGGCGGCAATAGCAGCCTGTGCGTGAAGGCGGGGCGGGACGCTTATGTTGGAGGGCGTGTCGGAACGCCGATCGGCGCTGCGACTTTGCTGTATGGCAAGGTGGGCTATACCAATGTCGAGCAGACATTCGCGGCGCGCCAGACGACGAGCGGCACGGTCGACGGGTTCCGCCTTGGCGCAGGCGTCGAGCATCACGTCAGCGATCGGACGACGCTGAAGGCCGAATATCGCTACGCCAACTACGATGGCGGCTACGACCGGCATCAGGCGGTGGTCGGCCTCGGCTTCCGGTTCTGATGCCGTTCCGTCCGGTGAGCGGACGCGCTGCTTTTAAGGCCACATCGGCAGTTGATCTGGATCAATCCGTCCTATACGGGCAACACAGCCATTTGGTCCATTCCTGACGCAGGAGATCAGAATGCGGTTCATTCCTATCGCCCTCGTACTGGCCGCAACGGCCTCGACCGCCTGGGCCGATGTGCCCGGCGAGGATCATCCGCTGTTGCCGCGCTATGCCGGCGCCGCGATCAAGAACTACCGGCCGCCGGCGGAGGATCAGGTGGTCCTGCCGATCGCCCGTATCGACGATGCGACGACGACGCGGAGCGTGCGGACGCTCGAGGGGCGGGTCACCCATATCGACTATGCGACGCCCACGGCGGTGCCGACGCTGGCGGTGGGGCGCTATTACACCGGCCTGTTGCAGCGCGCCGGCTATCGCACCGTGTTCGACTGCACCGGCAGCGTGGCCTGCGGCAAGGACATGGGTCGGCTGATCTTCCTGTCCGATCGCGTCGCGCCTGACGGGTTCGCCGACGGCCTGTTCGGCAACCGGATGCGCGTCATCGTCGCCCAGCGCGGGGACGATTGGGTGATGCTCCATCTGTTCGAGGGGCCGGACCGCACGACGATTTACGAAGTGACTGTCGATAAGAGCGCGGCCGGGGCGGCGACGGGCGAGGCGACCGCGTCCGCCGCCGGCGGGACGGGACCAAAGGTTCACACCTCCAAGGCGCGCGACGTCACCGACTGTTCCAAGACCGTCAACGGCGGCATGAAGGCGGCCTATGGCATGGCTCTGGGCGGGCTGCTCGGCAGCAAGATCGGCGGGGGCGGGCAGGGTGCGGTCGCCGCCAGCGCGGCCGGCGGTGTCGTGGGGGCCGAACTGGACAAGCAGCATCGCTGCGGCCCCGGCGCCCAGATCGAAAGCAACGCCGCCACCGATACGCCGCCCGAGAAGCCGAAGAAGCGGAGCCTTGGCGGGCTACGCAACGCGCTGGGGCTGTAGGACATGCTAGCCCAACGCCGTGCTGTGCTCTGGGGGACGATGGCCTTGGCGGTGCCGGCGATCGCTCTCGGTCTGTCGCCGATATCACGGGTCGACGCGCAGGTGCGGCCGCCCTTCATCTGCAACGGTGTCCCCCAGGGGAGTCCGAACTGCGGACCGCCCGTGCCGCGCCTGCAAGGCTTCCACCGGATCGACCGCGCGTTCGGCGCCATCGCCTATGACAAGGGCAAGGGCGTGTGGTTCGGCAGCTATCAATATCCCTCGAAGCGCGAGGCGCAGGACGGGGTGCTCGACAATTGCCGGCAGAATGGCGGGTCGGCGTGTCAGCTGATGCTGTCGTACACAAACCAATGCGCGGCGGTCGCCCGCGCCGTGGAGGCCGGCCGGCCGGTGGTGGGGCATGACAGCGTCGATACCGGCAGCACGCAGGACGAAGCGATCGCCCATGTCCGCCATTCGTGCGAATCCGACTGGAACACGAAGCAATGCACGGTCCAGCTGGTCAATTGCAGCCACCACAATGTCGTCAAATGGTCTGAGTGGGTCTACGACGATTGAGCGCGGTGGCGTGGCGGCTGCCGGCTAGTGCCGTCGGGCGAGCGCTGTACCACGTCTGATGCCCCGGATGGCGCCGTCTCTCTCGCCGCGATCGGGGCGTCGAGCAGGGCGGCGGCGGCACAGCTCAGGCGGAGGGCAGTCGCAGCGTCGCGATCGTGCCGCCGTCCGGGCCCTCGTCCAGCGTGAAGGTGCCGCGGTGCTGCGCGGCGAAGTCGTGGACGATGCTGAGGCCGAGGCCCGCCCCGCCCGTGCCGCGATTGCGCGAGGCATCGCCCCGTTCGAAGGGCAGCAGCAGGCGCTCGCGATCTGCCACGGGAATGCCGGGGCCTGTGTCCGTGACCGACACGAGCACGGCGGCGCCGGCCTGCCGCACCGCGACATCGCCGCCGCCCGCATAATCGGCCGCGTTGCGCACCAGATTTTCGACCGCGCGACGAAAGGCCGGTTCGGGTAGGCGTACCCAGGCATCGTCGCCGGGCAGCAGGCGGAGGCTCGCTCCGGCGTCGCGCGCGTCCGCGACGATCCCGGCGACCAATGAGCGCACCTCGACGATCTCGGCGGGGGCGGCGGCGTCGCGGGCGAAGGCCAGCACCTCACCGATCATCGATTGCATGCGATCGACATCGGCGACCATGCGCGATCGCTGTGGCTCGGGCGCGATTTCGACGCGCAGGCGCAGCCCGGTGAGGGGGGTCCGCAGGTCGTGCGCGATCGCGGTCAGCATCCGCGCGCGCTCGGCCGCTTCGATGGCGAGCCGGTTGCGCATCGAGGTGATTGCCGCCGCCGCCTCTTGCAACTCGCGGGGGCCGCCGGGCAGGCGTGCGATCGTATCGTCATGATCGATCGCACGGGCCAATATACGAAACGGCCGCGTCATCCGCCGGGCGAAAATCCAGGCGAGGGGGGCCAGCAGCAGCAGGCTGACGCCCAGCGCGATGAGGATGTTCCTCTGCCAGCCGCCGAGTAACGGCTGCGTCGCCGATACGGTCAGCCAGCGTCCGTCGGCCTGTCTCACGCTCGCCGCGAAGGCCGTCATCGGCATGCCGATCAGCGCGGCGCGTACCACTCCGCTCGCCGCCGCGGGCGTCACCATTTCGAACCGCGTACCGCCCCGCCGCAGCAGGACGATGGACGGCGGTATCGTCGTCGCCCCGGGCGGGGGGACGTGCGTGACGGTCGTCCGCTGGACGATGATGTTCGACCGGCGCGTACCATCGGGCCAGGTTACCCGGATATCGCCCGGCGATCGGCCCAGCTCGCTGGCGATCAGCCCTTCCAGCATCGGCACGCGCGTGCCCGACGGCGGGTCGCCACGCCAGCGTCGGTCAAAGCCGGGCATCGGCCGGCGCAACGCGGCGACCGCCTCGGCCGCACTGAACCGCGGTGCGGGCGGTTGCGGCGCGAGGATGACGATCGCCGCGGTCGTCGCGACGCTCAGTGTCGCCACCGCGACGCCGAACCCGCCGATCGAGACAAGTGCGCTGAGCGGTCGCTTCACGCCGGCCGCACCGTGGGCAGAAACCGGTAGCCGACGCCGCGCACCGTTTCGATCAGGGGCGCAGGATCGGCATCCCCCAGCTTACGGCGCAAGCGGCTGACCGCAATGTCGATCGCACGATCATAGGACGTCGCGTCGAGGCCACGGGCCAGATCCAGCAGTGCATCGCGCGTCAGGATGCGGCCGGGACGGCGGACGAATGCCGCCAGCAAGGCATGTTCGCCCTCGCTGAGTGCCAGCGGGCGTCCGGCTGGATCGCGCAGTCGCCGCTGCTCCATGTCCAGCCACCAGCCGGCGAAGCTGACACCGTCGTTCGTACCGGCATCGGCGCGCTCCGCACCCGGACGGCGCAAGAGCGCGCGGACTCGTGCCAGCAGCTCGCGCGGCTCGAACGGCTTGGTCAGATAGTCCCACGCGCCCACCTCCAGCCCGACGATCCGGTCGGTGACCGCATCCAACGCGCTGAGCATCAGGATCGCCGTTCCCGCCGGGGCAAGGCGGCGGCAGAGCGACAGACCGTCCTCGCCCGGCATCATCACGTCGAGCACGATCAGATCGACGGGCGCCTGGGCCAGTTCGTGATCGCAGGCCGCGGCATTGCGCGCGGTGCGCACCGCATAGCCATGGCCGCCCAGAAAGTCGGCGATCGCATCGCGAATGCTGGCGTCGTCATCGACGACGAGGATCGTACTGGGGGCGATGGCCGCGGACTCCATGCCGACCGTCGTAGCAGCGCTGTGTAGCATTTGCGTATCAGCCGCGGCTACCGGCCCGCCATCGCCACGCTACGTACGTCCGCTTCCATGCCGCTCCACGACACCAGCGAGGGAGGAACGGTGTGACGGTTCGGCACGGATGGGCGGCGATGCTGCTGACGGGGGGGGCGGCAAGCGGTGTCGCGGCACAGGAGGCGCCTGTGCCGCCCACGCCCGCGCAAGAGGCGAAGCCCGCGACCAAGGCGGGGCCGCGGATCGAGTTTCGGGGCGCGGACGGCAAGCCGCTTCCGCCGGAACTCCAGCGGGAGTTGGAGGAACGGTTCCGCAAGAACCCGCCGCCCGGGTTCAACAAACCGCCGGCGCATGCGCCGGACGATATCGTCGTCGCTGCGCAAAAGCCGCGGGGCTCCGTGGTCGGCAACTTGCCCCCGGAGCGCACGTTCAGCCCGGTCGATCTGCGGGCCTATGGTGCGGATTCGATCGGCGCGCTGCTCGAGGCGCTGGGGCCGCAGGTGACGAGCAACCGTGGGCGCGGCGACGGCACGCCGGTGACCTTGCTCAATGGCCGGCGCATCTCCGACTTTTCGGAAATCGCGCGCATTCCCACCGAGGCGATCGAGCGAATGGAGGTGTTCCCCGAGGAACTCGCGCTCCAATATGGCTATCGCGCCGACCAGAAGGTCGTGAACATCGTGACCTTCGCGAACTTCCGGTCGCGCGTGGGGCAGCTCGGCTATGTCGCGCCGACCGAGGGCGGCCGCGACAGTGCGATCGGCAGTGCCGACTATCTGGCGCTGCGCGGCGATACGCGCGTCAGCCTGGGGGCGACGTACAATCGCGCCGCGATGCTGCGCGAAAGCGATCGGGGTATCGTCCAGATCGGTGGCGTGTCCGACCTGGGTCGGGTGCGGACCCAGCTGCCCGAAACCGAACAGGTTGCGGTCAACGGCCTGATCAGTGGCCGGATGTCGGGCGATTCGACCGCGACGCTGAACGGCCGCTTCGAGTCGAGCCAGAGCCTCAGCCTGTTGGGACGGGACGGTGACGGGGTGCTGCGGCGGGATGGCGATCGGTCGGTCGCGCATCTCGGCACGACGCTGGGCGGTCGGGAAGGGCAGTGGCAATGGACCGTCACCGGCACGTACGATCGCATCGGCAGCATCCTCCGCACCGATGTCGCCGGCGGCATGGGGCGGCGTGATTCGGCGCGGTTCGTGGATACGCTCGCCGGTGTCGACCTGCTGCTGAACGGTCCGATCGCAGAGCTTCCGGCGGGGCCGCTGTCGGCCAGCGTGCAGGCGGGCGTCGCCTTCCGGGGGCTAGACAGCTGGTCGTCGATCGGCGGCGTCACGCAGATCGGCGATCTTGCGCGCAACCGGGGGGCAGCGCAGATCGACATCGCCCTGCCGGTTTTCAGTCGAAAGCCGGATTCGCCGTCGCCCTTGGGTACGCTCAGCCTCAACGCCAATGTCGCGCTGGAGCGGTTGTCGGACGTCGGGACGCTGCGGACGTTCGGCTATGGCCTCGCATGGTCACCCGTGCCCGCGGTGAGCATGATCGCATCCGCCACGCATGAGGAGGGCGCGCCGACGCTGGAGCAGCTCGGCGGCCCCACGCTCGTCACGCCCAACATCCGGATATTCGACCTCGGGCGGCGGGAGGTGGTGGACGTCACCCGCGTGTCGGGCGGCAATCCTGCCCTGCGCAGCGACGACCGCCACGTCGTCCGGCTGGGCGTCAACGTCCGCCCCCTGGCGCAGAAGGATCTGACCTTCAGCGTGGATTATGTCGCGACGCGGATCGATCGTCCCATCGCCGCCTTTCCGATCGTGACGCCCGATATCGAGGCGGCCTTTCCCGGGCGGTTCACCCGCGACGATCGCGGCCGGCTGACCGGGATTGACGGGCGGCCGCTCAATTTCGCCGAATCCCGCCAACGGCAATTGCGCTGGGGCATCAATTTCACGCGCCCGCTCGGTGCGGTGCCTTCCGGATTCCAGGCGGCCCGGATGCGGGTGTACAGCAGCGAGGCGGAGGCGATGCGGGCGAACCCGGGCGCCATCATGACGCGCGCGGAGCCGGGCAGCGCCATGGCCCGCGCCGGAGACAATCTGCGGAGCCGGCTGTTCGTCAGCCTGTACCACAATTGGTATCTGCAGGATGCGATCGTGCTGAACGACCGGCTGCCGACGCTCAATTTGCTGGATGGCGGTGCGATCGACCTGCGCGGCGGGCGCCGCCGCCACGAAGTCGAGGCACAGGCGGGGGTGTTCAAGCGGGGGCTGGGGGCGCGGGTCACGGCAACGTGGCAGAGCGGCACGACATTGCAGGGGGCGGGCAGCGCGGGCGATCTGCGGTTCCCGAGCTTCGCCACGGTAAACGTCAATCTGTTCGCCAATCTCGCCGATCGGTTCGGTGGGAAGAATGCGCCGGCGTGGCTGAAGGGGACGCGCGCCTCGCTGGGGGTGACGAACCTGTTCAACACCCGGCCGCAGGTCCGCGATCGGCTGGGCGCGACACCGCTCAGCTACCAGCCGACCTATCTCGACCCGCTGGGGCGGACGGTCAGCTTCAGCCTGCGCAAGACGCTATAGGCGATCGGCTACGCCGCCAGCGCGTACCGCCGGCAGTGGTCGAGGTAGCCCGCCTCATGGCTGCCGGAGAGCGAGACGACGCTTTCCCACAGCCATGAGGGCGCGTCGAGCTGCCCATGCCGGCTCGATCCGAGCTGGGCGATCCAGTTTGCGCGCGCGGCGGCGTCCATCTGGCGGGCGTGGGCCGTGCCGACGACGAAGGCGAGATGGCGGGCGGCGCGGATCGCCTCGCTGCGGCTGAACTGTTCGACCTCCAGCTTCAGATCGTGCGGGGTCAATTCGCGGATGAACAGTGACCGGTCAAGCATCCGGACCGGCATCATCCGCGCGCCGAGATAGGGCGACAGGTGGCGGGCGGCCGTGGCGACCCGCTCGCCCGGGTCGCGCGGCATCGCCGCACCGCGCGCCGCCGGGGCGACGGGGGCGGTCGCTTCTTTCAGGTCGACCAGCGCATAGGACCAATTACCCTTGCGCGTCCGGAGCGCGACGATCGCCGCATAGCGCAGCAGGCCCAGCGAGCTGCACCCCTTCATCCAATAAGCGGCATCGACCAGCCGGACCTCGCGATCCTTCGGCTTGCCCTTCAGCGAGAGGATCATCGCCGCGACGCGCTCGTCGGCGAACAGCGCGGTCAGCGCCTCGCGTTCCTCGGGCGCCAGCTCCCAGAACTTCTTGCCGAGCGGGATACGTGGCTCCACCGCATCCAGCCGTTCCTTTGCCAAATGGCGCCAACGCCGGCCCAGGGCCTCACGTTCGACGCTGCGGACGGTGTCGGATTCGACGCCGGGGTCGCCGCTGGTCGGATCGTGGATCGCTGCGGCATAGCCATCGACCATTGCTTCCATCATCCGCATCGTGACGACACCCGGCAGATCCGAGCCGCGGGCGGCCGTCGCCAACGACAGGCCAAGGCGGATCAGATCGTGCGCGGGGTTGCCGATCACCGCCTGGTCGAGATCGCGGATCTGGATGGCGACCGATCCGTCGCCGCTGGCGATCGGCCCCAGATTGCCGAGGTGGCAGTCGCCGCAGATCCACACCGCCGGCCCTTCGGGCACGCGCCGCGCCGCATCGGACGCCGCCAGCCATTCGTAGAATTTCGCCGTATTGCCCCGCACATAGGCATGGGCCGATCGCGCCATCTTCAACGTCCGTCGGGATTCGAGAACGGCAGTGCGATCAGAGGGATGCGGCATGGACGGATAGGACCTCGACAGGGAAGACCCCATCACAACGCCGGGCGCGCCCGAAAGTGACAAAAGATTGCTGGCCCGATTTGGTGCTTTTAGCAGTTCCGGATGCGAATGCGCGCCATGGGAGCGATGCTGCGGCGCATCCTTTATGGTCTCGCTAGACAGACAAAGGACGCCGGGCCTCTGGCGGCCGCGGCGTCCCTGTCATTCCATGCGCCCGTCGCCGGGAGGCAGCGCTTATTTGAACGCCGTCACCTTGCCCGACTGGCCGACCGTATAGAGCGTGCCGTTCGCCACCACCGGCGGCAGCGCGAAGCTGTCCTTGGTGTCGATCGTGTTCACGATGCTGCCATCGGTAGGCGAGGTGAAGACGATCTGGCCGAGGGAATTGGTCAGGATCAGGCGGTTGCCGGCCAGCACCGGGCCGAACCAGATGACCTGCGGGCCCTTCTGCTTCTTGGTGTTCTTGAACCGCTGCAACTGCGCGATCCAGCGCGCCTTGCCGTTCGAGCGGGCGAGGCAGACGAGGCGGCCGTTGTCGGTGACGACGAACAGCCAGTCGCCCGCGATCCACGGCGTCGAGATGCCGGCGAAATTCTGTTCCCACAACCGCTGGCCGGTCGCGAGGTCGAGACTGACCATACGGCCGCCCTGGCCAACCGCGAAGATGCGGCCGTTGTCGATCACCGGATCGGCGTCGATGTCCGACAGGCTCGACACCGAGGTGGTGATCGATGTGCGCGACAGCGCGTCGCCCCACAGGACGCGGCCGTTTTCGTAGCGATAGGCGTTGAGCTCACCGCTCGAGAAGCCGGCGACGATCGTGCCCTGGCTTGCCGCGGGGGCCGCGACGCCGAACACGCCCTGCGTCTCCAGCGTGCCGGACTGCGCCCACTGCACCTTGCCGTCGTTCTGGTCGATCGCGAAGATCTGATTGTCCTGGCTCAGCACATAGACCGAACCGTTGGCCAGCGTCGGCGCGCCGCGCAGCGGGCCGCCGGGCTTGGCGCGCCAGATTTCCTTGCCGTCCGCAGCGTTGAACGCAACCACGTCGCCCAGGCCGTCGGTGGCGAACACGCGGCCGCCCTCGACGCTGGCACCGCCGCCGAAGCGCGCGGGGCGGTTTGCATCGCCGCTCGCGACGCTCGCGCTCCACAGCTTGGCACCCGTATCGGCAGCAAAGGCATGCAGCTGTGCCTGTACGTCGACGATATACAGCTTGTTGTCGACGATCACCGGCGCGGCGGCGAGCCGTTCACGCACCGAGCCACCGTCGATCCGGCTTTCCCAGGCACGCGACGGGGTTTCGGCGAGCGCGAGCTGACCCATCGACTTGGCCGCATTGCCGCCCGGCTGCGACCAGCTGGCGTTGGCGGCGGGGGCGGGCAGCGTCACCTGAATGTCGGCGATCGACGGATCGGCCTCGATGCCGTTCTCCGACGTCAGGATCGGCACGCGCTGGCCGACGGTCGGCGTCTTCTTGGGCGCGCCCTTGAACACGCCGCAGGCGGACAACGCCATCAGGGCCGCAATGCCAACCGAGGCACGAATGGTGGTCTTCATCTGCGCGAGGCCTTCTCTATCGTGCGGCGGGTTATTGCGCGGTCGCGGCGCTGGCGGGGGTGACGACGCGAACCTTGGCGGCGGATGTATCCACCCCCATCGATCCGGCCATCTGAACCGCGCGTTGACGGATCGTCTCGGGCACGCTGTCGGTGCTGCCGAGCTGGCTGAACATCTGGCCGGCAAGGTCGCGGCGCCCGCTGTCGAGATAGGCCATCGCGACCAGTTCGCCCGCGCTGCCGAAATAGGCGTTGGCCGGCACGGCGATCGGCCGCAGCCGTTCGATCACCACCTGCGGCTTCAGCGTGTCATATTCGGCGACAGTCTGGCGGATCAGCGCAAGATCGCGGAACGGCTGCGCGACGCTAGCGTCGGCGGCGATTGCGGCGAACTTGGCGGCGGCGGCCTTGTCCTGCTTCTTGGACAGCAGGATGTCCGCCTCGGTCATCTGTGCCAGCGCGCGATAGCCGGGACGGCCGGTCTGCGCGATCGGCGCCAGCGCCTTGGCGGCGGCATCGGGCTGGCCGTTGCCGAGCTGGTCGTAGGCGGCCTGCAATTGTTCTCCCTGCACGCCCGCCGCTTCGGTCTGGCGGTGTTGCCAATATAGGAAGCTGCCGAACGCCGCGAGGGCGGCGACGATCGCCACGATGGTCCAGCGGCCATAGCGTTCCCAGAAGGTAAGCAGTTGGTCGCGGCGCAGTTCGTCGTCGACTTCGCGAAGGAACGCATCATTGTTTTGCGGCGTAAGGGCCAAGGAGGGCTCCGGACGATAAAGGGCGGACGATAAAGACTGGCGCGCACTCTTAGCGACGCCCGCCGGGAAACAAAAGGTCACGCAGGCTGTCGGCCTGCGCGTCGATCATCCCTTGGCGGGATAGATCTGCTCAGGGCCGGGGAAGCTGCGCGCCCGTACCTCGCCGGCATAGGCTTCGGCTGCGGCGGAAATGCGGCCGGCCATGTCGTCGTAGCGCTTCACGAAGCGCGCGGTGCGTTCGAACAGGCCCAGCATGTCCTCGGCGACCAGTACCTGCCCGTCGCATTGCGCCGACGCACCGATGCCGATCGTCGGGCAGGCGATCTCTTGCGTGATGCGAATCGCGATCGGTTCCATCACGCCCTCGATCACTACGGCGAAGGCGCCCGCTTCGGCGACGGCGACGGCATCGCCGACGATCTTCTCCGCCTCCGCCTCGGTCCGCCCCCGCGCGCCATAGCCGCCCAGTACGTTCACCGCCTGCGGCGTCAGGCCGACATGGCCCATCACCGGAATGCCGCGTTCGGACAGGAAGCGGACGGTGGACGCCATCGCCGCGCCGCCTTCCAGCTTCACTGCAGCCGCGCCGGTCTGCTTGAGCAGCCACGCGGCGCTTTCGAACGCCTTTTCGGGCGAGGCTTCGTAGCTGCCGAAGGGCATGTCGATGACGACCACCGCATGCGCGCTGCCGCGCACCACGGCCGCGCCATGTGCCGCCATCATCTCGAGCGTGACGGGCACGGTGGAGGGCAGGCCGTAGATCACCTGGCCCAAGCTGTCGCCGACCAGCAGCATGTCGCAATGCGCGTCGAGCAACTGTGCGGTGCGCACCGTATAGGCGGTCAGCATCACCAGCGGCTCAGCCCCCTTCCGCTGGCGGATCGCGGGGACGGTCAGGCGCTTGCGCAGCGCCGGCGTCGGATTCGCGCGACTGGTCGCGGTGTCGATCGTGTAGGTCGTGGACATGGCAGCACGCCTTACGCGCCTTGGCTCAACCGATCCATCCCCGCCGGCGCGCATGACCCGACAGCCAGACGCCGAACAGCGCCACGGCGGCGATGAAGACGGGGAAGGGGACGACCTGCGCCGCGCCGCGCACCGCGATGATGTCGGTCGCGACGAACAGCCAGCCGAACTGCACGATCACCGCGACCAGCGACACGAGGAACAGCGGCCGGGCCAGCGCCGACCGCAGCACCAGCGCGAGCGCGGCGGCAAGGCCGCTGCCGGTCGCAATGGCGTAGACGCCATTGTACCAGCTCGGGAAGCTCGCATAGAGCCGTCGGTAATAGGCGTCCGCCGGCCCCATCGCCTCCGCGCCGAGGCGGATCTGCTGGACGCAGGCGAACACGCCCACCGCGCCCCAGATGACCAGGACCATCGCAACGATGGTGAACCACACAGGTATCGTCGGTTTGCCGCGCGTCATCGCATCCCCCCTCTTTTGAAAGCAGGATGCCGCGCCAAGCCCTCCGACGCAACGTCACCCCAGCGCGGCGGCCCACGCATCGGGCTTGAAGCCGACCAGCAGCACGCCGTCGCCCTCCAGCACGGGCCGTTTGATCATCGAGGGCTGCGCGATCATCAGCGCCACCGCCTTGTCCGCATCCAGGTCGGCGCGGTCGGCGTCGGGCAGTTTGCGGAACGTCGTTCCCGCCCGATTGAGCAGGATTTCCCAGCCAAGCGTATCAACCCAGTGCCGCAGTCGGCCCTCATCGACCCCGTCGGTTTTGTAATTGTGGAAGCGATACGACACGCCCGCCTGATCCAGCCAGACGCGCGCTTTCTTCACGGTGTCGCAATTGGGGATGCCGTAGAGGATAAGGGGCAACGTCGTCTCCATCGTGGTCGGCCCGGCCTTTGCCAGTGTCGGTCGCGGAGCGGAAGCCGTCAGTGTGGCGACAGCCGTACCTCCATCGATGGCACGTCGCCGCCCTCGACCAGACACGGGCGCATGGCCGGGCCCGTCTCGACGAACCCCAGCTTTTCCAGAACCCGGCCGGAGGCGGGGTTCGACAGGAAATATCCCGATGTGATCGTCCGCAGCGCGAGGGTGTCGAACCCGAACGCAAGGACCGCCCGCGCGGCCTCGGTCGCCAGTCCCGACCCCCAGTGCGGACGGCCGAGCCAATAGCCCAGTTCGGCGACATCCGGCGTCGGGGACGGCGTCAGGCCGATGGCGCCGATCAGCGTGTCATCGTGCTTGCGGGTGATCGCCCACACCCATTCATGCGGGACGATCCGGTCCAGGAAAAAGGCGGCATCCTCGGGCCCATAAGGATGCGGCACGCGCGCCAATCGGCGCGCGACATCCCGATCGCCGATCGCCGCGACGATCGCATCCGTGTCGCGGTGCTGCGGGTGGCGCAGGACCAGGCGCGCAGTGACGAGCAGGGGCCGATCGGGAAGGGGGCGTGTGTCCATCGTCCGGCCGTATAATCTTTTGGAAAAAGCGGCCAGCCTGTCGCCGTCAGGCGGCGCATCCGCTCGCCAGATAGCGGTTGAGCCACGCGCCGATCGCGGCATTGTCGCTGGGGCCGTCCAGCGAGCGTGTCGCCCGGTTGCGCAAGGTCGCATCGATATCGGGCGCGGTGTGGGCGGCGATCAGCGCACGGGCGTAGGCGGCGTCGAACTCGGGGTGGAATTGCAGCGTCAGCGCATCGCCGTCGGCGTAGGATAGGGCAGCGCACGGCGTAAACGGCGTGCATGCGAGCACATCGGCACCTTCCGGCGGTGTCACGACCTGATCCTGATGCGAGGCCATGGCGGTTACGCTGTCCCCCAGGCGCGCGATCGGCGTTACAAGGTCATAGCGGGGCAGGCCTAGCCCCCAGCCTTGCGGTGCCTTCACCACTCGGCCGCCGAAGGCATGCGCGATCGCCTGATGGCCGAAACAGATGCCGATCAACCGTGCCTTGCCACGCGCGGTGCGCAGGAACTGGGCAAGCGATTCGAACCAGCCATGGCCGTCGTTCACCCCCGCCGCCGATCCGGTGACGACATAGGCATCGCAGGCGTCCGGTGAACCGGGCAAGTCACCGCCGCGGACGTCGTAGCGCGTGTAACGGTGCGTCGGCCCCAGCAGCGCGGCCATCATCATGGCGTACGTGCCGTGCTCCGCGGCGAGATCGCCCGGCGGTGCGCCGGTTTCGAGGATGCCGATATGCATGGCAGTCGCTCCCGCAACAGCGCATCGCTTGCTGGGAAAAGGAAGGGCGGGGGAGAGTCCGGATACGCCGGTTGGACTCGATCCCCCGCACCCCGACCACACCGGTGCCGGTTTTACCGGCTGGCTCCGCTCCGTATATCTCATTGACGGCGCGGTTGAGGCGCAGCACCCGTACGCCGGATCGCGGCCAAAAAAAAGGCCGGTCAGAGACCGGCCGGAAAGTTTTTAGGAGAGGATGCCTGAAAGGCACGGTCTTTGTGCATCGCAGCACGGATTGTCGCAAGTGCAAAACGTGCAATCGCGCTTTTGTATCGCGCAATCGTTATCGGTATCACATAGGCGATGGTGGCTGATCCCGCCTCGGCCGACCATTGCAAAGCAGGGTTTATCATGCGCTTTCTCCATGCTCTTCTCGCAGTCGCAGCGCTCGCGTCGGCCGGCTCCGCTGCACCGCCGCGCGAACCGGCGATCGTGCGTGTCCGGCTGGAAACCGCTTATGGCCCGGTCGTGCTGGCGCTCGATGCGCGGCACGCGCCCCGCACGGTCGCCAATTTCATGGGCTATGTCGACGACGGGCGATTCGACGGCATGACCTTCTATCGATCGGCACGGAACCGGCAGGCGCCGACTTACGGCTTCGTCCAGGGTGGGATTCGCACCGACGCGCGCCGCATCCTGCCGCCGTTTCCGCTCGAGACGACGGCGATGACGGGGATCAAGCATACCGACGGCACGATCTCGATGGCGCGGCGCGCGGATGCCGGGTCGGCAGGCGGGAATTTCTTCATCACGATCGGCGCGATGCCCAGCATGGACGCCAAGGGCAGCTATCAGGGCTATGCCGCCTTCGGCCATGTCGTGTCGGGTATGCCCGTGCTGAAGCGGATCCTGGCGCAGCCCACCGGCGGCGGCATGGGCGGGCAATTGCTGCTCCGCCCGGTCAAGCTGGTTCGCGCGGTACGCCTGACCGGCACGCCGCGTCCGACCGGTATCGTCAAGCCGTGGCTGGTGAAGACCCAAGCCGATCCCGCCCGTCGCAAGTAGCCGCGCACGCAACCATCCGACCGCCCAAGCGCTTGATCCGCCTTGTCTTGCAGGAGGTTGACGATGAAGACGGCATGGCTTGCGGCGCTGGCCGCGGTGACGATGGTGGCGCCGGTGACGACGGGCGCGGCGATCGCGCAGCGCGGCGACTATCGCTGGAACGGCGATCGGGACGGCCGGTGGGAACCCGCCGATCATTATCGCGAAGGCCGGTATCGCGAACGGCGCCTGGGCCGCAACGACCGCATCTATCGCGGGCGTGACGGTCGCGCCTATTGCCGGCGCAGCGACGGCACGACCGGTTTGGTGGTCGGCGCAGTCGGTGGCGGCGTGCTCGGCAATCTGGTCGGCGGCGGCACGCTCGGCACGCTGCTCGGCGCCGGTGGCGGCGCGGTGCTCGGCCGCTCGATCGACCGCGGCAACGTGAAGTGCCGCTAAAGTAACGGACGGGGCGGGCGCGATGCCCGCCCCGAACGCGCTCAGCCGAGATGCGGTGCCGCGCCCGATTTGGGCGAATCATGCTCGCTGATCGAGTTGAGCTGCACGTAATTGTGAATACCCATCCGCTCAATCATGTCGAACTGCCGCTCCAGCGTATCGACATGCTCTTCTTCACTGGCGAGAATACGCGTGAAGAGATCGCGGCTGACGTAATCCTTGACCTGCTCGCAATAAGCGATCGCGCCTTTGAGCTGCTCGACCGCTTCCATTTCCATGGCGAGGTCGGACTTCAGCACTTCTTCCACGGTCTCGCCAATGCGCAGGCGACCCAGAAGCTGGAAGTTGGGCAGACCATCGAGGAACAAGATGCGCTCCGACAGCCAGTCGGCATGCTTCATCTCATCGATCGATTCCATCCGCTCGTACTGGGCGAGCTTGTAGACGCCCCAATGGTCGAGCATTCGGTAATGGAGCCAATATTGGTTGATCGCGGTCAGCTCGTTCTTGAGCGCCTCGTTCAGAAATTCGATGACCTTGGGGTCGCCTTTCACTGCCATATCCTTCGCCTTCCGCTAACGTCGTGGGCGGGGGTGTAGGCGCCGTATGGCGGATACGGCAAGGCAAAAAATGGCGGAAATCTGCGGTTTTTGCCGCTGCGAACGTCAGGCAGCAGCGCGCTCGGTGTCGATAATGGCTCGCGCTACCATCACGCATTGCCCGCACTTCGCTTGGCAGCCGAGCGACCGATACGCCTGGCACGCGGTACGGCACCCGTTGCGGGCCGCGTCGCGGACCTGGGATTCCCGTATGGCATTGCAAACGCAGACGACCATGGACGCTCCTTCGCTTTCGCCCCTTGGATAGGGCTAATGCGAAACGGTCGCAAGTCTGTCTGCGAGTGATTCGCAGTCGCTGGGCTTCGGTTCGTCGCAATTTGTGTCGGTGGGCAGTCGGTTTTGCCGACGGGGAGCTCGCCCTCATTGCGAGCGCAGCGAAGCAAACCAGGGCGTCCTGATCCGGCTCTGAATTGCTTCGCTGCGCTCGCAATGACGGTATGAAGCGGAGTTACGCCAGCACGGCGTCCGCGCCCATCAGCTTGGGGAAGAAGCCCTCATGCGCGCTGCGCAGATCGTCGATCGCCACCACGTCGTCGCGGTCCGGGCGTTCGAAGATCAGGCGCTTGCCGCCGGTCCGGCCCAACGGCTCGGCCTCGACGCCGGCCGCGTGCGCCGCGCCCAGGAAGTCGAGCAGCGCATGATCGTGGACGGTGACGACATAGACGCCCTGGTCTTCGGCGAAGAACGACGCCGCGCAGCCGAACGGCTGCTTGCGGTCGATCATCGCGCCGATGTTGCCGGCCAGCGCCATTTCGGCGAGCGTCACCGCAATGCCGCCGTCGGACACGTCGTGCACCGCAGAGAGCTGGCCGTTAATGATGCCGTCGCGGATCAGGTCGCCGGTCTTGCGCTCAGCAACGAGGTCGACGGGCGGGGGCGGGCCCTCTTCGCGGCCATGGCATTCGCGCAGCCACACCGACTGGCCGAGATGACCGCCGCGCGTACCGATGACGAGGATGACGTCGCCGATGCCCTTGAACGCGATCGTCGCGTTCTTCGTCCAGTCCTTCAGCAGACCGACGCCGCCGATCGCCGGGGTCGGCAGGATCGCCGAACCGCCGCCGGTCGCCTTCGATTCGTTGTAGAGCGAGACGTTGCCCGACACGATCGGGAAGTCCAATGCGCGGCAGGCATCACCCATGCCCTCGAGGCAGCCGACGATCTGGCCCATGATTTCGGGCCGCTGCGGATTGGCGAAGTTCAGGCAGTTGGTGATCGCGAGCGGCGTCGCGCCGACTGCAGTCAGGTTGCGCCACGCTTCGGCGACCGCCTGCTTGCCGCCCTCGACCGGGTCGGCGAAGCAATAGCGCGGCGTGCAATCGGTGGTGATCGCCAGCGCCTTGTCGGTGCCATGGACGCGGACCACCGCCGAATCGCCGCCCGGCGCCTGCACCGTATCGGCGCCGACCATGTGGTCGTACTGCTCCCAGATCCAGCGGCGGCTGGCGATGTCGGGCGAGGCCATCAACGTCAGCAGGTCGCGCGCGATGTCGTCGCTTTCGGGAGCGTCGGCGAGCGGCGCGGGTTTGGGCGTCGGCACGTGCGGGCGGTCATATAGCGGCGCTTCGTCGGCGAGCGGGCCGAGCGGGATATCGCAGACCGTCTCGCCCTTGAACTTCAGGACCATGCGCTCGGTGTCGGTGACGTGGCCGATGACAGCGAAGTCCAGTTCCCACTTGCGGAAGATCGCTTCCGCCTCGGCCTCGCGGCCGGGCTTCAGCACCATCAGCATGCGCTCCTGCGATTCGGAGAGCATCATCTCGTACGGGGTCATCCCCGTCTCGCGCTGCGGCACGTCGTCCATGACCAGCTCGATGCCGACGCCGCCCTTTGACGCCATCTCGACCGACGACGAGGTGAGGCCGGCCGCGCCCATGTCTTGGATCGCGACGATCACGTCGGTCGCCATCAGCTCCAGGCACGCCTCGATCAGCAGCTTTTCGGTGAAGGGATCGCCGACCTGCACGGTCGGGCGCTTGGCGTCGGCATCCTCGCCGAAGTCCGCGCTCGCCATCGTCGCGCCGTGGATGCCGTCGCGGCCGGTCTTTGACCCGACATAGACGATCGGATTGCCGACGCCGCTGGCGGCCGAATAGAAGATCTTGTCCTGATCGGCGATGCCAACGGTCATCGCATTGACCAGGATGTTGCCGTCATAGGCCGGGTGGAAATTCACTTCGCCGCCGACCGTCGGCACCCCCACGCAATTGCCGTAGCCGCCGATGCCGTGGACGACGCCGCTGATCAGGTGGCGCATCTTGGGATGATCGGGCCGGCCGAAGCGCAGCGCGTTCATGTTGGCGACGGGGCGCGCGCCCATCGTGAACACATCGCGCAGGATGCCGCCGACGCCGGTCGCTGCGCCCTGATACGGCTCGATGTACGAGGGGTGGTTGTGCGATTCCATCTTGAAGATCGCAGCCTGACCGTCGCCGATATCGATGACGCCGGCATTCTCGCCCGGGCCGCAGATCACCTGCGGGCCTTCGGTCGGCAGCTTCTTCAGGTGGATACGGCTGGATTTATACGAGCAATGCTCGGACCACATGACCGAAAAGATGCCGAGCTCCACGAGGTTGGGCTCGCGGCCCAGCGCGTGCAGGACGCGCTCATATTCTTCCTCGGACAAGCCATGGTCGGCGACGATCTGGGGCGTGATCTCGGTCATGGCCCGCGCCCTTAGCGGGATGGGGGAGGTTCGTCACCTCCTGAGGCAGGGGAAGTGTGGAGGAACGTGACCCTACATCCTCCGTCACCCCGGACTTGTTCCGGGGTCCATTCTGCGGCGAGGGGATTGGCCTGAGCCTCTTGCCCTTCCCTCGTGGCCCGGTGGACCCGGAACACGTCCGGGGTGACGGAGGGGGGGGCTGCATACGTATGCCTTCGGTCGAATGGTTGACCTCGCGACGCGCCACTGCGCACAGCCTTGCGCATAATACCGGGAGAGATCTGACATGCGCGCCACGATGTTGCTGGCCCTGACCGCCCTTGCGACCGCGACCGTGCCGGCCACCGCCTTCGCACAGGCGGCGCCTGCCGTAACTGCGCGCGCAGACGGTGCCGATGTCGCCATCGCTGGCGCCACGATCCGGGTCGTAGCGCTGACCGATTCGATCCTGCGCATCCGCGTCGGTCGCGGGGCGGCGATGCCCGAGGATGCGAGCTGGGCCGTCGATGCCAAGACGCGCGCGCAGCATGTCGCGGTCACCCCCGCCGCGGATGGCTTCACGACCAAGGCTCTACGCGTCCGCTTCCGCGCCGACGGTCGCCTGCGCGTCGAGGATCTCGCCGGCAACCTCATCTCCGAAGACGCCGCACCCGTCTCTTTCGACGGCAAGGGCTTCGCACTCGCCAAGACGATGCCGCAGGCCGAGCATTATTTTGGGATGGGCGACAAGACCGGCGGGCTCGATCGCCGCGGCAAGAGCTTCGTCGACTGGAATACCGACGCGTTCGGCTTCGGCAGCGGCGACGACCCCATCTACAAATCGATCCCGTTCTTCATCGGCGTCGGCGGAGTGGGGGGCAGCTATGGCCTGTTCCTCGACAACACGACGCGCGCCTGGTTCGATTTCGGCCATCGCGACGACACGCGGCTGGCCTTTGGCGCGCCGGACGGTCCCATCGACTATTATCTGATCGCCGGCCCGACCACGGCAGAGGTCGTGCGCCGCTACACCGACCTGACCGGCAAGGCGCCGCTCGTGCCGCAATGGGCGCTGGGCTATCAGCAGTCGCGCTACAGCTACATGACGGCGGACGAATTGCGCGGCGTCGCTGCGCGGCTGCGGCAGGAGCGCGTGCCGACCGACGTGCTGTGGCTCGACATTGACTGGCAGGATCGCAACCGGCCCTTCACCGTCGATACCAAGGCGTTCCCGGACATGAAGGGGCTGCTGTCCGACCTGAAGCGCGACGGGTTCAAGGTGGTGACGATCACCGACCTGCACGTCGCTCAGGCGCCCGACCAGGGCTATCGCCCCTATGACGAGGGCGCCAAGCGCGATGCCTTCGTCCACCGTGCCGACGGCTCCGTCTACGTTGGGCCGGTCTGGCCGGGGCCGTCGGTATTCCCGGATTTCACGCAGACCAAGGTGCGCGACTGGTACGGCACGCTGTTCGCCGATCAGGTCAAGATGGGCGTCGCGGGCGCGTGGAACGACATGAACGAACCGGCGATCTTCAACACGCCGACCAAGACGATGCCAACGGACGTCGTGCACCGCATCGACAGCGACGGCTTCATGCCGCGCACCGCTACGCATGCCGAGATCCACAATGTCTACGGCATGCAGAACACGCGCGCGACCTATGACGGCCTGCGCAAGCTGTTGCCCGACGAGCGCGCCCTCGTGATGACGCGGGCGAGCTATGCCGGGGGGCAGCGCTATGCGGTGACCTGGACGGGCGACAATCTCGCGACCTGGGATCACCTGAAGCTGTCGATCCAGCAGATCATCAACCTCGGGCTGTCGGGCTTTTCCTATGGCGCGGCCGACGTCGGCGGTTTCGCGGGCGGGCCGAGCCCCGAGCTGCTCACCCGCTGGTTCCAGATCGGCGCCTTCTACCCGGTCTTCCGCGACCATGCCGCCAAGGGCACGCCGCGCGCCGAGCCCTGGGTCGATGGACCCGATCACCTCGCGATCCGCCGTCGCTTCGTCGAGGAACGCTACCGGCTGATGCCGTATCTGTACGCGCTCGCCGAACAGAATGCGCGCGCCGGCGATCCGATCCTGCGCCCGGTGTTCTACGACTATCCCTCGGCGATGCGGATGTCGTGCGACCAGTCGTGGGCGTTCACCGTGGGGCGCTCGCTGCTCGTCGCGCCCGCGCCGCATCCCGACCAGCCGCAGGCCTATGACGTCTGCCTGCCCGCGGGTGGCTGGTACGATTACTGGACGGGGCAGCGGGCAGGCACGCCCGAAGCGGCGGATGCCGGCCCGATCCAGTCGGCGACGCAGGCGACGGGGCAGGCGACCGAACATGGCGACAAGGTGCGCGTGACGCCGCGGATCGAGACGCTGCCCGTCTTCGTGCGCGCCGGCACCATCTTGCCGCGCCAGCCACTCGTGCAGAGCACGGCGGAAACGCCGTCCGGCCCGCTCCAGCTCGACGTCTATCCGGGCGCCGATTGCCGCGGCGACCTGTATGCCGACGACGGCCATTCGATGGCCTTCACGCGCGGCGTCTTCCTGCGGCAGGGCATGACCTGCACCATGACGCCCAACGGCCTGACGTTGGGCTTCGGCGCACGGCAGGGCCGCTATGCGCCATGGTGGAAGCAGCTGCGCGTCGTCGTCCACGGCTGGCAGGGGGATGGCGCGGTTTCGCTTGCACGCCGGACCATCGCAGCGCAGTCGGACGCGACGGCGGGTACGCTCAGCTTCGTCCTGCCCGATCAGCGTCGGGCGGCCGAAGTCACGATCGCCCGCCGCTGACCGTCACGAGAGAGCATCCATGGCCACCATCCCCTTCGACATCCCCCACAGCCTCGGCCGCGACGAGGCGCGCGCGCGCATCCAGGCGGGCCTGCCCAAGCTCGCGCAGCATATCCCCGGCGGCGGCACCGTATCCGATCACTGGACGGGCACCGACGCGCTGACGCTAACGATCATCGCAATGGGGCAGAGCGTCGAGGCGAAGATGGACATCGAGGATGCGCGGATCGCCGGCACGGTGAAGGTGCCGATGATGCTCAGCATGATGTCCGGCCCGATCGCCGAATTCGTGAAGACGAGCGCGGAGAAGATGCTGGCGAAGCCTGCGGCGTAACGTCGCGGGATCTAATCCCACCACGCCGTCACCCCGGCCTCGAGCCGGGGTCCCGCTTCGTCCGCGGGCAGTTGAAAAGCGGGACCCCGGATCAAGTCCGGGGTGACGGGGTATTGAGGCAGCTTCGGCCTACAGCCGCGCCGCGTGCCAGGCGAGATGATCGGCCATGAAGGTCGAGATGAAATAATAACTGTGGTCGTACCCCGGCTGCATCCGGAGCGTCAGGTCGACCCCCGCCGCCGCGCACGCCGTGGCCAGCAGTTCCGGCTTCAGCTGCTCGACGAGGAACTGGTCCGCATCACCCTGATCGACCAGCAACGCCGGCACCCGCGCGCCATCCTCGATCAACGCAACCGCGTCATGCGCGCGCCAGGCCGCGCGATCCGCCCCCAGATAGCCGCCCAGCGCCTGCTCGCCCCACGGCACCTGCGACGGGGCGACGATCGGCGCGAACGCCGACACCGCCTTGAACCGGTCCGCGTGGCGAAGCCCGATCGTCAGCGCACCATGGCCGCCCATCGAATGGCCCATGATCGACTGGCGCGTCATGTCGGCCGGGAAATGCGCGCCGATCAGCGCCGGCAGCTCCTCGGTGACATAGGACCACATGCGGAAATGCGGCGCCCAGGGTGCCTCGGTCGCATCGACGTAAAAGCCTGCCCCCTTGCCGAAGTCATAGGCGTCGTCGTCCGCGACATCGTCGCCGCGGGGCGAGGTGTCGGGCGCAACGAAGATCAGCCCCAGCTCGGCGCAAGCGCGGCGATACTCACCCTTGTCGGTCACGTTCGCGTGCGTGCAGGTCAGGCCCGACAGATACCAGACGACGGGCAGCGTCGCGCCATCGTCATGCGGGGGCACATAGACCGAAAAGGTCATCGGCGTGCCCGTCGTGGCGGACGCGTGCGTATAGACACCCTGCGTGCCGCCGAACGCCTTGGCGGTCGACACCGTCTGTAAAGTCATCGGAAGATCACCGTCCTGTTGCCGTTGAGGAAGACGCGCCGCTCGCCCACCCAGGCGACCGCGCGCGCGAGCACCTGCGCCTCGATATCGCGGCCGATGCGGATCAGCTCATCGACGCTGGCGCGATGGTCGACACGCTCCACCGCCTGTTCGATGATCGGCCCTTCGTCGAGGTCGGTGGTGACGAAATGTGCGGTCGCGCCGATCAGCTTGACGCCGCGGGCATGCGCGCGGTGATAGGGTTGTGCGCCCTTGAAACCGGGCAGAAAGCTGTGATGGATGTTGATGCAGCGTCCCTCCAGCCCCTCGACGAGGCGGGGGCCGAGCACCTGCATGTAGCGCGCGAGGATCAGGTAATCCGCCCGCGCCTCCGCCATCAGCGCCAGGATCGCGGCCTCCTGCGCATCGCGGCTCGCGTCATCGACGGGCAAATGGTGCCAGGGCAGGCCGTGCCATTCGACCAGCGGGCGCAAGCTGTCGTGGTTCGAAACGACGCCGGCGATGTCGACCGGCAGCGTCTTCGTTCGCCAGCGATGCAACAGGTCGTTCAGGCAGTGCGAGCCCTTCGACACTGCGATCAGCACACGCGGGCGCGCATCTGCGGCATCCAGGCTCCAGTCGAAGCCGAACGTCTCCGCCACGGGCGCGAATGCCGCCCGCAGCGCTTCGGCCTCCGCCGGGTAACGGTCGCCGCCGCGGACGAAGGCGACGCGCATGAAGAACCGCCCCGTGTCCAGATCGGCATATTGCTGGCTGTCGAGGATGAAGCCGTCGATCCCGGCGAGCGCCCCCGATACCGCCGCGACGATGCCGACGCGGTCCTGACACACCAAGGTGAGGATCTGGACCGCGCGGCGCTCCGTCATGCCGCGACGCGGTGCAGCGCGCACACCTTGTTGCCCGCGGGATCGCGCAGATAGGCGAGGTAGAGCTTGCCAAACGGCGCTTCACGCACGCCCGGCGCATCCTCGATCGCAGTGCCGCCATTGGCGACACCCGCGGCGTGCCAGGCATCGGCCTGTTCCGGGCTGCTCGCCGCAAAGCCGATCGTGCCGCCATTGGCGTGGCAGGCGGGTTCGCCATCGATCGGCTTGGTCAGCAGGAACATGCCGCCCGGGTGCATGTAGAGCACGCGCCCCTTTGGATCGACGCGGCCGGGCGCGATACCGAGCGCGCCGAGCGTCGCGTCGTAGAAGGCCTTGGAAGCGTCGATATCGTTGGCGCCGAGCATGACGTGGCTGAACATGATGGTTTTCCTCTCTCTCTGCTTGATTGGTGGGGGCTGGTGCCGCGGCCTTCTTCGTCCCCGTCATCCCGGACTTGTTCCGGGATCCACTCCGCGGCGAGGGGGGCGGCCTGCGTTTCCTGCCTAGCCCCCGCGGATGAGTGGACCCCGGAACAAGTCCGGGGTGACGGAGTGTTGGCTGCAGTGGGGCTCAATAAATCACCACGCTGCGGATGCTTTCGCCGGCGTGCATCAGGTCGAACCCCTTGTTGATCTCGTCCAGTGTCAGGCGGTGGGTGATCATCGGATCGATCTGGATCATACCGTCCATATACCAGTCGACGATCTTGGGCGTATCCGTCCGCCCACGCGCGCCGCCGAAGGCGGTGCCGCGCCAGTTGCGGCCCGTGACCAGCTGGAACGGGCGCGTGCTGATCTCCTTGCCCGCCTCGGCGACGCCGATGACGATGCTGGTGCCCCAGCCGCGGTGGCAGCATTCCAGTGCGGTGCGCATCACCTCGGTATTGCCGGTCGCATCGAAGCTATAGTCGGCGCCGCCATCAGTCAGCTCCGCCACCTTCGCGACGATCGCCTCGCGGTTCATGCCCTTCGTGTTGAGGAAGTGGGTCATGCCGAACCGACGGCCCCACTCTTCGCGATCCGGGTTGATGTCGACGCCGACGATCATCTTGGCGCCGGCCAGCTTCGCGCCCTGAATGACGTTGAGGCCGATGCCACCCAGGCCGAAGACGACGACATTGTCGCCGACCTGCACCTTGGCGGTGTTGACGACCGCGCCGACGCCCGTCGTCACGCCGCAGCCGACGTAGCAGCTGGTGTCGAATGGCGCGTCCTTGCGGATCTTGGCGACCGCAATCTCGGGCAGCACGGTGAAGTTCGAGAAGGTGGAACAGCCCATGTAATGGAAGATCGGCTGGCCCTTGTAGCTGAAGCGCGTCGTGCCGTCGGGCATCAGCCCCTTGCCCTGCGTCGCGCGGATCGCGGTACACAGGTTGGTCTTCTGGCTGAGGCACGATTTACACTGGCGGCATTCGGGCGTGTAGAGCGGGATGACATGGTCGCCGACCTCGACGCTGGTCACGCCCGCGCCCAGTTCGCGGACGATGCCGGCGCCTTCATGGCCCAGCACGCTGGGGAACAGCCCCTCACTGTCGAGGCCGTCGAGCGTATAGGCGTCGGTGTGGCAGATGCCGGTCGCCATGATTTCGACGAGGACTTCGCCCGCCTTCGGGCCTTCGAGGTCGAGCTCGACGATCTCGAGAGGCTTCTTCGCTTCGAAGGCGACGGCGGCGCGGGTTTTCATGGGGCTATTGCTCCGGAGGGATTGATCGCGGCGGGGTTATCGCGGGACAGGCGGCGGGAGCAAGCGAAAGGGCAGGGCTCAGGCCATCGGGTCCGCCGGCACCGCGACGACGCCAGCGGCGGTCAGCGCGGCCAGGGTCGCGGCGTCGACGCCTGCCAGCCGCTCCAGCACCGCGGCTGTGTGCTCGCCCAGCATCGGTGGCGGCCTATCGTAGGTCACTGGCGTGCCGGACAATTTGATCGGACTGCCGATCGTTTCGAAGTCGGGGTTGCGCGGGTGCGGGATGGTGACGCGCATGTTGCGCGCCGCGACCTGCGGTTCGTCGAGCGCCTGCGCGATGCTATTGATCGCGCCGACCGGCACGCCGCGGGGATGGATGCGCGCGATCCACGCATCGGCGCTGTCGGTCAGGAAATGGGCGGCGAGCCGTTCGACCACTGCGTCCCGATTCGCGACCCGATCGGGGTTGCGCGCGAAGCGCGGATCGCGTGGAAGATCCGGCAGGCCGATCGCATCGCACAGCGCGACGAACTGCGAGTCATTGCCGCAGGCGATCACGAAGTCGCGGTCGGCGGCGTGGAACACCTGATAGGGCACGATATTGGCGTGGGCGTTGCCATACCGGCCGGGCGCCTTGCCCGTTGTCAGGTAATTCTGGCTCTGGTTGCACAGCATCGCAACCTGCACGTCGAGCAGCGCCATATCGATATGCTGGCCGAGGCCCGTCGTCGCACGGTGCAGCAGCGCGGCCTGGATCGCGATGACCGAATACAGGCCGGTCATCAGGTCCGACACCGCGACACCGACCTTCTGCGGGCCGCCGCCGGGCAGATCGTCGCGCTCGCCGGTGATGCTCATCAGTCCGCCGAGGCCCTGGATGATGAAGTCATAGCCCGGCTCGGCGGCACGGGGGCCGGTCTGGCCGAAGCCGGTCACCGAACAATAGATCAGGCCGGGGTGGAGCGCGCGCAGGCTGTCATAATCGAGGCCGTATTTCGCCAGCGATCCCGCCTTGTAATTCTCGATCAACACGTCGCACTGCGGCACCATCGCGCGGATCAGCGCCTGTCCTTGCGGGGAGGCGATATCGATCGCGACCGACTGTTTGCCGCGGTTCGCCGACTGGAAATACGAGGCTTCGCGCGTCGGCATGCCATCCGCGTCCGCCATCCAGGGCGGCCCCCATTCGCGCGTATCGTCGCCCCGTCGGGGGTGTTCGATCTTGATGACCTCCGCGCCGAGATCCGCCAGCGTCTGCGCACACCATGGCCCCGCCAGCACGCGGCTCATGTCGAGCACCCTCAATCCCGTCAGCGCACCCATGTGGCGGTCCTCTCGCGTCCCTCCGCCGGTTCGGTGCCGGCGATGTATCGGGGAAGCGCTAGCGACCGCGCGTCGTGCTGCAAAGGGTTAGAGCGCGCCCACGGGGAGCAGATGCCCCAGCAACGCCGTCGCGGCCATCGCCAGCGCACCGAGCGCCGTGACGCGCACCACCGCGCGAACCTGCGGAGCACCACCGGCCTTGGCGCCGATCGCCCCCAGGATGGCGAGCAGCACGATCGCCACCACCGGCACGACCATCACCGCAAGGTGACGGGGCGCCAGCGCGGCGATCACCACCGGTAGGATCGCGCCAGAGGTGAAGGCGGCGGCGGAAAAGACCGCGGCCTGGACGGGGCGCGATCCGCCGTCGTCGGCAAGCCCCAGTTCGTCACGGCGATGCGCCCCCAACCCGTCATGCGCCATCATCTGTTCGGCCACCGTCTGCGCCAGCGCGGGCGCGACGCCGCGGCCGACGTAGATGGCGGCGAGTTCCCGGGTTTCGGCTTCCGGATTGCGGTGCAGCTCGGCCGCTTCACGTGTCAAATCGGCATGTTCGGTATCGGCCTGCGAGCTGACCGAGACATATTCGCCCGCCGCCATCGACAGTGCGCCGCCGACCAGCGCCGCCGCGCCGGCGAGCAGGATCGTCGCGGCGCTAGCGCCCGGCGCGGCGGCAACGCCGACGACCAGACTCGATACCGAAATGATGCCGTCATTGGCGCCCAGCACCGCCGCGCGCAGCCAGCCGGTGCGGTGGACCAAGTGATGTTCGCTGGGGGCATGCGGCATGTCGGTCATCGGGCAGGCACCTCGGTTAAACGATGACGGTTATACGGACAGCGCCGTCACAGCGTCGAGCCAATCTGTTGAGACATCAGCCGATAGCAGAGGCGGGGGCGGACAAATCTAAATTAAATTTCAGGCAACGGCGCGGCGACTTCCTCGTTTCGGCTTGATGTGGATCAGGCTCGACCTGTGGCACGTCGGGTTCCTCGCATCGCCCGGCTGCGCTCCTGTTTCACCCAATGGCGGATGCTGGAGCGCGTGTTCATGGAAGATTATAAGGATGTTCTTGCCGGCAAATGTCCCTTTGGCGGCGACCGGATCGGGGGCGCGCAGACCAGCAAGCCGACGTTGCAGGACTGGTATCCCAACCGCCTGCGCGTCGAACAGCTGCACCGCAACGGCCCGCGCGCCAATCCACTGGATGCGGACTTCGACTATAAGGCTGCGTTCGAGGCGATCGACCTTCCGGCGCTGAAGGCGGAGATCAAGGCGTTCCTGACCAGCTCGGTCGCGTGGTGGCCCTCGGACTATGGCAATTACGGCCCGCAGATGATCCGCATGGCGTGGCACTCGGCCGGCACCTATCGCATCGCCGACGGGCGCGGCGGCGCGGGCGAGGCGATGCAGCGCTTCGCCCCGATCGACAGCTGGTGGGACAATGGCAACACCGACAAGTCGCGCCGGCTGATCTGGCCGATCAAGCAGAAATACGGCGCCGCGCTGTCCTGGGCGGACCTGATGGTGCTGACCGGCAATTGCGCGCTGGAGATCATGGGTTTCCCCACCTACGGCTTCGCCGGCGGCCGGCATGACGCGTGGGAAGCGGACGACGCGACCTATTGGGGGCCCGAGGTCGTCGACATGACGACGGTCAAGTCGTTCGACGAGATGGTCAATCGCGACAAGCGCTGGCGCGGGCAGAACGGCGATGCCGATTACGACCTGGAACAGCCGCTCGCCGCGACGCACCAGTCGCTGATCTACGTGAATCCCGAAGGCCCTTACGCCAGCGGCGACCCGATGGCGTCGGCGCGCGACATCCGCATCGCCTTCACCCGCATGGCGATGAACGATGAGGAGACGGTAGCGCTGATCGCGGGCGGCCATGCCTTCGGCAAGAGCCACGGCATGGTGAAGGCCGACCGCATCGGCGCGCCGCCCGAAATGGCGCCGATCGAGCAGATGGGCCTCGGCTGGCACAATCCCGAAGGTACCGGCGTCGGCGAGTTCACGATGACCAACGGCATCGAGGGCAGCTGGACGCCCGACCCGACGCAATGGGACAACAGCTACCTCGAAAACCTGTTCAAGTTCGAATGGGAACAGACGCGTAGCCCGGCGGGCGCGCTGCAATGGACTCCGGTCGATAAGAGCGCGCCGCACACCCCCGACGCGCATATCGCGGGCAAGACGCACCCGTTGATGATGATGACCAGCGACATCGCGCTGAAGGTCGACCCCGTCTATCGCCCGATTTGCGAGCGCTTCCTGACCGATTTCGCCTATTTCACCGAGCAATTCTCCAAGGCCTGGTACAAGCTGACCCATCGCGACATGGGGCCAAAGGAGCGTTACCTGGGCGAAGAGCGGACGATCGAGGACGATCTGCTGTGGCAGGATCCGATCCCGCCGGTCGACCATCCCCTGGTCGATGCCGCCGACATCGCCGCGCTAAAGCAGGCGATCCTGGCGGCGGGACATTCGGTGTCGGACCTGGCCTTCACCGCCTTTTCCGCGGCGTCGACCTTCCGGCACAGCGACAAGCGCGGCGGCGCCAACGGCGCGCGTATCGCGCTCGCGCCGCAGAAGGATTGGGCGATCAACGCGCGCACCCGTCCGGTGATCGACAGCCTGAAACGCGTCGCGACGGACTTCGCCGACGGTGCCTCGGGCGGCAAGGCGGTCTCGCTCGCCGACCTGATCGTGCTCGCCGGCTGCGTCGCGGTCGAGCAGGCGGCGACGGCAGCCGGCGCGGCTGTCGAGGTTCCGTTCACCCCCGGTCGGATGGACACAACGGACGCGCTGACCGACGCCGACAGCTTCGAATGGCTGCGTCCGGTGGTCGATGGCTTCCGAAACTATGTCGATCCGAACTTCGACGCGGTGAACGTCGCCGACCTGTCGCCCGAACAGCTATTCCTAGACCGGGCAGACCTGCTTGCGCTGTCCGCGCCCGAATGGGTGGTGCTGACCGGCGGCCTGCGCGCGCTGGGCGCCAATTGGGACGGATCGTCCGACGGCATCTTCACCGATCGCGTCGGCGTGCTGACCAACGATTTCTTCACCGTGCTGACCAGCATGGACTATGAATGGAAGAAGGCGGACGAGCAGGGAGCGCGCTTCAGCTTGGTCACCCGCGACGGCGGCGATGCCCGGTTCGAAGCGACGCGCTGCGACCTAATCTTCGGCGCCAATTCGCAATTGCGCGCGATCGCCGAAGTCTATGCGGCGGCCGATGGCCAGGCACGCTTCGTCCGCGATTTCGTGGCGGTGTGGGACAAGGTGATGATGCTCGATCGGTACGACGTGCATCAATAACGTGGCCGGTGATCGGGGGTGGGCTGCCTGCCCCCGATAATCGCCTCAAAACAGAGGATAATCCAATCCATTACGGGTGCTTTACGCTGACGTCATCTTAACCCTTTAGGGCCCACATGCGCACGGACAGATGACCCACCGAGCGCCCGACAATCGATGCTGACGAACCTCTTCCGTGAACGCCTCCGTTCGCGCGCCGTACGCGGCCTGACCGGCGGGGATGAGGCGACGGCCTCGGCGCTCGATCGCCACGTCGAAGCTGCGCAGCAGGGCTTTGCCGCCCCCATCGCGGCCCTGTCACTGATCTACGACGATATTCAGGCGATCCATACGGCCCGCGGCGTCGACGTCGGCTGTCTGCCGCGACGCGACGGATTTTGTACCCTGACGCTGGACGTCTCGGACGTGCTGGAATGCTGCGACGCCGCCGCCGATCCGCGCTTCGCCAATTTACCCCCGGTGATCGGGGCACCGTTCATCCGTTACTATATCGGCACGCCGCTTCGCCTGATCGGCGGTATCGAGATCGGCGCGCTCTGCGTCGCTGACGTCAAGCCGCGTCCGCCCGCATCGGCGGATCAGAAGGCCTATCTCGTCGGCCTGGCTCGACAGGTCTCGCTGGTGATGGAAGGGCGCCGCGGCGCACGGGGGGTGAGGGCCGCATGACCGACGTCGCCTTATGCTTCGCGCAGCACGACCTGCGCCTCGTCCTGCTGGCGGTGCTCGTCTGCCTGGTCGGCGCGGCGGCCAGCGTGCAGCTTTTCCACTGTATCCGTTCGGCGGACGGCTACAGCCGGGCGGGCTGGGTGATGCTGGCTGCGGTCGCGACCGGCACGATGGTCTGGGCGACCCATTTCGTCGCAATGATGGCCTATCGCGCGTCGGTGCCGGTGGTGCTCGATCCGATGCAGACGCTCAGTTCGTTGCTCGTCGCGATCGGCATGGCGGCGCCGGGGCTGGCGCTGGCTGCTTCGGCCCGGCGTGGCGCGGGAATAATGGGCGGCGGCGTCATCGGCGGGGCGATCGCGCTGATGCACTATCTCGGCATGTCGGCCTATCATGTCGACGGCATCGTCACCTGGACCTGGCCGGTGGTCGCACTGTCGGTGCTGCTGTCGGTCGGGCTGAGCGCCGCCGCCTTCGCACGCGCGCGGCAAGCCGGGCGTGCGGGTGCGCTGCGGACGATGAGCCTGCTCGCGCTGGGCGTTGTGGCGCTGCATTTCAGCGGGATGGCGGCGATGCATATCACCGTCATCCGTTTGGGCGACGGTCTGTCGCTACCGACCATGAACGCGCTGGCGGTGGCGACCGCGGTCGCATCGCTCATCATCGTGGGGTGCGCCGCGATCAGCGCGTTGATCGACGGGCATACGAAGGGTGAATCCTACCGCCGGCTGCGTCGCATGGCGCTGTACGACGGGCTCACCGACCTGCCCAACCGCATGAGCTTCAACGAGGAGCTGGACCGGCGGTTCAACCGCAAGGGCGGGCATCTGTGCATGGCCGTCGTCATGATGGACCTGTCGCGGTTCAAGGTGGTGAACGACACCTATGGCCATTTGGCGGGTGATCAGCTGTTGATGGCACTGGCGGCGCGGATGACCGCGACGCTGGGGCCGAACGAATGTATCAGCCGTCTGGGCGGCGACGAATTTGCGGCGGTGATCTCCTACGATCTGGCCGAGGAGCTGACCGACTTTCTCGATCGGCTGCGCGCGATCTTTGACGCGCCCTTCGTCTTCGACCGTTTCACCGCCTCGATCGGCACGAACATCGGCGTGGCGCTCGCGGTCCGCGACGGATGGGATGCCGACGCGCTGCTGGCGAAGGCGGATCTCGCCATGTACCGCGCCAAGTCGATCCATTCCAGCGAACCGTGTTTCTACGATGCGCAGATGGACGATGCGGTGCGCGCCCGGCGTGAGCTGGTCGTCGATATGCGGCGTGCGCTCGACAAGGGCGCATTCGAGCTGCACTTCCAGGTGCAGGCGTCGACCGAGACGGGCGAGATCAAGGGATATGAGGCGCTGGTGCGCTGGAACCATCCCCTGCGCGGCATGGTCCCGCCGGCAGAGTTTATCCCACTGGCGGAGGAAAGCGGCGAGGTGGTGCCGTTGAGCATCTGGATCCTGCGCCAGGCGTGTTTCGAAGCGGCGCTGTGGCCCAATCGGTATCCGGTGTCCGTCAACCTCTCGCCCAAGCACCTGTCCGACCCGCGTCTGGTGATGACGGTGCGGTCTGCACTGGAAGACAGCGGTCTGTCGCCGACGCGGCTGGTGCTGGAGCTCACCGAAAGCGCGATCATCCACGATCGCCGGTTCGCGCTCGAACAGCTGCATGCGTTGAAGGCGATGGGCGTGTCGATCGTCCTCGACGATTTCGGCGTGGGCTATTCGTCGATCGACGTGCTGCGATCCTTCCCGTTCGACTGCATCAAGCTGGATGCGTCCTTCGTCGCCGAACTGGAATATGACGATCAGGCAATTTCGATCCTGCGATCGGTGACGGCGCTCGGCGGCCTGTTGCGGATGCCGGTGCTGGCCGAGGGGATCGAGCGGCCGGCGCAGCTCGCCATCGTGGCGCGCGAAGGCTGCGCCAGCGTGCAGGGGTTCCTGGTCGGCCGGCCGTCGCGCACTTTGGCGGATCCGCAGGAGGTGCGGCGGACGATGGCGATCGGTGCCACCCCGGTTGTCGTCGACTTCCGGCAGCAGGCGGCGACCCCCAACGCGGCATAAGGAGGACGGTTGACAGGTCCGGCACGGTTCAACATTGGGACGTTACAACATCACTGGAATGTATTTTGCTTCTTCGATCCCGCGTTGCCGCCTGCCTGTCGCCGCTGATTGCCTGCCTGCCGATCACGCCCGCCGCCGCGCAGGATACGGATGACGTCGCCGTCGGCAGCGGCGATATCGTCGTGCTCGGCACACGCCGGGCGCGCGGCGACGGAACGCTGTCGTCGGACATCGCGACCCGCACGCTCTCGCAGTCGAGCCGATCGATCGAGCGCGACCTGCTCACCGCCGCCGGGGCCTATCGCCTGTCGGACGCGCTCGAACTGGTCAGCGGCGTCAGCAACCAGAACAACCGCGGCGGCGTCATGGACAATTTCGCGATCCGCGGCTTCCTGGGCACGCCGGATGGCGGCGGGGAATATTACGTCGATGGCTTCCTCGCCAATCGCGGCATGGGGCCACCCCGCGATCCCGCGACCACCGAACGGATCGAATTGCGGAAGGGGCCGGCAGGCGCGCTGTTTGGCGACATCGATCCGGCCGGGCGCGTCAACATCGTCAGCAAGACGCCGGATTTCGTCCCGGCGGCGAATGCGGTGTTCACGCTGGGATCGTTCGGAACGCGCCGGGTGGAGCTGGACGCGACCGGCCCCGTCTCGCGGACGCTGGCCGCGCGGATCGTCGTCGCGGCGGAAACGTCGGACGGCTGGCGCAACTTCGTCGGGCTGGATCGGCAGGTGGTGATGCCGTCGCTGACCTGGCGGCCCAGCGAGCGGCTGCGCGTCACCTATATCGGCGAGATCACGCGCTTCGACACGCTGTTCGATCGCGGGATTCCGGCGCTCGACGGGAATGCGAACGCCGTGCCGCGCGATGCCTATTACGGCGAGCCGAACGACGGCAAGACCCGCTTCCGCAACCAGCGTCACCAGCTGACGGCGCTGGCCGACCTGGGCGGCGACTGGACGGTGACCGGGGGCGTCGCCTGGCGGACGGGAACGTTGAAAGGCTTCTCCTCCGATCAGTCGCGGCTGGTCGGCGGGCGAACGCTGTGGCGGCAGCGGCGATCGCGCGATTTCAAGGTGGACGATCTGTCCGCGCGGATCGAACTCGCCGGACATATCGGCGCGCATCGGCCCAGCATCGGGCTGAAGGGCTATACGCTGGACTATGCCGAACGCTGGATGCGGCGCAATCCGGGCGATCCGGCGCGTGGCGGCAATCCCTATGCGATCGACGTCTTCACGCCCGTTTACGGCCAGACGCCGCCGACGCTGCTGCCCTTCACGAACAATCGTGAAAAGCGCTGGTCGGGCACGGTGTATGTGCAGGACATGTGGGATGTGACCGACCGGCTGACGCTGTCGGGCGGTGCGCGGTTCGACGCCTATCGCCAGCGTATCCAAAACAACAACACGGGGCAGGTGGGGCGTACGGTGGGCTCGCCGATGCATTACCGGCTCGGCGCGCGCTACCAGGCCACCGATGCGATCGCGGTGCATGCCAGCTGGGGCGAAAGCTTCGTGCTCAACTCGGGCACGGGTCGCGACGGCAACGGCTTCGCGCCCGAAAGTGGCGTGGGATATGAGCTCGGCGTGGCCGGGCGTCGGGCGAATGTCGATATCGCCGCGACCTGGTTCGACATCCGCAAGCGCGGCATCCTCGCCAACGACCCCGTCGATCCCGCTTTCAACGCGCCGGTCGGTAGCCTGCGCAGCCGCGGGATCGAATGGGACGCATCGGTACGGATTGCACCACACTGGCAGATCGTCGGCAATTACGCCTGGACCCGCGCACGGGTGGACGACGGCGCCTTCCCGACCGATCGCGCGCTCAACGTGCCCGATCACAGCGGTACGGTCTTTGCGCTGGGGCGGTTCACCGACGATGACGGGCGTGGATTCTCGGTGAGTGCCGGGGCGAGCTACGTAGGGGACCGTGCCGGGTCGATCGAGCGCGACTATGTGGTGCTGCCTGCCTATCTGAAGGCAAAGGCTGCCATCGAATATGCTGTATCGCCGCAGCTGACGCTGCGGGCCGAGGCGGACAATATATTCGACGCCCGCTACGCGCAGAGCTCGTACAGCCGGGTGTGGATCTATCCGGGGCAGCCGCGCAACGTCCGGCTATCGCTGCGGGTCAGCGGCTGACGTCGGCTCAGAATGCCGGGTCTTCGCCGGGCAGGGTGGAGACGTGGATGCCGCATTCCACCTTGTCCCAACCGCGCCAGCGGCCGGCGCGCGGGTCTTCGCCGGGGCGGACCTTGCTGGTGCAGGGCGCGCAGCCGATCGACAGATAGCCCTGCGCCTCCAGCGGGTGGCGGGGCAGATCGTGCTCGGCGAAATAGGCGTCGAGCTGATCCTTCGACCAGTCGGCGAGCGGATTGATCTTCAGGCGCCCGTCGTCCTCCTCGAAGCGGGGGAGCGCGGTACGGGTCCCCGCCTGGAAGCCTTTGCGACCCGAAATCCACGCGTCGAACGGTCCGAGCGCGCGGCGGAGGGGTTCGACCTTGCGGATTTCGCAGCAGCCGTCGGGGTCGTAGGACCAGCGCATGCCGGTCGCGTCGCGTAAGGCGAGCAACCGCGGATCGGGGCGGAAGACACGCAGGTCGGTGAGGCCCAGCCGTTCAGACAATTCGTCGCGATAGGCGAGGGTCTCGCCGAACATCTTCTGCGTGTTGGTGAAGATGACCGGCACGTCCTTGTCGATCTGCGCCACCATGTGGAGCAGGACCGCGGATTCGGCGCCATAGGACGACACGGAGGCGATGCGGCCCGCCAGTTCGCCGGTCAGGAGTTCGCGCAGCATCTCGGGCGCGGGCATGCCGGCGAAGCGGATCTGCATTGCGGCTGCGTCCGCGGCGGTAAAGGCGGGCGCGACATCGATCGTGTCGAGCTGACGTGCTGCCTCAGCCATGGCGCAGCTTCCACACCGGGGCGACGGCGTCCGCCGCGGCCTGATAGCGATAGTCGTAGCGGTCGAGCGCTCGGGTCAGCGCCTTGCCGTCGATCGGGGCTTCGGGCGCGAAGCTGTCGAAGCCGCAGCGGCGCATCAGGGGCAGCTGATCGACCAGCACGTCACCGGCCGCCCGCAGTTCGCCGCTATACCCAGCCTCACGTAATACGCGTGCGGCGCTGTAGCCGCGGCCATCGCGGAAGGTGGGGAAGCTGACCTCGACGAGCGCGAGTTGCCCCAGCTGCGGGATCAGCGCGCGGGCGTCCTCACCCGCTTCCAGCCGAACCGCAGTGGCATTGGTCTGGCCCAGGAAGGCGTCGAGCGTGACGGCGGGTTCGTCGTGCGGCTCGTCGTCGCGGAAGCGCAGCAGCGTGTCGGCATCAGCCATAGATCGCCTCCTTGAACGGTTCGAAGCCGACGCGGCGATAGGTGTCGAGGAAGCGTTCGCCTTCGTCACGCAGCGCGATGTAGCGGTCGGTAACGCGCTCGATCGCGTCGACCACGCCGTCCTCCGAAAAGCCGGGGCCGGTGATCTTGGCGAGGCTCACGTCCTCCGCCCCCGATCCACCGAGCGAGAGCTGGTAGTTTTCGGTGCCCTTCTTGTCGACGCCGAGGATGCCGATGTGGCCGGCATGATGGTGGCCGCAGGCGTTGATGCAGCCGCTGATCTTGAGCTTCAATTCGCCAAGGTCGCGCTGGCGTTCGCGGTCGGCGAAGCGGTTTGCGATCTTCTGCGCCAGCGGGATGGAGCGCGCATTGGCGAGGCTGCAATAATCAAGGCCCGGGCAGGCGATGATATCGGTGATGAGATCGAGGTTCGGCTCGGCGAGGCCAGCGTCGCGCAGCGCGGCCCAAAGGTCACAAAGGTCACGCCCGTGCACATGCGGCAACACGATGTTTTGCGCGTGCGTCACGCGTAACTCATTGAAAGACAGGCGTTCTGCCAGATCGGCCAGCAGATCGATCTGATCGGCCGTCGCATCGCCGGGAATGCCGCCGGCGGGCTTCAGGCTGACGTTGACGATGTGGTAGCCGGGTTGCTTGTGCGCAACCACGTTCTGGTCGAGCCAGACGGCGAAATCGGGATCGCCGCGGTCGATATGCGCCGCCGGCCCGGTGTCGAACGCAGGAGGCGCGAACATCGCGGTGATGCGGTCGAGTTCGGCGCGCGGCGGGTCGATGCCCAGCTGTTTGACGAGGGCAAATTCCTCCTCGACCTGACGGCGGTATTCGTCCGCGCCGATCTCGTGGAGCAGAATCTTGATCCGCGCTTTGTAGATGTTGTCGCGGCGACCGTAGCGATTGTAGACACGCAGGCAGGCCTCGAGATAGCTCATCAGATCGTCGGCGGTGATGAAGTCGCGGATCAGGTGGCTGACCATCGGCGTCCGGCCCATGCCGCCGCCGACGTAGATCGCGGCGCCCAATTCCCCGTTCTGCTCCAGCAGCTGGATGCCGATGTCATGCAGGCGCATCGCCGCACGGTCCTCAGCCGCGGCGATGACCGCGATCTTGAACTTGCGCGGCAGATAGCTGAATTCGGGGTGGAACGTGCTCCACTGGCGGATCAGCTCGGCCCAGGGGCGCGGGTCGGTCACCTCGTCCGCGGCGGCGCCCGCATATTGGTCAGCGCTGATGTTGCGGATGCAATTGCCGCTGGTCTGGATGGCGTGCATCTGCACCGTGGCCAATTTCGCCAGGATATCAGGCGTATCGGCGAGCTTGATCCAGTTGAACTGAAGGTTCTGACGCGTGGTGAAATGGCCGTAGCCGCGGTCGTAATCGCGGGCGATCGACCCCAGCATGCGCATCTGACGCGCGTCGAGTGTGCCATAGGGAATGGCGACGCGCAGCATGTAGGCGTGGAGCTGAAGGTAGAGACCGTTCATCAGCCGCAGCGGCTTGAACTGGTCTTCGGTCAACTGACCCGACAGGCGGCGCTCGACTTGGTCGCGAAATTCGTCGACGCGGGCATCGACGATCGCCTGATCGTATTGGTCGTATTTATACATGGATGGCTTTCCGGCCTTCGGAGTTTTGGTTCGCGCGGAGACGCGGAGACGCGGAGAAGAAGAGGGGGGCAGCGCCACCAACCCTCGTCATCCTGGCGAAGGCCAGGATCCATGGTTGCGTCGTAGTCAGGGGTTGCGCGATGCCCTGGACGAGATCGTGTCCGCGGATCCCGGCGTTCGCCGGGATGACGAAGGGTAGGGTGGGGCCGCTCATCATATCACCCAGCTCCCGGCCTCGGGGTCCGCCGGCTTGAGCGTCAGGTCCGGCCGCACGGTCGGTCCAAGCGCACGGATGCGATCCTTGATATGCGCGGGGCGGGGGCCTTCGGGCGTGGCGATCGCGTCAATCAGATAGGGGACGTTGACGCGGCGGGCGCCTTCCTCGGCCCGCAGAATGCCTTCGCCCTCATGGCCGACGTCGACCGCATCCTCGACGTGGCGCGACCAGCCGATGCCGGTCCACCACACGACGTCGCCGGTGGGAAGGTCGTTGCCGGTCAGGAGCCTCATGCGCTCATTCCTTCGGCGACCCGCGCCCAGCGTGCAAGCTTGTCCTCGGCGTCCGAGAGTTCGACCACTTCGCCGACGACAATGATCGCCGGGCTTTGCACGCGCTCACGCTCGACCATCGGGCCGAGGTCGGCGAGCAGGGTGCGGAGCGCGCGGCTGCCGACGAGCGTGCCGCGCTCGAGCACCGCGACAGGCATGTCGGGCGCCACGCCGTCCGCCATCAGTTTATCGGCGATGTCGTTCGCCGTCGCGACGCCCATGTAGATCACTAGCGTCCGGCCCTGACCGGCGAGGCCGGACCAGTCCTGATCCGCCAGCCCCTTGCACTGGCCCGCGACGAAGCTGACCGCGCTGCTATGATCGCGGTGGGTGAGCGGCAGCATCGCCTCCGCCGCGCAGCCGAGCGCCGCCGAGACGCCGGGAATCACCTCGACGGGCAGGCCGGCAGCGCGCACCGCTTCGACTTCCTCGCCGCCGCGTCCGAAGATGAACGGGTCGCCGCCCTTCAGCCGCACGACGATCGCGCCGGTCTTCACATGCGCGACGATCAACGCGTTGATCGCCTCCTGCGGCAGCGTGTGGCGGGCGCGCCGCTTGGCGACGGAGATACGCTGCGCGGAAGGTGGCGCCAGATCGAGCACGCGCGGGTCGATCAGCCCGTCATGGACGAGGATATCCGCGGTCCGCAACGCCTCTACCGCGTGAACGGTGAGCAGACCGGGGTCACCCGGTCCGGCGCCGACGAGGATGACGCGCCCACGGGCGCCCGGATCGAGAAGCGTAGCCATGATCGCCGACATGGCTGCTGCGCCCTCGTGCGGCAACGCAGCGATGCTTGTGACCACGGTAGGGAAGCTTGTGGCTGATTTACATCAATCTCATTTCGGGTGTGTGGTTCACGTCGCGTTAGTGTTTGTGACCTAACCCTTATGTATGACAAGCATCGCTCCCGTCGGGTGTCAGGGCTGCCGCTCTCCAGCCCATGTCTTCGACATAGCGATGGCGTTCCAGCCCATCGTCGATACGGTCACCGGCCTGCCCTTCGCCTATGAGGCGCTTGTGCGCGGGGGGAACGGCGAGGGTGCGGCCGAGGTGCTGGCCCGCGTGACGCCCGACAATCGCTACGCCTTCGATCAGCAATGCCGGGTTGCGGCGATCGAGGGGGCGGTGGCGGCAGGTATCCTCGACACGGGTGCCAGATTGTCGATCAATTTTCTGCCGAATGCGGTCTATTCGCCGCTGGCCTGCATCCAATTGACGCTGAAAACCGCGCGGGCGACGGGGCTGCCGACCGATCGGTTGATCTTCGAATTCACCGAGAATGAGGAGATGGCGGACACCGCCCATGTCCAGACGATCGTCGAATCGTACCGCGCCATGGGGTTCGGCACCGCGATCGACGATTTCGGAGCGGGGCATGCCGGGCTGGGGCTGCTCGCCCGATTCCAGACTGATTACATCAAGCTCGACATGGAGCTGATCCGCGACATCGACGTCAGCCTGCCACGACGGATGATCGTCGAGGGCGTGGTGCGGATCGCCGCGTCGCTCGACATCACGGTGATCGCCGAGGGGATCGAGACGGTCGCCGAATATGAGACGTTGCGCGGCCTCGGCGTGCGCTACATCCAGGGCTATCTGCTGGCGCGACCGGGGTTCCGGACGCTGCCGGTGGCGGTCTTGCCGGAGGCCCCGGTGGCGGCGGTGGCCTGAGGAGCGACGATCGCCCCTCTCGGCCTCAGGCGTCTCGCAACCCGATCCCGATATTCGCCCGCGCGCTTTCGGCTTCGTTGCTGACGACCGGATAGGCGCAGTAATCGGCGGCGTAATAGGCGCTGGGGCGGTGGTTGCCACTCCAGCCGATGCCACCGAACGGGGCCGCGGAAGACGCGCCGTTGGTCGGGCGGTTCCAATTGACGATGCCGGCGCGAATACCCGCCCAGAAGCGGTCGTACAGCGACGGTGTGTGGCTGACGAGGCTTGCCGACAGACCGTAGCGCGTGTCGTTCGCGATGCCGATCGCCTCATCGAAATCGCCAGCGCGATAGACCTGCAGGATCGGGCCGAACAGCTCGATATCGGGCCGCTCGGTCGCGTGGGTCATGTCGATGATCGCGGGGCTGAGGAACGGTTTGTCGTCGATCGGCCGTTCCATGTGCCGGATCGGCCGGCCGCCGCGCATCGACAGCGCGAGGAAGCTTTCGGTCAGCATGTCGGCGGTATGGTTGTCGATCACCGGCCCCATGAACGGCTGCGGATCGTCATGCGGCGCGCCGACGATCAACCGCCCGGCGAGCGCATTCACCTGCTCGAGCAGCGGATCGTATAGCCGGTCCTCGACGATCAGGCGGCGCGCGGCGGTGCAGCGCTGGCCGGCGGACGTGAAGGCGGACTGGATCACCAGGACGGCGGCCGAATGCAGATCGGGCGTGTCCCAGACGATGATCGGGTTGTTGCCGCCCATCTCCAGTGCCAGGATCTTTTCGGGTTTGCTCGCAAAGGCGCGGTTGAGCGCGAGGCCCGTGCGCGCCGATCCGGTGAACAGCAAGCCATCGATATCGGCATGCTCGGCGAGCGCCTTGCCCTCCGCCGGACCGCCGAGCAGCAAGCGGACGCATGCCTCGGGCACGCCGGCGGCGCGGTAGCAGTCGATCAGGAAGGCGCCAGTCGCGGGCGTCTTTTCGGAGGGCTTGAACACCACCGCATTGCCGGCGAGCAGCGCGGGCACGATGTGCCCGTTGGGCAGGTGCGCCGGGAAGTTATAGGGTCCGAGCACCGCCAGCACCCCGTGCGGCTTGTGGCGCAGCGCCATGCGGCTGCCCATCGGTGCATCGAGCCGGCGCTGCGCGGTGCGCTCGGCGTAAGCGGTGACGGAAATGTCGACCTTGGCGATGACCGTGTCGATCTCGGTCCGCGCTTCCCACAGCGGCTTGCCGGTTTCGCGGGCGAGCAGGTCGGCGAATTGTTCGTGACGCTGGCGCACGACGTTGCCGAAGCGGCGCATCGTCTCGATCCGCACGGTCAGCGGCAGCGCGGCCCAGGCGGCCCAACCGCCGCGCGCGGCCTCCACCTCGGCATCGGCATTGCCGATCGGGCCGCGCCAGAGCTCTGCCCCGGTCGCGGGTTCGTGGGAGATGATCTCGTCAACCATGCGTGTGCGCTTCGGCCCTCCTGCGGGCGGGGTTAGGCGAATGGCGGCGGGGCGGCAAGGTGGCGCTCAGGCGAGGGCGTCGCCCATGGCGCGGATCGCAGCGACCTTGGCGTGGACGTGGGACCAGTCGTCGGCGTCCGCGATGGGGGACCAGATCGCCTCGACCTCGTCGATGAGCATGCTGCACGGGCTGCCCTGCCAAAAGGCGTGGTCACGCGGCTTGCGCGGTGCGTAGGGGGCGAGGGCGGCGCGCAGATCATCCCACTCGCTGCCGTAGCTGTCCGGCAAAGCGCCGCCGAACACGTCGAAGAACAAGCGATCGATTGCCACCTCGGTCGCGCGCATCGTGCGTTCGAGGATGCGAACGAGCGCGCGGTCCTCGTCGCCGCCGCGCGGGGTGACGCCGATCCGCCAGAGCAGCGCATCGGCGATCTCGCGCTGATAGTGCGTCGGGAATGTCTCGAGCGCGGCGATCAGCGGGTCGCTCTCGGCGATCAGGCGTAGCGAGGCGGCGAGCTGCATGACGTCCCAGTGGATCGCCTCGGGCTGGCGACCGAAGGCGTAAAGGCCGGCGTGATCGAAATAGGCCGCGGTGAAGGCGGGGTCCCACGTCGGGGCGAACCGCCACGGGCCGTAATCGAAGCTTTCGCCCGTCACGTTGATATTGTCGCTGTTGAGGACGCCGTGGACGAAGCCTGCCGCCATATAGCGTGCGGCGAGACGCGCGGTGCGCTCGACGACATGGGTGAGCAGCCGGATCGGATCGTCCGACTCCTCGCCGTACAGGTTGTGCAGCACATAGCGGACAAGCGCGCGCATGCCCGCCTCGTCGCGTTCGTAGGCGAGGCGCTGGAAGGTACCGATGCGGATATGGCTGTGGCTGAGGCGCACCAGCACCGCCGACCGCGTGGGGGAGGGCTCGTCGCCGCGAACCAGCTCTTCGCCCGTCTCGATCAGCGACAGCGTGCGGCTGGTGGGGACGTTGAGCGCCTCCAGCATTTCGGTCGCGAGGATCTCGCGCACGCCGCCCTTCAGCGTCAGCCGGCCGTCGCCGAAGCGGCTGTAGGGCGTCTGGCCCGAGCCCTTGGTGCCGAGGTCCATCAGCCGGCCGGCATCGTCATACATCTGCGCAAAGGTGAAACCGCGGCCATCGCCGATGTCGGGGTTGTACTGGCGGAATTGATGGCCGTGATAGCGCAGCGCGAGCGGTTGCGGCAGCGTGCCGGGCAGTGGTTGGAAGCGGCCAAATGCCTGAATCCATTCGCTATCATCCAGCGTTGCCAGCCCGACCTCTGCAGCGGCGCGATCGTTGCGGAAGCGCAGCCGGGTCTCCGGGAAATCGGCGGCCTCCACCGGGGTCGCTATCGTGTCGCCGAGATCGAGCAATGCGGTGGCGGGGCGGTATGCTTGCGGGGTGGTGGGCATGTGTGGATATGGAGGGCGCTGCCCCCCGGCCGCAACCCCGAGGATTTCCGCATGGCTGCGTACGAAGACGGTTACTGGATGTCGGCCGACGGGCTGAAGCTGCACTATCGCCTGTATCCGGGCGATGAGAGCCTGCTGCCCGTGCTGTGCTTTCCCGGCCTGACCCGCAACGCGCGCGATTACGATGCGCTCGCCGCAAGGCTTGCCGGACGGCGGCAGGTGATCGCGGTCGAGTTTCGGGGACGCGGGCGTAGCGACTATGCCAAGGACCCGATGACCTATGTGCCGGCGACCTATGTCGCGGACGTCCAGGCGCTGCTGGCCGAGCGGGGGATCGGGCGGTTCGTCGCCATCGGCACGTCGCTGGGCGGCATCGTGACGATGCTGCTCGCGCAGGCCGGTGCACCGATCGCCGCGGCGCTGCTCAACGACGTCGGGCCTGAGATCGAGGCGGCGGGGTTGAGCCGGATCCGCGGCTATGTGGGCAAGGGCAGCAGCTGCCCGACGTGGATGCATGCGGCACGCACGCTCGCCGAGGGCAATAGCGACGTCTATCCCGATTGGGAGATCGAGGATTGGCTGGCGATGGCCAAGCGGCTGTACCGCCTGACCAGCAGCGGCCGCATCGTGCTGGATTACGATCTGAAGATCGCCGAGCCCTTCCGTACGCCGGGTAACGAGGCCGGGGCGGATATGTGGGCGGCGCTGTCGGCGCTGCGGGACACGCCGACGCTGATCGTCCGCGGTGGCCGATCCGACGTGCTGTCGCAGCCGGTCGCGGAGCGGATGCTGGCGGCGCTCGACCAGGCGGAGCTGGTGACGCTGCCCGGTGTCGGTCACGCCCCGACGCTCGCCGAAGAGCCGCTGCGCGATGCCATCGACCGGCTGCTGGATCAGGCGCGCGCGTGAGCGAAGCGGGAATGCCGGCGGCCGTTCCGCCGGCCAACGAACCAAGCAATGAACCGGCCAATGAACCGGACGGTGCGCCGCGCATCGCGACGCTGGATATCCTGCGCGGCATCGCGATCCTCGCCATCCTGTTCATGAACATCAGCGAGATGGGCGCGTCGATGACCGCCAATTGGTCGGACCTGCACCATCTCGGCTGGAGCGCGAGCGACCAGATCGTCTGGTGGCTGCGCACGATCCTGATCGAGGGTACGCCGCGCGCGATGCTCCAGATGCTGTTCGGCGCGGGCATGCTGATCCTGACCGACCGGATCGACGCGCGATCAAGCGATCCGCTCAGCGTTCCGTTGCGCTATGGCTGGCGCAATCTGGTGCTGTGGGCGTTCGGCATGGCGCACATGCTGTTGCTGCTGTGGCCGGGCGACATCCTGCACAGCTATGCGGTGGCGGCGATGGTCGCGTGCCTGTTCCGTGGGCTGCCGCCGCGGGCGCTGCTGGTGCTGGGCCTGTCCTATGCCACGTTCACGATGGCGCTGGGGGTGAGCACCGTCTCGCACCGGCTCGCCGATCCCACCGCCGCCTCTGCGAGCACGGCCCGTACCGCGGCGGCGGACGACGCGGCGGTCGCGCGCGAAGACGCGTTCGGCCACGGCACGATGGCGCAATGGACCGCCGGCCAGCGCGCGGTGTCGATGGACCGGCTGCGCAACGAGGAAGTGGTGATCGTCTGGGAAGCCGCGGCGACGATGCTCATCGGCGCGGCGCTGTTCCGCTGGGGCGTGTTGCAGGGGGCCTGGTCGCGGCGGTGGTATTGGTGGCTGCTCGCCGCGGGATACGGCATCGCCGTACCGCTGCGTCTGTACGGCGGGTGGGAGGCGACGCGCCCGGAAGGCGGGATGGATATCGCCTGGCTGTGGGAGGATGCCGCGCGGCTGGCGATGACGATGGGGCATCTCGCCGCGGTGATGCTGGCGGTGCAGGGCGCGCGGGGGCGGCGGCTGTTGCAGCCGTTCGTCGCGGCCGGACGGACGGCGCTGACGCTCTATGTCGCGCAGACGCTGATCGTTTCGTGGTTGATCTTCTCGCCGATCGGGCTGGGGCTGTACGGTCGGCTCGACTGGACGGCGATGATGGCGGTGGCGCTTGGCGTTAACGCGCTGCTGCTGTGGGGCGCGAACGTCTATGTCCGTCACTTCCGCCTCGCGCCGGTGGAGTGGGCGTGGCGGTCGATCGTCGAACTGCGGATGCTGCCGCTGCGCTGATCGCGATTCGCCGGGGCAAAGTGGTTTCGTCGGCGAGGCGGACGGGGTACAGCCCGGCGCGATGCACCAGCCGGTCCATATTCTCCACCTGCATTCCAGCTTCAGCCTGGGCGGCAAGGAAGCGCGCGCCGTGCGTCTGATGAACGCCTTCGGCGACGCGGCGCGGCACACGATCGTCAGCGGCATGCCCGACCAGCTCGGCGCGCGCGCGCAGATCGCCAAGGGCATCCGCTACGAAATCGCGCAGGACCCACCGCCGTTGACCGGGCGGCCATCGGTTGCGCGCTACGAGGCGCTGGCGCGCTACATGCGGCGCTTCGATCTGGTGCTGACCTATAATTGGGGCGCGATCGACGGGGTGATGGCGCGTCGCGTCTTCCCCAAGGGCACGCCGCCGCTGGTCCACCACGAAGACGGGTTCAACGCCGACGAAGCGGGCGGGCTGAAGATCGAACGCAACGTCTATCGCCGCATGGCGCTGGGCGCGGCGCATGCGCTGGTCGTCCCGTCAGAGGTGTTGGAGGGCATTGCGCGCACGACGTGGAAGCAGCCGGCCGGCCGCGTGCACCGCATCGCCAACGGCATCGATACGGCACGCTACACGCAAAAGCCCGAATTGCGCGCGATCCCCGGCTTCCTGCGCGATCCGCGTGACGTGGTGATCGGCAGCCTGGCGGGGCTGCGCGAGGTGAAGAACCTGCCGCTGCTGGTGCGGGCATGCGGTGGCCTGAGCGGCCGGTTCAAGCTGGTGATCGTCGGCGAAGGGCCCGAACGCGGTGCGATCCTTGCCGCGGCCAAGGCGATGGGGATTGCCGAGCGGCTGGTGCTGCCGGGCTTCCTCGACCGGCCGTATCGCTTCGTCGGGCATTTCGACATCATGGCGTTGTCGTCGAAGAGCGAGCAGCTGCCGATCAGCGTCGTCGAGGGGATGGCAGCGGGGCTGCCGATCGTCAGCACCCCGGTGGGGGACGTGCCGCGCATGGTCGCGGCGGAGAATGCGCCCTTCGTGACCGGTGGCGACGAGGTGCTGCTGCGCGATGCGTTGCAGGCCCTCGTATCGGATGCGGCATTGCGCCGGGCGGTCGGCGCGGCCAATCAGGCGAAGGCGCGCGCCGATTACGACGCGGATACGATGATCGCGCGCTACCGCACGCTGTACGCTGAAGCGATGGGGCGGCCCGGCGCACTGGGTTAGACGTCGATCAACGTGCCCCAAAACGTCACCCCAGCCTGCGCTGGGATGACGGCAGGTCTGGCGCGGATCGATGAGATCAGACGCCAGACGGTCAAATCTCCGTCAGATCCACCGCGTTGCGCGTCACGAAGGCGAGCGTGGCGGGATCGGCCTCGCCATGGGCGAGCAGGGCGAGATCGCTCGCGCCCTGGAGCAGCCCGTCCTCGACCTCCGGTTCCTGGGCTTCGGCCGCCTCGACCGTGCCGGCGAGAATGTCGCGCGCCATATCCTTGCCATAGGCGCTGGCGAAGGCGGCGAGCGCCGTGGCGAAGCATTCGCGGTCGGTGACCGGGGCGGCCGGGCGGTGCTGAAGCGAGGCGCAGGCGGCACCCAGCACGTAGCCGCGGGACCAGGCCGATCCGGTGGCGCCGCCATGCGGCACCGCGCCGGCCGCATAGCCCAGGGCGGCGAACTGGCCCGACAGCAAGGCGTCGAGCGGACCACTGGGCAGCGGCATGGGGGCAGGCTTGCGGGAACGGGGCGTGCGCTTGGGCGCGATCAGAGTGTCGAGAACCCCCATGGGTCGATGATCCCTCGGCAGAAGAAGACGTGTCGTGTCGCGCCTCTCTGCCGCAATCGGGTTAACCGCCGCCTAAGCCTGCCGCAGGTCCGGTGGTGCATCCGGCCGGCACACGTTGCATTTTCTTCGCTTCGCCGCGTTCATCTTGTATAGCCGACCGGATTTATTCGCAGCGAGGTTGGATTTTCCGTGTTCAAGGGCCTGAAGCCGATCGTGTACAATGGCCGTGAGGTCTGGCCGCTGGTCGAGGGCGGCAAGGGTGTCGCCGCGACCAACCATGCCTCCGCAGGCGCCTGGGCGGCGGCGGGCGGCATCGGCACCGTCTCGGCGGTGAACGCCGACAGCTACGATCCCGAAGGCAAGATCATCCCGCAGGTCTATCGTGCGCTGACGCGGCGTGCCCGCCATGAAGAGCTGATCGAATATGCCATCGAGGGCGCCGTCCAGCAGGTGAAGCGCGCGTTCGAGATCGCGGGTGGCAAGGGCGCGATCAACATCAACGTCTTGTGGGAAATGGGCGGCGCGCAGCGTGTGCTGCACGGCGTGCTGGAGCGGACCCGCGGTATGGTGGCGGGCGTCACCTGCGGCGCGGGCATGCCCTATAAGCTCAGCGAGATCGCGGCGTCGTACGAGGTGTCGTACCTGCCGATCGTCTCGTCGGGTCGTGCCTTCCGCGCGCTGTGGAAGCGTGCCTATTCGAAGGCGGCGAACTGGCTGGCAGCGGTGGTGTACGAGGACCCGTGGCTGGCCGGTGGCCATAACGGCCTGTCCAACGCCGAAGACCCGCTGAAGCCGCAGGACCCCTATCCGCGCGTCGCCGAGCTGCGCAGCGTGATGCGCGAAGGCGGTATCCCCGACAGCACGCCGATCGTGATGGCCGGCGGCGTCTGGTACTTACGCGACTGGAACGACTGGATCGACAATCCGGAACTCGGCACCATTGCCTTCCAGTATGGCACGCGCCCGCTGCTGACGCAGGAAAGCCCGATCCCCGAAGGGTGGAAGGCACGCCTGACGCAGATCGAGGAAGGCGACGTTCTGCTGCACCGCTTTTCGCCGACGGGTTTCTATTCGTCCGCGGTGCGCAACCCGTTCCTGCGCAACCTGGAAGCACGCTCCGACCGGCAGATCGCCTTCTCGACCCAAGAGGCAGGCGACCACGTCTTCCAGCTCGACGTGGGCGTGAAGGGCAAGAACTTCTGGGTGACGCGCAACGACCTGCTGCGCGCGCGCCAGTGGTTCGGCGAGGGCTATACCGATGCGCTGAAGACGCCGGACAACACGCTCGTTTTCGTGACGCCGACCGAAAAGGGCATCATCCGCAAGGATCAGGCCGACTGCATGGGCTGCCTGTCGCAATGCGCCTTCTCGAGCTGGGCGGATACCGAGACGAATTCGACCGGGCGCCTCGCCGACCCGCGCAGCTTCTGCATCCAGAAGACGCTGCAGGACATCGCGCACGGTGGCGACGTCGACCAGAACCTGATGTTCGCCGGTCACGCCGCCTATAACTTCAAGCGCGATCCCTTCTATTCGAACGGCTTCGTGCCGTCGGTGAAGCAGCTGGTCGACCGCATCCTGACCGGCGACTGATCGTGCTGCTGATCGCCGGGACGATCCGCCTGCCAGCCGACCGGCTGGCGGCGGCGCGCCCGGCGATGCGCACGATGGTCGAGGCGAGCCGGGCCGAGAATGGATGCCTTGGCTATAGCTACGCGGAGGACGTGCTCGAGCCGGGTCTAATCCATGTCGCGGAGCGCTGGCGCGACCGTGCAGCGCTGGAGCGGCATTTCGCGACGTCGCATCTGGCCGCGTGGCGCGCGTGCTGGCCGGAGCTAGGCATCGGCGAGCGTGCATTGATGCTGTTCGAGACGGACGACGGTACGCCAACGTGACCCCTGTGGTGGCCGCGACGCTGGCCGACGTGGCGCAACTAATGCGGCCGGCGCGCCATCCCTGGTGGATCATCGGCAGCGGGGCGGTCGCGTTGCACGGGGCGGAGGCCGGCGACGTTCACGACATCGACGTCCTGATCTACCGTGCGGATGCTCCCGCCGTGCTGACGGCGGCCGGACTTACGCCGCTGACGATGCCGCCGGACCCGCTCCTCCGCTCGGATATCTTTGCCGTGTGGCCGGGCGCGGACGTGCCTGTCGAGATCATGGCAGGCTTTGCTATCGCAGGTCTGCAGGGATGGTGGCCGGTGCAGCCCGAAACGCGGGAGGCGATCGCTGTGCGCGATACGACGCTCTTCGTGCCGGCACGATCGGAGCTGGTCGCACTTCTGCACCGCATGGGACGCCCGAAGGACTTACGCCGTGCTGCGGCGTTGGAGGAGCGGGAGCCGGGTTGAGGCTCGACTCCCGCTCCATAAGGTCAGTTGGCGACGGTACCGACCACTGCGCCGGCCGTACCGCCAACCGCAGCCCCCTTTTCGACGCTGCCGCCCGTTGCCGCGGCGACACCCGCACCGCCCGCCGCACCGATGCCCGCACCCTTGAGCGTCGAGCAGGCCGACAGGCCGGCAGCGGTGCCGAGGAGAAGGAGCGTGGCGGCGATCGGCTTGAGCATCATGGGTTAGGCATCCTGTCGAAAGGGGTGCCGCGTTCAATGTTGCCACGCAGCAAAGGTTGCGCGACCCCATGAAATATCACGATTTGTTACATTCGCGTCGGAGGCTTCAGACCCAGCCGTCGAGCACCTGATCGGGCGGGCGGTGGCCGTCCGCCCACATCCGGATGTTCTGGATGACGCGCTCGCCCGACGCCTGCCGTCCCTCGAGTGTCGCCGAGCCCATGTGCGGTGTCATCACCACATTGGGCAGCGCGAGCAGGCGCGGATCGATCCGCGGTTCGTGCTCCCACACGTCGAGGCCGGCTCCGGCAAGTCGACCCGCCTCCAGCGCATCGACCAGCGCGACCTCGTCGACGATGCCGCCGCGTGAGGTGTTGATGAGATAGACGTGCGGCCGCATCAGTCCGATGCGCCGCGCGTCGATCAGGTCGTGGCTGTCCGTGTTGAGCGGCGTGTGGATCGTCACGATGTCGGCAATCCCGAGCAGGTCGTCGAGATCGGCGTGGAAGGTCGCGCCGAGCTCCGCCTCGACCACCGCGGGCAATCGGCGGCGATTGTGATAGTGGATTGACAGGCCGAAGGCGCGGGCACGGCGCGCCACCGCCTGGCCGATGCGGCCCATGCCCACGATGCCCAGCGCCTTGCCGCCGATCCGCCGGCCCAGCATGCCGCCGGGGCTCCAGCCATGCCACTCGCCCGACCGGACGAGCTTCTCGCCCTCCGCCAACCGGCGGGGGACGGACACGATCAGGGCCATCGCCATGTCCGCCGTGTCTTCGGTCAGCACGCCCGGCGTATTGGTGACGATGATGCCGCGGGCGCGCGCCGCCTTCAGGGCGATATGGTTCACGCCCGCGCCGTAATTGGCGATCAAGCGCAGCCGCTCGCCCGCGCCTTCGATCAATGCCGCGTCGATATCGTCGGTGACGGTGGGCACCAGCACGTCGCAGTCGGCCATCGCCGCGGCGAGTTGATCGCGCGTCATCGGCGTGTCGCCGCGGTTGTTCGCCGTGTCGAACAGATCCTCCAGCCGCGTCATGATCGAGTCGGTCAACTCGCGCGTGACGATCACGCGGGGCGCGCGCGGCGCCGGCGGACGGGGGCTTGTATCTGGCATCGCCCGTCCGGCTTGGCGAAGGTGCGCGCGAACGTCAACGCATCGTTGCCACCGCCCGCGGTGGCGCTAGAGAGAGGATATACGGGAAAAAGGGACAGTGACGATGCGCCATCGGATCTGGGCGGCAGCGATGCTGGCGACGGTCGCTATGGAAGGCGGCGCGCTGGCGGCCGACGCCAAGAAGACATTGCCATATTACGCCTCGATCAATGCAGGCCGTGCGCGGATGCGGACCGGGCCGGACAAGACCTATCCGGCGAGCTGGCTGTATCAGCGTGCCGATCTGCCCGTGCGCGTCGTCGCCGTTTTCAAACAGTGGCGCAAGGTGGAAGACCCGGACGGTACGCAGGGCTGGATGCTGGCGGCACTGCTCAGCGAACGCCGCACCGGTATCGTGCGTGGGCAGCAACCCGCCGATATGCGGGCGCAGCCGTCCGCCGGCGCGGGTCTGTCGTGGCGCGCCGCGCCGGGCGTTGTCGGGCGGCTGAGCGAATGCGGCAATGGCTGGTGCCGTTTCGACGTGAAAGGGCAGGCGGGTTACGTCGAGGTGTCGCGTCTGTGGGGCGTCGAGCCGACGGAAAGGCTTCCGTAACGGTACGTTAGTATGATCTAAATTAGGGCGGGGTGTATAGGAGCTGCCGCGCGTGATCCCGACCGAGCCTTTACCGCTTCACCACAGCTGGCCCCTTTGGATGGCCGATCGCTTCGATCTGGGGCGTGTGATCGAACTGGACAGCGCGCCATCCGAGCTGATCGTCGCTCCGGTCGACACGCTGGCGAGCGCGTGGAGCTGCGAACTGGCCGGTCAGCGGCTCGACTGGGGTGCGAGCGTGCGGCGCCTGTTCGGCTATCCCGCCGACCATTGTCCGCTGCGCGAAGAGGTCGTCACGCTGTATGAAGAATCGTCGCGGGCGGCGATGGAGCGGCTGCGCGCCCATGCGATCCGCCATCGCCGCGGCTTCACGCTCGATATCGCGATCCGACCGGTCGATGGCGGGCGCCGTTGGGTGCGACTGGTCACGATGCCGGTGTGCGAAGGAAAGACCGTCACGTGCCTGAAGGGTTGGAAGGCTGACGTATCGCATCTTTACGGCGACACGACGCCGATGCCGGTGCCCGCGATGCCGCTCAGTCGCGGATAGGCTTGGGGCGCTGACGACTGGCCAGCCACAGTCCGGCGGCGATCTGGGCGAGAGCGTAGACGCGGCGACGGGCCGGGTGGCCGACGAACGGGCGAACCGCGCGCTCTGCGCCGAGGGCCGCGTCCTTCCATAAATCGACGTGGCGGTCGGGTTGGGCAAGGCCGATCAGGCCGTCGCCGACCATGAAGATCGCTGCCATCTCCGCCGCGCGGGCGGGCCAGGGGCTGCCGGTCAGCGCGCGCCGTGGGTCGGTCGCCATGCCCTCATCTCCTCTACCGCGACGCTGCGCCGCAGGATTTTCGCATCGGGATCAACGATATAGTGCGCGCCGACCGGAATGGTAAGCGTGCCGCGGCCGTCGGTCATCGGCAGGCGCGTGGTGGTGGCGCCGACCTGTACGTCGACCGGCATGGGGAAGGCGCCGCCGCCCGGCACCGTCCAAGCGAAGGTCACGCGGTCGCCGGCACGCGTCTCGACGAGGTCCGGGAGCGCTGCCTGGCGCAGATAGACGTCGAAGAACCAGCGATAGTCCTTGCCCGTCACCTGCCGGACGAGCGCCTCATATTCCGCGGTCGAACCGAAGCGCGGGCGGAAATTGCCGGGGCGCGGATCGGGGCGACCGTAAACGGCAAGGCGCGTGACCGTCCAGAAGGCGTCGTCGCCGATCAGCCCGCGCAGGGTGTGGAGCATCCACGATCCCTTGTAATAGATGTCCTGGCCCGCGCCGCCCTTGTCGGGTTCGTACACCTCTTCCTCGGTGAGGACCTTGCCCTTCACGATCGGCTGCGCGTTCACGATTTTGTCGCGTTCGGCCTGCATCATGGCGTCGTAGCGCGCGCGGCCTTCGCGCCATTGGCCGTAGGCGGGCTGCATGTAGGTGCCATAGCCCTCGTGCAGCCAGTAATCGTCCCAATTGGCGGCGGTGAGCTGATTGGCGAACCATTCGTGCGAGAATTCATGCTGGAACAGCCAGTCGAAGCCCTCCAGCGTCTTGGCGTAGTCGTTGCCGTAGGCGTTGATCGTCTGATGCTCCATCCCCTTGTGCGGGGTTTCGACGACGCCGACCTTTTCGTCGCCGAAGGGATAGGGGCCGACCATAGTTTCGAAGAAATCGAGCGTCGGCGCGAATTCGGCAAAGAGGCGTTCGGCCTGCGCCTTCTCGCCGGGCAGATACCAGTAGGACATGGGGATCGCGTTGCCGAACCGGCTTTTGTAGGTGCCGCTGATTTCCTCATACGGCCCGACGTTGAGCGCGATGGCGTAGGTGTTGGGGTTGCGCGTCCGCCAGTTCCAACGGGTGCGCCCGTCGGGCAAGGTGTCGACGCCAATCAGGCGGCCGTTCGAAGGCGCCTTCAGGCCCTTGGGGACGATGATGTGGATATTGACCAGGGCGGGCTCGCCGGTTGGAAAGTCGAGGCACGGCCAGAACAGATCGCAGCCATAGCCTTCGGATGTGGTCGCGAACCAGGTGCGGCCGTCGGGCGTCTTCGACCAGACCATGCCGTCATCCCAGGGCGCCCGCACCGCGACGTGCGGCTGGCCGCCGTAGGCGATGCGTGCGGTGACGCTCTCTCCCGCTTTCAGCGCGTGCGGCAGACGGATGGCGAGGCGCCCTCCGGGGTTCGACCAGCTCGTCGGCGTGAGGGATGTGCCGTCGATGGTGATCGCCGTGACGGGCAGGTTGCGGTCGAGATCGATCAGCAGCGTCGCGACGGGCGCGGTGGCGGTGAAGCGCAGCGTCGCGGTGCCGTTCAGCGTTTCGGTGTCGGGCAGCACTTCAAAGGTGAGATCGGCATGGTCGAAGCGCAGCGCGAGCTGTTCGGCCGGGCGGACGCCGCCGGAGGTTTGGGTGAGGGGGGTGATCGGCGGCTCGCCCTTCTTGGGAAGCGGCGTAGCAGCGGCGGCGAGCAGGGCGAGGAGGAGCATGGAACGTCCTTACCCCGGCTCTCGTTTTTGAGGGAAGGGGCGCGGCCTTTGCGCGCGACCGGCCAGCCCAAATTCGCCGTCACCCCGGACTTGTTCCGGGGTCCACCGTGCGGCTGGGGGAGAAGTTTGGGCCTCTTGTCCTTCCCTTGCGGCTCGGTGGACCCCGGAACAAGTCCGGGGTGACGGTGGGCGTTGGGCGGCGTGTGTCTGACCTACGGACTATTTCTTCGCCTGTTCCTTCTTCCACGCCTGATAGGCGTCGACGGCGTCGTCCTGCTTCAGCACGCGCGACATCGGGTCGACGACGATATGCGCGCCCGCCGGTACGGTGATCGTCGCAAGGCCGCCGGTCATCGGCACCTTGCGTACGACATCGTCCACCGCAACCTCGACGGGGAGCGGGAAGGGTTTGCCGGTCGGGGCGACCCACTTCAGCGTCAGCTGCGTCGCGTTGCGGTTGACCACCAGCTTGGGCAAGGCAGCCTGGTAGAGGTAGGTGTCGAAGAACCACTGCCAGTCCTGCCCGGTCACCTGGTTGACAATCGCGATGAATTCGGGCGTCGTTCGGAACTGGGGCACGAAGTTGCCCGGCGCGGGATCGGGGCGGCCGTAGACCTCGCGACGCAGGATTTCGGCGAACGCCGTATCGCCGACCGCGTTGCGCAGCGTGTGGAGGACCCACGATCCCTTGTTGTAGATGTCGCTGCCGCGGCCGGGCGCCTTATCATACACCTCTTCGGCGGCCTGCGGCTTGCCGGTGACGAGCGGCGATTCGTTGAGGATCGCCGGGCGGCTTGCCAGCATCATCGCGGTGTAGCGGCCCTCGCCCTCGCGCCAGCGGCCGTACAGCGGCTGCATATAGGCGGTGAAGCCTTCGTGCAGCCAGAAGTCGTCCCAGTTACTCGCGGTAAGCTGGTTGGCGAACCATTCGTGACCGAATTCATGCTGGAACAGCCAGTCGAACCCCTCGGGCGCCTTGGCGTAGTTATTGCCATAAGCGTTGATCGTCTGGTGCTCCATGCCCTTGTGCGGCGTCTCGACCACGCCGACCTTCTCGTCCGCCCAAGGATAGGGGCCGACCGTCGATTCGTAGAAGTCGATCGTGGGGGCGAATTCGGCGAAGAGCTTCTCGGCTTTTTCCTTTTCGCCGGGCAGATACCAATAGAACATCGGAATTTCGTTGCCGAAGCGGCTCTTGTAGGTGCCGGCGATCTGTTCGTACGGCCCGACGTTGAGCGCGATGCCGTAGAGATTCGGATGCTTGGCCTCCCAGTTCCACGTCGAGCGGCCGTCGTCGAGGCGATCCACGCCAAGCAGCTTGCCGTTCGATGGCGCCGACAGCCCCTTGGGTACGGTGATGTGCAGCGTCACCTTCTGCGGTTCGTAGGTCGGGTAATCGATGCACGGCCAGATGAGGTCGCAGCCCTCCATCTGCACCGCGGTCGCGATCCACGGCTGGCCGTCGGGCGTCTTCGCCCAGACGAAGCCGCCATCCCAGGGCGCGCGCACCGCGGTATGCGGGCGGCCACCATAGACGATCTTGACGGTAAGCTTGGCGTCCTTCGCCGCCTTCTTGGCGAGCGTGATCGTCATCCGGCCTTCGGGGTTGCTGAACCCCGCATCGACGCCATCGACCTGCACGGCCGTGACGGTGAAGTTCTTGTCGAGATCGACGACCAGCTTGTTGATCCGGTCGCGCGCAGTGAAGGTCAGCGTCGCGGTGCCGTTGATCACCTCGCGCACCGGATCGACTTCGATCGCGAGATCGGCGGTGTCGAGCGTCACCTTCTTCTGCGCGGGATCGAGCGGTCCACCGGACAAAGCGGTCTGCGCGGTGATCGGCGGCATGCCCTTTTCCGCAGCGTGGACCCCCGTCGACAGGAGCAGCAGGGCAGCGAAGGGCAGGCGTGGCGACATCGGTTTCTCCCTGGGGACAGGCGAGCGCCGGTTTCCACGCTGGGCCGGGCGATGACAAGTCCGAAGCGACCGGGCCGAAGCGATTGCCAGGCAAGCGATCGGCCCGAGCCCGATCGAGCCGCAGGCTTGCATACCGACCCGTAACGATTGATGCCTATCGCAAGCCACCCCATATAGGGGGCAAGGCTGCCCCGGTATCGGGCGGCGTCGGAGTATCCATGACCCTATTTCCCGTACTTCCCCTGCGCGATATCGTCGTTTTCCCGCACATGATCGTGCCGCTGTTCGTCGGCCGCGACAAATCGGTCGCGGCGCTGGAGGCGGCGATGAACGCCGACAAGGAAATCTTCCTCGTCGCGCAGCTCGACCCGGCGCAGGACGATCCGGCGCGCGAGGACCTGTATGAGGTCGGCGTGACCGCAACCGTGCTGCAGCTGCTGAAGCTTCCCGATGGCACCGTGCGCGTGCTGGTCGAGGGCAAGGCGCGCGGACGGCTGGTCGAGCTGTCCGAGGCGGACGGCTATCTGCAGTCGACGATCGAGATCCTGGAAGAGCGCGTAGCCGAGGGCATCGAGGTCGAGGCGCTGATGCGCTCGGCGGTCGAGCAGTTCGAAACCTATGCGAAGCTCAACAAGAAGCTGCCGGCGGAAACGGCGCAGCAGCTGGGCGAGCTCGTCGAGGCGGCGAAGCTGTCGGACGCGCTGATGGCCAACGTTCAGGTGAAGGTCGCCGACAAGCAGGCGCTGCTGGTCGAGCTCGATCCGGTCAAGCGGCTCGAAATGGCCTATGCGCTGATGGAAGGCGAACTCGGCGTTCTGCACGTCGAGAAGAAGATCAAGAGCCGCGTCAAGCGCCAGATGGAGAAGACGCAGCGCGAATATTACCTCAACGAGCAGCTGAAGGCGATCCAGCGCGAGCTGGGTAACAGCGACGACGAGGGCGACGGCGACGAGATTGCCGAGCTGACCCAGAAGATCGCGACGCTGAAGCTCAGCAAGGAAGCGCGCGCCAAGGCGACGAGCGAGCTCAAAAAGCTGAAGACCATGGCGCCGATGAGCGCCGAGGCGACCGTCGTGCGCAATTACCTCGACGTGCTGCTCGGCCTGCCGTGGGGCAAGAAGTCGAAGATCAAGAAGGACATCGCCGCCGCGCAGGCGGTGCTGGACGAGGATCACTATGCGCTGGAAAAGGTGAAGGACCGGATCGTCGAATATCTCGGCGTGCAGGCGCGCACCAACAAGCTGAAGGGGCCGATCCTGTGCCTCGTCGGCCCGCCGGGCGTCGGCAAGACCAGCCTCGGCAAGTCGATCGCCAAGGCGACCGGGCGCGAATTCATCCGCCAGTCGCTGGGCGGCGTGCGCGACGAAGCCGAGATCCGCGGCCATCGCCGCACGTACATCGGCTCGCTGCCGGGCAAAATCGTGACGAACCTCAAAAAGGCCGGCACGTCGAACCCGCTGTTCCTGCTCGACGAGATCGACAAGCTGGGTCAGGATTTCCGCGGCGATCCCGCGTCGGCGCTGCTCGAGGTGCTCGACCCCGAACAGAACGGCAAGTTCAACGATCACTATCTCGAGATCGATATCGATCTCAGCGACGTGATGTTCGTGTGCACCGCGAACACGCTCAACCTGCCGCAGCCGCTGCTCGACCGCATGGAGATCATCCGACTGGAGGGCTATACCGAGGACGAGAAGGTCGAAATCGCCGAACGCCATCTGGTCGAGAAGCAGATCGAGGCGCACGGGCTGAAGGCGGGCGAGTTCACGCTGACGCAAGCGGGCCTGCGCGCGCTGATCCAGCGCTACACCCGCGAGGCGGGCGTGCGAACGCTGGAGCGCGAGATCGCCAAGCTGGCGCGCAAGGCGCTGCGCCAGATCCTGGAGGGCAAGGCGAGCAGCGTCACGATCACGCCGGACAATCTTCACGAGTTCGCGGGGGTGCAGAAGTATCGCCACGGCCTTAGCGAAACCGAGCATCAGATCGGCGCGGTGACGGGCCTTGCCTGGACCGAGGTCGGCGGCGAGTTGCTGACGATCGAGAGCGTCACGGTGCCGGGCAAGGGCGCGGTGAAGACCACCGGCAAGCTGGGCGACGTGATGAAGGAATCGGTGCAGGCCGCCTTCAGCTTCGTGCAGGCGCGCAGCCCGAGCTATGGCATCAAGCCCTCGCTGTTTCACCGCAAGGACATCCACATCCACCTGCCCGAAGGCGCGGTGCCGAAGGATGGGCCGTCGGCGGGGATCGGGCTCGTCACATCGATCGTCTCGACGCTGACCGGCGTGCCGGTGAAGAAGGACGTTGCGATGACCGGCGAGGTGACGCTGCGCGGCCGCGTGCTGCCGATCGGGGGGCTGAAGGAGAAGCTGCTCGCGGCGCTGCGGGGCGGCATCACCACGGTGCTGATCCCGCAGGAGAACGAAAAGGATCTCGCCGACATCCCGCAGAACGTGAAGGATGGTCTGACCATCGTTCCGGTCAGCCATGTCGACGAGGTGCTGACGCTTGCGCTGACCGAGCCGCTGGAGGCGATCGACTGGACCGACGCTGACGAACTTGCGGCGCTGCCCCCGGCAGGGGTTGCACCCGCGGGCGGCGAGTTGCATCACTGAGCACTTGGCGACCCTTCGGGTCCGTGTATTAACGCTATTGAACGGCCGCGTCGGAGAGGGCGCGGCCATAATCATTTGACATGCCCGGCCGCGACAGCGTTATTCGTTGTTCCGGCGGGGCAATGATTCTGACGCTCATGCCAAAGGGGGCAGTAACTCGATGAACAAGCAGGAATTGATCGCGACTGTCGCGGACATGTCGGGCCTCGCCAAGGGCGATGCGGTCAAGGCCGTCGAAGCGGTGTTCGACGCGATCTCCGCAAGCCTCAAAAAGGGCGACGAAGTGCGCCTGGTCGGGTTCGGCACCTTCTCGGTGTCGAAGCGCAAGGCGTCGACGGGCCGCAACCCGCGCACCGGCGAGCCGATGACGATCAAGGCGTCGAGCCAGCCCAAGTTCAAGGCCGGCAAGGGCCTGAAGGATTCGGTCAACTGATCTGACCGGGCGGGCGGCAATATTCCGGCGAGAATTTTTCGACGCGCGGATTTTGCACTGGACAGGGGGCCACGCCGCCCCCTAAAGGCCCGCCTCCGAACTGTTTCGGGCGCGTAGCTCAGCGGTAGAGCACACCCTTCACACGGGTGGGGTCACAGGTTCAATCCCTGTCGCGCCCACCATATCAGCCCGCCAGGTCGCATCGACCGGCGGGCTTTTTGGTGCGCTGCGTGCGCCCGATCCACCGGACGCGGCCCAGACGTGGCATTGCCCGTTTGTGTCATATCCCTGTCATTTTGTCGTTGCGGTTCGGGAACAATGTCTTCCGGCGCGCTTTAACGCCTTCACATTTCAGGGAGAGTGGTGATGGTAGACTATACGACCGATCGGACCGGACAGCGCGTCGTGGTGGAGCGTCGCGGCGGTGCGGGCCGTGTGCTGGCGATCGTCGCGGTCGTTGCGATCGTGATCGTCGGCCTGCTGTTTGCGACCGGTTTCTGGAGCGCGAAGGTGACGAAGGATGGCTCGCTGCCGTCGGTCGACGTCAGCGCCAAGGGCGGTTCGCTGCCGAAGGTCGACCTCGATTCGAAGGAAGTCGTCGTCGGCACCACCGAAAAGACGGTCGAGGTGCCCAAGGTGAAGACCGAGAAGGAAACCATCTCGGTGCCGGCAGTCGGCGTGAAGGACAACGGCGAGAAGTAATCTCGTCGCCAAGCCGGATGTTTCGAGGGCGTCTTCCCGTGGGAAGGCGCCCTTTTTCGTTTGGGGCCTGCCACAGCACAGGGGGCTACACGTTATATGAGTGCCTGAGTTGCCGGCTCATAATGTCTACGATGTCATTTCCAGCCACCGGTGACGAGGGCGGGGCAGCGCCCGCAACGGGTTAGAGCAAGGCTGACGGTCGCAAAATCAACGACTTGCCTTCCTCGCGTGTCACATCACTGTCGTAATATCGTAACGGCAACGTCTCGAAATCCTCACGATGGCGTCATTCAACGCGGCTAACCGCCGCTCCAGGGATCGGCGAACGGGGGACCCTTGGTCGATCGCGGGCACGCAGCCCGACCTCGCGACAACGTATATCGACCGGGAGCATTTCGATCATGGCGACCACCACGCGCTACGGCAAATTCCTCATGACGTCCGCCGCCTGCCTCGCGCTCGCCGGCTGCGGCGGCGCGGACAACGTCGCCTCGCCCGGCGCTGGCAGCGTGACGATCGTGCAGCCGGCCCCGACGCCGACGCCGACCGCCCCCACGCCGACGCCCAGCGCGATCACCGCGGCGCAGTTCGCCGCCGTCACCACGGTGAACGGCATCTCGATCACCGCCGACGAACAGCTGGCGATCGTGAATGCGGGCAGCAACAACAATATCAACGGCACCGGCGCGCAGATGAACGGCGTCTACCCCGTCTCGTCGACCTCGCTGACCACCGCGACCGATCCGTCGTCGATCAACAGCTTCTTCACCAGCACCAACTACGTCGGTGCCCTGAACGGCCCGAGCGACACGAGCTTCCAGGGCTGGACCTGCAACTCGACCGCCGCCGAGTTCGGCGGGTCGGGCGCGCGCTGCACCGCGGTCCCGGCGATCGGTACGCTGGCGAGCGGCACCGCCTGCCCGACGGGCACGACCACCGCGACCGGCGGCAGCGGCACCGCGACCGCGGCGACCGTCGGCGGCTTCAAGGTGTGCGACATCCCGCAGGCGATCACCACCAGCCTGACGCTGCCGCGCATCCCCGGCATCGCCTATCGCCTGACCGGCCAGACCGAGGTCGGCACCGATCTGGGCTCGACCGGCGGCACCGGCGCGACGCTGACGATCGAGGCGGGCGTGACCGTCTTCTCCAACGCCAATGAGGCGACGAACGACCTGCTGCTGGTCAACCGCGGTTCGAAGCTGGTGGCGATCGGCACGCGCGACGCGCCGATCATCTTCACCTCGCAGCAGAACGTGACCTCCGCGACGGGCGAATCGGAAACCAGCCAGGGCCATTGGGGCGGCATCATCCTGCTCGGCCGCGCGCCGACCGGGGTGTGCGCCAGCGGCACCGGCCCGAACAATGCGGCGGGCAGCTCGACCACCTGCCAGCAGGCGATCGAGGGCGTTACCGGCCGCTTCTACGGCGGGCCGACCGCGGCCGATTCGTCGGGCCAGATGTCCTACGTCCAGATCCGCTATTCGGGCATCGCGATCAGCGACGGCAACGAGCTGCAGGGCCTGACGCTGGGCGGCACCGGATCGGGTACGGTCATCGACCACATCCAGAGCCACAATTCGGCGGATGACGGCATTGAGATCTTCGGCGGCAACACCAACATCAAATATATCGCGATCACCGGCGCGGACGACGACGGCTTCGACATCGACAACGGCTATCGCGGCTTCATGCAGTTCATGATCGCGGCGCAGCGCGTCGGCGGCGCGACGGTCGACAGCTTCTCGACCGAGATCGACTCGAACAATGCCGAGGATCTGCTGCCGCGCACCTTCTCGACCTACGCCAACTTCACCTTCATCCAGACCGCGCTGGCGCCGGCTGCGATCCGCCAGCGTGGCGGGTCGGACATGCGCTACGTCAACGGCATCGTGAAGACGGTGAGCAACGTCGCCTGCATCAACCTGGTGGCCGGCGAACAGACCAGCGGCGGCCGCACGACGATCCGGCCGAAGGACGACACCCTGCAGGACTTCGGCCCGCCGACGTTCAACTCGATCTACTTCGCCTGCCAGGGCCGCTGATGCGGCGGGGACGCACCCGTCCCCAGCCAGCATCGGTTCCGGGGTGGCGGCAACGCCGCCCCGGACACCTGTATCTACAGCCTCCTGTCCGGGATTGACGGTCATGTCGCAGCGGCACGCTTTCGCCACCCTTCTTCTTCTTTCCACCACGTTGGTGGCGCCGGCCGCGCTGGCGCAGACCAACGGAGCCGGCGCCCCGGCACAGACTTCCACGCCCGCGACAGCGAGCCCGAGCGGTGCGGCCGACCCACAGAGCGCGGCGCCGACCTCGACCGATCAGCAGGAGGCGCCCGTCGAGGTGTCCGCGCCCGGGATGAACGGTGATGGCGCGGATATCGTCGTCGTCGGTCGCAACATCCCCAACGTCGTCCGCGCGACGCCGCAGATCGTCTCGGTCCTGTCGACCGCTGACATCGCCCGCACGGGCGAGGGCGACATCGCCGGCGCGCTGACCCGCGTCACCGGCCTGTCGGTCGTCGGCGGCGGCTTCGTCTACGTTCGCGGGCTCGGCGATCGCTATTCGTCGTCGCTGCTCAACGGATCGCCGCTGCCCTCGCCGGAGCCGTTGCGCCGGTCGGTGCCGCTCGACATCTTCCCGACCACGATCGTCGGATCGGCGCTGGTCCAGAAGACCTATTCGGTGAACTATCCCGGCGAATTCGGCGGCGGCGTCATCAACCTGACGACCAAGGCGATTCCGGACAAAAACTTCGTCCAGGTGGGCGGATCGATCGCGGCCGACGATTCGACGACCAGCGAGCTTGGCTACACCTATTACGGCGGTGGCGCGGACTGGATCGGCTATGACGACGGCACCCGCAAGGTGCCCGCGTTCATCCGCAATGCGCCGACCGGCAGCGGCATCATTCCGGCGGCGCAGGTCGCGCAGCTGTCCAACGCCTCGACCACGCTGCTCCAGCGCAACAACCAGCTACCGGCGAACTGGTCGGGCGAGATCAGCGGTGGGTCGGTCTATGACATCGGGTCGTCGCGCCTCGGCGTGATCGCGTCGCTCAGCGCCAGCAACACCTTCCGCACGCGATCGGCGGTGCAGCAGGACAGCGTGTCGGCGGACGGCACGCTGCGCAACGACTTCCGCACGCTGCTGACCGACAATCGCATCGTCGCCAACGCGCTGATCGGCCTCGGCCTCGAGTTCGGCGAGAATACGCTGCGCTGGACCAACGTCTACATTCACGACACGTTGAAGCAGGCACGCGGGTCCGCGGCGGAGCTGTACAACAACGCGAGCGGCCTGCGCTTCCAGCAGAACACCAACTGGTTCGAACGCCAGCTGATCGAGACGCAGCTGGTCGGCGAGTTCAAGATCAGCGACGCGCTGAAGGTCGACGCGCGCGGCGCCTACGCCAATTCGAAGCGCAATGCGCCCTACGAGCGGCAGTTCGACTATCTGTGCTCGGCGACGACGACCAACGGCTATCCGATCACCAGCGATGGTATGCAACAGGCCGGCGGTTTCCAGTGCAACGGCGCCTATCAGGTGACGCAGCGCTTCACGCCCTTCGCCTCGATCATCTTCAGCGATCTGAACGAGGATCTGTGGACCGGTCAGGCGGACGCGTCGTACAAGATCGATGCCGAGCGACCGATCACGCTGTCGGCGGGCTATTTCTATCAGGACACCAAGCGTCGGTCGTCACGGCTCGTCTTCAACTATCAGACGTCGCGCGGCGGCGGCACCGCGCCGGGCTATCCCTATAACCTGCTGCGGCCGGATTATCTGCTCAGCCCCGACGTGCTCAATAATGCGTGTCCGCTCGATGGCACCGGCGCCTGCACGATCGAGCTGCAATTCAACACGCAGGCGGGCGCCTATCGCTACGATGCGAAGCTCAACGTGCATGCGGGCTATGTCCAGGCCGAGGCGGAGGCGTTCGACGGCCTGCGCGCGGTGATCGGCGTGCGCTACGAAAAGGGCGACGAGCGGGTCACGCCGTTCGGTGTCACGACGGGCGGCACGCGGCTGCGCAACGATTATTTCCTGCCGGCATCGACGCTGACGTGGAATTTCGCCGCCGACATGCAGCTGCGTGCGAGCGCCGCCAAGACGATCTCGCGTCCGCAGTTCCGCGAACTCGCACCGCAGCAGTTCCGCGACCCCGATTCGGATCGTCTGTTCTTCGGCAACCCGTTGCTGCGCGACAGCGAACTGTATAACCTCGAAGCGCGCTACGAATGGTTCTTCAAGCGCGACCAGCGCTTCACGCTGGCGGGTTTCTACAAGCGGATCGATCGCCCGATCGAGCAGGTCGGCTTCTACACCGGCGCCGACGACCGGTTGCAGACGGGCTTCACCTATCTGCCCAAGGCCGTGCTCTATGGCGGCGAAATCGAGCTGCAGAAGTATTTCCCGCTCGGCGACCTGTTCGCCGGCAGCGATTTCTTCGCGACGCGGCGCGCCTTGCTGATCGCCAACTATACGTACACCAAGTCGAAGATCACCGCGGACGGCACCTGCGTGCCCAATCCGGCGGTCGACTTCCGCTCGACGGGGCCGGGCCTAGCGGGCTGTGGCTCGAAGCTTGGGCCGGCGGGGCTGCTGTTCCGCGACGGCGCGCCGCTGACCGGCCAGTCGGACCATCTGGTCAACGTACAGGTCGGGATCGAGGACAAGGACTCGCTGTCGCAGGTCACCTTGCTGTTCAACTATGCGAGCGATCGCGTGACGAACCGCGGACCGTCGAACCTCGGCGGCAACACCTTCCAGCCCGATATCGTCGAGCATCCCGGCATCCGCCTGGACCTCGTCGCGCGACAGGGCATCAAGCTGCTCGGCGGCGAATTCGAGATCAAGGCCGAGGCCCGCAACCTCACGCGCACACGCTATAACGAGAGTCAGACCTTCGCGAGCGGGAAAGAGGTGTACATCAACCGGTACAACTTGGGCCGCGTGTTCAGCCTGGGGGTGAGCGCGACGTTCTAATTTGGGGGGGCGAGACGTTTCTATCTCCACCCGTCACCCCGGACTTGTTCCGGGGTCCACTCCGCGGCGAGGGGGGAGGCTAGGGGCTCTTTCCGTCCCCCGGCGGCCCGGTGGACCCCGGAACAAGTCCGGGGTGACGGGGAGGCGCCGGGGGAAGGGATTACCCCCACACGCGCTCGCGATACCATTTCGTGATGACGTATTTCGTGCCGGCGCGTACCTTCATCCCCTGATGCAGGGTCGCAGGGTTGAGCGTCCCGTCGGGGCGGCGGTTGTTCCAGGCGACGAGCTTGCCGGTTTCGGGCTGGACGATCTTGTCGACCGCTTTGAAACGGGTGGCACCGCCCGCGTCCGGCGTGTTGAGATAGACCATCAGCGTCCACGTCCGGTTGCCCGCGACCGAGCAATAGCGGTCATAGTCCGCGCCATCGGGTTCGAAATAGTCGGTATGTCCCTTGAATTCCTGCCCCACCGCATAGCGTTGCCCCTGCAACGGTTCGCCGTGCGCGGGGTGAAGGCCGGTGAAGGCGGTGAAGCGCGCCTCGACCGCCTGGACCAGCGGATCGCCCGCGAACAGGTCACCCGTCTCGCTGGTGCGGAACGCCGCGTCGCCATTCGGGTCGGCGATCGTCGACGGGCGGCGGACCGCGTCGATCTGCTCGATCAACGCCGCACAGGTATCGGCATCCAGGAACTCACGGACCAGAAACAGGTCGAGCTTGGGGCTGGGCACTTTCTGCACGCCGGGCTGCGACAGGATGCGGCGGGCGATCGCCTGGCCTTCCAGCCCATTGCCGAGCAGGGTCATATCGGTCATGGCGGGGGTCATATCACCCGCCATGACATGCCGGAAAGGGGGCGCCGAAAAGAGGGTGGGGTGCATAGCACCCCATTGACGCACAAGCGTAACATGGCATGCGTAGGCCGAGGTACGCGGGACGGGACGACATCATGCGCTTGAGATTCGACGCGCGCACGCGGCGCATCCTGCGCCGGCTGCCCGTCGTGAACGTCTACTCGCTCGCCGAGCTGGTGCTGATCGGCGGCCTCGCCATTCAGTCGGCGCGGCTGTTCTGGACGATCGTGACGCCGATCGCGCCGCTGGGCGACTGGCGACCGGCGGAGGTCGCGGTGCCGGGGCGGCCGTATGACGTGCTGGCGGGCTTCGATCCGTTCTTTCGTCTGGGTACGCGCGCGCCGGCTCAGGCCACCGTCACCTCGCTGCAGCTCAACCTGTTCGGTATCCGCGTCGACGAGGCGTCGGGCCGGGGCTCGGCGATCGTCGCGGGGCCGGACAATATCCAGAAGAGCGTCGCGGTCGGCGAGGAAATCCTGCCCGGCGTCCGCCTGAAGTCGGTGTCGTTCGATCATATCACCATCGACCGCGGCGGCACGGCCGAGGACCTGTATCTGGTCCAGTCGGATGCACCGGGTGCGGGCGCGCCTGCCGCGATGCCCGCCGCGCCGGCCGGCGTTCCACTTGCGCCGCCTGCGGCGGACGCCGCACCGGCGATCAAGGCGAGCCAGATCCGCAACGAGATCGGCTTCATCCCCCGCATCGACGGCAGTCGCATCTCCGGCTTGGTCGTTCGGCCGCAAGGGTCGGGTGCGTTGTTCCGCACGGCGGGCCTGCGTGAAGGCGACGTCGTCACCGCGATCGGCGGACGGCCGGTGAGCGGCCCACAGGACCTCGATCGCATCGCTACCGATTTCGCCGGCGGCGGATCGCTTCCTATCACCGTCGAACGCGGCCAGCAGACGCTCGCGCTCGCCCTTACGATCGCTCCGCAATGACCATGAAGACGTTCTACCCCGCGCTAATGTTGTCGGCCGCGGCGCTCGGCCTGCCGGTCCAGGCCATGGCGCAGACGACGCTGAACGTGCGCGACGCCGATATCCGCGCGTTCATCGCCGATGCCGCGCGGGTGACCGGGCGCACGTTCATCATCGATTCGCGCGTCAACGGCAAGGTGACCGTCGTCACCGACCGGCCGCTGTCGAAGTCCGAATATTTCGAGACGTTCCTGTCGACGCTGCGGGCGAACGGGCTGGTCGCGGTGCCCACCGGCAATGGCGCGTTCCGCATCCAGCCGATCGACAATGCCGCGTCCCAGCCGAGCCGCATCGGCCTGGGCGGCGCGGCGCGTAACAGCTTCGTGACCGAGATCGTGCGGCTACGATCGGTCGATGCGCAGCAGGCGATCGATACCGTACGCCCGCTGGTCAGCGCGCAGGGATCGGTCAGCGCCAACCGTGGGTCGAACAGCCTCGTCATCGTCGACTTCGCCGACAACATCCGCCGCATCCGCGAAGTGCTGCGCCGGGTGGACAGCGACAATGCCTCGACCCGGGTCGTCGCGCTAAAGAACGCGTCGGCCAAAGAGATCGCGGCGGCATTGCAGGGCCTCACCGGCGGAGCGCAGGGCGGACAGGGCGTTCCGGGCGGCGTCGGCACCAGCGTGACGGCCGTCGACAGCAGCAATTCGGTCATCATCCGCGGCGATCCCTCCAGCGTCGCGCGGCTGGTGTCGGTGGCGCAGGATCTCGACCAAAAGGCAAAGAACGGCACCGAAATCCGCGTCGTGTTCTTGGAGAATGCCGATGCGGCGCAGCTGCTGCCGGTGCTCCAGCAGCTGGTCGGGCAGGCGCCTGATGCGGTGCAGGAAACGCCGCTGTCGCGCACGCAGACGGGGTTCGGCACCAACACCGGCAGTGCGGCGGCAGTGCAGCGCCCACCGGCCGCCAGCGCCCCGGTCCAGCAGAGCAGCGGCGGTGGCGCCACCGGCCAGCCGGCGATCACCACGCAAGGCGGCCGCACCGCCGCGGTCGTCACGCGCTTCCAGGGGGCCAATGCGATCGTCATCGCCGCGCCCGCAGACATCCAGCGCCAGCTGTCCGATGTCGTGCGTCAACTCGATACGCGGCGCGAGCAGGTGCTGATCGAGGGGATCGTCGCCGAAGTCTCAGACGCGACGGTCAACCGCCTGGGTGCGCAGTTCATCCTCGCCAATCCGTCGGGTGGCGCGTTCGCCGCTTCGACCTTCTCGAACAGCGCGCCCAATATCCTGCAGATCGCCGGCGCGATCGGTGCGCGCGAACTGGGGCGCAACACGACGACGACGATCGCCAACGGCGTGACGACGACGGTGACGACCAACAATGCGTCGGATCAGCTGACGCAGAGCGCGATCAGCTCGATCATCGGATCGTCGGGCGGCTTCGGCGGGTTCGGCGGCAAAGTCGGCGACTTCATCTTCGGCGCGATCATCAACGCGGTGAAGAGCGACACGACGTCGAACCTGTTGCAGGTGCCGCACCTCGTCACGCTGGACAATCAGGAAGCGCACAGCCTGGTCGGTCAGGAAATCCCGATCACCACGGGGCAGGCGCTGTCGAACAATTTCGACAACACCTTCCGCACGACTCAGCGCGAGAATGTCGGCATCGAGCTGACCGCACGGCCGCAGGTTAATTCCAGCGGCACGGTGAAGCTCAACCTGCGCCTTGAGGTCAGCTCGATCGCCGGGCCGGTGTCGAACGACAATAGCGACCTGATCCTCAACAAGCGCGAGATCGAGACGGTATTGACCGTCGACGAGGGGCAGATTGCGGTGATGGGCGGGCTGCTGAGCGACGAGGAGCGGCGGACGATCGAGAAGATCCCGCTGCTCGGCGACATCCCCGTGCTGGGCAATCTGTTCAAGTCCAAGGCGAAATCGCGCAACAAGACGAACCTGATGATCTTCATCCGGCCGACGATCCTGCGATCGGCGGCGGATGCGCGGAGGGTTGCCGAGCAGCGCTACGGCTATCTGCGTTTGCAACAGGGGTTGCAGGCGCCGGGCGAGGAACCGTCGATCGACCAGCTGGTGCGCGATTACATGGGCGCTGCGCCGCCGATCCCGTCCGCGCCGGTGCCGGGGAATATCGAGGACCCGCGCGTCGCGGTGCCGGTGCAGCACAATACGACCAGGGTTATCCGGCCGAGGGATCGGTGAGGCGGCTTTTCGCTTCTCCGTCATCCCGGCGAAGGCCGGGATCCACGGTTGCGGTGCCTCCGGCGGTGACGCGCGTCCTGAGCGTCGCGCGTCCATGGATGCCGGCGTGCGCCGGGATGACGGAGGAGTGGGCTAAGCGCCTTCCCCATCCGTCATTCCCGCGCAGGCGGGAATCCAGACTGGCTGGCGGTGCGGCCCTATCGCGAAACCTGCGACTATGGATTCCCGCCTTCGCGGGAATGACGGCGTGTGTGGGGCAGGCGGAGCGCACCGCATGATCATCCGCCCCGGCTCCGAAATCGACGAGCCCGCCGCGCTGGCCGACCCGCAAGTCGCGCCCGTCGTCGAGCCGACGCCGCCGTTGCCGCTCGATCCGCTGCCAATGCTGGCCATCCCCTATGCGTTTGCGAGGCGGTTCGGCGTCGTCCTCCAGCATACCGAGGCGGACGCGCATCTGACTGTTGCGCTGCGCACCGGCGCCGACCCGCGCGCGCTGCTCGAGGTGCGGCGGTATCTTGCCCGGCCGTTCGATGTCGTCATCGTCGAGGCGCCCGCGTTCGATCGCTTGCTGTCCGACAGCTACGCCATGGACGGGCAGGCAAATGCGCTCGCCGCCGTCGGTATGGGCGATGAACTCGACAGCCTCGCCGAAGGCCTGCCGACGGCGGAGGACCTGCTCGACACTGCCGACGATGCGCCGGCGATCCGTCTGATCAATGGCATCATCGCCGATGCCGCGCGCAACGGCGTCAGCGATATCCACATCGAGCCGTATGAGACGGGCCTGATCGTCCGCATGCGCATCGACGGCGTGCTGCGCGAGACGTTGCGTATGCCGCCGCATGTCGCCCCCGTCGTCGTCAGCCGCGTCAAGGTAATGGCGCGCCTCGACATCGCCGAGCGGCGCGTGCCGCAGGATGGGCGCATGGGGCTGACCTTGGGCGGCAAATTGCTCGACGTCCGCGTCTCGACGCTGCCCAGCCGCGCTGGCGAGCGCGTCGTGCTGCGTATCCTCGACAAGGACAATGCGGGCATTGACCTCGATGCGCTGGGCATGGACGAGCGGATGTACGCGTTGCTGCGCGGCGCCCTGGCGGAGCCGAATGGTATCATCCTCGTCACCGGGCCGACCGGCTCCGGCAAGACGACGTCGCTGTACGGTGCGCTGCGGTTGCTCAACGACGGCAGCCGCAACATCCTGACGGTTGAAGACCCGGTAGAATATGCCGTCGAGGGTGTCGGGCAGACGCAGGTCAATCCGAAGGTCGGGCTGACCTTTGCGGCCGGCTTGCGCGCGATCCTGCGCCAGGATCCGGACGTGGTGATGGTCGGCGAAATCCGCGATCGCGAGACCGCGGAGATCGCCGTGCAGGCGTCGCTGACCGGGCATCTCGTGCTGTCGACCGTCCACACCAACGACGCGATCGGCGCGATCACCCGCATGCGCGACATGAAGGTGGAGCCTTTCCTGCTCGCCTCAACGCTGCGCGCGGTGATCGCGCAGCGGCTGGTGCGGCGGTTGTGCCCGACGTGCCGGCGGCCGGTGCAGGGGAGCAGCGTGGCGGGCCTGCTTGGGATCGAGCCAGAGGCGACGGTGTACGAGGCGGTGGGATGCCCGGAGTGCAACCACAGCGGCTTCAAGGGGCGGATCGGCGTGTTCGAGGCGGTGCGCGTCGACGACACGATTCGCCGCTTCATCAACGATGGCGCGGATGAGACCGCGATCGCCGCGCATGCCTTTGCGCGTAGCCCGACGCTGGCACAGGCGGCCGAGGCGTTGGTGCGGCGAGGGCTGACCACGCCCGAGGAGGCGATTCGCGTGAGCCGGCGCGATGCGACGGATGTGGTGGATGAGGTAGCCCCATGATCCTCTCCGGCACGGGGAGGTGGCGTCGCGAAGCGGTGACGGAGGGGGGCTTCCACACGCGTCGCGCTGCGTGGAAAACCCCCTCCACCAGCCTGCGGCTGGTCCCCCTCCCCGTGCCGGGGAGGATTTATGGCTGATTTCGATTATCTCGCCATCGACACGCGCGGGCAGGAGCAGCGCGGCCATGTCGCGGCGGCGGATGCGGACGCGGCGCGGGCGCAGCTCGATCGGCGCAAGCTGTTCGTCGTGCGGCTCGATCCCGGCGCGCCGCCGGTCGCGCAGAGCCGGCCGCTGTTCGGCATCCGGTTCGGGCAGAAGAAGATGAGCAACAAGCAGCTGACGCTCTTCACGCGCCAGCTCGCGACCCTGAACCGCGTCTCGCCGCTCGAGGAATCGTTGCGCACCATCACGCGCCAGACCGAGCAGGAGAGCGTACGCGGGATCGTGTCGCAGGTCCATGCCGGCGTGGTCGAGGGGCGTCGCCTCGCCGATTCGATGGCGCGTGCGCCCAAGAGCTTCCCGCCGCTGTACCGGGCGATGGTGGCGGCGGGTGAGAGTTCGGGCAGCCTGCCGACCATCCTCGATCGGCTGGCAGCGTTGCTCGAACGGCAGGCAGAGATTCGCGGCAAGCTGATCACCGCGCTCGCCTATCCCACGATCCTGGCGGTCGTGGCGCTGGGTGTCGTCACCGCGCTGATGATGTTCGTGGTGCCGCAGGTCGTCGAGCAGTTCGACACCGTGGGGCAGGAGCTGCCGTTGCTGACGCGCGTCGTCATCGCCCTGTCCGACATACTGGTGGGCTATTGGTGGGTGCTGGCGCTGGTGCTCGGCCTGATCGGGGCCGGTGGCGCCTATGCCTTGCGCGATCCCGCGATCCGGCTGTCGTTCGATACGGGGCTGCTGCGCCTGCCGCTGCTCGGCCGCCTGCTGCGCGACCTGCATGCCGCGCGCATGGCGCGGACGCTGTCGACGATGGTCGCGAGCCGGCTGCCGTTGCTGGAGGGGCTGACGCTGACGGCGAGCACGATCCACAATCGCCGCCTGCGCGTCGCGTCGGACGAGATCGTCGAGGCGATCCGTTCGGGCGGCAGCCTGTCGGCGGCGATGCGGCGCGCGAACGTCTTCCCGCCGCTGCTCACCTATCTCGCGGCGAGCGGCGAGGCGGCGGGGCGACTCGACGAGATGCTGGAGCGCGCCGCCGATTACCTCGAGCGTGAGTTCGACCGCTTCACCGCGACCGCGCTGTCGCTGCTCGAACCCGCGATCATCGTGCTGATGGGCGGCATCGTCGCGACGATCGTGCTATCCATCCTGCTCCCCATCCTCCAGCTCAACACACTGGCAGGCCAGTAAGGATCATCATGCGTAAACAGCCTCATAAGCGTCACCGTCGGGAGGAGGGCTTCACGCTCGTCGAACTGATGGTCGTGATCGTCATCATCGGCCTGCTTGCCGCGATCGTCACGTTCAATGTCCTGCCCGCGGGCGACAAGGGCAAGATCACCAAGGCGAAGGCGGACATCAGCACGATCGAAGGCGCGCTGGAAATGTATCGCCTGCAGATGAACGGCTATCCGACGACGTCGCAGGGCCTCCAGGCGCTCGTCACCGCGCCGAGCGGCGTGAATGCCGCCGAATATCAGAAGGGCGGCTATATCAAGAAGCTGCCCAACGATCCCTGGGGCCGGCCGTACCTGTACGCGTCGCCCGGCCAGCATGGCGAGGCCGATGTCTGGAGCCTGGGTGCGGATGGCAAGGAAGGCGGCGAGGGCGCCAACGCCGACATCACCAGCTGGCAATAACGTGCCGCGCCGCCGCCCCTCGGTCACGGGATTGCGCCGTGTTCGGCGTAACGCCCAACAGGGCTTCACGCTGATCGAGCTGATGGTGGTCGTGACCATCATCGGGCTGGCGGCGGCCGTCGCGGTGTGGAACATGCCCGATCCGCGTGGCCGGGTGGCGGATGAGGCGGCGCGCTTCGCGGTGCGGGCGCGGGCGGCGCATGACGCGGCGATCGTCGAGGCGCGGCCCGTCAGCCTGTGGGTCACGGCGGGCGGCTATGGCTTCGACCGCCGGATCGCGGGGCAATGGGTCGCGGTGGCGGACACGCCCCTGCGGGTCGAACGCTGGAGCGAGGGCACGGACGCCGCGATCGGCGACGCGAACGGCCGGCTGCGGATCGTCTATGATCCCACCGGCCTCGCCGACCGGCCGGCGCAGGTGACGCTGACCCGCAGCGGCGCGCGCGCGGTGATCGATATGGAAGCGGACGGCAGCGTGCGGGTGGCGAGCTGATGCTTGGCCGCTTCGATCGCGCAGAGGATGGCTTCACCCTCATCGAGATCATGGTCGCGCTGGCGGTGTTCAGCCTCGCCGTGCTGGCATTGCTGCGGCTGGAGACGGCGACCATCCGCGGCGCGCGGGTGTTGGACGACAGTCTGGTGGCGGGGATCGTGGCGCGCAACGTCGCCAACGAAGCGGTCAGCGAGGCGCGGCCGCCGGTGGTCGGGCGGACGAGCGGCAGCGAAGTGAACGCCGGCCGCACCTGGAATTGGGTGCGGCAGGTCATGCCGACGGGCAATGCCAGCATCGTGCGGATCGATGTCGCGGTGAGCAATCGCACGGGGCAAGTGGTCGGGCGGACGACGGCGATCCGGCCGCCGGACGTATCATGATGCGCGGTGTTAATCCTCGTCGTCACCCCGGACTCGTTCCGGGGTCCACTCTGCGGCGAGGGGGGGCGTTCGCGCGTCTTGCCGTCCCCGCGGGGCATGGTGGACCCTGGAACGAGTCCGGGGTGACGGTGGAATTGGGGCGCGCGCGCACCCGCGACAGCGGCTTCACCCTCGTCGAAGTCCTCGTGGCGCTGCTCATCTTCGGCTTGATCGCCGCGGCGGGCGTCGCAATCCTGACCTTCAGCGTCCGCGCGCAGACCGCCACCGGCGCGCGGTTCGACGATATCGCGGCGCTCAACCGCACCGCCGCGCTGATCGCGGGCGATCTGGGGCAAGCCATCGACCGCCCCGCGCGCGACGAGGCGGGCACGCCGCGCCCTGCCTTCACCGGCGAGAGCGACGGCCGGCTGGCGTTCGTCCGCGCCGGCTGGACCAATGTCGACGATGCCCCGCGCGCCAGCGCGCAGAAGGTCGCCTATCGCGTCGTCGATGGCACGCTGGAGCGCGTCGCCTATCCGATGATCGATGGCGCCGCGCCACTGCCCGCGGTTGCGCTGCTGGGCAAGGTCGTCGGGGTCGGTGCGCGCTATCGCTACAAGGGCGCATGGAGCGACCGCTGGGATGGGACGCAGGGCGCGCCCTTGCCGCAGGCGGCGGAGCTGACGATCCGGCGCACCGACGGCAGCACGCTGCGGCTGATGCTGCTGGTCGGGGCGGGCTATGCCCCGGCTCAGCCCGGCGCGCAGCCCGGGCCCCAACCAACCCCGACGGGAACGCCCGGTGCCACCTGAGCGCGAGCGCGGCGCCGCGCTGCTCACCGTCCTGCTGCTCGTTGCGATCATCGCCGTACTGGCGGGGGCCGCGCTGGAACGGCTGCGGCTGACGACCCGGCTTGCCGGCAATGCGCTGGCGGGCGAGCAGGCGCGCGGCTTCGCGCGGGCAGCCGAGGCGCTGGCGACGTCGCGGATCACGACGATGCTGGGCGATGCGCCCGATCGCGTGACGCTGGCGGGTGGCTGGAGCGGGCGGCCGTTCGGCCTGCCGCTGCCCGGCGGCGGACTTGCCGTCGCGCGGGTTCGCGATGGCGGCAATTGCTTCAACCTCAACGGTCTGGTCAGCCGGCTTGCGCCCAACCTCTACACCTCGTCGCAGAATTTTGCGCAGCGGCTGCAGTTCGTCCGGCTGATGCAGGCGATCGGCGTACCCAGCCAGGCCGCCGACCATATCGCCGCCGCCACCGCCGACTGGATCGACAGCGACGGCGACCAGCAGGGCAATGGCGCCGAGGACCCCGTCTATCTCGCCCGCAGCGTCCCCTATCGCACCGCGGGCACGCTGATGGCCGATCCCAGCGAACTCCGCGCGGTGGATGGCGTGACGCCCGAGATTTACGCGAAGTTGCGGCCCTGGATCTGTACCCTGCCCAAAGCGGAGCCGGCGACGATCAACATCAACACGCTGACGCCCGAACAGGCCCCGCTGGTCGCGATGCTGTTTCCCGGCACGCTCTCCGTCGAGGCCGCTCGCGGCATGATCCTGCGCCGGCCGCCGGACGGGTTTCGCGACGCCAGCACGTTCCTCAACCTCGCCGGCAACGGCGCCGCGCCGGAGGGCGGGGGCGGTCTGGGCGTGAAAACGACGTGGTTCGCGCTGGCGATCGACGTCAGTACCGGGTCCGCCCGGCTGCAGGAAAGGGCGCTGATCGACGCAAGCCGTCTTCCCGCGCGGCTCGTGGCACGGCAATGGGGCGACGAATCATGACGACGCTGCTCTTCCTGCCCGCGGGCGACGCCCCCTATCGCTGGCTGCGCCTGGCCGAAGACGGTGGAATCGCCGAAGGCGAGGGGCTGCCGGCTCTGCCCGACGAGCGCATCGTCGCGGTCGCACCCGCACAGGACGTGACGCTGCACTGGGCGGACCTGCCCGCCCGCTCGCCCGCGCAGAGCGTCGCTGCCGCGCGCCTGCTGGTCGCCGAGGCGAGTGCGACGCCGATCCACGAACTCCACGTCGCGGTCGGCGCCGTGGAAGAGGGGAATGGCGAGCGGCCGATCGCCGTGGTGGGCAGCGCGGTGATGGCGGCTTGGCTCGCGGACCTTGCGGCACTCGGAATCGACCCGGCGGCGATGGTGCCGGCGCCGCTGCTGTTGCCGCGCCCGGACGAGGGCTATCTTCGCGCCACGGTCGGCGGAGCGGCGCTGGTGCGCGGCCGCACGTCTGGCTTTGCCGACGAAGCGCGGCTGACCGACCTCGTCGTGGGGGATGCGCCGATCGAGACGCTGCCGCGCAGCGCGCTCGATCCGGTGATCGCCACCGCCGCGGCGACGCCGCCGCTCGACCTGCGGCAGGGGCCGTTCGCGCGTCGGCGCCGGATCGGGATCGACTGGCCTTTGGTGCGGCGCCTGGCCGTCATGGGGGCCGGCATCCTCGCGTTGACGCTGGCGATCGATCTGGTGCGGATCGGCAAATACGGTTTCGGCGCGGATGCGATCGACGCGCGGACCGAAGCGCTGGCGCGCACCGGCCTGCCGCGCGGCGAGACGGTGACCGACGTCGACCGTCAGCTTGCCGAGCGTCTGTCGGCGGTGCGCGGGCCGGGGCTGGGCTTCAGCCGGACGGTCGCTGCGGTCTATGCCGCCGTCCGCGCGACGCCGGGCACGGAGCTGACCAGCCTCGATTTCCAGTCGAACGGCGCGTTGCGCATCGGCGTCGGTGCGGCGCGCGAATCGCTGCCGACCGACCTCAAGCGCGCGCTGGAGGCGGCGGGCTTCACCGTCACCGCCGGCACGTTCCAGTCGGCCAACGGAAGGGTGACGGGCGAGATGACGGTGACGCGGCCATGAGCGGCATCCGCAGCTGGTTCGCCAGCCGATCCTTGCGCGAACGCCGGCTGATCCTCGTCATGCTGGCGCTGCTGGTCGTCACCATCCTGTGGGGCGGAATCATCCTGCCCGTCCGCGACGGCCTGTCGAGCGCGCGGGAGCGTTACGCCGACGCGGTCGTCCGGCTGGGCAGCACGCAGAATGCGGTAGACCTGATCCGCAGCGCCGGGCGGCGCACGCCTATTGAGGGTAGCCTCGCCGACACGGTACGGCGGCGTGCCGAGGCGGCGGGCTTCGCGCTTGCCACCGTCGACGAATCGGGTGCGGGCCGGGTGCATGCGACCATCTCCGCAGCACGGCCGGCGGCGCTGGCCCGCTGGTTCGCAGGGCTGGAGGCGAGTGGCATCCTGATCGAATCGGCGGCGTGGCGCGACAATGCGGATGGCAGCGTCGGCGTCGATTTCGTCGCACGGGCGCGCGCGTCGTGAGGCGGCTGCGACTCACCACCGGGCCGGCGGCGCTGTTCGGTGCGATGATGTTCGTGGCGTTGCTCGTCTTCCTGCCGATGCGGCTGGTGCTGGCCTCGGCGGGCGTCGGCGAGCAGGGCTTCAGCGCACGCAGCGTCACAGGCAGCGTGTGGGACGGTCGGCTCGTCGATGCGCGGTTCGGCGATCTCGCGCTGGGCACGCTGGACGCCAGCCTGTCGCCCTTTGCGCTGCTGATCGGGCGCGCGCGCGTCTTGGTCGAGGATCAGGCGGGGACGGTGCATGGCGCCTTCGTGCTGGGCCGCCATCTGCGCGGGATCGAGGGGATGACCGCGACCTTCCCCACCGGCAACGCCTTCGCTCCGCTGCCCGTTACCGCGCTAACGCTGGAAGACGTCAGCATCCGCTTCGCCGACGATGTCTGCGAACAGGCCGAAGGTCGGGTGCGGGCACGGCTGGTGGGCGAGGCGGCGGGGATCGCCCTGCCGACCGAGCTGACGGGCGTCGCCCGCTGCGACGGCAACGCTTTGCTGCTGCCACTCGCCAGCCAGGCCGGGACCGAGGCGATCGAGCTGCGGCTGACCGGCGATGGCCGCTATTCCGCCGCGCTGCGCCTCGCGCCCAGCGACGATGCCGCGGCACAGCGGCTGGCGGCGACGGGTTTCGTCGCTGGCGCCGGTGGTTATCGACTTTCGGTCGAAGGACGCTTCTGACGGCCTTGACCACCGCGACGGTGCCCGCTAGGGGCACCCGTCTTCGCGGCGACCGTAGTTCAATTGGTTAGAGCGCCGGCTTGTGATGCCGGAAGTTGCGGGTTCAAGTCCCGTCGGTCGCCCCATTTTCCCGCTCCTTTTCAGGACCGCAGGGACTAGCCAAAGCCGCCGGGAAACAATATTGCGGACATTCGCAATATTCGATCCATGGAGCAGGCGATGACCTCGGTGTGGGACCTTCCCGACTTTGACCATCATGAGGGCGTCCATGCCTTCACCGATCGCGAATCGGGCCTGCGCGCGATTATCGCGGTTCATTCGACCCATCTCGGCCCGGCAGCGGGCGGCGCGCGCTTCTGGCATTACGCCTCGGGCGACCTCGCCGTCACCGACGCGCTGCGCCTGTCGCGCGGCATGAGCTTCAAGAACGCCATGGCGGGCCTCGCGCTCGGCGGCGGCAAGGGCGTGATCCTGGCGGACAAGCCCGGCGCAGTGATCCCCGACGCGCAGCTGACGGCGTTCGGCCGGGCGGTCGAATCGCTCGGCGGCCGCTACGTCACCGCCGAGGACGTCGGCATGTCCGAAGCGCGCATGAAGTTGATCGCGGGCGAAACCAAGTACGTCAGCGGCCTGCCGGTCGAAAGCGGCGCGGCGGGTGGTGATCCCGGCCCGTACACCGCGCACGGCGTCTATCTGGGCGTCAAGGCAGCGACGAAGCGCGGTCTCGGCACTGACGATATGAAGGGTGTGCACGTCGCGATTCAGGGCGTCGGCTCGGTTGGCGGCGGCCTTGCCAAGCTGCTGGCGAAGGACGGCGCGCGCCTGACGCTCGCCGATGTCGACGCGGCGCGTGCAGCGGCGCTGGCGGCGGAGCTGGGCGGTGAGACGGTTGCGGCCGGTGCGATCCTGGGCGTCGAGGCGGACATCTTCAGCCCCAACGCGCTCGGCGCGATTCTGACCGAAGCGACCATCCCGACGCTGACCGCCAAGGTCGTCGCGGGCGGTGCCAACAATCAGCTCGCCACGCGCGAGGATTACGATCGCCTGCACGATCGCGGCATCCTCTACGCACCCGATTACGTCATCAATGCCGGCGGCATCATCAATGTCGGCCTCGAATATCTGGGGCAGGGCGATGAGGCCGAAGTGATGGCGCGCATTGCGAAGATCCCCGAACGCCTGAACGAGGTGTGGGACGAGAGCGAACGTACCGGCCGCCCCGCCGCGGAGGTCGCCGATACGATCGCGCAGCGCCTGATCGGCCGCGGCTGATCGGCCCCGGCTGATCGGCTCAGACGGTTTTGGCCGACACCGGCGGTGCGCTGCCGCCGGCGTTGGTCCAAAGACCGACGGCGCCACCGCAACCGACGGGATGACGGCGGCTGCAAAGCTGCTATGACGCTGGGCGACCGTGCCGACCCTTCATGCCCTTGCCAATCCCGCCCGCTTCCTGAAGCTCGCCCGCGTGCTGACGCCGGTGCTGCTGTGGGCGGGCGTCGCGCTGATCGCCGTCGGCTGCTGGGCCGGCCTGACGCAAAGCCCGCGCGACTATCTGCAGGGTGATAGCGTCCGCATCCTCTACATCCACGTCCCCGCCGCCTGGCTCGGGATGGGCGGGTGGAGCGGCCTTGCCATCAGCAGCATCGCCTTTCTCGTCTGGCGGCATCCCCTGGCCGACGTCGCGGCGCGCGCGATCGCCTTGCCGGGGGCGATGTTCGCCGCCGTCTGCCTCGTCACCGGATCGATCTGGGGGCGGCCGACCTGGGGAACGTGGTGGCAATGGGACGGGCGGCTGACGTCGATGCTGCTGCTGTTCTTCGTCTATTGCGGATATATGGCGCTCGCACGCGCCGATGCGGAGCGCGGCGGCGATGGGCGTATCCCGGCGCTGTACGGCATTGCCGGCACCGTGTTGCTGCCGATCATCCGCTATTCGGTGATCTGGTGGAACACGCTGCATCAGGGCCCGTCGATCGGCCTCACTGGATCGAGCATCGCGGGCAGCATCCTGTGGCCGCTTGGATTCACCATGGGCGGCTTCACCCTGCTGTTCGCCGCGATCGTCATGATGCGCATGCGCACGACGCTTGCACGGACCAAGGCAGAGGCGCGGATGCGGCGGATGGCGCGGGCATGAACCACTGGCCGTTCATCGTCGCGGCATATGCCATCACGCTCGGCGCGGCGGGTGCGCTGACGCTTGTCAGCTACATCGCGATGAAGCGCGCCGAGAAATGAAGGCGAAGCATCAACGGCTGACGCTCGTGCTGCTGGGCCTCGCCGCGGTGATCGCGGCGGCGCTGCTCGCCATGTCCGCGCTGAAGGATCAGGCGTCGTTCTTCTACGCGCCGTCCGACGTCGCCAAACAGGGCCTGCCGCTCGGCCGCGCGGTGCGCCTCGGCGGCATGGTGCAGGCCGGGTCGATCAAGCGCGCCGCCGACGGGGTGACCATCCACTTCGTCGTCGGCGACGGCATCGCGACCACCCCCGTCACCTTCGCCGGCATCGCGCCCGACCTGTTCCGCGAGCGCTCCGGTGTCGTCGCCGAGGGGCATTTCAACCCGGACGGCGGCTTCACCGCGACCAATCTGCTCGCCAAGCACGACGAAAAGTACATGCCGCCCGAACTCGCCGCAAAGGGCGGCAAGGCGATGCACGAGACGCGGACGCTGGAACCATGATCGCCGAGGTCGGCCTTGCCGCCTTATGGCTCGCGGCTGCGCTGGCGGCGTTGCAGCTGGCCCTTGGCGCGATCGGCTTGTTACGTGGCGGTGCCGAGACGATCGCCGCGGTCCGCCCCGTCGCGATCGTGCAGGGTGCGCTGGCGTTGCTGGCGATGGCGGCGCTAATCGCGCTGTTCCTCGCGTCCGACATGTCGGTCAAGCTGGTGGTCGAGAACAGCCATTCGGCCAAGCCGTGGATCTACAAATTCGCCGGCGCCTGGGGCAATCACGAAGGGTCGATGCTGCTCTGGGTGACGATCCTGGGCCTTGCCGGGGGCGCGGTCGCGGTGCTGGAGCGGCGCCTGCCCGAACGCTCGCTGATCGCGACGCTGGCCGCGCAGGCGGGGATCGCGCTCGGCTTCTACGCCTTCCTGCTCTTCGCCTCCAATCCGTTCGCACGGCTGCCGATGCCGGCGCGCGACGGCATGGGGCTGAACCCGCTGTTGCAGGACCCCGGTCTCGCCTTCCATCCGCCGACGCTGTACATCGGCTATGTCGGCATTTCGGTCGCCTTCTCCTTCGCGGTCGGCGCGCTGATCACGCGTGACGTCGGTCCGGCGTTCGCGCGGGCGATGCGGCCCTGGGTGCTGGGGGCGTGGGTATTCCTGACGCTCGGCATCACCGCCGGATCCTATTGGGCCTATTACGAGCTCGGCTGGGGCGGCTGGTGGTTCTGGGACCCGGTGGAGAACGCCTCGCTGATGCCGTGGCTGGCCGCGACCGCCTTGCTCCATTCGGTGACGGTGCTGGCGACGCGCGACGGGTTGCGCGCGTGGACGGTGATGCTGGCGGTCGTTGCCTTTTCGATGTCGATGATCGGCACCTTCCTGGTCCGCTCCGGCATCCTGACCAGCGTCCATGCCTTCGCCGTCGATCCGGAGCGCGGCGCCTTCATCCTGGCGTTGCTCGCCGTCTATATTGGCGGGGCGCTGGCGCTGTTCGCGGCGCGGATCGGCACGGTGCGCGCGGGCACGACGTTCGAGCTGGTCAGCCGCGAAGGGGGATTGGTCCTCAACAATCTGCTGCTGTCCGTCATCCTCGGCATCGTCTTGATCGGCACGCTCTACCCGCTCGTCGCCGCCGGCTTCGGCGTGCAGCTGTCGGTGGGGCCACCCTTCTTCAACAAGGCGGCGGGCCCGGTCGCGCTGGCGCTCGTGGTCGTCATGGCCGCCGGGCCGCTCCTGCGCTGGCGGCGGGACAGCGCGAACGCGCTGCTGGAGCGGATGATGTGGCCGGTCGCGGCTGCGGGTTTCACCGGCGCCGGGCTGATCGTGCTGGCACCCCCTGGCGTGCTGCCGCTGTTCGGCCTGTCGCTCGCTGCGGGATTGGCGGTGGCGAGCGTGCTGCCGCTGCTCGGGCGCAATCCGTGGCGCACGCCGTTGTTCACCTGGGGCATGGTCGTCGCGCATCTCGGCATCGCGGTCAGCCTTGCCGGCATGGCGTGCGACGCGGCCTATACGTCGGAAACGTTGGTCGCAGCGCGGGTGGGCCAGCCGGTTCATGTCGGTCCCTTTACCGTCCGTCTTCAGGGCGTTCGTCCCGTGATCGGCCAGAACTGGTCGGCGCTTGAGGCGCGGCTGAGCGCGACGCGAGACGACGACACGGTGATCCTGCGTCCGCAATCGCGCTTCTTCTCCGACCCGGTCACCACCACCAGCGAAAGCGCGATCCTGACGCTGTGGGACGGCCAGCTCTACACGGTCCTCGGCCAGCCCGATCCGCAGGGGCGCTGGCAGCTCAGGCTGTGGTGGAAGCCGTTCGTCACCTTGATCTGGCTGGGCGGTGCGCTGGTCGCATTGGGTGGCGCCTTGTCGCTGATCGGTCGCTGGCGGCGCGAGCGGCGTAGCGCGCTGCGCGAGGCGCAGGCATGAAGCGGTGGTTGCTCTGGACGCCACTCGCGGCGTTCGTCGCGATTGCGGCGGTGGTGGCGTTCGGCCTGTTCCGACCCGCAGACCGCACAGTGCGCTCGGCGATGATCGGCAAACCGCTACCCGACATCACCTTGCCCGCCATCGTCCCCGGCAAGCCCGGCAGCGGCGCGTTGACGGGCAAGCCACGGCTGATCAACATCTTCGCCAGCTGGTGCATTCCCTGTATCGCCGAGGCACCGCAGCTGATGCGCCTCAAGGCCCTGGGCGTGCCGATCGAAGGTATCGCGATCCGCGACACCGCGCCTGCGCTCGCCACCTTCCTGCGCCAGAACGGCGACCCCTATGCCAGCATCGGCGACGACCGGCAGAGCGCGGTGCAGCTCGCGCTCGGCTCGTCCGGTGTGCCGGAAAGCTTCGTGGTCGACGGGCAGGGACGTATCGTCCTGCAGCATGTCGGCGACATCCGCGCGGGCGACGTGGCGCAGATTGCCGCCGCGGTGAAGGCGGCACGATGAGGGGCTGGGCGATCCTCCTTGCGGCGGCGCTCGCCACGCCCGCGCTTGCCGATCCGACGACTCCGCCGGCAGCGCTTGCCGACACGCAGCTGCGCGATCCCGCCCAGGAGGCGAAGGCGCGCGCGCTGATGGAGACGCTGCGCTGCGTCGTCTGTCAGGGCCAGTCGATCGCCGACAGTGATGCCAGCATGGCGGGCGACATGCGCGCGCTGGTGCGCAGCCGTATCGCCGCGGGGGAGACGCCGCAGGCGATCCGCGCATGGCTGATCGAACGGTATGGCGATTACATCAGCTACGATCCGCCGCTCGGCGCGGCGACGGGCCCGTTATGGGCTGCGCCGTTGGTTCTGCTCGCCATCGGCATTGGGATCGCGCGGTCGAGCTTCCGGCGTCGGAGGCGCGACTGATGGGCTGGATCGCGCTTCTCCTGATCGCCGGGGCAAGCTTTGCGGCGCTTGTCGCGCTACGCGTTAACCGGCGGCTGTGGTCGATGGTCGGCGCCGCGTTGATGCTCGGCGCTGCCGGCTATGCGTGGCAGGGTAGTCCGATGCGGCCCGGCGCCGGCCCGCGGACCAATGCGGCGCTGCAAGCCGACGATCCCGAACTCGTCACCCTGCGCGAGGCGATGTTCGGGCGCTTCACCGCCGATGGCGCCTATCTGACTGCGGCCGATGCGCTCGCCCGGTCCGGCGATCGACGCTCGGCGGTGATCGCGATCCTGGGCGGGATCAACCGCTATCGCAGCAGCGCGATGCTGTGGACCGCGCTGGGCACGACGATGGCCGCGCATGATCGCGATGTGGTGTCGCCGCCCGCGTTATTCGCGTTCCAGCAGGCGATGCGTCTCGCGCCGGATCATCCGGGGCCGCGCTTCTTCCTGGGGCTCGCCTATATCCGCGCCGGCGAGTTTCAACTCGCGCGCCGCTATTGGGCGCAGGCGCTCGCGCTGACACCGGAGCGGGCGTCCTACCGCAAGGACATTGCCGTCCGGCTCGCCTTGCTCGACCGCCTGCTCGCCCAGCAGACACCCGCGCGCTAGCCTCGTTTCAACCGCCCGCGGAACAGCCCGCGGTGCGTGGTTGCCTCGAACATCTCGCCCGGCCCTTCGGGGTCCAGGATCTCGTTGTCAGCTAGCCATTCCTGCACGCCGTCGAGGTCGGGAACCTCATAGGGCCGCAACGAACGGCCAGACCCACGTAATTGCTCGATCGTGGCGATCAGCGATCCCGTCTCGGCGATCGTCGCTGCGACCTTCGCCGGGGATACGCCCAGATGCTCCGCCATCAGGTCGGCGCGGGCGTCTGCAATAGTCGCCTCCAGTCCGCGACCGGGATGCCGGGCCGCATCGACCACGACGTCGCATTCGGTATCCAGCCGCAGCGAGCGATTGTTGATGTTCGCCGATCCGATCCGCAGCTGCGTGTCGTCGATGATCGTGATCTTGGCATGGCAATAGATCGCCGTGCCCCCTTGCGTGAAGGGATGGTACAGCCGCAGCCGCCCGTGTCGGTCGCGCCGCCGCAGCGTCTCAACCAGCCGGGCGCGCGCCGTGTCCATCGCGATCGGCTCCAGCCAGCCTTGCGCGGTTAGCGGATTGACGATGACGATCTCCGGACCGTCCTCCTCATCCAGCCGCGCCGCGATCGCCTCCGCAATGCGGCGCGAGGCGAAATACTGGCTTTCGCAATAGATATGCCGGCGTGCGGCCCGGATCTGATCAAGGAACAGCGCCTCGACCTCGGTCACCGGAGCCTCGCCCGGCATCTCAGGCTGGCTGCGCGCGATGCCGACATCGACGTCCTCGAACGTCGGCGCGAGCGACTCTGGCCAGCACGACACGGCACCTTCGACCGGCGCCAGCCGATGCGTCGTCGCAAGCCGCCAGCGGTTGCGGCACAATTCGGCGAGTGCCGCCGCGGCCGGGCCGGTGATCGCGGTCGTCGCATCGTGCCACGGCTTGTACAGGCCACCGCCCGGCAGCCGCCGTCCGGGATCGTCGTCGCGATGCGCGCGCGTGTCCCAGCGCTCGGCGGTCATGTCGATCCCACCGCAAAAGGCGAGGCAGTCGTCGATCGACACGATCTTCTGGTGATGCGACGATCCGGTCGGGTGATGTGCGTCGAGCTTCACGTGGATGCGCGGGTGCCGTGCCCACTTCCAGACGGTGAACAGCGTCTTGCCGCGAAAGATCGACTTCAGCGCGCCGATGTCCCAGCGGAGTAGATACAGTTCCAGCTCCGGATTGCGCTCGACCAGCCAGTAGAGGAAATCGCCGACCGTCTCCGGTCCGTTGACGTCCACGCCGTCGCCCACCAGCGGGATACGCGCGTCGAAATCCCAGCCGACCAGCATGATGCGCTTCTTTGCCGCGGCGAAGGCCTCACGGGCGACGCCGAAATAGCGGTCGGCGTCGACGATCACCGACAGGCGGTTCGCCCGCTCGATCCGCCAGACGTTACGATCCGGTTCGAGCATTGGACCTATCCCCCTGTTATATTTGCCACGCACCCCATGCGGCATGCGGGCATCGCGGATCAACTGTTCCGCCTTCGCATCGAAACGGGGGGAGGGGGCAAGTCGTTCCGAAAACAGGCGCGGCCGATATGGGAACGTTACGCCCCCGATCCGTGTTTGACAGGGTCATGATCGATGATGCTGCACTCGCCTTGCCCCGATCTACCGCGCTCGGGCGCTTTCCCCTCACCGGCCGTTTCCTCATGGGGCGGGGGCGCGAACGTCTCTCGCCCGAGGAACAGCGCGTGCTGGAGGACAATGTCCAGACCGTGAAGGATTTTCCCGCGCGCCACCATCTGGTGCGCCGGGGCGAGCGGCTGGACCAGAGCATGTTGCTCGTCGACGGCTACGTCACCCGTTACATGGACGACCGCGAGGGGTATCGACAGCTGGTGTCGGTTCACGTGCCCGGCGATTTCGTCGATCTGCACGGCTTCCCGACCGGACGGCTCGATCACGATATCGGCACGCTGGGGCCGGTGAAGGTGGCGTTGTACGACCACCAGACGCTCACCGCGATCACCGATCGGCACCCGCACCTCACCCGCGTCCTATGGTTCTCCACGCTGCTCGACGCGGCGATGCACCGGGAATGGATTTTCCGGCTCGGGCGACTGGGTGCCGACGGGCGGCTCGCGCACTTCTTCTGCGAACTGAACGCCCGCCTAACCATGGTTGGCCTGGCGCAGGCCGGGCGGTTCGAGCTACCGTTGACCCAGCCCGATCTGGCGGAGGCGTGCGGCCTGACCGGCGTCCACGTCAATCGCGTGCTGCGTGATCTGCGTGAGCGGAACCTGCTGGTCTTCCGCAACGGCCACGTCGAAATTCTCGACCTGACCGGCCTTGCGGCGGTCGCCGAATTCGAAAGCGACTATCTCTATTCCGATATGGGGAATTGGGCGACCGCCGTGCCGCAGGTCTGACGGCGGATCAGCGCGGCAGCTCGATCGTCGCGCACAGGCCGCCGCCCGCCCGGTTCGCCAGCCGTATCTCGCCGCCGGCTTCGCGCACGATCGACTGGGCGAGCGCAAGGCCCAGTCCGATGCCGCCCGTATCGCGATTGCGCGAGCTTTCCAGGCGGGTGAAGGGCGCGAAGACGTCGCCCAGCCGCGCCTCGGGAATGCCCGGTCCACGGTCGCCCACCTCGATCGCGACACGCTGCGGTTCGGCGATCAGCCGCACCTCGGCGCCGCCCCCATATTTCACGGCGTTTTCGATAAGGTTGCGGATCGCGCGGCGGATCAGCGACGGACGCAGCCGCATGCGCAGCCGCTCGGCCTCGTCGAACGATACGTCCTGACCCAAATCGCGAAAATCCTCGACGACTGCATCGACCAACGCGGCAAGATCGACCTCGGTGACGGGCTCGCTGGGTCGGCCCATGCGTGCCAGCGACAGGATGTCATCAAGCGTCCGGTTCATTTCGGCGATCGTGTCACTCATCCGGGCGCGATCGGTGTCGTCCTCGACCGATTCGACCCGGACGCGCAGCGCGGCGAGCGGGGTGCGAAGATCGTGACCGATCGCACCCAGCATCCGGTCTTTCTCATCAAGCATCGCAGTGACACGCGTCTGCAACTGGTTGAACGACTGGACCAGTCCGGTGATGTCGGCCGGGCCGCGCACGGGCACCGGCACCACGCCTTCGCCGCTGCGCCCGAACCGCTCGGCCGCGGCGGTCAGATCGCGCAACGGCCGCGAAATCCGCCGCGCGATCCACAACACCGGCAGCAGTACGACCGCGTAGAGGATCAGCGTCTGCGCGAACAATCGCCAGAACAGCCGAATGCCGCCATTGTCTCCCCAGGCGACCGTCAGCGCCAGCCAGCCATGCCCAGGCTGCTCGATCGTCACCAGCAAGGCGTCCTCGGGGCGCTCGATGTGCCGGCGATAGCGACCTGGCCGCATCGGATTGCGCGCCTGCCATGCATCGTCGATTCCGGCCCATGGACGCACCCCGGTATCGATCCGTCCGACCTCCATCCCCTGCTCGCGCAACTGATCGCGCAATTCGTCGGCGAAGGCGGGCAGGCGCGGCAGATCGGCGGGAATTGCGTCGCGATCGGCGCGCCGCACGCGCCCCCTGTCGCGCAAAATCGGCCGCAGACCTTGCGCCTCGCGTTCGACCGCATCCGCGATTCGGATCGCGACCGGCCGTGCCGCCTGCGCGAGCCGGAATTGTGCTCGGTCGCGCAGCGCCAGACCGAAATTCACCGCCTGTGCCACGAACAGCGCCAGCGCGATCAACACCGCCATCTGTCCGGCAAGACTGCGCGGCCACAGCCGTCGTCTAGCGCGCGGCGCCGCCGCCGCGGCGGGCTGCGTCACAGCCGCGTCACTTCCGCGGCCAGCGTGTAGCCGCCCCCCCAGACGGTCTTGATAATATCAGGAGCCTTGGCGTCCGCTTCGATCTTGCGGCGTAGGCGGCTGACCTGATTGTCGATGGCACGATCGAACGCCGCCGCCTCACGGCCCTGCGTCAGGTCGAGCAACTGGTCGCGCGTCAGCACCTGCCGCGGCCGCGTCACCAGCGCGAGCAGCAGATTATATTCCCCGGTCGACAGCGGTACGCTGACGCCCTCGCGATCGACCAGCGAGCGCTCGCCCGTCTTCAGCACCCAGCCGGCAAAGGCGTAGGAGCCGCTTTCGGGCGCATGCTGACGCGCGCCGCCCGCGGTCAGGCGGCGCAGCACCACCTTTACCCGCGTCGCGAGTTCGCGGGGAGAGAAGGGCTTCGTTACATAATCATCCGCGCCCATTTCCAGCCCGACGATCCGGTCGGTCTCCTCGGCCTTTGCGGTCAACAGGATGACAGGCGTGTCGCTGGTCGCGGCAATATGCCGACACAGCGACAGGCCGTCCTCGCCGGGCATCATCACGTCGAGGATGACCAGATCGATCGCATAGGCCGCCAGTCGCGTCCGCGCGCTTTCCGCATCGGCGGCCTGGGTCACGCGAAAGCCCTGTTTGGTGAGATATTGCGCCAGCGGCTCGCGGATCGAACGCTCGTCATCGACGAGCAGCAGGTGCTGCATGTCTCCCATAAGATCCCGCTCTGCCACGCGAATCGTCTCCTGCAAAGCCGGACGGTCCGATCGGGACCGCCCGGCGCTTGCCGTCAGAATACGCTTATTGCGCGTCGGGTGTGCCGGCGGGCTGGCTTGCATCGGGCGCCGCGTCGCCACGGCGACCGTGATGCATCGCGGATCGGGCCGCTGCCATTTCGGTCGCGTCGAGCTTGCCGTCGTGGTTCGTGTCCATCCGGTCGAAGCGCGCGCCCGCGCGTGCCGTGGCGTCGGCGCGGGTCAGGGTACGGCCACCACCGTTGCCGCCGCGGTTCATCGCAGGAGCGTCCGCCGTCCCACCACCGCGCTTGGCCCACATCGCGGCGCGCGCTGCGGCGCGTTCCTCCGGCGTGACGGTGCCGTCATGGTTGGTATCCATCGCGTCGAAGCGCGCCTGCGCCTGTGCGATCACTTCCGCCCGCGTGACCGTGCCGTCGCCATTGGCGTCGGCGCGCATCATGCCGCCGTGCGGACGAGCGGCACCATTGGGGGCAGGAGCGGGGGCCTGCGGCGCGGTCTGCGCCGTCGCAGCCGTTGCCAGCAGGCCGCCCGCCGCCATCATCGAAATCAGAGCTGTACGCATCGTCCTGGTCTCCAGGGGGCGGGGCCAACCCCCGCCCGACGATGCGCCTTGTCGATCAGCTCTGTCGCGCGGTCATGTCGGACGCGCTTCATTGTGTCGCAAACTGTCGCAGCGGCTCAGTGCTGCGCGGCCGCCTTGGCTTGCGCCTTTTGCGCGCGCGCCTGTTTGGCATAATGGTGGTGCATCGCGGCACAGCCTGCCGCGGCGCCGAGCATGGCGTGACCCTTGCCGACGAAATGACCGGCCGCCGCGCCGGCGGCGGCGCCGCGCAGGCACCCCTTGGCCAGAGCCGGCTGGGCAGAAGCCATCATGAGCGGAATGGCGATAAAAGCAAGCTTACGCATCGAGCATTCTCCACATCGAAGAGCCGCAATATAGGCGAGCCACCGAGTCCTGTCCCGTGAACAATAGTTCACTTTTCCGTCAGATAACGGGCGCTTGAGACGCACGCCGTCATCTGCGTTGGAACGTCGGCATGCGGCAGGATTAGTGTCGATGGTGGGAAGCTACCGGGTGCTGGGTAGGATTGCTTCATCGTCGCGGTGACGATCAGGCGAAGACCGCCACGCTCTGCATGTGATCGGCGATCGGCGCGCCGTCGGCGGACCAGATGCCCATGCGCTGGCTGGAACTGCCGTCGCGCGCATGACCCGCCACCGCTTGCAGCAGCCACCAGCCATCCTGCGTCACCGGCGCGTCGGCGAGCACATTGAGTTGCCACGTCATCGAGCTGACCGGCGCCGGTCCGCCGAGCAGCTTCATCGCGGCGGGCGGCAGGCAGTCGGCGACCGCCATCAGCTCGACCATCGGATGCAGCCCCTCGCGGTCCTTCAGCCGGACCCAGCGGAGCCACTCCGCGGGTCCGGCGCCGGGCGCATCGACCAGTTCAAAATTGCTGGTGAAGGGCACGGCGGGATGGCCGCCCAGGATCCGGTCGTCCGGTCCGGGCGGCGACACCGCCGGGCCGGCCGGCGCACGCTGGTCGAGCCGCGACGGTACGGGCCCCATGAAGACGAAGGTCGCGCGCAAGCCCAGGCCCGCCTCGCTCGTCACGTCCGCCTGGACGAAGGCGGCGTTCCGTCCGCGCCGCAGACGCTCGGCGCGGATGGTGATGGCGCCGCTCAGCGGGCCGATGAATGCGACCAGCGCAGAGCGCAGCGGGGGCAGATCGCTGTCCGACGCCATGGCGGCGTGGAGAGCGAGCGCCGACGACAGGCCGCCATAAGCCGTGCGGCCCTGCAACCAACTGTCCGGCACGACGCCCGTCCAGCCGCCCTCGTCCGGCTGCAAACCGGCAATCACGTCGCGCAGGGGGACGAAGGCGGCGGACTGGGCGGCGGCGGGGTCGGCTGTCGGGCTCATCGGCAAAGGCTAGGGCAAGGTTCGGGTGGATGCCATACGCAATGTTCGAAATCGTGCGGCATCGTCATCCGGCGGTACGCACACGCGCCATCACGATGGCGCCCGCCGCCAGCGCCAGCACACCCGCGATAACGAAGGATGCGCCGGGAAACCCGTGGCCCACGCCCCAGGCGAGCACCTGCGTCAGCAGCAGCGGCGCGACGATCGCCGACACGCTCCCCATCGCACCCAGCCCGCCCTGCAACTGCCCCTGCCGCGACGCGTCGACCATGCGCGACACCATCGCCTGCATTGCGGGCATGGCGAAGCCATCGAAGGCGCTGACGACGAACAGCACATAGACCTGCCACCCCTGGGTCACGCCGCCGAACGCCAGGAACGACAGGCCGGCCGCGGTCAGTCCGATCAGCAATGCCCGCCGCTCCCCCAGCCGCGCGATGGCTGGTCCGGTCAGCCCGCCCTGCACGATCGTCGCCACCACCCCGACGAACGCGAGGCTCCAGCCGATCGCCTTGGCATCCCAGCCAACCTGCGCGGTGGCCCAGAAGCTCCAGGTTGCCGGATAGACCATGTGCGCCAATTGCCACAGGAACATCGCGATCAGCAGCGGCGCGGCATTGCCGGCGTGGAACAGCGGCCGGAACGCCCCGATGACATGCGCGTCGCGCAGGCGGAACGGTCGCCGATTCTCGGGCGCCAGCGTCTCCGGCATCGCCACGAGCATCACGCCGGCATTGACCAGCGCCAGCACCGCCGCCGCGACGAACGGTGCCCTTGGTCCCCACAACGAGAACAGCCCGCCCAGTGCCGGGCCGATGATGAAGCCCAGGCCGAACGCCGCGCCGATCAGCGCAAAGGTGCCGCCGCGCTTTTCGGGTGGCGTCACGTCGGCGATCACCGATCCGGCAGGGCCGTAGACCGCGCCCGCGATCCCGGCGATCGCGCGTCCGGCGAACAGCCAGCCGACGCTCGGCGCGACCGCCATCACCGCATAATCCAGCCCGAAACTCATCATCGATGCGATCAGCACCGGTCGCCGTCCGAACCGATCGGACAGATTGCCCAGCACCGGCCCCGCAAAGAATTGCGCGCCGGCATAGACGACGAGCATCCACCCGGCGATCCGCGTCGCCTGTTCGATGTCCGTCTCGCCCAGGTTGCGCAGTAGCGCCGGGAAGACGGGTGCAACGATGCCGAAGCCGATCGTATCGATCAGTACCGCCGCCAGCGCGATCGGCACCGCCTTATGCTCGAACCGCATGCCCCACTCCCCGCACGTGTCGGCGCCCTTGTGCCGCAAGCTGCGCGCCAAGCCAATGCGGGGCTTTGCACGCCCGATCATTCATGGCATGGCTACACCCAGCATACCCGATCTTCAGATTCGGGATCAGGAGAGACATGATGGCGACTGCCCTCACCGCCGACGCCCCCACCGATCCGCTCGACGCCTTCCGCGCCGAGGCGCGCGACTGGCTGGAGCAGCATTTCCCAAAGGCCCTTGCACATAAGGATGGCGGCATGTCCGCCGTCGAAGGCCCGCACGATCCCACGCCCGACGAAGCCGCCTGGACGAAGGCGATGGGCGAGAAGGGGTGGGGCGTCCCCACCTGGCCCGCGCAATATGGCGGTGGTGGCCTCAGCCGGGCCGAGGCCCGCGTGCTGCAAGAGGAAATGGCGCGGATCGGCGCGTGGAATCCGATCGGCGGCATGGGCGTGATGATGTTCGGCCCGACGCTGCTCGAATATGGCACTGAGGCGCAGAAGCAGGAGCATATCCCCGCGATCGCGCGCGGCGAGGTCCGTTGGTGCCAGGGCTATTCCGAACCCGGCGCCGGCTCCGATTTGGCCTCCTTGCAGACTTTCGCCGAGGACAAGGGCGACCATTATGTCGTCAACGGGCAGAAGACCTGGACCTCCGGCGGTCAATGGGCCGACAAATGCTTCGCGCTCGTCCGCACCGACAAGACGAAAAAGCATGAAGGCATCAGCTTCCTGCTGATCGACATGGATGCCCCCGGCGTCGAGGTGAAGCCGATCCGCCTGATTTCCGGCTCGTCGCCCTTCTGCGAAACCTTCTTCACCGACGTGAAGGTGCCGAAGGAGAACCTCGTCGGGCGTGAGGGCGAAGGCTGGACGATCGGCAAGCGCCTGCTCCAGCACGAGCGCTCCAGCCTGTCGGGTGGCGGCGGATCGGCCGGGCGGCTGCTCGCCGGCAAGCCGCTCAGCGAGATCGCCAAGGCCTATCGCGGCACCGACGAACAGGGCCGCATCGCCGATCCCGACCTGCGCACCCGCATCATCCGCCACGAGATGGACGTGCGCGCCTTCGTCCTGACACTGCGCCGCGCCGCAGCCGAAGCGAAGTCGAATCAGGGGCCGTCGGCCGCGACGTCGATCATGAAGAACGTCGGCGCGCGCATCACGCAGGACCGCGCCGAACTCGCGATCGAGATCATGGGGATGAACGGCCTCGGCTGGGAAGGCGAGGGGTTCACCGACGACGAACTGGCGCAGACCCGCACGTGGCTGTGGGGCAAGGCGGTGTCGATCTACGGCGGCAGCTCGGAAATCCAGAACAACATCGTCGCCAAGCGCATCCTCGGGATGCTCGATCACCAATAACCGAGCACCCTAACTCAGGAGTTCACGGCATGGCCGTCCTCACCGAAGAACAGACGATGCTGCGCGACATGGCGCGCGAATGGGGCGACAACGAATCCCCGGTCACCGCCTTCCGGCGCCTGCGCAATGCCGCGCCTGCCGAAGAGTTCGACGTCAACGCCTGGGGCGAAATGGGCCAGATGGGCTGGGGCGGCATCGTCGTGCCAGAGGCGCATGGCGGCTCCGAACTCGGTTATCTGTCGCTCGGCATGGTGATCGAACAGCTCGGCCGCACGCTCGTCGCGCATCCGCTCGCCTCTACAGGTCCCGCGGCAACGGCGATCGGGCTCGGCGACAGCGATGCCGCCAAATCCGAATGGCTGCCGCGCATCGCGAGTGGCGAGGCGGTGGCGACGCTCGCGATCGACGAAGGCCCGCTGCACGGCGGTGCCATCGACACCCGCGTCGAGGACGGCCGTATCACCGGCACCAAGGCGTTCGTCGCGGAGGGTGACAGCGCTACGGCCTTTGTCGTCGCCGCCGCCGATGGGCTGTATCTCGTGGCCGGCGACGAGGGCGTCACCCGCTCCACGCGTCGCATGGCCGATGCCCGCAGCCATGCCGAGGTCCGCTTCGACAAGGCTCCCGCGACCCGGCTCGGCGGCACAGACCTCACCGCGAGGATCGTCGACCACGCCACCGCGCTGGTCACCGCCGAAATGCTCGGCCTCGCCGAACAGGCGTTCGCCAACACCAACGATTACCTCAAGACGCGCGTCCAGTTCGGCCAGCAGCTCAGCACCTTTCAGGCGCTTCAGCACCGCATGGCAAAGATGCTGACCGAGCTCGAACTCATGCGATCGGTGGTGGAGGGGGCGCTGGAGGCGATCGATGCGCGCCGCAGCGACCTTTCACAGAGCGTCAGCCTCGCCAAGGCGGTTGCAGGTGACACATTGCGCCTCGTCAGCCGTGAGATGATCCAGCTGCATGGCGGTATCGGCATGACCGACGAACATGACGCCGGCTTCTACATGAAGCGCGCCGCGGTGCTCGAGGCGATGTGGGGCAATGCGGCCTTCCATCGCGAACGCTTCGCGAAACTCGCCGGCTATTGAAGGGAACGGGGCGGCCGGTGCGCCGCCCCGTCCGATACTCAGGCCGCCTTCTTGCGCGCGCGCTTCGGCGCGGCGGCTGCGGCGGTGTCTTCTTCCTCATCGGGCTGATCCTCGCCCGCTTCGGTCAGCGCCTCGCCCAGCGCCTTCAGCTTCTCTTGGGATTTGTCGGCCTTGTCGGCGATCTTGGTCGTCGCCGTACCCAGCCGATGCAGCAACGCATGGATGCGGTCTGCGTCCGGCGAGTCCTTTTCCAATTGTTTGCGCAGCGAACCCAGGTCGCGCAAGATGCCCTTCGCGCCCGGCACGTCAACGTCGGCCAGAGCGGCTTCCCAATCCTCGACCATATCCGCGCCCTTATTGGGTTTGGTCTCGTCCAGGCCGCGATTGATCGCGTTCATCGTTCCTGCAAACTTCACCGCCATGCGCTTATCCTCTCGTCGGGCCGAACGCCCGCACCGCCCAACGGGACGCGCACATAAAGTGTCCGAGATCGCAATAATTTAGCGGACGTCGCCGTAACGACCCGCGCTCACGCGTCGCGAAGCGCCCGATCGTCGAACAGGCCGAAGAACAGGGTCGAGGCATACATCGCCACCGCACGTTCGCGCGGCATCGTTCCCGCCCATTTCCGCATATCGAACGCCGCGTTCTGGAGGGCCATCAGGGCCTGCGCCGCCACCAGCGCATCGACCGGTCGAATCGATCCTTCGGCGATCCCGTCCATCATCGTGCCGGCGAAGCGCCGCGCAATCCGGTTGGACCGGTCGACCATCGCCGTCCGGACGATCGCCGGCAGGCCCGACAGCGCGGTCGTCCGCAGCAGCGGTGCGCGCTCGGCAAATTGCACGTCCAGCAGCGTCGCGATCGTGCTCGACAGTCGCTGCCAGTGGCTGCCGCCGGTCTCGTCCGCCAGGCGCTGCGCATCACTGATCGTGTCGAAGCTGCGGCGGTAGCAGGCGATGACCAGATCGTCCTTGGCGTCGAGGTGATGGTAAAAGCTGCCCTTGGTAACGTTCAGCTCGGCCGCGATCCGCTGCACCGATGCGCCCCGATAGCCCAGCTCGTTAATCAGCCGCGTCGCCGCCAGCAGGAAGGCTGCGCGCCCCGGCTCGGTCTCTTCATGGCTCAGATCGATCGGCTGCGGCGCCCAGCGCGCATGCGGCGCGGCGATGCCATGTTCGAACACGTCCATCAGCCGTGCTTCGATCCGATCGTATTGATCGGGTTCGTAGCGCAGCACCCAGATCGGCAGCCAGAAGGTGTTCTCCAGCAGCACGTGCGCCCGCGCCCCGAACAGGTCCGTCTCCGCACGGCTGGCGGCAGGGCCCCATAAGGAGCGCGTCCGCCGGAACACCTCGCGCCAGCGATTCAGCAATCGGGTACGGTTGGGCTCCTCACTGGCGCGCAGGTCGGACAGGACCGCCATCGCGCGATCCTCGCCGCGCTGCACGCGGGCCAGCCGGTCCATGATGAGGCCGAGATAGCGGCGCACGCGCGCCTGCGGCGTCGGCTGGGCGAGCGCGTCGTCCAGCATGGCGAGCAGTTGGTCGAGCGTATGCTCGAACGCCGCCGCCGCCAGGTCTTCCTTGCGCTTGAAATAATAGGTGACGCTGGTCGTATTCAGTCCTACGCGGCGCGCCACGTCGGCGAAGGTCATGCCCTTCGCGCTCTGTTCGTTGATCGCCTCCGCTGCGGCGGACAGGATCGCATCGCGCTTCGCCCGGAAGCGCTTGGTGCCCTGTTCCTCCGCCCCGACTGTCTCGCCGGCATCCGCCCCCGTTTGTTCCATCCGGCCAGTCTATCAATGCCGCTTTCGAAGAAACAGTGTTTTCTTGGGCTGCCGGGCGTCAGGCGTGAAAAAGCCATGGGGAGCGGGCGGATGGGACTTTACCGAATGTACGGTACGGCCTAGACCTCTGCCAAACATACGTTGGAGAGACGCCCCATGGACTTCACCCTGAGCGAGCGGGAAACCTATTTCCGCGACCGCGTCCGCCAGTTCATCGATTCGGAAATCCGCCCTCGCCAGGCCGAACACGACGCGCAGGAACATGAAGGCGAGCGCTGGAAGGTGATCCCGGTCATCGAGGAGTGCAAGGCGAAGGCGAAGGCCGCCGGCCTCTGGAATTTCTTCATGCCGCCCAACTCGGGGCAGACGCATGTCGATGACACGTTCGAGTTCGAAGGCACGCAGCTCACCAACTTGGAATACGCCCTGTGCGCCGAGGAAATGGGCAAGATCGGCTGGGCGTCGGAGGTCTTCAACTGCTCCGCGCCCGACACCGGCAATATGGAGGTCTTCCACCGCTACGGCACGCGCGAGCAGAAGGACCAATGGCTGCGGCCACTGATGAACGGCGACATCCGCTCCGCCTTCCTCATGACCGAACCTGCCGTCGCCTCGTCCGACGCGACCAACATCGAAACTTCCATGGTCCGCGACGGCGATCACTACGTCATCAACGGCCGCAAATGGTGGTCGTCGGGCGTCGGCGATCCGCGCTGCAAGGTCGCGATCGTGATGGGCAAGACCGATACATCGGCCAAGCGCCACCAGCAGCAGAGCATGATCCTGATGCCGATGGATGCCCCCGGCGTCACCATCGAGCGTATGCTGACGGTCTACGGCTACGACCATGCACCGCACGGCCATGGCGAGGTGGTGATGAAGGACGTGCGCGTGCCGGTCGAGAACGTGCTGCTCGGCGAAGGCCGCGGCTTCGAGATCGCCCAAGGGCGCCTCGGGCCGGGCCGCATCCACCATTGCATGCGCACCATCGGCGTCGCGGAAACGGGGATCGAGGCGATGGCCAAGCGGCTGCTGAGCCGCGTCGCGTTCGGCAAGCGCATCGCCGATCATTCGGTGTGGGAACAGCGGATCGCCAAGGCGCGCATCGACATCGAAATGACGCGCCTCCTGTGCCTCAAGGCCGCCGACATGATGGACAAGGCGGGCAATAAGGCCGCGCAGCTCGAGATCGCAATGATCAAGGTCGCCGCGCCGACGATGGCGCTGCAGATCCTCGACGACGCGATCCAGGCGCATGGCGGCGGTGGCGTCAGCCAGGACTTCCACCTCGCCCACGCCTGGGCGGCACTGCGCACGCTCCGCTTCGCCGACGGGCCGGATGAGGTCCACAACCGCGCCATCGCCCGCGCCGAATTCGGCAAATATGGCGACTATGCTGCGGAGCGCCCCGCGCGCTGATCTGCCACCGTATCGTCATCCCGGCGAAAGCCGGGATCCATGGATGCGATGACCTGACGAGGGCGCGCTCCACCAGCGATGTCGAAACCATGGATCCCGGCGTCCGCCGGGATGACGAATACGAAACAGGAAAGGCCATTCCCATGAAAGCCGCCGTCCTCTTCGAACCCAAGACCCCGCTCCGCATCGAGGACGTCGCCGTCGCCGATCCGGCCCCGCACGAAGTCCTGATCCGCACCGTCGCGGTCGGCGTCTGCCGATCCGACCTGCACTTCGTCGATGGCATCTACCCGCACGCGCTCCCGACCATCCCGGGGCACGAGGCCGCAGGCGTGGTGGAGGCGGTGGGCAGCGAGGTACGCACCGTGAAGGTCGGCGACCACGTCGTCACCTGCCTCAGCGCCTTCTGCGGCCATTGCGAATTCTGCGTCACGGGGCGGATGTTCCTGTGCGTCGACGCGGGCGTCCGCCGGCCCAAAGGCGCCGCGCCGCGCCTCACCCTCGACGGCCAGCCGGTCGCGCAAATGCTCAACCTGTCGGCTTATGCCGAGATGATGCTCGTCCACGAGCATGCCTGCGTCGCGATCGACCGGGAGATGCCGATGGACCGCGCCGCGCTGATCGGCTGCGCCGTGACGACAGGGGCCGGGGCGGTGTTCAACACCACCGATGTCACGCCCGGCGAAACGGTGTGCGTCGTCGGCTGCGGCGGCATCGGCCTTGCCGCGGTGAACGCCGCCAAGATCGCCGGCGCGGGCAAGATCATCGCGCTCGATCCCGTGCCGGAAAAGCGCGCGCTCGCCGAAAAGCTCGGTGCGACCCACAGCATTGACGCGCTGTCGGATACCGCGGCGGACGAGGTGGTCGAGATCACGCGTGGTGGCGTCCACCACGCGATCGAAGCGGTCGGCCGCCCGCAAAGCGCCGCCACCGCGGTCAAGGTCCTGCGCCGCGGCGGCACCGCGACGATCCTCGGCATGCTGCCACCCTCGGAAAAGGTCGGCCTGTCGGCGATCGACCTGCTGTCGGGCAAGAAGCTGCAGGGCGGCCTAATGGGCAGCAACCGCTTCCCCGTCGACATTCCACGCTTGGTGGATTTCTACATGCGCGGAAGCCTCGACCTCGACACGATCATCGCCGAACGCATGCCGCTGGAGCGGATCAACGATGCGTTTGACGAACTGCGCAAGGGTGACGCCACCCGCAGCGTGATCACGTTCGCGTGAGGGGTGCCAAAAGCACCTCGTCACCCCGGACTCGTTCCGGGGTCCACCGGGCCACACGGGCACGGCAGGAGGCTCGAACCGCTCCCCTCGCCGCGGAGTGGACCCCGGAACAAGTCCGGGGTGACGGAGGAAGAGGGGCAAAGCGTCGCGCATCCCAAAGGGCCTTCTCATGACCACACCCCCCGGCACCATCGCCGTCGCCGACAAGGACCGGCTCGACGAGGCGAAGCTCACCCGCTGGATGGAGGCGAACGTGGCCGGCTTCACCGGCCCGCTCACCTACGCCAAATTCGCCGGCGGCCAGTCCAACCCGACCTATCGCATCGACAGCCCGTCGGGCGCCTATGTCCTGCGCCGCAAGCCGTTCGGACCGCTGCTCCCCTCCGCCCATGCGGTCGATCGCGAATATCGGTTGATCGCCGGCCTGTACCCGACCGGCTTTCCGGTCGCGAAGCCCTATGGCCTGTGTACCGACGACAGCGTCATCGGCGCGATGTTCTACGTCATGGGTCTCGCCGACGGGCGCAACCTGTGGGACGGCACCTTGCCGGACTATACGCCCGAGCAGCGCACCGGCATCTACAATGCGATGGTCGATACGCTCGCCGACCTGCACAACACCGATCACGTCGCCGCGGGCCTCGGCGATTATGGCAAGCCGGGCAATTACTTCGCCCGCCAGGTCGAACGCTGGACCAAGCAATATCGCGCCAGCGAAACCGAACACATGCCGGAGGTGGAGAAGCTCATCGACTTCCTGCCGCTCACGGTGCCGGACCAGACGCGCACGTCGATCGTCCACGGCGATTATCGCATCGACAACATGATCTTCGCAGGTGACGAACCCCGCGTCATCGCGGTGCTCGACTGGGAGCTATCGACGCTCGGCGATCCGCTCGCCGATTTCAGCTATTTCCTGATGAGCTGGGTGACCGAACCCGAAGGCCGATCGGGCGTGAAGGGGCAGACCGGCCCCGACACCGGCATCCCGACGATCGAGCAGATGGTGGACCGCTATTGCGCCCGCACGGGGCGCGACGGCGTGCCCGATCTCAACTGGTATTTCGCCTACAATCTCTTCCGCCTGACCGGCATCGTCCAGGGCATCAAGAAGCGGATCGTCGATGGCACCGCGTCGAGTGCGCAGGCCGAACGGTCGGCGGCGCAGGTCCATCGCCTCGCCGCGGCAAGCTGGCACTTCGCGCAAGCGGCTGGAGCATAAACAATGCTTTAGGCATCATGTCTCGCATCAAGTGTTAGGTGCGAGACATGCTTTCGTGTGACTTTTAGGACTTTTGAAAGGGCCTCCATGTCGCTGTTCGACCTCACCGGCAAAGTCGCCATCGTCACCGGCTCCAGCCGCGGCATCGGCAAGGCGAGCGCGATCGAGCTCGCCCGCGCCGGCGCGCGTGTCGTCATCTCCAGCCGCAAGCAGGACGCCTGCGACGCCGTCGCAGCCGAGATCAATGCGGAGTTCGGGGAAGGACGGGCGATCGCCATCGCTGCCAGCATCTCCGACAAGGCCGCCTTGCAGGCGCTGGTGGACCAGACGCGCGCGGCCTGGGGGCAGATCGACGTGCTGGTCTGCAATGCCGCGTCCAACCCCTATTACGGCCCGCTCGCCGGCATCGCCGACGACCAGTTCCGCAAGATCCTCGACAACAACATCCTGTCCAATCACTGGCTGATCCAGATGGTGGCACCCGACATGCGCGAACGACGCGATGGCTCGATCGTCATCGTCTCGTCGATCGGCGGCCTGAAGGGCTCGGACGTCATCGGCGCGTATAACGTGTCCAAAGCGGCGGACTTCCAGCTCGCCCGCAATTATGCGGTCGAATACGGCCCCGACAACGTCCGCGTGAACTGCATTGCGCCCGGCCTGATCAAGACCGACTTCGCCCGCGCTCTGTGGGACACGCCGGAGGCGGAGACGCGCTCCAGCCGCCATACGCCCCTGCGACGGCTGGGCGATCCCATCGATATCGCCGGTGCGGTCGTCTATCTCGCGTCCGACGCCAGCCGCTACATGACGGGGCAGGCGATGGTCGTCGATGGCGGGGTGACGATCTGATGGCCCGCTTCACCGACAAATCGATCATCGTGACGGGTGCCGGCAGCGGCATCGGTCGTGCCGCCGCCATGGCCTTTGCGGCGGAGGGCGGCCGCGTGCTCGTCGCCGACCTCACCGACGGCGCCGACGCCACGGCAGATGCGATCCGTCAGGCCGGCGGCACGGCAGAGGCATTGCGCATCGACGCCGGCAGCGAAGCCGACGTCGTCCGCGCGATCGACCTCGCCTGCGAACGCTTCGGTGGCCTCGACATCATGTTCGCCAACGCCGGCATTTCGGGCGGCATGGCCAACATTTTCGACACCGACGTCGCGCTGATCACCGACGTATTGCGCGTGAACCTGATCGGCCCGTTCCTCGCCATCAAGCACGCCGCACCGAAGATCGCGAGCCGGGGCGGCGGGGCGATCGTGTTGACCGCCAGCGTCGCTGGCATCCGCTCGGGCGCGGGCTCGCCTGCCTATTCGGCATCGAAGGCAGGCGTCATCAACCTCGCCGCGGTCGCCGCGCAGCAGCTGTCCGGCAGCAACGTCCGCGTCAATGCCATCTGCCCCGGCCTCACCGAAACCGGCATGACCAAGCCGACGTTCGATTATGCGCGAGAGGCGGGCAAGATGGACCGCGTCGGCCGCCTCAATCCGCTGCGCCGCGGCGCGCAGCCGGAAGAGCTGGCCAAGGTCGCACTGTTCCTCGCCTCCGACGATGCCAGCTACGTCAACGGGCAGGCGCTGGCGGTCGATGGGGGGCTGTCCTCCAGCCATCCCGTCACGCGCCAGGAATATGGCAAGACCGCGGTCTGACTTGATGCCGTCACGCGGCGCGCGCAGGATGCGGACATGCTACTGATCCTCGCCGCCGCTCTCGCCGCCCCGCAGGCCGCTCCCCCACCGATCATTTCGGTGCCGTCCGTCCCGCGCGCGCCGGAGTCGGGGCAATGGCTGCTCCACTGGACGATGAGCCCGGTGCTGTGCCGCGACGGGGGCAGCCAGCCTCCGGTCATGGCCGCCGAACCGCGCCGGGCCGTCCTCTATTGGAACGGCAACGGCCGCGCCTCCGCGACGTTCGACTTCCGGATCGATGCCAGCGGCCGACCGCTGTCGATCACGCGCCGCGGCAATGCCTATCTGCAGGATAGCGAGGATATCGCGCCGGCGCTCGCCGCGACCCGTTTCGCCGCGGGTTCTGCACGAACGGGTTGCGTCGTCACCTTCACGCCCGATGTCAGCTCGGTCGCGGGTGCGCCGCTACACGATGTCATTGCTACCTTCATGACCCCGCGCACCGCGCCGCCGCGCAGCATCTGGGATCGGATCCATGCCGGCGGCGATTGCGGCGATCCGGCGCCGCAGGCGCTGCTGCGTGCCTTTCCGGATTTCAAGGCGTTGCCCGATCAGCCGGGCTATGTCAGCTGGACGCTGATCGGCTTCGACCTGTCGGGCGATGGCAAGCCCAAGGCGATCCGCACGCTCGACAGCAGCGGCACGGCGCCGCTCGACCGGGCGGGGCGCGAGGCGGTGGCGCGCTCGCGCTTCGAAAAGGGGGCGCACAAGGCCTGCACCTTCGGCTATTTCAAGGCACCCACCCTGTTGCCCGCGCCGCCTGCGCCCGAAGAGGATGCCTGGCGCCCTGCCGCGGCGACCTGTCCGCGCGAGCATGTCTGGGACCGGCAACCGCAGCTCGTCTATCCGGCGAACTACAACACGCGCAGCATCGAAGGCTGGGCGATGGTGACCTTCGACGTCGCGCCCTGGGGCGCGATCGGCAATGTCCATGCGCAGGCCGCCGAACCGACCGCCGATTTCGGCGCGGCCGCCGAAAACATGCTGCGCTCCGCGACGTTCAAGCCCGGCCCGGGCTATGTCGGCTGCATCGAACGCGTGCGCTACGTGATCCGCAAGCCGGGCGTACCCAATCCAACCGCTGCTCAGGTGCCTCTGCCCGATTGAGCGTTCGTCATTGCGAGCGAAGCGAAGCAATCTAGGGCGTCCCGCTCCGGCTCTGGATTGCTGCGCTGCGCTCGCAGTGACGGCTTTTTAGCCGATATGCGTATGCGCAACTCAGGCTTTCGGCGCGCGCTTCCGGATCAACCCTTCCTGCGCGACGCTCGCCACCAGTCGACCGTCCTGCGTGAAGATACTGCCGCGGTTCATGCCGCGTGCATGGCCCGCCCAGGGACTATCGGTGACGTAGAGCAGCCATTCGTCCGCACGGAACGGCTCGTGGATCCACAGGGCGTGGTCCAGGCTCGCGGTCTGCATTTCGGGCATCAGCCAGTTGACGCCGTGCGGCATCATGCTCGTCGCCATCAGCGCCATGTCGGACGCATAGGCGAGGGCCGCGCGATGCAGTGCCGGATCGTCGCCGATCGGCGCGGCGGTGCGGAACCACGCGGCGTTGTTCGGCGCGCGCTTCTCCGGCAGGAACCAGCTGCGCGGGTACAGCGGGCGCATCTCGATCGCATTCTGCCGCCGCGTGAAGAAATCACGAAACTTCTCCGGCACCTTATCCGCAACGGCGAGGCGCAGCTCACGTTCCGATTTCAGCGTCTCCGGCGCCGGCACCTCGGGCATCGTGTCCTGATGGTGCAGGCCGTCCTCGGGCGTCTGGAACGAGGCGGTCATCGTCAGGATCGGCTGGCCCTGCTGCATCGCCACCACCCGGCGCGTCGCGAAGCTCTTGCCGTCGAAGTCACGCGTCACCTGATACACGATCGGGAAATTCTCGTCGCCCGGCCGCATGAAATAGGCGTGGAGCGAATGCGCGTCCTTGCCCTCGACCGACCGCTGCGCCGCCTGCAATGCCTGCGCGATCACCTGACCGCCGAACACCCGCCCGCGGCCGCCCGGTTGGCGGGGGCCGCGGTACAGATCGGTATCGAGCGTCTCGACGTCGAGCAGCGTGACGAGCATCGCCGCCAGCTCCTCCGGCGTCCGCTCGCGGTGTTCGGTGGTGGCTTGGTCGCCCATCAATAGCCTGCCGCGCGCGCCAGCCGGTCGGCATGGAAGCCGGTGTCGCCGAACATTTCGGCAAGCACCCGGGCCCGCTTCATGAAGAAGCCGATGTCATATTCGTCGGTCATGCCGATGCCGCCATGCATCTGAACGCCTTCCTGGACGCTGAGCGTCGTCGCCATGCCGGTCATCGCCTTGGCGACCGACACCGCCTCGTCCGCCTCATCCGATCCGGCGTCAAGCAGTTGCTGTGCCTTCAGCACCGCGGCGCGCGCGACCTCCAGCTCGCTGTAGAGGTGCGCGGCGCGATGCTGCAGCGCCTGGAAGCTGCCGATCAGCGTGCCGAACTGCTTGCGTTCCTTCAGATAGCCGACGGTCATGTCCATCGCGCCGCCCGCGACGCCCAGCATCTCGGCCGACGCACCCGTCCGGCCGGCACGCAGCAGCCGGTCCAGCCCGCCGCGCCCGCCATCGACCTCACCGATCACCGCATCGGCATCGACGGTGACCCCGTCGAAGGTCATCCGCGCGGCAAGGCTCGAGTCGGCCAGCCGTTCGGGCGACGCCGTCAGCCCCGCGGCATCTCGCGGCACCGCGAACAGCGTCACGCCGTCCGCCTCCTCCGCCGACCCGGCGGTGCGCGCTGCGACGATCAGCAGGTCGGCGACATGGCCATGCGCGACGAACTGCTTGGCACCGTTCAGGCGAAAGCCGTTGCCGGCGCGCTCTGCGGTCATGCCGATCCCGTCGCGATGCTTGGGACCTTCGTCGATCGCCAGCGCGGCGATCGTGTCGCCTGAGACGATGCCAGGGAACCAGCGTTCCGCCTGCGCGCTCCCCTTCAGCGCCTCGACCGCTGCGACCGCCGTGGCGAGGAAGGGGGAGGGGCACAGGTTGCGCCCGATCTCTTCCAGCACCACGCCCGCTTCGACATGGCCCAGGCCCAGGCCACCCTGTGCCTCGGGCACCAGCACGCCGTTCAGGCCCATTTCGGCAAACTGCTTCCACAGATCCCGTGAAAAGCCGGTGGAGTCATTCGCATCGCGAAGCGCACGGAGGTGGCTGACGGGCGCATGTTCGGCGACGAAGTCCTTCGCCGTATCGCGCAGCATCGTCTGTTCGTCGTTGAGGTAGAGGGGCATGTCCGTATCTCCGTCACCCCAGCGAAGGCTGGGGTCTCGCGCCACCGGCGCGGGCTACAACAGGGAGACCCCAGCCTGCGCTGGGGTGACGTAAGGGGCTTACGCTCCCGGCAGTTCCAGGATGCGCTTGGCGATGATGTTGAGCTGGATCTCGCTGGTCCCGCCTTCGATCGAATTCGCCTTGGTTCGCAGCCAGGCGCGCGGCGCAGCGCCGCTATTCGACCGCTCGCTTTCCCATTCCAGCGCGTCCGATCCGCCCGCCGCCATCATCAACTCGTGGCGGTCCTTATTCAGCTCGGTCCCGACGTACTTCATCATGCTCGGCTGGGCAGGGTGCGCACGGCCGGCCTTCAGTTCGTCGATGAAGCGTTCGCTCATCGCCGCGAACGCCTTGGCGCGGACCTCGAACAGCGCGATCTGCGTGCGCAGCACCGGGTCGGCGAGGCGGCCGTCGTGGTCCAGCCCGATCGTCGCGATCGCGCCTGCCACCAGCGGGCTTTCGCCCTGACCGCCGAGGCCCATGCCGGAGATCATCTCACGCTCGTGGCCGAGCAGGTATTTGGCCACGTCCCAGCCCTTGTTTTCCTCGTGGATGCGGTTCGCCTTGGGCACCTTCACATTGTCCATGAAGGTTTCGCAGAAGGGCGAATAGCCGCTGATCAGCAGGATCGGCTTGGTCGAGACGCCAGGGCTCTCCATGTCGAACAGCACGAAGCTGATGCCGCCCTGCTTGGACGCCTTGCTGGTGCGGACGAGACAGAAGATCCAGTCGGCCTTGTCGGCGTAGCTGGTCCACACCTTCTGCCCGTTGACGATATAATGATCGCCCGCATCCTCGGCACTGGTGGCGAGGCCCGCGAGGTCGCTGCCGGCATTGGGTTCCGAATAGCCCTGGCACCAGCGGATCTCGCCGCGCGCGATCTTGGGCAGATGTTCTAGCTTCTGCTCTTGGCTGCCGTATTTCAGCAGAGCCGGCCCGAGCATCGAAATGCCGAAACTGTTGAGCGGATTGCGGGCCCGGATCGCGCGCATTTCCTCGCGCAGCACCTTGGTTTCCGCCGGCGACAGCCCGCCGCCGCCATATTCCTTCGGCCAGTCGGGCACGGTCCAGCCACGCTCGCCCATCACCTTCAGCCATTGCGCCTGCGCAGGGTTGGCGGCGGGATCGTAATGGCGCCCGCCCCAGCAGACGTCCTGATCCCCACGGATCGGCTCGCGCATCTCCGGCGGGCAGTTCGCCTCCAGCCACGCGCGGGTCTGCTCACGAAATTGGTCGAGGTCTGTCATCATCAGCTCCAGGCAAGCGCATGGGCCGCGCGGGCGGCGGCGAGGGCGGTGCGGTCTTGGTACAAATCGGCGATCACCTGCACACCGATCGGCAGGCCGCCGCCATCGCGGCCGATCGGCACACTGGTCGCGGGCAGCATCGGCAGCGTGGCGAGGCCGGGGAAGGCGAACTGGTGCAGGAACGGCGTGTCCTCGCCGTCGATGTCGAGCCGCCGGTGGGGCAGGGGGGTGTCGTCGTGCGGAAACGCGGTCATGCCGACAGTCGGCGCGATCACCACATCATATGTTTCGAGCAAGCGGCGCCACTGGCGCTGCACGCGTGCCTGCTCGTCATGCAGGTGCAGCCAGGTCGCCAGCGTCGGCGGTTCATGCCCCGGCGGTTGCGGCCCGCGCACCGACATCGCGATGTTGAGCATCTGTTCGTAAGCGGCGTTCTGCCGTTCGAGGTCGGGCAGCCGGTCGCTCGCCGTATCGACCGTCGCACCCTGCGCGCGGAAGCGCTCGGCAAGATCGTCGATCGCATCCCGGATCGCGCGCTGCACCTTCGCCTTGGGCGCGTCGACCAGCAGCAGGATGCGCCACTGGTCGCCATGGCGTTTGGCGGGTGCAAGCGGATGATCGGCGACGATCTTCAGCGCCGTTTCCAAATCGTCCGCGTCGCGCGCCAAGGGCCCAATCACCGACAGGACCGATTTGGCGAAATCGGTGCCGGGAAAGAAATGGCCGTCGGTCGGCAGCACGCCATAGGTCGGCTTGTGCCCCCAGACGCCGTTGAATGCCGCGGGCACGCGGATCGAGCCGCCGATGTCTGACCCGAACTCGAGCGGCACCATGCCACTCGCCAGCGCGACCGCCGACCCGCCCGACGATCCGCCCGCCACGCGCGCCGGATCGAACGCGTTGCGCGTGCGGCCGTAGATGGGATTGTTCGACTGGATATCGGCAAGGCGCGGCGGCACGTTGGTCTTGCCTAGGATGATCGCGCCCGCGGCCTTCAGCCGCTGCACGGCAACCGCATCCTCCGCGGCCACGAAATCGCGGAACTGCTCGACGCCGAACGTCGTCGGCAGGCCGGCGACGTTGAAACTTTCTTTGATCGTCATCGGCACGCCGAGCAACGGCGCGTCGAACCCTTCCGCGATCCGCGCGTCGAGCGCACGCGCCGCGTCGCGGGCGCGATCGTAGTCCTTTACGACAACCGCGTTGAGGTAGGGATTCGCCGCCTCGATCCGCGCGATCGCGGCTTCGGTTTCGGCTAGCGCGGTGGTGTCACCGGCACGGACGGCCGCAGCGGTGGCGAGGGCGGACCGCTCGATCATGCCATCCTCCCCGGCACGGGGAGGGGGACCATGGCGCGTAGCGGCATGGTGGAGGGGGAGGGCGGCAGGCGATGCGCTCGTGGCAAGCCCCCACCACCACGCCCTACGGGCGCGGTCCCCCTCCCCGTGCCGGGGAGGAATGCGCTCATTTCAACCGCCCACCGCTGGCCGCGGCATCCTTCAGGCTCTTCGCCGCGGTGAAGCCGTGCTTCTCCAGCCCCGCCACGATCTTGCCCAGCCCCTCGCTCTGCGCCCAGAACATCGGGCCACCGCGATAGACCGGCCAGCCATAGCCGTAGATCCATACCACATCGACGTCGCTCGCGCGCTGTGCCTTGCCCTCTTCCAGGATCAGCGCGCCTTCGTTGACCATCGTGTACAGCGTCCGCTCGACGATCTCCTCGTCGGTCACCTCGTGCTGCGGCGTGCCGGTCTTGTCGCGCCATTCCTGGATGATCTCGGCGACGCGAGGGCTGGGGGTGGGGTTCCGCTTCTCGTCGTAATCGTAGAAGCCCGCCTGCTTCTTCTGTCCCCAGCGCCCTTCGGCAGCGAGCGCGTCGCGGACGTTCTCGATACGGTTCGGGTCGCGGTGCCAGCCGATGTCGACGCCCGCGAGGTCGGCCATCTGGAACGGCCCCATCGGCATGCCGAAGGCGACGTGGACGCGGTCGATCTGTTCCGGCGTCGCGCCTTCCAGCAGCAACTTGTTTGCCTCGACCTGGCGCGGCATCAGCATGCGGTTGCCGATGAAGCCATAGGTGACGCCGGCCACCACGGCGACCTTCTTAATCTTTTTGGCAAGGTCCATGACCGTCGCCAGCACGTCCGGCGCCGTCTTCGCGCCGCGCACGACCTCCAGCAGCTTCATGACGTTGGCCGGCGAGAAGAAGTGCATGCCGACGACATCCTGCGGCCGCTTGGTCACCGCGGCGATCTCGTCGATGTCGAGGTAGGAGGTATTGCTGGCCAGGATCGCACCGGGCTTCGCCAGACCGTCGAGCCGCGTGAAGATCTCCTTCTTCACGTCCATATTCTCATACACCGCCTCGATGATGAGGTCGCATTCGGCCAGTGCGTCGAAATCGAGCGTCGGGGTCAGCGCGCCCATCGCCGCTTCGACCTGTTCGGGCTTCATCCGGCCCTTGGCGGCGGTCGCCTCGTAATTCTTGCGGATCACGCCGGTGCCGCGATCGAGCGCCTCCTGCGCCATTTCGACGATCGTCACGGGGATGCCGGCGCTCAGGAAGTTCATCGCGATGCCGCCGCCCATCGTGCCGGCACCGATCACGCCGACACGCTTGATCGGCCGCTTGACGGTGTCGGCTGGGACGTCGTCGATCTTCGCGGCCTGGCGTTCGGCGAAGAAGATGTGGCGCTGTGCGGCGGATTGGTTGCCCATCATTAGCTTCACGAATTCCTGCCGTTCGAAGGCGATGCCGTCTGCGAACGACGTCTCGGTCGCCTTGACGACGCAGGCGATGTTGGCGGCTGGTGCATCGAAACCGCGGAAGCGGCGGCCGTTGGCTTTCTGGAACGCGGCAACCGCCTCAGGATCGGGCTGCACCGTCCGCTCGGATGCGCGGGGAATCGGTCGCTTCGCCTTCACCTCGTTCGCAAAGGCGATCGCATCCGCCGCCAGGCTATCCTCGCCGACGATCCTGTCGATCAGGCCGGCCTCCTGCGCCTTCTTCGCGCTGATCGGATCGCCCTTGGCGGTCATCTCCAGCGCCATCGCGACCCCGGCGATGCGCGGCAGACGCTGCGTGCCGCCCGCACCGGGCAGCAGGCCGAGCTTCACTTCGGGCGTGCCGAGCTTAGCCGAGGGCACCGCGACACGATAATGGCAGCCCAGCGCCACCTCGCACCCGCCGCCCAGCGCCGTGCCGTGGATCGCCGCGACGACGGGCTTGGTCGACGCTTCGATCATGTCGACCACGGTCGGCAGGCCCGGCTCGACCATGGCTTTTCCGAATTCGGTGATGTCGGCGCCGGCGAAGAAGGTACGGCCGTCGCAGCGGATCACCATCGCCGCGATCGAGGCATCTGCGACGCCTTCCTTGATCGCCGCCTCCAATCCCTGCCGCACGGCTGCGCCCAGCGCATTGACCGGCGGGTTGTCGGAGATGATGACGAGCACGTCGTCGTGGCGTTCGGTGCGGATCGGCGAGGTCATGGACAGTCCTTCCTAAGGCGTCCCCCGGTCGGCGCCGGGGTCACGAAATGATCAGTTGAGCGCGGCGTAGATCATCGTCTTCAGCTCGCGCCGGATCGGATAGAGGCCCGACGGGCTCAGCTGCGTCATGAACACCATGTGCAGCCGTTCGACGGGGTCGATAAAGAAGGCGGTCGAGAACATGCCGCCCCAATAATATTCGCCCTTGGATCCGGGCATCATCGTGCGGGCGACGTCCTGCGTCACGGCAAAGCCCAGGCCGAAGCCGGTGCCGGCATTCTGCGTCTCGCTGAACAGCGAACGCGACAGGCTGCTGAGGTCCTTTCCGCCCGGCAGGTGGTTCATCGTCATCAGCTCGAGTGTCTTGCGGCCGACGATCCGTGCGCCGTCCAGCGTCCCGCCATTTTCGCACATCCGGCAGAAGCGGTGATAATCGAGCGCGGTCGACACGAGGCCGCCGCCGCCCGAGAGCAGCTTGGGCTGCCGGCTCCACGCGCTCGCCTCGCCGCGATCGTAGATCACGCGGCCTTTGCCCTCGACCAGGGTGTAGCAATCGGTCAGCCGGTCGGTCTTGTCGTCGGGCACCGCAAAGAAGGTGTCGTGCATGCCCAGCGGGGCGAAGATGCGCGTGGTGAAGAATTGGTCGAGCGGCATGCCCGACACGCGCTGCACGACCGCACCCAGCACGTCGGTCGCCACGGAGTAATTCCACGCCGTTCCCGGCGAAAATTCCAACGGCAGCTTGCCCAGCGCCGCGACGAATCCGTCGAGGTCGTGGTTGCCGTGCCAGCTTTCCAGCTTCGATTCGCGATGCGCGGCGTCGATGTTCGACCGATTCTGGAAACCATAGGTCAGGCCGGCGGTATGGCGCAGCAGGTCGAGCATGCGCATCGGCTCGGTGGTCGCTTTGGTGACGAACGGAACGCCGCCACCGCCGCCGTCATAGACGCCGATGCCTTTGAATTCGGGCAAAACATGGTGGACGGGCGTGTCGACCGCGACCTTCCCCTCCTCGACCAGCATCATGAATGCCAGGCTGGTGATCGGCTTGGTCATCGACGCGATGCGGAACAGCGAGCGTTCGTCGATGCTCGGACCGCCCTCACGTGCCGGCCCTTGGTGCGAGAAATGCGCGATCGCTCCCTCCCGCGCGATCAGCAGCTGCGCGTTCGGCAGGCGTCCGGTGTCGAGGTAGCGCGCCTTCAGGAACGCGTCGATGGTCGCCAGCCGATCCGGGTCGAAGCCCAGCGCGCGTGCATCGGTGTCGGCCATGCGGTGACATACCCCAGTTTCGAACTTATCTGCTCTATTGCCTTGAGCGGCGGCGGAATCAACAGTAACCTTTCATCGAAACGCCGTAACCGCAAGCGCGGGCGGGCCGATATGGAGAGGATGCCGACATGGCCAGCGAGCCCGCTAGCGAGCCGATCGTACCCCTGCCGCCGACATGGCCGGCGCTGCCGCTGGCTCAGGTCGACGCGCTGCTGACCGCGCCCGGCGCGAAGTTCGAGATGGACGAAGTCGTGATCCGCGGCCTGCCGACTCGGGTGTGGAAGAACGCGCCGCCGTCGATGCGCTTCCTGATCGAGGCGAGTCGCGGTCATGGCGACCGATTGTTCGTCATCTACGAGGACGAGCGCGTGTCGTATGAGGCGCATTACCGTGCCGTCGCCGCGCTCGCCGCACATCTGGTGGCCCTTGGTATGAAGAAGGGGGATCGCGTCGCGCTCGCCATGCGCAACCTGCCCGAATGGCCCGTCGCGTTCTTCGCCGCGGTATCGATCGGCGCAATCATGGTGCCGCTTAACGCCTGGTGGACGGGCGCCGAGCTCGATTACGGCCTGCGCGATTCGGGCGCGCAGGTGTTGATCGTCGATGACGAGCGCCATGCGCGGCTGCACGATGTCTACGACGCCTTGCCGCAATTGGAGCGGGTGATCGTCGCGCGGGCCTCGACGCCGCTGGCGGAGGGCGTGGAGCGGCTGGAAGATATCATCGGTACGCCGCATGACTGGCCGAATCTGCCCGCCACGCCGCTGCCGCCTGCCGAGATCGCGCCCGACGACGATGCGACGATCTTCTACACCAGCGGTACGACCGGCGCTCCCAAGGGGGCGCTGGGCACCCACCGCAATTTCATGACCAACATCCTGTCGAGCGGCTTTACCGCGGCGCGCAGCTATCTGCGCCGGGGCGAAACGCCGCCCGATCCTACGCCGCGCGTCAGCCTTACTGTCATCCCGATGTTCCACGTCACGGCCTGTTCGGCGGGGATGATGGGAACGATCGCGACCGGATCGACGACGATCTACATGCGCCGCTGGGACACGGTGCGCGCGCTGGAGATCATCGAGCGTGAGCGCGTCAACATGACCGGCGGCGTGCCGACGATCGCCTGGCAGCTGCTCGAACACCCCGATCGCGCGAAATACGATCTCTCGTCGCTGGAAACGATCGCTTATGGCGGTGCACCCTCGGCGCCCGAGCTGGTGCGGCGCATCTATCAGGAATTTGGTGCGCTGCCCGGCAATGGCTGGGGCATGACGGAAACGACCGCGACGGTGACGCAGCATGGCGCCGAGGATTATCTTAACCGCCCGGCGAGCGCCGGCGCCCCCGTTGCGGCGGCGGACATCGAAATCCGTGCCGACGATGGCGTCACCGTGCTGCCTCGTGGCGAGATCGGCGAGCTCTGGGCGCGCGGGCCGATGATCGTGAAGGGCTATTGGAACAAGCCGGAGGCGACCGCGGCGACCTTCGTCGATGGCTGGGTGCGCACCGGCGACCTCGCGCGGATCGATGACGACGGGTTCCTGTTCATCGCCGATCGCGCCAAGGACATCGTGATCCGCGGCGGCGAGAATATTTATTCGATCGAGGTGGAGAACGTACTCTACGCCCACCCCTCGGTCACGGACGCCGCGCTGGTCGGCATTCCGCACCGGACGCTGGGCGAGGAGCCAGCGGCAATCGTCCATCTGTGCCCAGGCTGCACCGCGACCGAGGCGGAATTGCAGGGGTTCGTGCGCGACCGGCTGGCGGCGTTCAAGGTGCCCGTCGCGATCCGGTTCCTGCCCGAACCGCTGCCGCGCAATGCCAATGGCAAGATCCTGAAACGCGAGCTGAAAGCGCTGTTCGAGGATCATTCCGCCGCCGCGGCCTGACCGGCTGCAAACAGGAGGGTGGCGGCGCGCGAAAATGCGCTAGAGCAGAGGGATGGCCGACGATCCCGATCCTGCTCCCCCGTCACCCTCCATCACGCCCGAGGAGCAGATCGCGCTCGGCGCGCCGCTGATGCCCGGCACCCGCAGCGAGATCGGCCGCATTGCGCAGCGCCGCGATCGCTTGCTCGCTGCCTTCACGCTTATCGCGGGCATCGGCCTTGCCCTCGGCACGCCCTTCGCGCTCAAATCGGGCGCGGAATTCTTCCTGCCGCTGACGACGGCGCTGGTGATCGCTATCGCGCTGGTGCCGGTGCTCGAATGGCTCGAACGGCGCGGCATCCCCTCCGCCATCGCTGCGCTATTCTGCATCCTGGTGTTCCTGATCATCGCCAATATCGCGATCGCGGCCATCGTGGTGCCGGCGACGGACTTCTTCCAGCTGCTCCCCAGCCGGATCACGCGGATCCAGCACAATCTGTCGCCGCTGCTAGACCTCTACTCGACGCTCGAAAAATCCGTGAACAAGATGTTCCGGCAGATTGCTTCGACACCGGTGCGCCAGCCGCAGACCGCCGCGGTCGCGCCGCCCAGCTCGATCCTGGAACTCGCCGCGACGTCCGCGCCGACGGTCATCGTCCAATTCTTCTTCGGTATCCTGATCGTTTTCTTCTTCCTTTCGGGCTGGACCGGCCTGCGCAAGAAGACGATCACCGGACGCACCAGCTTCGACGGCGCAATGGCGACCGCCCGCGTGATCCAGGACGTCGTCGATGACGTGTCCGCCTATCTGGGCACGATTACGCTCATCAACCTGACCCTGGGCGGCATCGTCGCGGGCGCGCTGTATTTCCTCGGCATGCCGTCGCCGTTGATGTGGGGCGGTATCGTCGCGCTGCTCAACTACATCCCCTATTTCGGGCCGATCCTGGCGGCATTCCTGCTCGCGATCGGGGGGTTGATGACCTTCACCGACATCTGGCTGGCGCTGATCCCGCCGGGCGTGATGATCGGCTGTCACCTCGTCGAGGCGAATGCGATCACGCCGCTGATCGTCGGGCATCGGCTGACGATCAGTCCGTTGATGATCCTGGTGTCGATCAGCTTTTGGGGCTGGGTATGGGGCACGACGGGCGCCGTGCTGGCGGTGCCGCTGCTCATCATCATCCAGACCGTGCTGGGCGCGGCGGGCAAGCCCGACATTGCCGGATTCCTGTTCGAACACGGCACATTGGTGCATCAGGAACGTGCCCGACGCCGCCGCAGTGAGGGGGAGGGCGAAGAAGGTCGTTGACACCCCCCGCGCCCTCGCTTAGTGGGCGCGCCTCAACGCTTTCAGCGGGTGTAGCTCAGTTGGTTAGAGCGCCGGCCTGTCACGCCGGAGGTCGCGGGTTCGAGCCCCGTCACTCGCGCCATTCCATCCCGGAATGGTATGATTTGCCGAGACAAGCATAGCGCATTGCGCCGCGTGCCGAACACGCGGGTGTAGCTCAGTTGGTTAGAGCGCCGGCCTGTCACGCCGGAGGTCGCGGGTTCGAGCCCCGTCACTCGCGCCACCGGTCAGGACCGGTGGCATCCGCCCGATGGGCGATGATTTTTCTCACACGCCCTCGTTGGCCTTGGCCTGTTGTCGATGGCCTATGCGCGAACGGAACGCGTGTGGCCCGTGCCGTCGATCATCGCAGGGGGCAAGGACAGCGTTACCGCCAGCGCCCGGTCTCCATCCAAAGCAGCAGCGGCTTTAACGGCAGGATCCATACGATCCCGGCAACGAGATAGAAGGGCGCCTGCAGCCACCACGGCCACGTGATGACGACTTCCGACAGGCTGACGATCCCCACGCACCAGATTGCGATCAGGCTCAGGATGATGAGCATGCCGGCGGGCTTGCGCCACGTAGGGGTCATAAGGCGATCCAGTCTGATTCGGTGGCGATGGCGTGCAGCGGCATATCCCACGGATCGGCGGGCAACGCAGCGACTCGCTGCACCGACCAGGCAATTCCCACCCGCCACGCATCGGGATGGGCGGCAAAGGCGCGATCGTAATGACCTGCCCCTTGCCCCAGACGGTTTCCGGCGTCGTCGAAGCCCAGCAGCGGCGCCAGGATGATGTCGGGCGACACCTCCGGCGCATCTGCTGCGGGTTGCAGCAGGCCGAAGACGCCGCGCTCCAGCGGTTGCGACAGGTCCCACGACAGGAAGCGAAGCGGCGCGGCGCGCGTCGTGACATGCGGCAGTGCGAGCGCGCATCCAGCCGCGCGGGCAGCGTCGGCGAGCGGCGCGGGATCGGCCTCGCTGCCCAGCGGCATATAGCTTGCGACGATCAGACCCGGCCGCAACCGCGCAACGAACGCGGCCGCCAACCCGATCGGCGCCGTCGGCGCAAAACCGTCACGAACAGCGCGCAGCCGGGCGCGGAGGGCGAGCTTGTCGGTCATCGCTCCACGCGGTCACGAGAGGAGAGGGGCGGGTGGCGGGACCGCCATGGCCGTGTGCCAAAATATCCACTGACGCCCTGTAACGTCAGGTGGGGACCATGTGCGTCGGACCAGGATCCGGGCAGGGACAGCCCCCATGGATGATGAATAGCCTCAGGGATAAAGTAAGGCTCGTACCGGGCAGAACCCGCCGCCGACCAATTTAGGATGCGCGGAGCGCACTGGCAATGGGGCAGGGACCTTATCCTGCCGCCGGATCGTGCTCCAGTGCGTCGGCCAGCGCCTCCAGCCGATCGGCGATGCGCTGCAACGCCGGTTCGCTCACCGCCGCGCCCTCGGGCGGGCGCTGGCGGACGTCTTCCAAGGCGTCGGCGAGCATCAGGGCGACGAACAGCATCGCCCGCTCGCCCGGTACGCCGCCCGCCGCGCGCAGGGCTGCCGGCCAGCGCTCGTCGAGCATCTTGCCCAACTCAACGAGATGCGCTTCCTCCCCGTCGCGGCAGGCGACGGTGTGCGGACGACCGCCGATCGGCAGCGAGACGTTCGCCATCAGGCCGTCGTCCCACGGGCGATCACGTCGTCCAGTGCGGTGACCGCTTCGGCCATGCGCGCTTTCAGCGCCGCATGCCGGCGCGCCAGCGCATCGCCAGCCGCGGCGCGGGCCGCGATCGCGGTTTCGATTCGGGCGATCGCCGCGTCGATGCGATCGACGGCGCTCGGCGTATCGGGGGACGTGTCGGGAAGCGGTTCGGCCATACCTCCTGACCTAGGCGTGCGCCGGGGCAGCGGCAAGTCGTCAAACCGCTTCGCGCAAACACGATCCGCGCATCGCCCGCGGTTGACAGACGGGCGTTCCCCCTCGCAAAGGCGGGGCCGCTTTAACACGTTTAACGCGGCCCCGAATCCGACGCGCCGCGACCCATTGCGAGGAGTGAAGCAGATGACGGTGAAGGTTGCGATCAACGGCTTCGGCCGCATCGGCCGACTGGTGGCGCGCGCGATCATCGAACGCGGTGCCGGCGACCTCGAACTGGTCGCGATCAACGACCTCGCCGATGCCAAGTCGAACGCCTGGCTGTTCAGCCGTGACAGCGTCCACGGCAAATACCCCGGCACCGTCACCGCCGAAGGCAATGACCTCGTCATCGACGGCAAGCGCATTCGCGTCACCGCCGAGCGCGATCCTGCCAACCTGCCGCACAAGGAACTGGGCGTCGATCTGGTGCTCGAATGCACCGGCTTCTTCACCGACAACGTCTCGTGCCAGAAGCATATCGATGCGGGCGCCAAGAAGGTGCTGATCTCGGCCCCGGGCAAGGGCGTCGACCTCACCGTCGTCTATGGCGTCAACCACGACAAGCTGACCGCCGAGCACACGATCGTCTCGAACGCGTCCTGCACCACCAACTGCCTGGCGCCGGTCGCCAAGGTGCTGAACGACACGGTCGGTATCGAACGCGGTCTGATGACCACCGTTCACGCCTACACCAACGATCAGAAGATACTCGACCAGATTCACCCGGACCTGCGTCGTGCCCGCGCCGCGGCGATGAGCATGATCCCCACCACCACCGGCGCGGCCCGTGCGGTGGGCGAAGTGCTGCCCGAACTGAAGGGCAAGCTGGACGGTTCGGCGATCCGCGTGCCGGTGCCCGACGTCAGCCTGATCGACCTCACCTTCACCCCCAAGCGCGACACGACGAAGGACGAGGTCAATGCGATCCTGAAGGCCGCCTCGGAAGACGGCCCGCTGAAGGGCGTGCTGGTCTATTCGGACGAACCGCTCGTCTCGATCGACCTGATGCATTCGCCGCAGTCGTCGACGGTCGACAGCCTGGAAACCGCGGTGCTCGACGGCAAGCTGGTCCGCGTCGTCAGCTGGTACGACAACGAATGGGGCTTCTCGAACCGCATGGTCGACACTGCGACCGCCATGGCGAAGTTCCTGTAAGGCACCGCCTATGACCCACCTCGTCATTGCGAGCGGAGCGAAGCGATCCAGAGCGTCACGCACGACGCTCTGGATGGCCGCGTCGCCGCGCGCGTGGCGATGACGGGGTGGGTATGAAGACCGAGGGTACGCTCGTCGGCATCGCACGCCACGCGTTCCCGAAGGCGCCGATGGAACTGGTCGACGCCGTCGACGTGACCGTCGAGGGTGGGCTGCACGGCGATTTTCGCGGTGCGGTGAAGCCCGGCGGCCGTGGCAAGCGGCAGGTGACGCTGATGGAGCGCGGCGACTGGGATGCCGCCATGGCGGACCTCGGCCATACGATTCCGTGGCAGGAACGGCGCGTAAACCTGTTGGTCGACGGCTTCGACATCCCGCAGGTACCCGGCACACGGCTGCGCATCGGCGTGGTTGAGCTCGAAATCACGGTCGAATGCGATCCGTGCAGCCGCATGGAGACGATCGCGACCGGGCTGAAAGCGGCGCTGACCCCCGACTGGCGGGGCGGGGCCTGTACGCGCGTCAAGGTGCCCGGCCGGATCGCGATCGGCGATCCCGTGTCGGTCGTCTCTTTCTCTTAAGATCTGAAGGACGATATCATGGCTAAGGCCTTCAAGACGCTCGACGATATGGGCGAAGTTCGTGGCAAGCGCGTGCTGGTGCGTGAAGATCTGAACGTCCCGATGGCGGACGGTGCGGTGACCGACGACACGCGGCTGCGCGCGACCCTGCCGACCGTTACCGAACTCGCCGACCGTGGTGCGATCGTGCTGATCCTGGCGCATTTCGGCCGGCCGAAAGGCACGCCCAACCCCGACATGTCGCTCCGCCGTATTGTCCGCCCCTATTCCGCCGTGCTGGGCCGCGAGGTCCGCTATATCGATTGGGAGGGTGACGAGGCGGCCGTCGCGACGCTGCAACCCGGCGATATCGCGGTTCTTGAGAACACCCGCTTCTTCGGCGGTGAAGAAAAGAACGATCCGCAAGTCGTTGCACGCTTTGCGAAATTGGGCGATCTCTACGTCAATGATGCCTTTTCCGCGGCGCACCGTGCGCATGCCTCGACCGAGGGGCTGGCCAAGGTGCTGCCCGCCTTCGCCGGTCGTGCGATGGAAGCCGAACTCGACGCGCTGGAAAAGGCGCTGGGCAATCCCGACCACCCCGTCGCGGCCGTCGTGGGGGGCGCCAAGGTGTCGACCAAGCTCGACGTGCTGAAGCACCTCGTCACCCGCGTCGATCATCTGATCATCGGCGGTGGTATGGCCAACACCTTCCTCGCGGCGCGCGGCGTCGATGTCGGCAAATCGCTGTGCGAGCATGACCTGACCGGCACCGCGGAAGAAATCCTCGAGGCCGCGGATCGTGCCAATTGCACCGTTCACCTGCCGTATGACGTCGTGGTGGCGAAGGAATTCCGCGCCAACCCGCCGGTACGCACCGTCAACGTCCACGAAGTCGCGGCGGACGAAATGATCCTCGACGTCGGCCCAAGTGCGGTCGAGGCGTTGGGCGATGTGCTGAAGAACTGCCGCACGCTCGTGTGGAACGGCCCGATGGGCGCATTCGAGACGCCGCCGTTCGATGTCGCCACCGTCAGCCTGGCGCGCACCGCCGCGGCGCTGACGCAGGACGGCAGCCTCGTCTCGGTGGCTGGCGGCGGCGATACCGTCGCCGCGCTCAACCAGGCCGGCGTCGCTGACCGCTTCACCTTCGTTTCGACCGCCGGTGGTGCCTTCCTCGAATGGATGGAAGGCAAGGCGCTGCCGGGCGTCGCCGCGCTCACCGCCTGATCCGAATGCGAGACGCCGCTCAAGTCGGCGGCGTCTCCTTCAACAACGGCACGACGATCGTGTTGAGATCGTCGAGGTCCAGCGATGCCGCCTTGGCGTAGCGGACGACGCCTGCACGATCGATGACGTAATTGGTCGGCACGGCATTGCCGATCAGTGGATATTTGCCCTTCACCCGCCGTGTCGGCGTGATCGCCATCGCGGCGAACAGCGGCTTCATCCGAAAGACCGGCACCGAATCCTCGGTGGCCACCGCGAACACGCGCAGGCCGTGCTTCTGCTGCGTGCGATAATAGGCATCCAGCAGCGGCAGCTCTGCGCGGCACGGCACGCACCACGTCGCCCAGAAATTCAGGATCACCACCTGTCCGCGCAGATCGGCGAGCCGCACTTTACTGCCGTCGATCAGCGTCAATTCCGCGTCCGGCGCGGGCTTGCCGACCAGCGGCGACGCATAACGGTCCGCTGCGGCGCCCGCGCCACTCGCAGTCAACAGCGCAGCGACGATCGCCAGTCGGATTGGTGTCATGATCGTTCCCCCTTGACCAGCATCAAGCGTCCTTTGGCGTATGTCGTCAAGGCTGCACTCGCCCCTTGCGCAAGCCCATGCCACGCCGTAGGTTAAACGCGTTAAACAGGCAGGGAGCTGGCATGCTCGGAGTGCGCCTCGACACCGAATTGGAAGAGCGGCTCGCCGCGGTCGCGCGCACGCAGGGTCGCAGCAAAAGCGACATCGCGCGCGAGGCGGTGCGTCGCTACGTCGACCTGCACGACGACGCCTATCGCCGCGAGGCCCGCCGCCAGTCGACCCGCGCATCGCAACGCGCATCGAGCGACGATGTGATCTTCTGGCAGGATGCGCGCGCGTGGAAATAAGGCATGGCGGCATCGTGTTGGTCGATGGACCCGACGGCGCGCCGGCGCGGCCGTGTGTCGTCGTCCAGTCGGATCTGTTCAACGCGACGCACGCGACGATCACCGTTTGCCCGCTCACCTCGGTGATCGGGGGCGAGGCGCTGTTCCGCGTCGTGATGTCACCCCGGGAACACAATGGCCTGACCGCCGAGTGCGAGGTGGAGGTCGACCGGATCACCAGCGTCGCCCGCGAGCGTATCACCGCGGTGATCGGCGATGCCAGCCCCACCCGCATGGAGCAGATCGACCAGGCGCTGCGGCGCTGGCTGATGCTCTGACGACCCCATTTCACGACGTGCCCCCGAAGGAGCCATCCATGACCACGACCGTCACGCCCGCCGTCAAGGCGATCCTCGACAAGTATGAAGCCACCAGCCCCGCGGTGAAGGCGAACCTCGCCCGCATCCTGATGCAGGGCAAGCTGGGCGGCACCGGCAAGCTCATCATCCTGCCCGTCGATCAGGGCTTCGAACACGGCCCGGCGCGCTCGTTCGCGGTGAATCCGCCGGCCTACGACCCGCATTATCACTATCAGATGGCGGTGGACGCCGGCCTTTCGGCCTATGCCGCGCCGCTTGGCCCGCTCGAGGCGGGTGCCGACACCTTCGCCGGCCAGATCCCGACGATCCTGAAGGTCAACAGCTCGAATAGCTGGGCGACCAGCATCGACCAGGCGGTGACGGCGAGCGTCGGCGATGCGGTGCGCCTCGGCTGTGCGGCGATCGGCTTCACCATCTACCCCGGCTCGGACCAGATTTTCGAGCAGATGGAAGAGATTCGCGAACTGTCGGAAGAGGCGAAGGCTGTCGGCATCGCGACCGTCATCTGGAGCTATCCGCGCGGCGGCAAACTCAGCAAGGACGGCGAGCTCGCGCTCGACGTCGGCGCCTATGCCGCCCACATGGCGGCGCTGCTCGGCGCGCACATTATCAAGGTGAAGCTGCCGTCGGCGCATATCGAGCAGGACGAAGCCAAGAAGGCGTATGAGGGCACCGACTGGTCGAACCAGGCGGACCGCGTCCGCCACGTCGTTCAGTCGAGCTTCGCCGGTCGTCGTATCGTCGTCTTCTCGGGCGGTGCCGCCAAGGGCGCCGACGCGGTCTATCAGGACGCGCGCGACATCCTGGCGGGTGGCGGCAACGGCTCGATCATCGGCCGCAACACCTTCCAGCGCAGCCGCGAAGACGCGCTGGAGATGCTGGCCAAGCTCGTCGCGATCTACAAGGGCGAGGCGTAAGGGTTTGATCGGGCGGTGCCGGTCCGCTCGTCCTCCCTGCCACCCATCAAGATACCGTGTGGGTGGCCGGGAAGGGGGCGCGGGCCGGCACCGCCTCGCAAACGTGACTTCCGGTACATTCGCACGAGGCTTTCCGCGGCTTTCGTCGCGGCGGCAATCGGGGTAGGGGCCGGGCATGACCGAAGACGATCCGCTTGGCCCCCTCGACCCCGAATTTGCGGCGCAGTTCCGCCGTGACGACCGCCGGCCGCCGTGCCAGCTCTACCTGATCTCGCCGCTCGACGTCTCGGGTGGCTTCGCCGACCGACTGGCCCGCGCGCTCGACGCGGGGCCCGTCGCCGCCTTCCAGTTCCGTGTGAAGGATATCGATCAGCACGCCGCCGCGAAGCTGGCCGAACCGCTTCAGCGTCTGTGTGCGGACCGCGAGGTCGCGTTCATCGTCAACGACAGCATCTCGCTCGCCAAGCGCCTCGGCGCCGACGGCGTGCATCTGGGTCAGGATGACGGCGATCCGCGGGAAGCGCGTGATGCGCTGGGGCCCAATGTCCAGATCGGCGTGACCTGCCACGACAGCCGGCACCTCGCCATGGAAGCGGGCGAGGGCGGGGCGGACTATGTCGCATTCGGCGCCTTCTATCCGACCACGACCAAAGCGGTGAAGCACGTGCCGGAACCGTCGATCCTGTCCTGGTGGGCGTCGATGTTCGAACTGCCGAGCGTCGCGATCGGCGGCATCACGCCAGACAATGCCGCGCCGCTGGTCGCTGCGGGTGCGGACTTCCTCGCCGTGTCCGGCGCGGTGTGGAATGGCGACGAGGCCGCTGCCGTGGCTGCGTTTGCAAAGGTTCTGAACGGCTGAACCGTTTATCCCGTCACCCCGGACTTCTTCCGGGGTGACGATGGATGGCAGCGAAGTGCTCCGCACAAAACCACTGTTCCACGAAACCCTTAGCCCCTCCGCCCGTTGATCCGCCTGCGTAACGGTCAGGGAGCGGATTGATGAAGGCGGCACTCACCACGGTTCTTTTGGCGGGCGCCGCGCTCGCCGCGTCGGCGACGGCACAAGCGCCGCAAGCCGCCCCGGCGGCCAAGCCCGTCGACCGCAATCTGCTTCACGTCCAGGTCATCCTCGATTCGCTCGGCTTCGGCCCGGGCTTGCTCGACGGCAGGGGCGGCCAGTCGCTCACGGCCGCGCTGAAGGGCTTCCAGGAGGCCAAGGGCCTACCCAAGACCGGCAAGCCCGACGCCGCGACGCTTGCGGCGCTCTATCCCTATCGCGCCAAGCGCCCGACCGCACGGTTCATGCTGACGCGCGAGGCGCTCGCCGGCCCTTATATCAACCCGCTGCCCAAGGATTATGGCGAACAGGCGAAGCTGCCGACGCTCGGCTATGCGACGCCGATGGAAAAGCTGGCGGAGATGTTCCACACCAGCCCCGAGACGCTGATCGCGCTCAATTCCCCCTCAACGCGGCTGAAGGTCGGCAACACGATCGTCGTCCCCAACGCGCTGCCCGCATCGCGCAATTACGACGCCAAGCTGCCCGATCATTGGCGCCAGACGCTCAACATGCTCAATGTCGATGCCAACCAGCCGGTCGCCGACCACATCGTCGTCGACAAATCGGACAAGGTGCTGCGCGTCCTCGACAAGAATGACAAATTGATCGCGCAGTTCAGCGCCACCATGGGATCGGAGCACGATCCGTTGCCGCTGGGCACGTGGAAGATCTACGGCGCGGACTATAACCCGAAATTCCACTATAATCCCGCACTGTTCTGGGATGCCAAGAAGGGCGACGAGAAGGAATTGCTGCCGCCGGGGCCGAACGGTCCGGTCGGCGTGGTGTGGCTCGACCTGTCGAAGGAGCATTACGGCATCCACGGCACGCCGCACCCCGAACTCATCGGCCGGACGGAAAGCCATGGCTGCATCCGCCTGACCAATTGGGATGTCGCGCGTTTGGCACAGATGGTGAAGCCGGGCACCAAGGCGGTGTTCCAGGCGTGAGGGGGGTGGTGACGGTCGCCCCAGCCACCCCATCACCCCGAACCCGTTCCGGGGTCCACTCGGCGGGGTGGGGCACGGCAAGTGCCTCCTGCCACCCCATCGCGGCCAAATGGACCCCGGAAAACGTCCGGGGTGACGAAGGGGAGGGCGCATGACCCGCCTCGGCTGGGGTATCTTCGCCGGCCTGGTGCTGCTCGTCGCGGCGTTCGTCGCGATGACGCGCTTCGGCACCGCCGACCCCTCCGCGCGCCGCGTGACGGCTGCGGTGAGTGCCCCCGAACCAGCCGTCGAGGTCCTTGCACCGAGCGGCCAACTCACCGTCCCCGTCGCCGGCATTGCCCGTGGTACGATCAGGGATAGCTGGAACGACCCCCGCGAAGGCGGTAGCCGCGGGCATCACGGCACGGATATTCCTGCCGCTGCCGGTACCCCCGTCCTCGCCGCCGCCCCTGGCCGTGTCGAAAAGCTGTTCCAGTCCGGCCGGGGCGGCACGACGCTCTACATCCGCTCGCCCGACCGCCGCTGGGTCTATTATTACGCGCATCTGTCGGGCTATGCGCCGGGCATCGCCGTCGGCCAGCCCGTACGGGCCGGGCAGACGATCGCCTATGTCGGCGACACCGGCGATGCGGGTGCGGGCAATTATCACCTCCATTTCGGCCTGCAGCGCATGGGGGTCGGCGATCGCTGGTATCAGGGCGAAGACGTCAATCCGTTCCCGATGCTTGCCGGGTCGGCGCCTGCACGGTAAAGCGCCGCCACCCGGCGTGGCTCGTTGCCCGCCAAACTCGCTCTTTCCAGTAGGTTCAATCCCATGAAGATCAGCGGCGTGGACATCCGTCCCGGCAACATCATCGAATATGAAGGCGGCATCTGGCGCGCGGTCAAGATCCAGCACACGCAGCCCGGCAAGGGCGGTGCGTACATGCAGGTCGAGATGAAGAACCTGATCGACGGCCGCAAGAACAACGTCCGCTTCCGCTCGGCGGAAACGGTCGAGCGCGTCCGCCTCGACACCAAGGATTTCCAGTATCTGTTCCGCGACGGCGACCAGCTGACCTTCATGGACAAGGAAAGCTACGAACAGATCACGCTCGACGCGGGCATCCTCGGCGATGCCGCGGCCTTCCTGCAGGACGGTATGGACGTCGTGCTCGAACTGTATGACGAAAAGCCGATTTCGGTTGAACTGCCCAGCACGATCGAAGCGACGATCGTCGAGGCGGATGCCGTGGTGAAGGGGCAGACCGCCTCGTCCAGCTACAAGCCGGCGATCCTCGACAATGGCGTCCGCGTGATGGTGCCGCCGCATATCGGTGCCGGCACGCGCATCGTCGTCGACGTGTACGAGCAGACGTACGTCCGGCGCGCAGACTGATTGATTATCCCTCTCCCATCGGGAGAGGGTGGCCGAGCGTAGCGAGGTCGGGTGAGGGCAGGGCCTTCATCCGACCCTCACCCTCCCACCGCCTGTCGGCGGCGGGTCCCTCCCTCTCCCGGCGGGAGAGGGGTTAAAGAGAACATTCATGCCCTCCCATTCCGGCCTCTTCACCGTCATCGAGCGCGCCGCCCGCAAGGCCGGCACCGCGTTGCGTCGCGACTTCAACGAGGTTCAGCACCTCCAGGTCAGCCGTAAGGGGCCTGCCGACTTCGTGTCGATCGCCGACAAGCGTGCCGAGCAGACCCTGTTCGAGGAATTGCGCAAGGCGCGTCCCGACTGGGGCTTCCTGATGGAAGAGGGCGGCGAGGTGAAGGGCGATCCCGACAAGCCGCGCTTCATCATCGATCCGCTGGATGGCACGTCGAACTTCCTCCACGGTATCCCGCATTTCGCGATCTCGATCGCCGTCGAGGAGCTGACGCCGGCCGGCAAGCGCGAGATCACGACCGCGCTCGTCTACCAGCCGCTGACCGACGAAAGCTTCTGGGCCGAAAAGGGTCGCGGCGCCTGGCTGACCGACCAGCGACTGCGCGTTTCGGCCCGCCGCGATCTGTCGGAAGCGCTGATCGCGACCGGCATCCCGTTCCTGGGCCATGGCGATTTCGTCCAGTGGAGCCGCATCTTCGGTGCGGTCGCCCCTGAAGTCGCCGGTATCCGCCGTTTCGGTTCGGCGGCGCTCGACCTCGCCTGGGTCGCGGCGGGTCGCTTCGACGGCTATTGGGAATCGGGCCTCAAGCCCTGGGATACCGCAGCGGGCCTGCTGCTCGTCAAGGAAGCCGGCGGCTATGTCACCGACTTCCGCGGTGCGGACCGGGCGATGGAAAAGAACGAATTTCTCGCCGCCAACGACGGCCTGCACGTCAAGCTGCATAAGCTGGTCGCCGGCGCACTGCGCTGATCTCAGGGGGCGTTCCGCCTCACCTTACCCAAGCAGGTTATACCTGCTTATCCCCCTCCCATCGGGGGAGGGAGGGGCCCGCTGCCGCAGGCGGTGGGAAGGGTGAGGGCGCGTGCCTGAACCACGCCTTTCTGCGATTCATTCTCACACCCCACGGCCTTGCCCGACCCGGCGCGGAGGCCTAAAGCCACCCCATTCCTATCGCATGTGCGAGATGCCCTTTGGTTGACCTGTCGCAATATCTGCCGATCCTGCTGTTCCTGGGCGTCGCCATCGCGCTGTCGAGCACCTTCGTGTTCCTGCCGATGGCGGTGTCGCGGCTGACCGGCAGCAACAAGCCGAACGAGCAGAAGCTGTCGGAATATGAGTGCGGCTTCCCCGCGTTCGAGGATCCGCGCAGCCAGTTCGACGTGCGTTTTTATCTCGTTGCGATCCTGTTCATCATCTTCGATCTTGAAGCCGCGTTCCTATATCCTTGGGCAGTCTCGGTTTTCAGCATCGGCTGGACCGCATGGATCTCCATGATGATCTTCATCGGCGAACTGGCCCTAGGCCTGGTCTACGCCTGGAAAAAGGGAGCGTTGGATTGGGAATGACCCCCATGTCCGGACCCGTTGAACTCGATCGCTCGGCCGCCGGCACCGCTTTGGTGCAGCCGGACCAGGGCTTTTTCGACAGCCTGAACGGCGAGCTGACCGACAAGGGCTTCCTCGTCACCTCGACCGAGGAGCTGTTCCAGTGGGCGCGTACCGGCTCGCTGTGGTGGATGACGTTCGGCCTCGCCTGCTGCGCGGTCGAAATGATTCACGTCAACATGCCGCGGTACGACCTGGAGCGGTTCGGCGCCGCACCGCGCGCGTCGCCGCGCCAGTCGGACGTGATGATCGTCGCGGGCACGCTGTGCAACAAGATGGCGCCGGCACTCCGCAAGGTTTACGACCAGATGTCGGAGCCGAAGTACGTCATCTCGATGGGCAGCTGCGCCAACGGCGGCGGCTATTACCATTACAGCTACAGCGTCGTGCGCGGTTGCGATCGCGTGGTGCCCGTGGACATCTACGTCCCCGGCTGTCCGCCGACCGCGGAAGCCTTGCTCTATGGCATCATGCAGTTGCAGCGGAAGATCCGCCGCAGCGGGAGCATCGAACGGTGAGGGCGCCCGCTCCCGCCTTCGCGGCGAACCTCAACGGCGAAACGATCGAAGCGGTGCGCGCCACGCTCGGCGCGGCGCTGATCGACGCGGTCGATCAGGTCGGCGAGGTTGCGCTCTACGTCGAGCGTGAGGCGATCGTCGAGGCGCTGACCAAGCTGCGCGATACGCCGGGCCTCGAATATCAGCAGCTGATGGAAATCGCCGGCGTCGACTATCCGGATCGCGCTGAGCGGTTCGAGGTCGTCTATTGCCTGCTGTCGCTGACGCGGAACCATCGCCTGCACGTCCACGTCGCCACCGACGAGGACAAGCCGGTGCCGTCGGTCACGGGCATCTGGCCGGTCGCCGGCTGGCTGGAGCGCGAGGTGTACGACATGTACGGCGTGCTGTTTACCGGCAATGCCGACCTGCGCCGTATCCTGACCGACTATGGTTTCCGCGGCCATCCGCAGCGCAAGGACTTCCCGCTCTCCGGGTTCGTCGAAATGCGCTATTCTGAAGAGGCGAAGCGTGTCGTCTATCAGCCGGTGCAGCTGGCGCAGGACTTCCGCAACTTCGACTTCCAGAGCCCGTGGGAAGGCGCGCAATATGTGCTGCCGGGCGACGAGAAGGGCATGCTGCCCGAAGCCAAGGGCGCGCCGACGCCGCTGAAGGCCGATACGATCGTCAAGGCCGATGCCGCCAAGGCGCCGACCGAAACGCCCAAGGCCGGCAGCGAACCCTATGCCAAGACCACGGCGGAAGGCTCCGCACAGACTGGTGCGGGCGAAGCGCATGGCGGCAACAAGGCGGACAGCAAGCCGGGCGAATCCGACGTGATCCCGACCAAGGGCCAAGGACAGAACCAGTGAGCGACTATGTCGACGAACTGATGCACGTCACCGACGCGGGCGATCCGACGACGGGCGACGTCACCATCCAGAACTACACGATCAACTTCGGCCCGCAGCATCCTGCGGCGCACGGCGTGTTGCGGCTCGTGATGGAGCTGGACGGCGAGATCATTGAACGCATTGATCCGCACGTCGGCCTGCTGCATCGCGGCACCGAAAAGCTGATCGAATACAAGACCTACGCGCAGGCGATCCCGTATTTCGATCGCCTCGATTACTGCTCGCCGATGTGCATGGAGCATACGTTCGTGCTCGCGATCGAAAAGCTGCTGGATATCGAGGTGCCGTTGCGCGCCCAGTATCTGCGCGTCTTCTTCGCCGAGCTGACGCGTATTTCGAACCACATGCTCAACCTGGGCAGTCACGTCATGGACGTCGGCGCGATGACGCCGAACCTGTGGCTGTTCGAGATCCGTGAGGATTGCTACAATTTCCTCGAGCGTGCCTCGGGCGCGCGCATGCATCACAATTACATGCGTCCGGGCGGCGTCCATCAGGACGTGCCGCTCAAGCTGCTGACCGACATCGCCGACTGGCTCGACACGCGCCTGCCGCGCCTGTTCGAGGACGCGATTTCGCTGGTCGCCGACAACCGCATTTTCAAGCAGCGCAACGTCGATATCGCGACGGTCAGCCGCGAAGACGCGATCGCCTGGGGCTTCTCCGGCCCGATGATCCGTGCCGCGGGCATTCCGTGGGACCTGCGCAAGTCGCAGCCCTATGACGTCTATGCCCGCATGGACTTCGACATTCCGGTCGGCACGCGTGGCGATTGCTACGACCGCTTCATGGTGCGCGTCGAGGAGGTTCGCCAGTCCGCGCGGATCATGAAGCAGTGCCTCGCCGAAATGCCGGAAGGGCCGATCGCATCGAGCGACCGCAAGGTCGTGCCGCCGAAGCGTGCCGAGATGAAGAGCTCGATGGAAGCGTTGATCCATCACTTCAAGCTCTACACCGAGGGCTATCACGTCCCCGCGGGCGAAGTGTATGTCGCGACCGAAAGCCCCAAGGGCGAATTCGGCGTGTTCCTCGTCGCCGACGGATCGAACAAGCCCTACCGCTGCAAGATCCGCCCGACCGCGTTCAGCCATCTGCAGGCCATGGACTTCATGTCGAAGGGCCACATGCTGGCGGATACGACCGCGATCCTGGGCGCGATGGACATCGTGTTCGGCGAGTGCGACCGGTGAGCATCGACCGGCCCGGCATCGCGCGTGAGATGATCGCGCGCTACAATGCGCAGGACGCCGACGCCTATGTCGCGTTCATGACCGACGATGCCTGCGAGGCGGGCTACCGCGGCGCCGTGCTGCGCGAGGGTCGGGAAGGCGTGCGTTCGGGCTTGAAGGCGATGTTCGCGCAATATCCGCAAAACCGTGCGGACATTCTCGCGACGTTCGAGCTGGGGGAGACGGTCGTGCTGCATGAGGCGGTCGAGCGTGCGCCCGGTGGCGAGACGTTCGAGGTCATGTCCGTCTATTCGTTTGAAGGCGACAAGGTGTCGCGCGTGGAGTTCATCCGCTGATGGCTGAAGCAGCCCAGATCCCCGACGAAGCCGAAACCCGCGCACGCTGGGGCGGTTTCGCGTGGACCGAAGAGAACCAGAAGAAGGCGAACGAGATCCTCGCGCGCTATCCGGCGGGCCGTGAGCAATCGGCATCGATCCCGTTCCTCGACCTGGCGCAGCGTCAGGTCGGTGCGGAAACGCAGACGCAGGGCTGGCTGCCGGTCCCGGTGATCGAGTTCGTCGCGCGCCAGATCGGCGTGCCCTACATGCGCGTGTTCGAGGTCGCGACCTTCTACACCATGTTCAACCTCGCGCCGGTCGGCCGCTATCACGTGCAGGTTTGCGGGACCACGCCGTGCATGCTGCGCGGGTCGGACGACGTGCTGGCGGCGTGCAAGAACAAGGGTCTGATCAAGGGCAAGACCACGCCCGACGGCCTATTCACGCTGACCGAGGTCGAGTGCCTTGGCACCTGTGCCAACGCGCCGATGGTCCAGATCAACGACGACAATTACGAGGATCTCGACTACGATCGCACCATCGCGGTGCTGGAGGCGCTGGCCAAGGGTGAGCAGCCGAAGACCGGCTCCACCATCGGCCGCCAGACGAGCTGCCCCGAAGGCGGCCCGACGACGCTGACCCAGATGACGCATGAAAACCACGATTACCGGAGCGAGTGGGCCTGATGCTTGCCGATAAGGATCGCATCTTCACCAACGTCTACGGGTTCCAGTCCTGGAACTTGGCAGCGGCGCTGAAGCGTGGCGACTGGGACAATACCAAGGCGCTGATGGCGCTCGGCCAGGACGCGATCATCGACGTCATCAAGGCGTCGGGTCTGCGCGGCCGTGGCGGTGCGGGCTTCCCCACGGGCACCAAATGGTCTTTCATGCCGAAGGAGCCGAAGCCCGATCGGCCGAACTTCCTCGTCATCAACGCCGACGAATCCGAACCCGGTTCGTGCAAGGATCGCGAGATCATCCGCCACGATCCGCACAAGCTGATCGAGGGCGCGCTGATCGCCGGCTTCGCGATGCGTGCGCGTGCGGCCTACATCTACATCCGCGGCGAATATATCCGCGAGGCGGAGACGCTGTTTGCGGCTGTCGCGGAGGCGTATGATGCCGGGCTGATCGGCAAGAACGCCTGCGGTTCGGGCTATGACTTCGACGTCTTCGTCCATCGTGGCGCGGGCGCGTACATCTGCGGTGAAGAGACCGCGATGCTCGAAAGCCTCGAGGGGAAGAAGGGCCAGCCGCGCCTCAAGCCGCCGTTTCCGGCGGGTGCGGGCCTGTATGGCTGCCCGACGACGGTCAACAACGTCGAATCGATCGCGGTCGGCCCGACGATCCTGCGGCGCGGCGCCGAATGGTTCTCCAGCTTCGGACGCGAGAACAACAAGGGCACAAAGCTCTTCCAGATCAGCGGCCATGTGAACAAGCCCTGCGTCGTCGAAGACGCGATGGGCCTGACCTTCCGTGAACTGATCGAGACGCATTGCGGCGGTATCCGCGGCGGTTGGGACAATCTGCTGGCGGTCATCCCCGGCGGCTCGTCGGTGCCGCTGGTACCGGCCAAGGACATTATCGATGCCCCGATGGACTTCGACGGTCTGAAGGCGGTCGGCTCGGGTCTCGGCACCGCGGCGGTCATCGTCATGGACAAGTCGACCGACATCGTCCGCGCGATCAGCCGTATTTCGTACTTCTACAAGCACGAGAGCTGCGGCCAGTGTACGCCGTGCCGCGAAGGCACCGGCTGGATGTGGCGCGTGATGGAGCGGCTGCGCACCGGCGATGCCGACATCGCCGAAATCGACACGCTGCAGCAGGTGACCAAGCAGGTCGAAGGCCACACGATCTGCGCGCTCGGCGATGCTGCTGCCTGGCCGATCCAGGGCCTCATCCGCCACTTCCGCCCGGAACTGGAACGTCGCATCAACTCGCGCAACGGCGGCGATCTCGCCCCGATGCAGGAAGCTGCCGAATAATGCCGAAGCTTAAAGTAGACGGGATCGAGGTCGAGGTACCGCAGGGGGCCACCGTGCTCCAGGCGTGCGAGGCGGCGGGCAAGGAAATCCCGCGCTTCTGCTACCACGAACGGCTGTCGATCGCCGGCAATTGCCGCATGTGCCTCGTCGAGGTGAAGCCGGGGCCGCCCAAGCCCCAGGCGTCGTGTGCGTTGCCCGCCGCAGACAATCAGGAAGTGTTCACCACCACTCCGATGGTGAAGAACGCGCGCGAAGGCGTGATGGAATTCCTGCTGATCAACCACCCGCTCGACTGCCCGATCTGCGATCAGGGCGGCGAGTGCGACCTGCAGGACCAGTCCGTCGCGTACGGCAAGGGCCACAGCCGCTACACCGAGAACAAGCGCGCGGTGACCGAGAAGTATATGGGGCCGATCGTCAAGACGATCATGACCCGCTGCATCCAGTGCACCCGCTGCGTCCGCTTCGCGGAAGAGGTTGCTGGCGTGGAGGAAATCGGCGCGATCTATCGCGGCGAGGACATGCAGATCACCAGCTACCTCGAACAGGCGGTTACGAGCGAGCTGAGCGGCAACGTGGTCGATCTGTGCCCGGTTGGTGCGCTGACGTCGAAGCCCTACGCCTACGAAGCGCGGCCGTGGGAGCTCAAGAAGACGCTGACGATCGACGTCCAGGACGCGGTCGGCACCAACATCCGCCTCGACAGCCGCGGCCGTCAGGTGCTGCGCTGCGTCCCCCGCATTAACGAGGACGTCAACGAGGAATGGGCGCACGACAAGACGCGCCACCACGTCGATGGCCTGGTGCGTCGCCGTCTCGATCGTCCCTATGTGCGCCGTGACGGCAAGCTCGTCGCGGTCAGCTGGGACGAGGCGTTCGGCGTCATCAAGGACCGCGTTGCCGCAGCCGGATCGAATGTCGCTGCGGTCGCGGGCGATCTCGTCGATTGCGAAACGATGTATGCCGCCAAGGCGTTGCTCGCGACGCTCGGTTCGTCCAAGCTCGAAGGCCGCCAGACGGGCATGGACTATGATACGTCCAGCCTCGCTGCGGTGAACTTCAACACGACGATCGCGGGCGTCGAACAGGCGGACGCGATCCTGCTGGTCGGCACCAACCTTCGCTGGGAAGCGCCGCTGATCAACACGCGCATCCGCAAGTCGATCAAAAAGGGTGCGAAGGTCTTCGCGATCGGGCCGGAAACCGAGCTGACCTACAAGGTCGAATGGCTTGGCGCGGATCTGTCGCTGCTGGCCGATCTGCCGGAGGCTGCGGCCAAGATCTTCACCGACGCCAAGGCACCGATGGTGATCGTCGGTGGTGGCGCGCTGAAGGGTGGCCATGGCGCCGCGCTCGCCTTCGCCAACCATTATAACCTGGTCCGTGACGGCTGGAACGGCTTTAACGTCGTTCACATGGCCGCCAGCCGCATGGGCGGGCTGATGCTCGGCTATGCGCAGAAGGGCGGCATCGCCGATCTGCGCGACGCGGGCGTCACCTTCTTCCTGGGCGCGGACGAGGTGGATTTCACCGCGTTCGGCGGCTTCAAGGTCTATGTCGGCCATCACGGCGATCAGGGCGCGCATCATGCCGACGTGATCCTGCCGGGTGCGACCTATGCCGAAAAGTCGGGCACCTGGGTCAACACCGAGGGCCGTGTTCAGCGCGGCGAGCGCGCGGTGTTCGCACCGGGCGATGCGCGCGAAGACTGGACGATCTTCCGCGCCTTGTCGGAAGTACTGGGCCACACGCTGCCGTTCGACACGCTTGCTGGCCTTCGTGAAGCGATGGCAACCGAGGTGCCGGCGCTGCGCCATGTCGGTCAGCTGGCCGGCTATGAATGGAACCCGCCGGCGCTGGATGGCGCGGGGCAGGGGAGCCTTTCCGGCTATCCGATCAAGGACTTTTATCTGACCAACGCCATCTGCCGCGCGTCCCCGACGATGCAGCGCTGCTCGGCCGAACTGGTCCATGGCGAGACGTTCGCGGAGGCGGCGGAGTGACCGAATTCTTCAACACCACGGTCGGGCTGCCCTATGGCTGGGCGTGGTTCGTCTCGACCATCATCGGTATCCTGGTCATTGCGCTGCCGCTGATGCTGGCGGTCGCGATGATCATTTATGCCGATCGCAAGATCTGGGCGGCGATGGCGCTGCGTCGCGGTCCGAACGTCGTCGGCCCGCTCGGCCTGCTTCAGTCGTTCGCCGACGGCCTCAAGGTCTTCCTGCAGGAAACGATCGTGCCGGCCGCGGCCAATCGAACGCTGTTCCTGCTGGCGCCGATCATCACCTTCACGGTGGCGCTGATCGTCTGGGCGGTGGTGCCGTTCGGCGCGGGCGTGGTGCTGTCCGACATCAACGTCGGCCTGCTCTACGTACTCGCAGCCTCGTCGCTGGGCGTCTACGGGATCATCCTGTCGGGCTGGGCGTCCAACTCGAAATACCCCTTCTATTCGGCGCTCCGTGCGGCGGCACAGATGGTCAGCTACGAAGTCGCGATCGGCTTCGTCCTGGTCACCGTCGTGCTGTGGGCGGGCAGCTTCAACCTGTCGGCGATCGTGCTGGCGCAGCAGAATCTGTACGGCCTGCCGATCAACGGCTTCGTGCTCAATCCGTTGCTCTTCCCGATGTCGGTGGTGTTCCTGATCTCGTCGATGGCGGAAACGCAGCGCGCACCGTTCGACCTAACCGAGGCGGAGAGCGAGCTCGTCGCCGGGTACCAGACCGAATACAGCTCGATGAGCTTCGCGCTCTTCTGGCTCGGCGAATATGCCAACGTCCTCTTGATGTGCGCGCTCAACGCGACGCTGTTCTGGGGTGGCTGGCTGCCGTTCTTCAACTTCGCTCCGTTCACCTGGGTGCCGGGGATCATCAACCTCTTCATGAAGATGTTGATCTTCTTCTTCATCTTCAGCTGGGTGAAGGCGACCGTCCCGCGCTATCGCTACGACCAGCTGATGCGTCTGGGGTGGAAGGTGTTCCTGCCGCTGTCGCTGCTCTGGGTCCTGCTGGTGTCGGGCGTGCTGATGTGGATGCGGGTGCCGCTATGAGCGCCATCCTCACCAGCAACCTGTGGCGCCGTGCCCTGGGCGGCGTGATTATCGGATTGACGGTCGTCGCCATCGACCGGGTTATGGGGTTTGGATCGTGACCGTAGGTCAACTCGTCAAATCGTTTACGCTGTGGGAATTCGTGAAGGCGCACGCCCTCACGCTGAAGTATTTCTTCAAGCCCAAGGCGACGATCAACTACCCGTACGAGCGCAATCCCATCTCGCCGCGCTTCCGCGGCGAGCATGCACTGCGCCGCTATCCCAATGGCGAGGAACGCTGCATCGCGTGCAAGCTGTGCGAGGCGGTGTGCCCGGCGCAGGCGATCACGATCGAGGCCGAACCGCGCGACGACGGCAGCCGGCGCACGACGCGCTACGATATCGACATGACCAAGTGCATCTATTGCGGCCTGTGTCAGGAGGCGTGCCCGGTCGACGCGATCGTCGAGGGGCCGAACTACGAATTTTCGACCGAAACGCGCGAAGAGCTGATCTACGACAAGGCCAAGCTCCTCGACAACGGTGACCGCTGGGAGCGGGCGATCGCGGCGAACCTTGCCGCCGATGCGCCGTACCGTTAATGCGCGCCGCACTTGATTCCGGGCTGAGGGGGCCGACCAACTCGTGATCCAGGCCATAGCCTTTTATCTCTTCGCGATCGTCGTGATCGGGTCGGGTGCGATGACGATCTCGTCGCGCAACCCGGTGCATTCGGTCATGTGGCTGATTCTCGCCTTCTTCAACGCGGCTGGGCTGATGGTGCTCGTCGGCGCCGAATTTATCGCGATGCTGCTTGTCATCGTCTATGTCGGCGCGGTCGCGGTGCTGTTCCTGTTCGTCGTCATGATGCTCGACATCGAGGTCGCGCAGCTGCGCGCCGGGTTCGCACGCTATGCGGCGCTGGGCCTGGCGCTGGCGGTGGCGCTCGCCGCCGAGATCCTGATCGGCATCGGCGCGTGGAGCGCCGGCGGCCTGAAGATCAGCCAGCGCATCGCGCCGATCGACGGCACCGTGCCGAACATCCAGGCGATGGGGCAGCTGCTCTACACGCGCTATCTGTTTGTGTTCGAGGCGGCGGGCTTCGTCCTGCTGGTCGCGATGATCGGTGCGATCGTGCTGACGCATCGCCAGCGTGGCGGCGTGCGCGGGCAGAATATCGCCCGCCAAAACGCGCGCCGTCCCCAGGATGCGACGCGCAACACGCAGCCGACGGTCGGCCAGGGGGTCCAGCTGTGATTGGTCTGACGCATTATCTGGTCGTCGCGGCGATCCTGTTCACCATGGGGGTGCTCGGCATCTTCATGAACCGCAAGAACCTGATCGTCATCCTGATGGCGATCGAGCTGATCCTGCTCGCCGTGAACATCAACCTCGTCGCCTTCTCGGCCTTCCTCCACGATCTGGTCGGCCAGATCTTCGCGATGTTCGTGCTGACCGTCGCGGCGGGTGAGGCGGCGATCGGGCTGGCGATCCTGGTGATCTATTTCCGTGGCCGCGGCACCATCGCGGTCGATGACGTCAACCGGATGAAGGGCTGATTTCGGTGCACGCCATCTTATTCATCGTATTCCTGCCGCTGCTCGCGGCCGCGGTCGCGGGGCTGGGCAACAAGGCGATCGGCTTCGTGCCTGCCAAGGTGATCACGACCGGCGCGCTGTTCGCATCGTGCCTGCTGTCGTGGCCGATCTTCCTCGGCTTCCTCGCCGGCACCAGCACGGCACAGGTCGTGCCGGTGCTGACCTGGATCGTCAGCGGCGACATGGCGGTCGATTGGTCGCTGCGCGTCGACCAGCTGACCGCGATCATGCTGGTGGTCATCACCAGCGTGTCGGCACTCGTCCACCTCTATAGCTGGGGCTATATGAGCGAGGACCCGGATCAGCCGCGCTTCTTCGCCTATCTGTCGCTGTTCACCTTCGCGATGCTAATGCTGGTGACCGCCGACACGCTGGTCCAGATGTTCTTCGGCTGGGAAGGCGTGGGCCTCGCGAGCTACCTGCTGATCGGTTTCTGGTTCCGCAAGCCGTCGGCCAATGCGGCCGCGATCAAGGCGTTCGTCGTCAACCGCGTCGGCGATCTTGGCTTCATGCTCGGCATCTTCGGCACGTTCCTGGTGTTCGGCACCGTCTCGATCCCGGCGATCCTCGCCGCGGCCCCGAACATGGCCGGCTCGACGATCGGCTTCCTGTGGTTCCGCGCCGATACGATGACCGTGCTCTGCCTGCTGCTGTTCGTCGGTGCGATGGGCAAGTCGGCGCAGCTCGGCCTGCACACCTGGTTGCCGGACGCGATGGAGGGCCCGACCCCGGTGTCGGCGCTGATCCACGCGGCGACGATGGTCACCGCGGGCGTCTTCATGGTGTGCCGCCTGTCGCCGATGTTCGAAATGTCGCCGACCGCGCTGCATTTCGTGACCTTCATCGGCGCCGCGACCTGCCTGTTCGCCGCGACCGTCGGCATGGTGCAGACCGACATCAAGCGCGTCATCGCCTATTCGACCTGTTCGCAGCTCGGCTACATGTTCTTCGCCGCGGGCGTCGGCGCCTATGGCGCGGCGATGTTCCACCTGTTCACGCACGCCTTCTTCAAGGCGCTGCTGTTCCTCGGTGCCGGCTCGGTCATCCACGCGATGCACCACGAGCAGGACATGCGCTATTACGGCGGCCTGCGCAAAAGCATCCCGCTGACCTTCTGGGGCATGATGATGGGCACGCTGGCGATTACCGGCGTGGGCCTGCCCGCGGTGTTCGGCAACCCACTCGGCATTGGCTTCGCGGGCTTTCATTCGAAGGATGCGATCATCGAAGCGAGCTGGGCAGCGGGCGAGCCCGGCGTCTGGTTCGTCGGTGTGCTCGTCGCGCTGATCACGAGCTTCTATTCGTGGCGCCTGATGTTCCTCACTTTCTGGGGCAAGCCGCGGTGGGCTGCGTCGGAGCATATCCAGCATGCGCTCCACGATGCGCATGGCCACGACCATGACGATCACCACGCCCATGCGCACGACGCGCATCATGCCGACGAGGTGCGCGGCAACCCGGCGCAGGCCGAGGATGCGGGTGACCATCCCTCGGCGCACGGTCCTGCGCAGCACGATCTGCCGGCGGGGACGGGTGGCTATCATCCGCACGAAAGCCCGCTGCCGATGCTGATCCCGCTGATCGTGCTGTCGATCGGCGCCATCGCGGCCGGCTTCGTCTTCCATGGCTATTTCATCGAGCCGAGTGCGGGTGAAAGCTTCTGGAAGGGCGATATCGCCTTCCGCGAACATCTGATGCACGCGATGCATGAGGTGCCGACGTGGGTGAAGCTGTCGGCGACGGTCGCGATGCTGACTGGCCTGTTCACCGCATGGTACGCCTATATCAAGGCGCCGACCTTCCCCGCCGCGGTGGCGGAGCAGTTCCGCGTTCTGTACCGCTTCCTCACCCACAAATATTATTTCGACGAGCTGTATAACCTGCTCTTCGTCCGCCCCGCCTTCGCGATCGGCCGCTTCCTGTGGCATCGCGGTGACGAAAAGACGATCGATCGCTTCGGGCCGAACGGCTCGGCGTGGATCGTCGAGCGGTCCAGTCGCATCGCCGGCCGGCTCCAGAACGGATATGTCTATACCTATGCCTTCGTCATGCTGATCGGTCTGACCGCCGTCGTCACCTGGGCGATCGCACAATGAGCGGCTTCCCCATCCTGACGATCATGCTGTTGATCCCCGCGCTCGCGGCGATCGCCTGCCTGTTCGTCCCCGCCGCAACGGCGCGGATGATCGCGCTGGCGGCGACGCTGGTCGATTTCGCGCTGGGCATCCTGCTCTGGGCGAACTTCGACATCGGCGGAGCGCAGTGGCAGTTCGTCGAGCACGGCCCGCGCCTCGGCTTCTTCGCCTGGGACCTCGGCATCGACGGCTTCGCGCTGATGCTGATCATGCTCAGCGTCTTCCTGATGCCGATCTGCATCGGGGCGAGCTGGCGGTCGGTGACGAACCGCGTGCCGGAATATATGGCCGCGTTCCTGCTCACCGAAACGCTGATGATCGGCACGTTCGCGGCGCAGGACCTGTTCCTGTTCTACCTGTTCTTCGAAGCCGGTCTGATCCCGATGTATCTGATCATCGGCATCTGGGGCGGGGTGAACCGCATCTACGCGTCGTATAAGTTCTTCCTCTACACGCTGCTCGGCTCGCTGCTGATGCTGATCGCGATGCTGTACATGGTGCAGACTGCGGGCACGTCCAGCATCCCGGCGCTGCAGACCTTCAACTTCCCGGCGCATGTGCAGACGTGGCTGTGGCTCGCGTTCTTCGCCTCGTTCGCGGTGAAGATGCCGATGTGGCCGGTCCACACCTGGCTGCCCGACGCGCACGTGCAGGCGCCGACCGCTGGCTCGGTGATCCTGGCGGGCGTGCTGCTGAAGCTCGGCGGCTACGGCTTCCTGCGCTTCAGCCTGCCGATGTTCCCCGAAGCGTCGGGCCAGCTTACCTGGCTGATCTTTGGCCTGTCGGCGGTGGCGGTCATCTACACCAGTCTCGTCGCGCTGGTTCAGTCCGACATGAAGAAGCTGATCGCCTATTCGTCGGTCGCGCACATGGCGATCGTGACCATCGGCCTGTTCGCCTTCAACCGGCAGGGCATCGAAGGCGCGATGATCATGATGCTCAGCCACGGCCTGGTGTCGGGCGCGCTGTTCCTATGCGTCGGCGTGATCTACGATCGCCTGCACACGCGTGAGATCAGCCGCTACGGCGGTCTGGCGATCAATATGCCGCGCTATGCCCTGTTCTTTCTGTTCTTCACGATGGCGTCGATCGGTCTGCCGGGGACGAGTGGCTTCGTCGCCGAATTCCTGTCGCTGATGGGCACGTATCAGGTGTCGACGTGGATCGCGCTGCTCTGCACGACCAGCATCATCCTCGGCGCCGCGTACATGCTCTATCTCTACCGCCGTATCGCCTTCGGCGAGATCAAGTCGGACGAGGTCCGCGAGATGGAAGACCTGTCGCATCGTGAACTTTGGCTGCTTGCGCCGATCGCCGCGGTCGCGCTGTGGATGGGCGTCTATCCGGAAAGCTTCATGGCGCCGATGCGTAAGGACGTCGCCGTCCTGCTGACCCGCGTCGATCGGGCAGCGCCGCCGTCCGATTCCAAGCCGACCGCCGGCAAGCCCGCCGCGACCACTCCTGCCGCGGCGCATGCCGCCGCTGCCCACGGAACCACGCACTGATGGATTACGCCGCCAATCTCGCCATGACGCTGCCCGAGGTGATCCTCGGCGTCGGCGCCATCGTCCTGATGCTGGTCGCCGCCTGGGGTGGGCCTGCGTCGACCCGCGCGGTGTCCTGGGCTGCGGTTGCGATCCTGGCTGGCGCGTGCGTCGCGCTGATGGGGCCCGCGGGCTCCGGCGGCAGCGCGTTCGACGGGCTGTACCGCGCTGACGCCTTCGCCGCTTTCGCCAAGGTGCTGATTTTCGTGGCCGCCGCCGTCGGTATCCTGATGGCGCCGGACTTCTTCCAGCGCACCAGCGGCGACGATCTGCGTCCCGAATATCCGGTGCTCATCCTGCTCTCCGCGGCAGGCATGGGCATGATGGTGTCGGCGAGCGATCTGCTGACGCTGTACGTCGGCCTCGAGCTGCAAAGCCTGTCGGCCTATGTGCTGGCGAGCTTCATGCGCCGCGACACGCGTTCGGCGGAAGCGGGCCTTAAATATTTCATCCTCGGCGCACTGGCGAGCGGCATCCTTCTCTACGGCATCAGCCTGGTCTACGGCTTCTCGGGCACGACGCTGTTCGGCGGGATTGCTGCGGCTTACGCCGGCACGAAGTCGCTGGGTCTGCTGTTCGGTCTGGTGTTCGTCTTCGCCGGCATCGCCTTCAAGATTTCGGCCGTGCCGTTCCACATGTGGACGCCGGACGTGTACGAAGGTGCGCCGACGCCGGTCACCGCCTTCTTCGCCTCGGCGCCGAAGGTCGCGGCCATGGGCCTCGCCGTCCGCGTTGCCGTTGAGGCGATGGGCCCGGCGACCGAACAGTGGCGCCAGATCGTCATCTTCGCCGCGCTCGCCTCAATCATCCTTGGTGCGGTTGCGGCGATCGGCCAGACCAACATCAAGCGCCTGCTTGCCTATTCGTCGATCAACAACGTCGGCTTCGCGCTGGTCGGCCTCGCCGCGGGCACGCCGGAGGGCGTAGCGGGCGTGCTCACCTACATGACGATCTACATCGCCATGACGCTGGGTTCGTTCCTGATCGTGCTCCAGATGCGGGACGAAGCGGGCCAGCCGGTCGAGAGCATCGCCTCGCTTTCGGGCATGTCGCGGACCCGTCCGGGCCTCGCTGCGGCGCTCGCGATCTTCATGTTCAGCCTCGCCGGCATCCCACCGCTGTTCGGCTTCTACGCGAAGTTCGCGGTGTTCGACGCTGCGGTGAAGGCCGGGCTGTTCCCGCTCGCGGTCATCGGTATCGCGGCGTCGACGATCGGTGCCTATTATTACCTGCGCGTCGTCAAGACGATGTACTTCGACGAACCGGCGCCCGCGTTCGTGAAGGGCAACAGCCCCGTCGAAGGCGGTCTGATCGTGCTGACGGCTGCCTTCGTGTCGCCGCTCGGCTATCTCGCCATTCCGCTGCTCGGTGGCTGGACTATGGCCGCCGCTCGCGCATTGTTCCCCGGCGTTTGACCATCCGCACAATCCCCGAAACGGGATCGACCAACGCCGACATGCTGCTCCTCGCCTCGCACGGCGCGGAAGAAGGGTTGTGGCTCCGCGCCGAGCGACAGACCGCGGGGCGCGGGCGGCTCGGACGGGCGTGGTCCGCGCCGGCGGGCAATTTCGCAGGCTCGACCATCGTACGATTGCGGCCGAGCGATCCGCCTGCCGCCACCTTGGCCCTGGTGGCGGCGGTCGCGCTGCACGATGCGCTCGGCGTCGCCCTGCGGGGACAGGCTCGCGCCATTCTGAAATGGCCGAACGATGTGTCGATTGATGGCGCCAAGCTATCGGGCATCCTGCTCGAACGCAGTGGGGACGCGGTGATCGTAGGGATCGGCGTCAATCTGGCGCACCACCCCGATCTACCGGACCGGCCCACGACCAGCCTCGCCGCATATGGTCTTACCGTCGACCCTGCGACATTCGCCGATGTATTGGCAGAAGCGTTCGCGCGCTGGCTGGGCCGTTGGCGGGGTGAGGGGCTGTCCGCGGTCCGGGCGGCCTGGCTCGCTGCGGCGCATCCGGTTGGCACGGCGCTGACGGCGCGGCTGCCCGATGGCAGCGCGGTCGACGGCCTGTTCGACGGGCTCGATGCGGAGGGCGCGCTGATCCTGCGCTTGGCCTCTGGCGTTCGGCATGTCATTCACGCCGGCGACGTGTTTCTGCTGTGAGGTATTGAGGATGCTGCTCGCCGTGGATGCCGGCAACACCAACGTCGTGTTTGCGCTGGTGGAAGGCCGGACGATCAAGGCGCGCTGGCGCATCGCCACGGATCCGCGGCGCACCGCCGACGAATATGCGGTATGGCTCAGCCAGCTGTTCGCGCTGGAAGGCTATGACCGGAGCCAAGTCGAGGCGGTCATGATCGCGACTGTCGTGCCGCGCGCGCTCCACAACCTCCAGGTGCTCAGCAACAAATATTTCGGCGGAGAAGCGCTTATCGCCGGCCGGGCGCCCGTCGAATGGGGCATCACAATCGACGTGGACGAGCCCGCGACGCTCGGCGCGGACCGCGCGGTCAACACCATCGCGGCGCACGCGTTGCATCCCGGCGACCTGATCGTCATCGACTTCGGCACCGCGACGACCTTCGACTGCAGTGACTATAGCGGGGCGTACAAGGGGGGGATCATCGCGCCAGGTATCAACCTGTCGCTCGACGCTTTGGTCAGTGCCGCCGCCAAGCTCCCGCGGATCGCGATCGAAGCGCCCAAGGGGAACGGCAGCGTTATCGGCCGCAATACCGTCGATCAGATGAACATCGGTATCTACTGGGGCTATATCGCGATGATCGAGGGATTGGTCGCGCGCATGAAGGCGGAGATCGGCCGTCCCACCAAGGTGATCGCTACCGGCGGCCTTGCCACCTTGTTTGAACAGCATACCGACGTGTTCGACGTCATCGAGCCGGACCTAACGATCCAGGGGCTGGCGATCATGTACCAAAACGCCCATATCGGCTGAGACGCGCTCGCGCCATTCACCGGCCTGCGGGCGCTACGCAATTCACGAAAGACATCAATGACCCCCAAGACCAACGAACTTCTCTTCTGCGCCCTGGGCGGCTCGGGCGAGATCGGCATGAACGTCAATCTCTATGGCCACGCCAGCAAGTGGCTGATGGTCGATCTGGGCGTGACCTTCGCCGACGCCGCCTATCCTGGCATCGACATCGTCCTGCCCGACCTGTCCTTCATCGAGGATCGTCTGAACGACCTCGTCGGCATCGTCCTGACGCACGGGCATGAAGACCATATCGGGGCGCTGCCCTATCTCGCTGAAGACCTGGGCGTGCCCCTCTATGCGACGCCGTTCACCGCGGGCCTGATCCGCGGCAAGCTGGAGGAAGAGGGCAACGTCCACCGCGTCAAACTGCGCGTGATTCAGCCGGGTAAGAGCGGCGTCGCAGGGGCGCAGATCGGTCCGTTCGGCGTCAGTTTCATCGAACTGTCGCACTCGATTCCCGAACCCAATGCGCTCGTGATCGAGACCAAGGCGGGCCGCGTGTTCCACACCGGCGACTGGAAGCTCGATCCCACGCCGGTGATCGGCAAGCCGACCAGCCCCGAACGGTTGACCCAGATCGGGGATGCTGGCGTCGACGTGCTGGTCTGCGACTCTACCAACGTGTTCAATGCGGAAGCGTCCGGCTCCGAAGCGTCGGTGCGTCGCGGCCTTGCCGAGCAGATCGCGCGCGCGAAGGGGCGGGTGCTTGTCACCACCTTCGCGTCCAATGCGGCGCGCCTCCATACTTTGGGGCAGGTTGCGCGGGAGACGGGCCGCAAGCTGTGTGTCACCGGCCGCTCGCTCGATCGGATCCTGAAGGTCGCGCAGGCGACCGGGTATCTGACCGACTTCCCCGAAACGGTGGATCCCGACACCGCGATGCGCCTGCCGAAAAACAAAGTATTGATCGTCGCCACTGGCGGTCAGGGCGAGCCGCGCGCAGCGCTGGCACGCGTCGCCGATGGCTCGCACACGATCAAGCTCGACCTTGGCGACACGGTGATCTTTTCGTCGAAGCAGATCCCGGGCAACGAGGTCGCGATCGGGAAGATCCAGAATACGCTCGCGTCTAAGGGCGTCGTGATGATCACCGAGCGGCAAGCGCACGTCCATGTCTCGGGCCACCCCGGTCGGCCGGAACTGGCGCAGATGTACAAGTGGATCCGTCCGCAGACGTTGGTGCCGGTCCATGGCGAGATGCGTCACATGATGGAGCATGCCCGTTTCGCCCTGAGCGAAGGCGTGCCGCAGTCGATCGTACAGAGCGACGGCGACGTCATTCGACTGCTGCCCGGCAAGCCCGAGAAGATCGGCAATGCCAGTGTGGGCCGCCTGGTGCTTGATGGTGACGTGATTCTGCCCGCCGACGGATCGACGATCAACGAACGTCGCAAGCTGGCGATCAACGGCCAGATTTCGGTTGCGGTCGCGATCGGCAAGGACGGGCGGCTGCTCGGCCGGCCGCAGGTGCGCGTACAGGGCGTGCCGGTCGAAGAGGATCGCGCGGCGTTTATCGAAGATGCCGCCGAGGCAGCTGCCGAAGCGCTGAAGGGCCAGCGGCGCGAACTCGACCGTCGCCGCGAGGACGTCCGGCTCGCGGTGCGTCGCATCGCGACCCGCTGGACGGGCAAGAAGCCGATCGTCGACGTGCTGGTCGTCGAGGCCTGATTCCATGCGCTGGACGTCGATGCTTGCGATCTACGTCCTGTTCTGGGCGTTCTCGGTGTTCCTAGTGTTGCCCTGGGGCGTGCGCACGACCCACGAAGTGGGGGGTGAGCACGTCGCAGGTCAGGCGGAAAGTGCGCCGCACGAATTCCGCCTCGGCCGCCTCGCGGTCCGTGTGACCATCGTCGCGACGATCCTGTTCGGCCTGTTTATCGCCAACTACGAATTCGGCTGGGTCACGCCGCAGATGCTCGACCTGTTCGATCGCGAGGCCGTCTACAATCGAAGTTAGGGCACGATCGGTCTGACTTGATTGTCATGTTCGTGTCAGGTTCGCGCAAGCCGTTGCCTGATAGGCTTTTCCCGCCGCCACAGAGGGTGGTGACTGACGAAAGGCCCGATCGGTGTACGACAGGCACGGCCAGGCGCTCGATCTGCTCGAACGCGCGCTCCACCTGATGGATGAAGAAGGGCGACCGCTGGTTGCGGCTCGCATCGCCGCCGCGATCGACGATCTGCTGCGCGACGCCACGACACGCGAGCAGCATCCCAACTGACGTCTTAGCGTAGCCGTTCGATCGCCTGCGCCAGCGCGACGTACAGCTTGCCCATGTCCGACGACAGCAAGGTGACGCTGAGCGGCGAGCCGTCGCGCTGCGCAAGGATCGTCCGAAGCATCCCTTCGAAATCGTGGATGTAGCGATTGACTGATTCCCGGAACCGGGCGTCGTCATCGTACAACCGCGCGATATCGCGCGCATCACCCGGTTCGAGGACGCGCACCGCTCGGCGAGTAAAGACGCCGCGATCGCCCTTCAGATAGGCGGCCCAGGCGCTGTCGGATACCTCGGGTGCAAATGCCTTGGTGATGTCGATCGCTGCCGAATTGAGCGATTCGATCAACAGGGACGCGCGGCGTGCGAACGTGTCGCGTTCCGCCTCTTCGCGCTCGGTGCGCGCATCCTCCAGCCGCGTTTCGACTAACGCCGTCTGATCGAGGATCCGCTGAACCTGCGCCGATAGCCGTTCGGTCGCGCGGGTAGCGGCATCGACGGCATGCCCCGTCGCATCGGCAATCGCCCGAACCTGCCGCTCGACCGTGTCGCCGGTGGCACGGCGCATGGCCTCGGCGCTCGCTTCCTCCATCTGGCTGGCCGCATCGGGAATGACGCTCGCCAGCGTCTCGCGCGCTTTGTCCGCCGCGACGGATGCGGTGTCACGGACGCGGAGCAGCGCGTCGACGAGCCGCGGTGCGGCCTCCTCGGCGAAGCGATGCGTGCGATCGATCGTTTCGTCGACCATCATGCCGAGCGCATCGGCCTTGGCACGGCCATCGTTGAGCGTCTGGAGCAGGGTGCCCGATAGCCGATCGAGCGTCGTTGTCTGTTCGGCAATAACGCCGGCGATCGCCTCGATCGCATCATGCGTGCTTTCCGCAGCGGTCACGAGCGCGAGCAGTTCCGGCTTGGCGGCGACGACGACCTGCTTGCTCGACGCGATGCGCGAGTCGAGCCGTGCGAGCGCTTCGGGCAGCGTCTCGTCGATCTCGCGGGCGGCGGCGTCGAGCGCGATGAGCAGCGATTCGGTGGTGCCGATCGTCCGCGTCGCCATCGCCTCACCGGTGCGCAAGGCCTCGGTCATCGCATCCGCCGAGCCACCCAACGCGCTGATCGACGCGGCGAGCAGCTGCGACCGGTCGACGCCCTGTGCGTGCAACGTATCCAGCCGCGTTTCCACCCGCTCGATCCCGGCGTCGAGCCCGGCGAGCAGCGATTCGCTGGCACCACGCTGGTCGTGCAGGCGCAGTGTCACGCGGTCGATGACGTCCTCGACGGCAGCGATCCGTTCCCCCAAGGCATCCGCGCTCTGACGCGCAGCGGTGTCGAGCGCCGCCTGGTTGGCGCGGAGCATTGCCAGCATCGCCTCGCCCTGCGCGGCAATGCCCTTGCGTGCCTCGTCCACGGCGTCGGCGGTCCGGTCGAGCAGCGCGTCGACCGCATCGGACATGTCGCCCGTGACCGATTCGAGCCGTGCGCCCGCGGTTTCGCTGGTCGCCTCCATGCGCGCGATATGCGCAGCGAGCTTCTGCGCGGCGCCCCCGGCGACGAGGTCCGCCTCCCGGCCGCGGTCGGCCAGCGCGGCGAGCTTCGCCTCCAAAGCCGCGGCATGCTCGCCGGCCGCGAGACCGGTATCGTCGAGCAACCGGCCGGCCTCCGCCACCTCGGCCTGCGCGCGGGGCAGCGAGGCGAGAAGCACGCCGAGGTGGGTCTGCGCCTCGGCTACGGCTTCGGACAGCGCGCGGGCGTGGGCGTCGGCTTGGCCGATCTCAAGCGCCATGCCACGTCCGACGGCAGCCAGCCGTTCGTTGGCGCCATCGCCCATCGCCATCAGCGTGGTGATCTGGTCGGCCAGCTGGCGGCGGTTGGCGTCGAGCGAGCGGGAGACGGCGGCGACCGTCCGCTCCAGACTGGCAGCCTCGGCACGCATCGCCTGGGCGGTGCTGCGGAATCGCGTCGCCTCGCGCCGGCTGGTTCGCATGGCGAGCAGATAGACGATGCCGATGAGGGCGGGGATCACCGCCAGCGCGGCGATATATTGGGCGAGGGGGACGGGCAGCAGGAACGGAAGCTGATCGCGGGCGAGCCAGAGCATGCCGCCGATCCAGGCGATGGAGGCGGCGATCGCCAGCGTCGGCGCCAGCCACGTCGCACGGCGCGGCTCGACCTCGACCGCTTCGGTCCAGGCGAGCGGTTCGCCGCCGTGATAGTCGCCGTGGCCGCCCATCGATTCGGGCGTGGTCGGTTCCAGCTCGTACCGGCCCAGGGCATCGTCGGTGGCTGCGGCTTCCGCCCGCATGTCGATAATCATGGAACCCCCGTTCGTGTCCGCCGGGCTTAACCATGTTCGGCACCGTCATAAAGCGAAAGTGCAACACTTGGTTAAGTGGTGGTACGCTAAGCGGGGTCTCATGGCGTATGATCCCGGAGCGATCGACGCGGCGCTGGCCGCCGCAGTGGGTGACGAACCCGGGCTGATCGCCGAATTGCGGCTGGCCTTCACCGAAAGCGCCGAACGGGCGCTGGCGGCGATGGACGCGGCGACGACCCGCGACCAATGGCGTGACGCGGCCTCGCGACTGAAGGGGCTGGCGGCGAGCTTCGGAGCAGTCCGGCTGATGGCGCTGGCGGCACAGGCGGCAGACGGCGCACGCGATACTGCTATCCTCGGCAAGCTGCGTCGATCGGTGATGCGCCTCTAGACGCAATCCGCCCTAGGCAGGGGGAAGATGACCCCTTAACAGCGCCAGATGCTCGCCGGCCTTCTCTTCGCCATGCACGACGCGGACGATCGGCCCAACATGCTGACCGCGACGCTGCCCTTCGGTGGCGTGACGCTGATCGAATATCAGGCGCGTCTGCTGATCGCCGCCGGCGCATCGCAGATCATCATCGTCGTTGCCCGCCTGACGCCAGAATTGCTGGGCGCGATCAATCGCATAGGCAAGCGTGGCATCGCCGTCGACACGGTGCGGACTGCCGCCGAGGCGGCAGAGACCCTGCACCCGCTGGCCCGCGTGCTGATGCTGGCGGATGGGCTGACCACCACTGGCGATACGCTCGCCGTACTGGCGCGCGAGGGCGGCGATGCGCTGCTGGTGGTGCCGGAGGATCAGGTGGGCCCGGGCTATGAAAGGCTGGGCGGTGGTATGGTCTGGGCAGGCGTTGCCCGACTGGAATCGCGTCGCCTGGCCGAACTCGCCGCGATGCCACGCGACTATGACGTGCCCTCGACGTTGGTCCGCCTCGCTTCGCAGGCACGGGCAACGCATATCCTGCTGCCGCAAGAGGCGGTCCGCGCGAGCCATGGCGTCGGTCATTCCGCGCAGGCGCTGGAAGCGCGAAGCCGGCGCGCGATGGCGGCGATGGTGTCGTCGCGAAGTGGGTGGTTCGAACGCTACATTGCTGCACCGCTCGCCCGGTCGGTCATTCCGTTGCTGGTGCCGCGGACGGTGCCCATCGTCGCCGTGGCGGGCGCGGGAGGTATGTTGGGGCTGCTCGGTACGACGCTGACGGCGTTCGGGCACGACGTGTCGGGGCTGCTGTTGACCTTGGTCGGCACGCTGGGCCTCTCGCTCGGCGCCATCCTTGCCGATCTGCGTGACGAATCGGGCAGTGCGACATGGCTGGCTCGCGCCGCCGCGATCCTGCCGGCCCTGGCGGTGTTGGCCTATGGCCATGATGCAACCCAATTATCCGTCGATGGTAGTGAGCAGATGCTGGCTCTGGCCGGTGTCGTGCTTGCGGGTCTTGGCGAGCGCGCGCTGGGGCCGGCGCCGCGCGCCACGTGGTGGGGCAGTCCGCCAGCCTATTTGCTGCTCGTCTGGATCGGGGCGCTCCTGTCGTCGCCCATGCTCGGACTTGGGCTTGCGGCGACCTATGCCGCCGCAACATTGGCCGCTGGAATCGAGCGATTGCGGACCCTTGCATAACGCTGTCTTAATGATGGAAGCGTAGGCAACCACATCATGGCGGTCGGAACGGATCAGGCGGAGCGGGATGCGCTCGCCACGCGCATCGGCGCTGCGACCCGTCTCGCGGCGCGCGCCGACGCGCGCCTGACCGGTGCGATCGACGATTTCTTCGTTGCTGAGGATTCGCGGCTGGATGAGCGGACGCGCGTGGCGCTGGGGCGCATGCTCGCAGCCGTCGTGCAGGGCGTCGAGACGGATATCCGCCGTCACGCAGCCCGTGTCCTTGCAGGGCAGGGTGCCGATCGCCAGGCCGAACAGCTGCTGAAGGGGCACGAGGACGTGGTGCGACGCCTGTCGCGTGCCGGCCTGCTTCGCGATCGTGGTCTGATGGACGAATTGATCGCGCAGGTACGATGCGACCGAATCGCTGCTGCGCTGCCGTCGCAGGCGGGTGCGCCGGATCAGCCAAGCCTGCTCGTTCGCCTGGCCGAGGTCGATGACGGCGTCGTCGCCGGCGCGGCCCGGGCGTTGATGACCGCAGAGGCTCGGCGCCGGGCCGCGGTGGAGCAAGGCGGCGCAATGTCCGGCCTGCTGCCCGCCGAGCGGCATCATCAGTTGGTCTGGTGGGTCGCCGCCTCGATCCGCGAAGGCCGCATCGCCGTCTCGGGTGAGGACGCCGCCGTCGATCGCGCGATCGTCGAGGCAGCGCAGCGCAGTCTTGCCGCGCACGACGAGGGCCAGCGCGTGGAAGCATTGGCGGTCCGCCTCGCGAGCGCGATCGATGCGCGGGCGCACGAACTCGGCGATCTGCTGGTCGAAGCCCTTGGCGATCGTCGCCTGATCCTGTTTGTCGCAATCCTCGGCCGCGCGGTCGATCTCGACTTCATCGGCGCGCGCGCGATCGTGCTGGAGCCTGAGGGCGACCGGCTGTGGCTGGCGCTGCGCGCTGCGGCGCTGGACCGGCCTACGATCGCGCGGATCGCGTTGGCGCTTGCCGACGCCGATCCGCGGCGTGACATTGATATCTTTGCCGAGGAACTCGACGCCATTGCCGCCGTTCCCGTCGAGGCTGCGCGATCGGCGCTGGCCCCGCTGACGCTACACCACGACCTGCGTCTCGCGATCGATGCTTTGGCGCGAGAGGCTGGACGATGAGGCTGGACGGTATTCCCGACGTACCCGTCAGCCATGCGATGATCGATGGCGAGGGCCGGCTGGTCGCGGCCGACCCGGCACTTCTCGCGCTCAACGAAGCCGCAGGCGGTATGATGGGCGCGGCGCTGGCGGTGCCGCAATTGGCGACCGTAGCGCGTCTCGCGCGGCGGCTCGGCATTCTCGTGTCACGTGGCGTCGTGGTCGCCGACGGCGATACCGACCTCGACCTGTGGGTACGTGCCCAACCGGAAAGCGATGGGGTACGCATGGCCGTCAGTGGCTGGCGTGAGATGCGCGCGCGGCCGGTCATCGCATCGCCTGCAGCCCGATTGATCGAATCGGACGATCTCGCTTGGGATACGGATGGCGGACTTCGGCTGACGTTCGTGTCGATCGATGCAGCGCGGCGGCTGGGGTTCGACGCCTTGTCGCTGCTCGGGCAGCCGCTGACCGCCTTGTTCACGCTCGACTCCGATGGCGACGGTGCGCTCCCGATCCTCGAGGCGGTGGCGCGTCAGCGGCCGCTCGAGCGCCAGCAGGCGCGTGTGCGCGGCGGTGATGTCCGTGTCCTGCTAACCGCGCATGTGCGCCGCGACCCCTCGGGGCAATTTGCCGGTCTGTCCGGCATCGCGCGGGCTGAGGATGACGCGCCAGCACCGGCCGCCCCGTCGCCGATCGCGCCGGCCTTTACCGAAGGGCTCGACAAGGCGCTGCGCACGCCGCTTGCCCGGATCATCGCGCACGCCGACACGATCCACGCCGAGGCCGAGGGGCCGGTGCAGCGCGACTATGCCGATTATGCGTCGGACATCGCCAATGCCGGTCGGCATCTGCTCGGATTGGTCGACGATCTCGTAGATTTGCAAGCGATCGAGCGGCCCGATTTCGCGCTGGAAACCGATTCGATCGATCTCGCCGACGTCGCGCGCCGCGCGGCGGGGCTGCTCTCCGTCCGCGCGAGCAATGCGGGCGTCGCGATTGCGCGGCCGCTGCCCGAGCTGCGCATGCCGGCACAGGGCGATTTCCGCCGTGCGCTGCAGATCATGGTCAATCTCGTCGGCAATGCCGTGCGCTACTCGCCGGAGGGCGGTGTGGTGAGCGTCACCGCACTGCGCACCGGCGGTATGGCAGAGGCGGTGGTAGCCGATCAGGGCAAGGGCATCGCGATCGAGGATCAGGCGCGCATTTTCGAGAAGTTCGAGCGCGTCGATCCGACCGAGGCGGGCGGCAATGGCCTGGGCCTGTATATCGCGCGGCGTCTAGCGCGGGCGATGGGCGGCGACCTTACGGTAGAGAGTGCGCCCGGTGAGGGCGCGCGGTTCACGCTCAGCCTGCCGGTCTGAACGCGGCCCCGAAGCGTTTCGCGGGGCGTCAGCGTCGGATGCGACGCGCGACCAAGATCAAGAGCAATCCACCAACAGCGAGCGCGGCACCGCGATCCGCCCATGGCCGCTGGTCGAGCATGAAGCTCTCCTGCGGCCAATGGACGTAGCCGAGGCCCTGGCCGACCCACAGCAACCCGACCAGCGTCAGCATGACGCCGATCGAGATGAGGACCGGCCGGGCCCGGCGCATCAGCGCTGCTCGACCGGAACGTACGAACGCTGCGTCGGGCCGGTGTACAGCTGACGCGGACGGCCGATCTTCTGGTCGGGATCGGTGATCATCTCGTTCCACTGCGCGACCCAGCCGACGGTGCGGGCGAGGGCGAACAGCACGGTGAACATCTCGGTCGGGAAGCCGATTGCCGACAGGATGACGCCCGAATAGAAGTCGACATTCGGGAACAGCTTCTTCTCGATGAAGTAATCGTCCGACAGCGCCAGCTCCTCGAGCCGCAGCGCGGTGTCGAACAGCGGATCGTTGACCTTCAGCGCGTCGAACACCTCACGCACGGTCTTCTGCATCACCGTCGCGCGCGGGTCGTAATTCTTGTAGACGCGGTGACCGAAGCCCATCAGGCGGAACGGATCGTTCTTGTCCTTGGCGCGCGCGATGAACTCAGGGATACGCTCTGGCGTGCCGATCTCGCGCAGCATGTTGAGCGCGGCTTCGTTCGCGCCGCCATGCGCCGGACCCCAGAGGCAGGCGATGCCCGCCGCGATGCACGCGAACGGATTGGCGCCCGACGAACCCGCCAGACGCACGGTCGAGGTCGACGCGTTCTGTTCGTGATCGGCGTGGAGGATGAAGATGCGGTCCATCGCCTTTTCGACGGCCGGGTTCACCTCATACGGCTCGGCGGGAACGCCGAAGGTCATGCGCAGGAAGTTGCCGGTGTAGGACAGCGAGTTGTCCGGGTACAGGAAGGGCTGGCCCACGCTGTACTTGTACGCCATCGCCGCGATCGTCGGGATCTTCGCGATCAGGCGGTGGGAGGCGATGGTGCGCTGCACCGGATCGTGGATGTCGGTCGAATCGTGATAGAAAGCCGACAGCGCGCCGACGACGCCACACATGATCGCCATCGGGTGCGCATCGCGGCGGAAGCCACGGAAGAACGCCGCGAGCTGTTCATGCACCATGGTGTGGCGCGTGATCGTGTTCGTGAAGCCCGTCAGCTCATCCGCCGAGGGCAGCTCGCCGTTCAGTAGCAGATAGGCGACTTCCATGAAGCTCGACTGTTCGGCGAGTTCGCCGATCGGATAGCCGCGATGCAGCAGAACGCCTTCGTCACCGTCGATATAGGTCAGTTTCGACTGGCACGACGCCGTCGAGGTGAAACCCGGATCGTAGGTGAAGTCCCCGGTCTGCGCGTAGAACTTGCGGATGTCGACGACGTCCGGTCCGACAGTGCCGGACATGACCGGGTAGTCGAAATCCTTGCCGTTCACGGATACCTTTGCGGCTTCGGTCATCTGGTTGTCCTTCCTATCAGACTTGCATCTGGTCCGCGATGCGGCCGAGGCTTTCCTCTTTGCCGAGCAACGCGAGCACGTCGAAAATGCCGGGCGAGGTCTTGCGCCCGGTGAGAGCGGCGCGGAGCGGCTGGGCGACCTGTCCGAGCTTCACGCCCGTGCTGTCCGCCACCTGCCGTACCGCTGCTTCGATTGTCTCCTGATCCCACTGCTGCACCGCGTCAAGCGCGGCGTGCAGCGCAGCGAGGAGCGTTCGAGCGTCGGCGGTCAGCAGGTCCGAAGCTGCCTGATCCATGGCGAGCGGCCGGACCGCAAACAGGAAAGCGGCGCCCTCGCTCAGTTCGTTGAGGTTGGCGGCGCGCGCCTTCAGCACCGGCATCGCGCGGGTGAGCAGATCGACGTCGGTATAGCCGCCGATCCCCGCGACCAATCCAGCCAGTCGCGCGTCGTCCGCGGCACGGATGTAATGGCCGTTGAGGTTTTCGAGCTTCTTCAAGTCGAAGCGCGACGGGCTCTTGCCGACCGCGTCGAGGTCGAACCATTCGGTCGCCTGTTCGCGACTGATGATCTCGTCGTCGCCATGGCCCCAGCCGAGACGGAGCAGGTAATTGTCGAAGGCTTCGGGCAGGATGCCGAGTTCGTCGCGATACGCCTCGATCCCCACCGCGCCGTGGCGCTTCGACAGCTTGGCGCCGTCGGTGCCGTGGATCAGCGGGATATGCGCGTAGACCGGCTCCGGCCAGCCATTCGCCTTGTAGATCGGCAGCTGACGGAAGGCGTTGTTGAGGTGATCGTCGCCGCGGATCACGTGCGTCACGCCCATGTCGTGATCGTCGACCACCACCGCGAGCATATAGGTCGGCGTGCCGTCCGAGCGCAGAAGGATGAGGTCGTCGAGCTCGCTGTTCTGGACCGTCACCGACCCCTGTACCTGGTCGTCGATCGTCGTCGCGCCCTCACGCGGCGCCTTCAGGCGCACGACGAAGGGCTGGCCGTCCGGCGCGGTGGCCGGATCGGCATCGCGCCAGGGCGAGCGGATACGCAGCGGCTGCTTCGCCGCCTGGGCCGCCTCGCGCTGCGCGGCGATCTCGTCCTGCGTCATATAGCAGCGATAGGCATGGCCGTTCGCCACCATCTGATGCGCAACCTCGGCATGGCGGTCGGCGCGCGCGAACTGGAAGACGGCGTCGCCGTCCCAGTCGATGCCCAGCCATTGCAAACCGGCGAGGATCGCGTCGATCGCCGGCTGCGTCGAGCGGGCGCGATCGGTATCCTCGATCCGCAGCAGGAACGTGCCGCCGTGGTGACGCGCGTACAACCAATTGAACAGCGCGGTACGCGCGCCGCCGAGGTGCAGATAGCCGGTGGGCGAGGGGGCGAATCGCGTGACTATTCCCGCGCCGTCGCCCGAACGATTTTCAACTGTTGCGCCCAACCGCGCTTGCTCCCAAAGTTTGAAACCTGATGGCCAGTTCAGCCGCCGCGGCCTCTAGCACGCGCTCCGTGCGCCTTCAAATGCCCCGGGGGTGGCATCGGTTGCGCGATCGTATGGAAGCGTGGCTGGACGCGGAACGCGATCGTATTGCGCTGTGGGTGACGGTTGCGTTCGGGACCGGCGCCGGCGGCTGGTTCCTGATGCCCGACCCGAACCAGTGGATCGCCGCAATGCTGGCGGCGCTGGCCATGGCCTGCGCTGCGGCGGCGATCGGGCGGGGCGGGCGGGCGGCGCATAGCGTCGCTGTCGGCGGTATTATGGTCGCGGCGGGCGTGGCGGCCGCGTGGTGGCGCGCGGAGCAGGTCGCGGCACCGGTACTGGCGCGGCCGGTCGTCGCCGTCGTGACCGGGCGGGTGACCGGGATGGAGGCGCTCGTCGCGCGCGATCTGGTGCGGCTGACGATCGAGAGCGATCCGGGGCTGGGATTGCCGCCGCGGGTGCGGGTCAACCTGTCGACCGACGATGTGCCGAAGGGGTTGGGTGAGGCGGCGCGGATCCGGCTGCGGGCGCGGCTGATGCCGCCGGCTGCGGCGTCGGTGCCGGGAGCCTATGATTTCGCGCGGGCGGCGTGGTTCGCCGGAATTGGCGCGACCGGACGGGGGTTCGCGCCGGTGGAGTTGCTGTCGCCCGGCGCGTCGGAGGGCAGCCTGCGGCGGCGCCTGACTGCCCATATCACGGATCGGCTGGAAGGGAGCCGGGGCGGCATCGCGGCGGCGCTGGCGACCGGGGACGAGGGGGCGATCAGCGAGCGCGATGCGGAGGCGATGCGGCGTGCGGGACTCGCGCATCTGCTGTCGGTCAGCGGGCTGCACATCACCGCGGCGGTGGCGGCGACGATGGTCTTGACGTTGCGGCTGCTGGCGCTGTGGTCGTGGCTCGCCATTCGCGTTCGGTTGCCGTTGGTCGCCGCGGGGATGGGGGCGCTGGCTGCCATCAGCTATACGTTGCTCACCGGATCTCAGGTTCCCACGATCCGGTCGTGCGTCGCCGCGCTACTGGTGCTGGCGGCGCTGGCGATGGGGCGGGAGGCGATGACGCTGCGGCTGGTTGCGGCAGGTGCGATGGTCGTGCTGGCCGTGCGGCCGGAAGCGCTGGTGGGGCCGAGCTTCCAGCTGTCGTTCGCCGCGATCGTGGCGATCGTTGCGCTCCATGAGCATCCGCGGGTGCGCGGATGGTTCGAGCCGCGCGAGGAGTCGCGCACGCGGCGTTTGCTGCGCGGGCTCGGGTCGCTGCTGCTGACGGGCGTGGTGGTCGAGGCGGCGCTGATGCCGATCGCGGTCTATCACTTCCATAAGGCGGGCCTGTACGGGGCTGCCGCCAATATCATCGCCATTCCGCTGACGACGTTCGTCGTCATGCCGCTGGAGGCGGGCGCGTTGCTGCTCGACACGATCGGGCTGGGCGGGCCTTTGTGGTGGCTGACCGACGGGCCGTTGCGGGCGCTGCTGTGGCTGGCGCATGTCGTGGCGGATGCGCCGGGCGCGTCGCTGGCGGTGCCGTCGATGCCAATGGGGGCGTTTCTGGCGATGATCGCCGGTGGGCTCTGGCTGGCGCTGTGGAATACGCGGGTGCGCTGGGTCGGCGTGCTGCCGATCGTCGTCGGCGCCGTCTGGGCGGCGTCGACCCCGCCACCCGACCTACTGGTGACGGGGGACGGGCGACATATGGCGATCCGGGTGGGCGGTCGGCTGGCGCTGCTGCGCGATCGTGCCGGGGACTATACGCGGGCGATGCTCGCCGAAAATGGCGGGACCGATGGCGAGCCATGGCTGCTCGACGATCTGCCGGAGGCCCGGTGCAGCCGCGATGCGTGCGTGGCGACGATCGACGGGCAGGGGCGCCGGTTTCGGGTGCTGGCGACCCGCAGCGGTTACCAACTTGCGTGGAAGGACCTGGTTGTAGCCTGTCAGGCGGCGGATGTGGTGGTGAGCGACCGGCGCCTGCCGCGTGCGTGCCGGCCGCGCTGGCTGCGGCTTGATGCGCCAGTGTTGCGACGGACCGGTGGCGTCATGCTGACCCTGGCGAGCGGGCGGGTGCGCACGGTGATGCACCCCGGGGATCGGCATCCGTGGCTGGTCGGGGCAAAGGTGGCGCCGCCGAGGACGGAGGGCACCACGCCGGCGATCCCGTTCTGATCACGCCATGCCGGCGCGCTGATCCCTCGCGACGGGCATGCCGCTCTGTAGTAGGAGGGCCCAACGCTGAGCCGCCCCTTGCTTCGCTCCGCTCGCGATGATGCCACTTGATCAACCTGATGTCATACCGCCTTAGAGCCTGACCCATTTCCACAGAGCCGTCGCCCCAGCGAAAGATGGGGCCTCTTGCGGCTCCTGTCGCCCGCTATCATCGGAAGATCCCAGCCTTCGCTGGGATGACGCCTGGTTCAACGGCGATGGATCAAACTCCAGAGACGGCTGGCGTTACCGTCCTAACCTGCGGGCAAAGAATCTAAAATCCTGATACGCCCCCCTCAACGGGACGTCGAAGGGGCCGTTTGAAAGTCACAAAAGTCACACGAACGACAGGGTCGTACGCCCCGTCGCCGCGGCGGCCTTGCATCAGTCGTAGCGGCGAAGGATGCCCGACAGCTTGCCCTGCACGCGGACGTGCGAGGGGACGTAGCGCTGGGGTTCATAGGCCCGGTTGGCGGGATCGAGCCGGATCATCGCGCCTTCGCGACGAAAATATTTGAGCGTCGCCTCGCTGTCCTCGATCAACGCAACGACGATCTCGCCATCGCGGGCGATGTCGGTGCGGCGGATCAGCGCGTAATCGCCGTCGAGAATGCCGGCCTCGACCATCGAATCGCCGGAGACCTCGAGCGCATAATGTTCGCCGGTGCCGAGCAACGCCGCGGGGACGGCGAGCATCGAGCTGCCTTCGAACGCCTCGATCGGCACGCCGGCGGCGATCCGGCCGTGCAGCGGGATTTCGACGACGTCATTTGCTGGCGAGGGGGCGGGACGCACATTGCCCGTGGCCGGAGCGCTCGGCGGCGCCGCGAGCGCGGGCGTTTCGGGCGCCTTGCGTTCGGAGCGTTCCGGCATGCGCAGCACTTCGAGCGCACGAGCACGGTTGGGCAGGCGGCGGATGAAGTTGCGCTCCTCCAGCGCGCTGATCAGGCGGTGGACGCCGGACTTGGACTTGAGGTCGAGCGCGTCCTTCATCTCCTCGAACGACGGCGAGATGCCCGTCTCCTCGAGCCGGTCGTTGATGAAGCATACAAGCTCGTGCTGCTTGCGCGTGAGCATAAGCGGTCCTTCCCCGTCAGAACAGACGCGGAACTTCTAGGGAACAATTCGTGGGGCGTCAAGCGATGACGAGGATTTCCGCCGAGTCGCCCGCGCGCGCCGCGGGGGCATCGATCGGTCGCACGATCAGGCAGTGTGAGCGCGCCAGCGTCAGCAGCATCGAACTGTCCTGAATGGTCGAGGCATAGGCGCGGCCGTCGCGCAGTTCCGCGCGCAGATAATCGGTGCGCGCGCCATTGGCGGGCAGGTCTTCGCCCAGGATCGCCATCGTGCTGCGCGGCAGCGGGTCCGCGGCACCAGAAAGGTGCGCGATCAACGGTTTGACGAAGAGTATGGCGGTGACGAAGGCGGATACCGGATTGCCCGGCAAGCCGAGCACCTGCATCGCGCCGCGCCGTCCCGCCATCATCGGCTTGCCCGGCCGCAGCGCGATCCGCCAGAAATCGATGACGCCGCTCGCCGCCTCCAGCGCCGGCCGCACGAGGTCGTGGTCGCCCACCGACGCGCCGCCGGTGGTGACGAGCAGGTCTGCGTCGACGCGGGCGAAGGCTTCGCGCAGGCGATCGAGGTCATCGGGCAGGATGCCGAGGTCGATCAGCTCGACCGGCAGATCGGCGAGCAGGGCCGCCAGCATCGCCCGGTTCGATTCGGGCAGCGCGCTCGGGTCGCCGCCGGTGCCCGGATCGACCAATTCGTCGCCCGTGGCGCAGATGGCGATGCGCACCCGGCGGTGGACCGCGATCGTGCCGATGCCGCCCGTCGCGGCGACGGCGATGCGCGCGGGCGTCAGCCGCTCGCCGCGCGCGATCAGGCGATCGCCGGCGTGAAAGTCGAGGCCGCGGCGGCGGGTGTTGCGGCCGAGTGTCGCTGGACCTTCGCCGGTCAGGTGGATCGTGGTGCCGGAGGCCGCGACCTCCTCCTGGATCATGACCGTGTCGGCGCCGTCGGGGAGTGCGGCACCGGTGAAGATACGCGCGGTCTCGCCAGCGCCGACGGTGCCGGCAAAGGGCCGGCCGGCGGCGCTTTCGCCGACCAGCGTCCACGGGCCGGGCAGGTCGGCGAAGCGGATCGCATAGCCGTCCATCGCCGACAAATCACTGGCGGGCTGGGTGCGGCGGGCGGCGATGTCGTCCGCCGCCCAGCGGCCGGCGGCGGCGGCGAGCGGCACGGTTTCGGTCTCGACCGGCGCTGCGCGCGCGAACAGGCGCGCCTGGGCTTCGTCGATCGGCAGCAGCGCCATGGCGTCAGGCGCGCCAGTCGCCGGAGGCGCCGCCGGCCTTTTCGAGCAGTCGGATGTCGGAGATCGTCATCGCGCGGTCCATCGCCTTCGCCATGTCGTAGATGGTGAGCAGCGCGACCGAGACGGCGGTCAGCGCCTCCATCTCGACGCCGGTCTTGCCGTCGGTGGCAGTCAGCGCGGTGGCGGTGATGCCGGCATCGTCGAGCGTCAGGTCGAGCGTGACACGGGTCAGCGGCAAGGGGTGGCAGAGCGGGATGAGGTCCGCAGTCTTCTTTGCCGCCATGATCCCGGCGACGCGGGCAACGGCGAGCACGTCGCCCTTCTTCGCGGCGCCGTCGCGGATCGCGGCGAGGGCGTCGGAGGCGATGGCGATGCGGCCGGTCGCGACCGCGCGACGCTGCGTCACCGCTTTGTCGCCGACGTCGACCATATGCGCGGCGCCGTCTGCGTCGAGATGGGTGAGGCGACTCACCCGACCAGTGCCCGCGTCGCGGCCTCGACGTCGTCGGCGCGCATCAGCGCCTCGCCGATCAGGAAGCAGCGCACGCCGTGCTGCGCCATCGCGTCGAGGTCGGCGCGGGTTTCGAGGCCGCTTTCGGCGACGAAGGTGCAGCCCTTGGGCGCCTTGCCGACCAGCTCGTACGTGCGGGCGAAGTTGACCGAAAAATCGTGTAGATTGCGGTTGTTGACGCCGATCAACCGCGACTTGAGGCGAAGCGCACGTTCCAGTTCGGATTCGTCATGCACCTCGACCAGCACGTCCATGCCGCAATCGAGCGCCGAGGCCTCGATTTCCGCCATCTGATTGTCGTCCAGCGCAGAGACGATGATGAGGATGGCGTCGGCGCCGATCGAGCGGCTTTCGGTCGCCTGCCAGGGATCGACCATGAAATCCTTGCGAATCACGGGCAGGTCGCAGGCGGCACGGGCGGCAATCAGATAGTCGTCGCTGCCCTGGAACCATTGTTCGTCGGTGAGGACCGACAGGCAGGCCGCGCCACCCGCCTGATAGGCGCGCGCATGGGCGGGCGGATCGAACTCGGCGCGGATCAGCCCCTTGGATGGGCTGGCCTTCTTGATTTCGGTGATAAGCGCATGGCCGGATTTCGCGTCGAGCGCGGCGCGGAAACCGCGCGGCTTCGTCACCGCGGCGATGCGCGCATCGAGATCGGCGAGGCTGATCGTCGCCTTGCGCGCGGCAACCTCTGCGCGCTTGGTTTCGATAATGCGGGACAGAATGGTCATCGGTAGGCGATCCAGCGGTCGAGGAGCGCGGCGGCGCGGCCGGCGTCGAGCGCTTCGGCGGCGGCCTGTGCGCCCGCAGTGAGATTGGGTGCATGGTCGGCGACGACAAGCGCCGCCGCCGCATTGAGCAGCACGGCGTCGCGATAGGCGCCCGCCTCTCCATCGAGCAGGCGGCGCAGCGCGGCGGCATTATAGGCCGGATCGCCGCCGCGGATGGCGGCGAGCGGGTGGCGGGGCAGGCCGGCGTCTTCCGGCGTGATGCGCGATGGCAGCGCCGCGCTGCCGACATTCACCGCGAGGCTGGGGCCGGCGGTGGAGAGTTCGTCGAGGCCCTCTTCGCCCGAAATCACCGCGGCCCGTGCGGTGCCGAGCTGTTCCAGCGCCTCGGCATAGAGACCGGCGTAATCGGGGCGGGCGATGCCGATCAGCTGGTGCGACACGCGCGCCGGATTGGCGAGGGGCCCCATCAGGTTGAAGATCGTGCGTTTGCCGATGCGGCGACGGATCGGCGTGATCCGTGCCATCGCCGGATGGTGGTTGGCGGCGAACAGGAAGGCGATGCCGATATCGGCGAGGCTCGCCTCCGCCGTCGCGCCGGCGATCTCCATGTCGAGGCCGAGCGCCTCCAACGTGTCGGCAGCACCGGCTTTCGAGGAGGCGGCACGGTTGCCGTGCTTGGCGACCGGCACGCCGCAAGCCGCGACGACCAGCGCGACCGCGGTCGAGACGTTGAGCGTATGATGCCCGTCGCCGCCCGTGCCGCAGACGTCGATCGCGCCGTCGGGTGCGGCGATCGGGATCAGGCGGGCCCGCAGCGCGCGGGCGGCCTCGGCGATTTCGATGCTGGTTTCGCCGCGATCGGACAGAGCCAGCAGGAAGTCGCCGATTGCCTCTGCCGAGACGCGGGCATCGAGGATATCCGCAAACGCCTGCGCCGCGCTTTCGCGCGACAGTGGCGAGGATGGATCGGGAAGCAAGACGACGCTGGTCACGGGCGCTCGCGCACCGGAATGCCGGCGATCGTCAGAAAGTTGGCGAGCATGGCATGGCCGTGTTCGGTCGCGATGCTTTCCGGGTGGAATTGCACGCCATGGATCGGCAGGCGTTCGTGGCGGAAGCCCATGACGATGCCATCCTGGGTGCGCGCGTTGACGACCAGGGGCGAGGCCACGTCGTTGACGATCAGGCTGTGATAGCGTGTCGCCATGAAGGGCGAGGGCAGCCCTTCGAACAGGCCGGTGCCGTCATGTTCGACCGCAGAGGTCTTGCCGTGCATCAGCCCGCCGCGCTCCACCTTGCCACCGAAATGCTGGCCGATCGCCTGATGGCCCAGGCACACGCCCAGCAGCGGACGCCCGGCATCCGCGGCCGCCGCAACGAGATCGAGGCTGACGCCCGCCTCGGTCGGGGTGCACGGGCCGGGCGAGATGAGGAAGGCGCTGGCGCCCGACGACAGCGCCTGCCCCGCCGAAATGGCGTCGTTGCGCACCACCTCGACCTCGCTGCCCAGCTCCATGAGGTAGTGGACGAGGTTCCAGGTGAAGCTGTCGTAATTGTCGACGACGAGGATCATCGCGCCGCCATAGCCGAAGAGCGCGGGCGTGCAACCTGTCGCACCCTCTTGCGTCGCGGCAATCCTGTAGCAATGTCGGTTCGGTTAGACCCGAAAAACCATGCCACGCCGGCGGGAGCCATGGCGGCGGCTGCACGTTGAACGACCTGAAGGAGTGCCCGTCATGATCCGCCCGTTGCTGCTCGCCGTTCTCATCGCCCTGCCGGCGGTCGCTTCCGCGCAGACCGCCCCCGCCACGGGGACGGACGGTACGGCGGAAGCAGGCTCGCCGCCGCAGCGGGTGCGCAGCGTGACGCTGGGGGTGGGACAGAAGTGCCCGCAGAGCACGTCGACCGAGATCGTCGTGTGCTCGACGCTCGACCAGCCCTATCGCATCCCGAAGCAGTTCCGCGACAGCGGGCCGATCCCGGCGCAGAACCAGGCATGGTCGAACAAGGTGGCGGTGCAGGACCAGATCGGTCGCGCCGCGGCCGGGTTGCCGGATACGTGCTCGCCCGTCGGAACCGGTGGTCAGAGCGGCTGTGCGCTGATGCAGAACCGCCAGTGGGCGGCGGAGCGGCGCGCGCAGCGCGATGCGCAGGCGCAGATTCCCTGAGGCGGGAGACTTCGTTTCCTGACCTAGCTCGTCACCCCAGCGACGGCTGGGGTCTTTTGCGGCTTTCGGCGTGCGCTCTAACCGGGAGATCCCAGCCTTCGCTGGGATGACGGATAATGGGCGGAGGGCGGATTAAGCTGACAGCGGGGCCGGCGGAGTACCGCCAAGACGGTCTACTGCCCGAACCGCCCCTCAGCCGCGCGCGCCACGGCGTCGCGGGCCGCCGCCAGGATCGCCCCAGCCTTCGCCTCGCACTCACGCTGTTCGTACGCCGGCACGCTGTCGGCGACGATGCCGGCGCCGGCCTGCGCGTGGATCGTGCCGTCCTTTACGATCGCGGTGCGCAGGACGATGCATGAATCCATGGATCCGTCCGGCGAGAAATAGCCGACGCCGCCGGCATAGGCGCCGCGCCGTTCCGGCTCGAGTTCGGCGATGACCTGGCAAGCGCGCACCTTGGGCGCGCCGCTGACCGTTCCGGCGGGAAAGCCGGCGAACAGGGCGTCGATCGCGTCGGCGGCGGGGGACAGGTCGCCCACCACGTTCGAGACGATGTGCATGACATGGCTGTACAATTCGACGCCGTAGCTCGACGTCACGCGCACCGTTCCCGGCGCCGCCGCACGGCCGACGTCGTTACGGCCGAGGTCGAGCAGCATCAGATGCTCCGCGCGTTCCTTGGGATCGGCGAGCAGGCTCTCGCGATTCGCCTCATCCTCAGCCGCGGTCTTGCCGCGCGGGCGGGTGCCGGCGATCGGGCGGATGGTGACCTGACCGTCGCGGACCCGGACGAGGATTTCAGGGCTCGATCCGATCAGCGCAAAGCCGGGCAGATCGAGGTGATAGAGGAACGGCGAGGGATTGATGCGGCGCAGGCTGCGGTACAGTTCGAACGGCGGCAGCGCAAAGGGCGCGGAGAAGCGCTGCGCCAGCACCACCTGAAAAATATCGCCCGCGGCGATATAGTCCTGCGCGCGGGTGACCATCGTCGCATAGTCCTGCGGCGCGATGACGGGTGTGTAGGCGGGCTCTTCGGGGGGCGCCGTGACGGGCGCCGGCAGCATGGTATGCGCGAGGCGGGCGGCGACGTCGTCCAGCCGGTCCTCCGCCGCGGCGACCAGCTTCTCCGGCGAGCGCGTGGCATCGGGCCACACCGGGGCGACCAGATAGAGCGCATCGGCCAGCCGGTCGAAGACGCAGATCACCGTCGGCCGGACGAATAGCATGTCGGGCAGGCCGAGCGGATCGGCGGCAGGAGCATCGAGGCGCTCGACGAGGCCGATCGTCTCATAGCCGAAATAGCCGACGAGACAGGCGAGCGCGCGCGGCAGCTCTGCAGGCACGTCTCCCCGGCATTCGGCGACGAGCGCGCGCAGCGCGGCAAGCGTCGGCGTGCCGGTCGGCTGGAAGGCGTCGCGATCGGTCGCCCAGTGGCGGTTGATCTCGGCCGTGTCGCCATGCGCGCGGAAGACGAGATCGGGCGCGAGGCCGATCAGGCTGTGCCGCCCGCGCGTCGCGCCGCCTTCGACCGATTCGAGCAGGAAGTCGCCGCGGCCCGGCTCGATCAGCTTGAGCGCGGCGGCGACCGGCGTTTCGGTATCGGCGACCTGCCGCCGCCAGACGAACGCCGGGCGCCCGGCGGCGAGGGTCGCGATCGCCGCGGCGCTGGCGCTCATCTCAGTTGCCAGCGCCGGTCAGATCGGCGCGCACCTTGGCGAGCGCGGCCGCATCGGTCTTCACGCCGACGGCGTTGCGGACGGCGCGGGCGAACTGTTCGGCATATTCGCGGCCGACGAGCTGCGCGATGCTGGCGCGGGCGCCGGCCACCGCCTGCGGTACGCCCTTGGCGTCGCCCGGCACGATCTGGTCGAGCTTGACGATCAGCCAGCCGGCGTTGTTCGGCGCTTCGAGCAGCTTGGCATTGCCCTTGGCCATCGCGAACATCAGCGCGAGCGGCGCCTGCACCTGGCCCTGCGCGGCCGCAAGCTGCGCGCGCGTCGCCACGGCGGGCTGGACCGGCGGCAGCGGACGGCCGGCGGTCGCCATCGCCTGCGCCAGCGGCGTGCCCTTGTTCACCTTGGCGAGGATGTCGGTGGCGAGCTTGCGCGCGGCGGCGCGGGCGCGATCGGCGGCATAGTCCGCGGCGACCTGTGCGCGCACCTGATCCAGCGGGCGCGGCGCGGCGGGAACGACGCGGCCGAGCGCGACGACGGCGAAGCTGCCGTCCTGGCCCGTCGGCACCAGCTGCGCGGGGTCGCCCTCCGCCATCTGGAAGGCGGCACCGACGATCGGAGCGATCGCCGGATCGGCGGCGGTGCCGGGCGAATCGGGGTTGGTGCCGTTGGCGAGCAGCGCGGGCGTGGTGGTGGCGCTGAGCTTCTGGTCGGCGGTCACCTCGTCGAAGGTCGCGCTCTTGCTGAGCGCATCGTCCAGCTTGTCATGCACGTCGGACAGGGCGCGGGCGAGCTTGTCTTTCGACAGCGCCGCGACCAGTTCGGGGCGCGCCTGTTCCAGCGTCTTGCCGGGCGATTGTTCGATCGATTCGACCTTGGCGACGACCCAGCCGAGCGGCCCGCGCACCGGGCCGATCACGCCGCCGCGCGGCGCGGCGAAGGCGGCGTCGGCGATCGCGGTGCTGGTCGTGCCGGCATAGGCCGACTTGGTGACGGCGGTCTGCGTCGCGGCTTCCAGGCCGGCGGCGCGGGCGGCGTCGGTCAGCGCGGTGCCGCCCTTCACCTTGGCGGCGATGGCGTTGGCACCGGCCTGATCGGCGACCACGACCTGTGCGATCGTGCGCTTTTCGGCGGCAGCGAAGCGCGACGCCTGGCTCTTGTAGGCGGCGGCGACCTCGGCATCGGTCGGGGTGGCGGCGGCCTTCACCATCTCGGGCGTGACGCGCGCGTAGCGGATCACGCGGCGTTCCGGCACGGTGAAGCGCGCGACGTTACGGCGATAGAAGGCCTGCAGTTCGGCGTCGGTCGGCGCCGGGCCGCCAGCGAGCGCGGAAGCGGGGACGAAGGCGATCTGGCCAGACCGCTTTTCGAGCATCAGCGAGGCATAGGGCAGCGCGACCTTCTGCGGCACCTGCGTGGCGCCCTGTGTCGGCAGCATCAGCTGCTGCGCGATGATGTCGCGCGCGATGTCGGTGCGGACCTGCGCGTCGGTGAGCTTCTGGTCGGCGAGCAGCTGCTGATAGCGGACGGGATCGAATTGACCGTTGGGGCCACGCAGGCCGGGGATGCCGGCGATGACGCCGTCGATCGACCGCTTGCTGACGACCATGCCCTGGTCCTGACCGAAGCGTTCCAGCGCGACGCCGTTGACGGCGCGGTCCAGCGTGGATTGCAGGCCACCCTGTTCCAGCAGCTGTTCCATGGTCAGCGTCGGAATGCGCTGGCGGGCGCCCGCCAGCTCGGTCTGCACGCGCTGGCGCAGCTCGGCGGGCGAGATCTTCGTGCCGCCGACGGTGGCGACGCTGCCGCCCGACAGGCTGGGGCCGTTGCCGGCGAGGCCAGTGATGTCGCCCGCGGCGAAGGCCAGCGCGATGACGCCCAGCACGATGAAGGTGACGACGACGCCGGCCTTGGAATTGATGATCCGGCGGAAAAAGCTGAGCATGGAGTGGCCGATCGTCCCTGAAAGATTTGGTCCACGCTTTAGGGGGGCAGTGCCTTGCCATCAAGCGCGCGGGCAGGCATGACGCGTTTAACGTGTAAAACGAATGATAAGGCAGGACGGGAGGTCGGATGACTCGGCGCAAGTTCGTGGCGGGAAACTGGAAAATGAACGGGTCGCGTGCGGCGCTCGCCGAACTGGACGCGATCGCCGCCGCGGCAGAGGCAGCGCCGGGTGTGGACGTGGCGGTTGCCGTACCCTTCACGCTGATCGCGGGCGCGGCGGAACGGGTGCCCAGCCTGTCGATCGGCGCCGAGGACGTGCACGAGGCGGACAGCGGCGCCCATACCGGTTGCGTCTCGGCGGGCATGGTCGCTGAGGCCGGCGCGCGCTTCACCATCGTCGGCCATAGCGAGCGCCGGGCGGACCAGGGCGAAACCAGCCATGACGCCTGGGCGAAGGCGGCGGCGGCGCGGCGTGCGGGACTGCACGTCATCTCCTGCTGCGGCGAGACCGAGGCCGAGCGCGACGCCGACCGCGCTGAGCGCGTGGTGCAGGCGCAGATCGAGAAATCGGTGCCCGACAATGCCGATGGCAGCTGGTTTACGCTCGCCTACGAGCCGCGCTGGGCGATCGGCACCGGCCGCACGCCGACGCTGGACCAAATCGCTGCGATCCATTCGATCGCCCGCGCCAAGCTGCGCCAGCTGGTCGGCGACGCGGCGGACGGGATCCGCATCCTGTACGGCGGATCGGTGACGGGCGATAATGCCGCGACGATCCTCGCCTGCGAAAATGTCGACGGTGCGCTGGTGGGCGGCGCGAGCCTGACCGCGGCGAAGTTCGTGCCGATCATCGAGGCGGCGGCGACGCTGTAACGCCCGACTGAGGCTGCCAGTCAGCGTTGCGAAAGGCGCCATGCGACATCATCTGTCGCATGGTGACGACCTATGGCCCTTCGCAATACGGCGCTTCACGGCGCGAGCGGATTGGTGCGGCGCTCCTGACCGGGGGCGTCGTGGCGGCATTGGGCTATGCATTGGTGATGGGGCTGGCCTTTCGTGGAGCGCCGCAGGCGGTGCAGCAGGCGTTGGCGACCTTTACCGTCATGCCCGATCCGCCGCCGCCCGAACGCGTGGTGCCGCCGCCCAAGAAGATCAACCGGCCAAGCGGCAAGGCCTCTCCGCCCAATCTGCGCTCCAAGGCGACCGAAGTGACCGCGCCGGTGCCGGTCATCCAGGTTGCGCCACCGCCCCCGGTCATCGTCGCGCCGCTTCCCAATATCGGTGTGCAGGCGACCTCCGGCGCGTCGGACAAGCCGGGCCCGGGCACGGGCGCCGGCGGGATTGGCAACGGCAATGGCGCGGGCGGCGACGGCGATGGCGACGGCAGCGGCTGGGAACGCGTACCGCGGCTGATCAACGGGCGAATCAAGGGATCGGACATTCCCGATTCGATCCTCGACACCGGCTTTCGCGGCGTGGTGAGCGTCCGCTACCGGGTCGAGACCAATGGCCACGTCACCAATTGCCGGATCGCGCAGTCGAGCGGCAATGCGCTGATGGATCAGGCGACGTGCCGGGCGATCGAGAAGCGTTTCCGCTACGATCCGTGGCGCGATGCGGCGGGCAAGCCCGTGGCGTCGACCGTGTTGCGCGACCAGCAATGGGATATCGACCCGCCCGCGACCGACCGGTGATGCGTTGACAATGCGCGCCCCGCAGCGCAGCTAGACGACGGACACCGCTCCATCACTCGGCATGCGCACCGCCGCCGCTGCCCGACAGGATGATTTGCGATGGATGAGCCGGTCACGTTCGGGCGCGCGGCGCCGACGATCTGCGTGCGCGATATGCAAGCAGCCCTGCGCTTTTATGGCGGCGTGCTGGGTTTCACGACCGTCTTCGAAAACGGCGATCCGGTGGGCTTTGCGGTGCTGAAGAAGGATGCCGCGGAAATTCACCTGACCCGCAAGGCCGATCATGCGGCGTCGACCGCCAACGTCATGCACCTGTTTGTCGATGATGCCGATGCGCTGTATCGCTGGCTGGAGGGGCAGGGCGTGCGGATCATCAAGCGACTGGCGGACAAGGCGTATGGCCAGCGGGCTTTCGTCTTCGCCGATCCCGACGGGAACCGGATCGATGTGGGCGAGCGGATGTAGGCTGACCTGACTGCCTAGCCCCCCAGCGTCATCCCGGCGGAGGCGGGGATGACGATCGTGACGGCATCAGGTGCGCGGATAGCGCGCCTTCAGCACAGCGTAACAGGCGCGCAGAGCATAGGCCTCGCCGCCCTTCGGTCGGCCGGGCTTGGCGCTGGGGCGCCAGGCGAAGACGTCCATATGCGCCCAGGCGACATCCTGCGGCACGAAGCGGCGGAGGAACAGCGCGGCGGTGACGGCACCGGCGAAGCCGCCGTCGGGCGCGTTGACCATGTCGGCGATGTCCGACTTCAACATGTCGTCATACGCACTCCACAGCGGCATGCGCCACAGCGGATCGCTGAGCGCATCGCCGGCGGCCAGGATATCGCGCGCCAGATCCTCGTCGTCGGTGAACAGCGGCGGCAAATCGGGGCCGAGGGCGACGCGGGCCGCGCCGGTCAGCGTCGCGAAGTCGAGGATGAGTTCGGGCTTTCCTTCGCCTGCCTTGGTCAGCGCATCGCCCAGGATCAGGCGTCCCTCGGCGTCGGTATTGGTGTTCTCGACCGTCAGCCCCGCGCGGCTGCGCAGCACGTCGCCGGGGCGGAAGGCGTTGCCGGCGATCGCATTTTCCACCGCCGGGATCAGCAGGTGGAGCCGCACCGGCAGCCGTGCCGCCATGACGAGGCTCGCCAGCGCCAGCGCATGCGCCGCGCCACCCATATCCTTCTTCATCAGCCGCATGCCGGCGGACGGCTTGATATCGAGACCGCCGGTGTCGAACACCACGCCCTTCCCGACCAATGCGATGCGCGGATGGGTGGGGTCGCCCCATTCCAACTCGATCAGGCGCGGATGGCGTTCCTTTACCGCGGCCTGCCCGACCGCGTGGATCATCGGATAGTCGGCGGCAAGCGTGTCGCCGCGCGTGACGGTCAGCGCCGCATGATGCTCGCGCGCCAGCTTCTCCGCGGCCATTTCCAGCTCGGCCGGCCCCAAATCGCCGGCGCCGGTGTTGACGAGGTCGCGGACCAGGGCGGTCGCGGCGGCGATGCGCAGCACCTCCTCGATCCCCGCCGCGTCGCGGGTCAGCAGGATTCGGGGCCCGGTGTCGTCGGGGCGGCGGTAGCGATCAAAGCGATATTGGCCGAGCACCCAGCCGAGCGCCGCCGGGCCGATCTCGCCCGCGACGCGATAGGTGCCCGCGGGCAGCGTTTCGGCAAGCTTGGCCAGCGACCACGGGTCGGCGGCACAGACGATGGCGATGCCATGCACGTCCTCGTCGACGAACACCGCCGCGCTGCCCGCCTTGCCGGTGAAGCGTTGCGCGGCGAGCGCGGTGCGCACCCGCTGCGGCTGGCCACCCAGCCACGCGTCATAGGCATCGGGAGCGATCAGGTCGATCGTGCGGGCGGCCTGGCCACGGTCGGGCTGCAGCAGGGTATCGGGCATGTCAGTTGGCCGGGAACACGAGGAATTGTTCGTAGCGCTGCGCGCCATCGGGTTCCGCAAAGGTCGCGATCGACAGCTTCCGGTCGGGATAGGTCACGGTATAGCGCCGCTGGACGAAGCCGCCGCGCAAGCGCTTGGGTCCGGCGAGTTCGAAGCTGGTCGGCGCGCCCAACGGCGCGAGGCTGCTCTTATAGTCGGCGAGCACCTGCGGCGTGAAATAATAGGACGCATTAGGCGTCAGCTTCGATCGGTCGAGCGTGCCGGACCGCAGCGAATCGAACAGCGCACGGGCCTGCGCTGTCTTCTGGACTTCCGCCGCATCCGCCGTTGCGGGCAGCACGACCTTCGCGATGCCATTGGCGATGGTGACGAAGGCGTCGCCGAAATCGGCATTGGTCAGTACGACCACCGCCGCTTTCTGTTCGGGGAAGACGATGTTTTCGGATAGGAAGCCGACCGCCTCGCCGCTATGCTCGACATAGGGCACGCCCGCCCGCTTGCCGAGGCTGACGCCCAGGCCGTAATTGGTCGTGCTGCCGTCGTTGAGCAGCACCGGCTTTTCCTGCGCGGCCCAGTCGGCGGCGGGCAGCAGGCTGCGATCCATGCGCGCGACGTCCCATTTCGCGAGATCGGCGGCGCTCATCGACAGCTCACCCGCGGCAAACAGCCAGCCCTCCGCGGGTGGCGGCGCGGCGCGGACCGGGCCCAAAGCGTTGCGGTGATAGCCGACGGGAAAACCCTTGCCGACCGCCTTGTCCTGATCGATCGCCTTGATCCCCAGGGGCGCGAAGATGCGGCGTTGCAGGAACGTCATCAGCGGCTCGCCCGCCGCCTTTTCGGCGATCATGCCGGCGACGACATAGCCGGTGTTCGAATATTGCCACTGCGTGCCCGGCGCAAAATCGAGCGGCTTCTTCGCCCAGCGATCGACGATCGCCTGCGGCGTCGTCGGCTTTTCCATCGCGGCGAAGCTATAGTCCTGCGGCCAGTAATCCTGCAGGCCCGAGGTGTGGCTGAGCAACTGGCGGATGGTGATTTTATCGCCGCCGCTGATGCCGGGCAGCCATTTGGCGACGGTATCGTCCATCGACACTTTGCCGTCATCGGCAAGCAGCAGCAGCGCCGCGGCGGTGAACTGTTTCGAGATCGACGCGATCTGATACGGCGCGTCGGTGTGAGCGGGCACGCCCTTCGCCTGCTCGCCATAGGCCTTGACCAGCACGATCTTGCCGCCCCGCACGATCGCAACCTGCGCGGACGGCGTGGCGGTGGCGGCGAGGCCATCGGCGACGACCTTGTCGACCGCAGCGAGTTCGGTGGGGGAGAGCGCCTGCGCCTGCACCGCTGCGGGAGCGATGGCGAGCGCACAGGCTGCGGCGAATGTCGGGAGCTTCATCGCGCCTAGCTGCCACATTGGCCGCGATGGGCGAAAGTGAAATCGACGTCAGCGTTTCGGCCACGCCCATTGCGGGCCGAAGCGATCCTGCGTGCGCGTTTCGCCCAATTCCTTTTCCAGCGCGATGTCGCCGACGTCGCCGCTGGCGCGCAACGCATCGAGCAAAGCGCTGCTGTGGGAGACAACGATGATCTGGCAGGAGCGGGCGGTGGCGGTGAGGAGCCGGGCGAGCGGCAGCAGCAAAGAGGGGTGGAGGTTCGCCTCAGGCTCGTTCAGCACCATCAGTTCGGGCGGACGAGGCGACAGTAACGCTGCGACCAGCAGGACGTACCGCAGGGTGCCATCGGATAATTCGCGTGCGTCGAGCGCCCGAAGCATACACGGCTGGCGCAGGCCAAACGACGGACGAACGCCCTCGCCACCGATAAGCGTGATCGTCGACCCGGGAAAGGCGTCGTCAATCGCGGCTGCCAATGCCTCCCCATCGCCAAAGAATTGGATGGTCGCGATCGCGGCAACGAGGTCCGATCCATCGCCCGCCATGACGGGCGTGTAGGTGACGATCTGCGGCCGTCTAACCGGCGCGTCCATATCCGTGCGCAGGCTGTCGTAGAAGCGCCAGTTGCGCATGCGCTCACGCATCAGCAGCAACTCCAGGCCATCGACGGGATCGGCCGCGTGCGTGACCATCGATTCGAAGCCTGACAGGTCGATGGGGCTTCGCCGCCATTCGCCGGTGTCGGCCGTGCGCAGGTTGACGACGCGCCCTCGACGCTCGGCGAAGGCATTGGCGCGGCCGAGCCTTTCGCCCGTCCACATCGCCTCTACCTTGATCTCAGGATCGCCCGCGAAGCCGGTGCCTGGGATCGGCGGCCCAATATCGATCGCATAACCGAAGTCGGGACCGGAGAAACCCAGCCTGAGGCTGACCGGTCCGGTCCGCACCGTTCCCTGCACAGGCACGCGCCCGGCGCGCATGTCGCGGCTGATCGTCTCTGGACCAGCCCATAACACCGACGCCAGTCCGCCGTCCTGGGCGAGCGAGGCGATGAGCCGGCCCTGCGCTACGTCGGCCAGCAGACGCAACGCGCGCTACAGGCTGGATTTGCCCGAACCATTCGGTCCGGTGACGATCGTTAGCGGCGACAGCTCCAGCGTAAGGTCGCGGATCGAACGATAGCCGCCGATCGCGAGCCGCGTCATCATCGCCGTCGTCTCCCGCCGCAGACCGATGATCCTTGCAGGGGAACGCTGCGACGTCCAGCGCGGACCGCTAAGTGCTTACGCCGGCACGCCGTACAGGTCGTGTTCGTCGGCGTCCTCGATCGTTACCGGCACGATATCGCCGACCGACAGATGGGCGGCGTCGCGCAGGAAGACCTGGCCGTCGATTTCGGGCGCATCGGCCTGGCTGCGGCCTGTCGCGCCTTCCTCGCCGACCTCGTCGATGATGACGGGCAGGGTGCGGCCGACCTTGGCGGCGAGCTTTGCGGCGCTGATCGCGGCGGTCTTTTCCATGATCCGCTGATAGCGCTCTTCCTTGACCTCCTCCGGCACCGGATCGGGCAGCGCATTGGCGGCGGCACCCTCGACCGGCTCGAAGCGGAACGCGCCGACGCGGTCGAGCTGCGCCTCGTCCAGCCAGTCGAGCAGATACTGGAAATCGGCCTCGGTCTCGCCGGGGAAGCCGACGACGAAGGTCGATCGGATCGCGATGTCCGGACAGATTTCGCGCCACTGGTGGATGCGCTGCAACACCTTGGCGTCGTTGCCCGGGCGCTTCATCGCCTTCAGCACCGACGGCGCGGCATGCTGGAACGGGATGTCGAGATAGGGGAGCACGAGCCCCTCCGCCATGAGCGGAATGACCTGATCGACATGGGGGTAGGGGTAGACATAGTGCAGCCGTACCCAGGGCGCGATCTGGCCGAGCTCGCGCGCGAGATCGGTCATGTGCGGCACGACCTCGCGCCCCTTCCACATCCGCGGTTCCTTACGGATGTCGATGCCGTAGGCGCTGGTGTCCTGGCTGATGACCAGCAATTCGCGCGTCCCGGCGGCGACCAGTTTCTCCGCCTCGCGCAGGATCGCGTCGGGGCGGCGGCTGACGAGGTCGCCGCGCAGCGACGGGATGATGCAGAAGGAGCAGCGGTGGTTGCAGCCTTCCGAAATCTTCAGATAGCTGTAGTGGCGCGGCGTCAGCTTCAGGCCGGCGTCGGGGATGAGGTCGATATAGGGCGACAGGTTTGCGGGCGCGGCCTCATGTACCGCCTCGACCACCTGTTCGTATTGATGCGCGCCGGTGACGGCGAGCACCTGCGGGAAGCGGGCGCGGATGACCTCCGCCTCTTTCCCCATGCAGCCCGTCACGATCACGCGGCCGTTTTCCGCGATCGCTTCGCCGATCGCCTCCAGGCTTTCTTCCTTGGCGGAATCGAGGAAGCCGCAGGTGTTGACCAGTACGACGTCGGCGCCGGCATAATCGGCGGACATCTGATAGCCGTCGGCGCGCAGCTGGGTGAGGATGCGTTCGCTGTCGACCAGATTCTTGGGACAGCCAAGCGACACCATGCCGACGCGCGGCGGAGAAGGAAGACGAGTTGCCATGAGAGCGCGCCACATAGTCGATTTCGCGCGCTTTTGCCAGATGGTGCGGCAGGGGCGACCGTTCGTCGCATCCAAGGCCGATGCCGCTCGACAGCCTGCCGCGCAGCCGCCACATCGAACCAACGGGAGTGATCGTGCATGCTGGCAATAGGATTGATGTCCGGGACGTCGCTCGACGGGATCGACGCGGCGCTGATCGATACGGACGGCGAGGGAGAGGTGCGGGCGCTGGCCTTTCGCGGCGAGCCCTATTCGGATGCGGCGCGCGAACAGCTAGCCGCGGCGACCGCGCTGGCGCTGACCTTCGATCGGCCGCGCGCCTCGCCCGATATCGTCGCGGCGGGCGAGCTGATCGACCGGACGCATGCCTTTGCCGTCCACAAGCTGCTGCGCGATGCCGGCGTGGCGGCGGCGGACGTGGCGGTGATCGGCTATCACGGGCAGACCGTCGCACACCGGCCCGATCGCGGCTGGACGTGGCAGATCGGCGACGGCGCGGTGCTGGCGCGCGCCACCGGCATCGCGGTGGTCAGCGACTTGCGCAGCGCCGACGTGGCGGCGGGCGGGCAGGGGGCGCCGCTGCTCCCCATCTATCATGCCGCGCTGACGGCCGGGCTGGAGCGGCCGGTCGCGGTGCTCAACCTCGGCGGCGTCGGCAATGTCACCTTCGTCGGCGCGAATGGTGATCTGGTCGCCTTCGATACCGGGCCGGCGAACGGCCTGATCGACAGCTGGGTCGAAGCGGAAACCGGCGCGCGTTACGACGCCGATGGTGCGCTTGCCGCGTCGGGGCGTGTGGACGAGGCGGTGCTGACCGCGATGCTCGACCATCCCTATTTCGCCGCGCCATCGCCCAAGAGCCTCGATCGCAACGATTTCACCATTCAGCCGGCGCGCGGCCTGTCGGCGGCGGACGGGGCGGCGACGCTGACCGCCTTTACCGCCGCGACCGTGGCCGAGGCTCTGGACCAGCTGCCCGCTCGGCCGAAGCGCCTGATCGTCGCGGGCGGTGGCCGTCACAACCCGACGCTGCTGCGTATGATCGGCGAGCGCACCGGCATCGCACCGGAAGCCAGCGATACGCTCGGCTGGGATGGCGACGCGATGGAGGCGGAGGGCTTCGCCTATATGGCGGTGCGGACGCTGAAGGGCCTGCCGATCAGCTTTCCCGGCACGACCGGCGTGCCACATCCGCTGCCGGGCGGCCGTATCGACCGGCCCTGACGCTTATGCCCGGCCGTAGTGATCGATAGTCCGCCGGCCGCTCCTGGCGTTCGCCGTCAGGAAAGCGGCCATGCCGATCAGCTTATGGCGCAGGCAGAACATATAGAATGCCCGAATGCTCTTATGCGCACGGACGGGGCGTAGCAGGTCGAGACGAAGCGACCCGACGTCCTGCAAGAGGTAGCGCAGCACCCGCCGGTCTTTGAACAGGAATTTGGCGTAGAGCGCGCCGTCCCCGACGCTATACCCGGCGAGCAGGGCGCGTTCCTCGGCGGCGAGCCGGCGTCCGTGGTGATGGTCGACGACGAAATGAGGCTCGTAGCGCAGCGCAATCCCCGCCGCCTGCGCGCGCAGCAAATAGTCGGTATCCTCCGCCGCGCGAAACGGCGCGCCCGCCCCGAACCGCTCGTCGAAGGCGCCGACCCGGTGCAGCACATCGCGCGTCATCGCCAGATTGGCGCCCATCACGAACCCGCCCGGAAACCGATCGGGCGTCGCGACCATCGGATGGTCTTCCAGCTTGATCGTAATCGGCAGGTCCTCGGGATCGCCGGGCAGGATGCGCCCGCCGACGATCGCCGATCCCTCCAGCGCCGCGAAACAGCGGGCGAGCGCGATGAAATAGTCGGCGTGGAGACGGCAGTCGTCGTCGGTCATCGCGATGATCGCGCCCCGCACGGCGGCGAGGCCGGCGTTTCGCGCGCGCGCCAGGCCGGGCCGATCGCTGTGGAGCAGGCGGACGGGAAAGGACTGTTGCACCTGCCATGCTGCCAGCCGATCGGCCGTGGCATCGGTCGAGCCGTTGTCGACGATGACCACTTCGATCGCAGGCGCGCCCTCCTGCGCGGCGGCGTGGGTGATCGAGGCGAGCAGGCGAGGCAGCGCATCGGCGCGGTTGCGCGTGCAGACGAGCAGGCTGATCGCCGGGATGGCGGTCATGCCGCGACGGATCGCGGCGGCGATGGCAGCGCGCGGAGCAGGCGCGGGCTGTCGCGGGTCCATGTCGCGACGTAGCGGCCGATCTTGCCGTAATCATTGTCGAAGACGATGTGGGGGATATCCAGCAGCAGCGCGAGGATATGTCCGTGGAGGCGATCGGTGGCGATCGTCTGCCCCCGCGACAGCAGGCGCAGGCCGCGCGCGACACGCGCCGTGGCGAGGGCCGCGTGGTCGCCGGACAGGCCGTCGTCGTCCTCAAGCCAGTCGCAGACGAATGTGCCCGCTGGCAGCGCCGGGGTGCTATCGACGCGCTCCTTGTCCGTGCGCATCAGCGCCAGCACCGGCACGTCCGGCTCCCGGCGCGCCTGCCCCCCGAGCGCGAAAGCGGAGTCAGGGGCGAGCGCCGCGACTGTCCCGACCATTTGTTGTGCGATGGCGAGGCTGGCGGTGTCGCGCGCATAGAGCGTCAGCTGCGGATGCCGTGCTGCGATGCCCGCAAACCGCGCCGCTGCCGACGCGTCGCGGAAGTGGATCGACTGCGGCAGCTGCACCACGGTCCGGTCGCGCAACCGCTCGAGCACGGTTTCGCGCATCTGCTGGTGATGCGGCCAGATGTCGCCCAGATTACCGCCACCGTGCAGGAAGACGATGCCGTCCGGGCAGGCCGTGCGCAGCGCCTGTTCGTCGAAATCGTGCCACGTGCAGACATAGTCCGGATCGCGTCCGGTGATGCCGCGCAGCATCACCAATTCGCCCAGCCAGATCGCGCTGTCGCCGACATTGGCGTGATCGGGAAAGTCGAGCAGCGCATAGCGGCTGCCCAGCGTCAGGTGCCGGCGATACAGGGTGTCGAGCGCGGTCCGCTGCGCCGGTACGACGTCGCTCATGCCGCCAGCCTGACGTCGCCGGCGATCACCGTACGGTAGAGCGTCTCGCACCGGTCGAGCCAGCGATCGTGCGTGAACAGCCGCTGCACGCGCTCACGCGGCACGTTGGGCGGGATCGTCATGGCCTCGCGCATCGCCGTGGCCAGCGTGGCGACATCGCCCGGGGCCGCGAACCGCCCCGCTTCGCCGACGACCTCGCGTGCCGCGCCCATGTCGAATGCGGCGACCGGCAGGCCGCACGCCATCGCCTCTGCCGCCACCAGTCCGAACGGCTCGTCCCAACAGGGGGTGAAGACGAACAGCGATGCGCGGCCGAGTTCTACCGCCAGTTCCTCGGCGTTGCGATGCCCGGCATAGACGACTTCGTCGCCGAGCAGCGGGGCGACCTCTGCGGCATAATAATCGGGATCCTCGATCCCGCCGAACAGCGTCAGGCGGATCCCGGCGGCCCGTGCGGCCTGCGCGGCAAGATGCGGTCCCTTGTTGGGCGTGATGCGCCCGCACCACACTGCCTCGCCATTGCCCTGCGGGCGATACGGCCAGCGATCGATGTCGATGCCGTTGTGCAGCACCGATACCTTCGCCGGTGCGCCATTCGGCCACCAGGCCTCACGCTGCCGCGCCGAGGTGACGGTCAGGTGATGGCGCGGCGATGGGCTTTGCTGCACGAACCAGTGCAGCGCGTCATAGGGCGGCACGTGCAGCGATGTGACCGTCGGCACCGCCTCGGTCCGCCGGTGTTCGAGTGGAAAGCGGTGCAGGCTATTGTTGTGGACGACATCGAACCCGCCCGCCGCGATCCGGTCGCACGCCGCGGCGTAGCCCGCGTCGAGGTGCGCGATCAGCGGTGCCGAGCCGCGATGCTCTGCCCAGGGGAAGGTGCGCTCGTAATGTTCGGCCAGTACGGGATCGATCGCAAAGCGCGGATCGCTGTCGCCCGAGGCAAACAGGACGACGTCATGCCCGCGGCTTTGCAGCCCGGCGGCGAGGTGCCAGCAATGCGCCTCCATGCCGCCCGCGAACGGCTGTGCGATACGCTGGCGGACATGCGCGAGGATGGCGATCCTCACGCGGCGACCGCCTCCGGCGCGCGGGCGGCGGCGGCCTCCAGTTCGCGCAGCACGCGTGCGGTATTGGCATAGGGCTGGTGGCTCTGCTGGCCGGTCAGCGCGCGGTCGCCGTCATGGGCTTCGCGCAGGATGCGGATCGGCCGGCCGGGCGTGTCGTCGATCAGCCCCATCAGGCGGAATGCGTGCAGCCAGTGGCCCATCGTTCGATAGCCCCACTTCGCCTCGAACAGCTGCGCGTTACGGACGACGCTGTCGATATGGTGGACCGGCGGCATGTGGTGCGGGTGATATTGGTGATAGGCGAGCCCGCCCTTGATCCAGGCGATCTTAACGTTCGCCTGATCTAGCGTCTTGCCGAAATCGGTATCCTCGCCGCCATAGCCGACATAGCGTTCGTCGAAGCCGCCGACGCGCAGGAAGGTCTCCCGGCGCATCGCGAAGTTGAGCGACCAGAAGCAGCGATAGTCGGCACAGACCTCCAGCCCCTCCGCCGGCGGTCCGCGGCGGTCCGAGTGCCGTTCGGCGACCGCGGCGAAGCCGGGATAGGACCAGTCGCCCGCGGTTGCGCCGCCGGGCAGATACATCACCTCGCCCATCAGCAGGCCGTCGAACGTGGCGGCGAAGCCGGCATAATCGGCAACCAGCTCCGGCGTCGGGATACAATCCATGTCGAGGAAGACGAGCACCTCGCCCTGCGCCGCGCCCGCCGCGACGTTGCGTGCCATCGCCAGCGGCAGCGCATCGGCATCGATCCGGATCTGCCGGATGGGGAGGGGTGCGTCGGGCAGATCGTAGAGCGTGTCCTGCATCACCGCGACGATCAGCTCGGCCGGGCGCATCGTCTGCTGCGATAGACCGCGCACGACGTTGACGAGGTGATCGGGGCGGCCCTTCGCCAGGGTCACGACGGAGACGGAGGTCATAGGGTGCGGGGCTCCAGGGAGAGGGAAGGGGTGGCAATGAGCGGCGTCCACAACCGGTCGGCGAGCGCTTCGAGCCAGAGGGCGGCGCGGTCGGCGGGCGTGTCGTCGATCATCGCGCGCTGGCGGTCGGGGCGGTGGTCGCGCAGCGTGTCGGCCAGTGCCGCCGTCCAGCCATGCGCCGACGAGGGCAGATGCGGCCGGATGGTCGCGACGCCGGCCGCCGCGAGTGCGTCGGCCTTGCGATGCTGTTCGTCGAAATAGCGCCATTCGGGCACGGCCAGCCATGGCCGGCCCGAGGCGAGGATCTGCTGGCAGGTGGTGTTGCCGGTCGATGCGATGACGAGGTCCGCCGCGGCGATATGGTCGGCGGCATCGTCCACCCAGCCGCGATGTTCGACGTTAGCGGGCTCGGTCGCATGCCAGTCGCGCTGGACCTTGCCGATCGTGATCCAGCGCGCGGCGGGACGCGCGCGCGCGCCGACGCCGATCGGCGCCTGTGCGAAACCATCGCCACCGCCGCCTGACAGGACGAGGATCATCTCCTCGTCCGCGCCGATGCCGATCCGCTGCCGTGCGACCTCGCGCTCGGGCACGCGCACGTCGACGCCGAGCCCGCCGGCGAAACAGGTCCGCGCGCGCAACGACGCGTCCCAGTCCGGCTGCGCAAGATCGGCGTGGAAGGGCGCGAGCAAGCCCGCCGCTCCGTCATAGGCGGCGCGGTGGCCCGCATCGCCGCGGTCGCCATGTTGCAGGACCTTGACGTGCGGCACCGAACAGATGCGCGACAGCTGCGCAATCTCTGCCGAGACGTCGCAGATCATCAACGCCGGATCGGCGGCATCGAACCACCCCGCCAGCACCGCCATCGCACGGCGGATGCCGGGCCAGCCGAGCGGCGCGCAGTGCAACGTCTGCGGCGTCGGCACCCAGTCCATCGTCGTCGCCTCGTCTCCCGTGGCTTCGAACAGCGAGGGCAGGCGGACGATATCGACCTGCGGGGGCAGCGCGGCAAAGATGTCGTCGCGCGCGCAGAAGATCGTCATCGGTCGCGTCGGTGGCAGCGCGTTCGCGATCGCGGCGCAGCGTTCGGCATGGCCGCGGCCCTGATGATGCACGAAATAGCCGAAGGGGCGCATCATGCCGCCACCGATACGGGCAGGTCGGCCGGACATGCATCTGCCAGACCCAATGTCGCCAACCCTTCCAGCACGCCGCCCGCATGATGGCGCCGCACGCGCAGCAGGCCCGGGCGTGGCGACAGATGGTCCAACTCGCACCCCGCATTGCCGACGACGATCGCATGACCGCAGGCGGCCAACATGTCGGCGTCGTTGCCGCTGTCCCCCGCCGCGATGCAGTCCGCGAGCGTCAGTCCGCGCCGGGCGGCATAGGCGGCGATCGCCTGCGCCTTGCCGCCGGTGGGCGCGAGCACGTCGATCAGGCGGCCATGCGAGAAGATGACGCGTGCCGCCAGCCCCGCGGCCGACAGTGCCGCGCGGATGCGGCCGGCGTCGGCAGCATCGCCGTAGAAACTGATCTTGTGCGGCCCTGCCGTTGCGGCCGGTTGCGCCGTCACGCCCAGCGGCGCGAGCGTCGCGGATACGGCGTCGCGATCCCATTCCGCGTCCAGCGTGCGCGCATAGTCGGCACAGGCGCGCCAGCCGCCGGTTCCGTCGGGCAGCATCAACCGGGTACCGACATCGACGATGAACGCATCGGGCTGCGGCAGGCGCCAGCGCTTCAGGATCATCCGCGCCGCATCGAAGCCGCGGCCGGTTGCAATGATGAAGGGTAAGGGGCTCGCGGCCCGCCACGCCGCGAAGGCACGCGCACCCTCGACGCAGCCGGTCAGCGTATTGTCGATGTCGCAGGCGAGCAGGCGGGGCGATGCCAGCTCGCTGTATAGCGCGCGGGTCGCGGCCGCATAACGATGCCAGCAATACAGATCGGCATGAGCGCGGGCTGCGGTGGCGAAGGCGTGATGGCGGGCAGGATCGCCGACGATTGCCCGGATCGCCGCACCGATCGCGGCCGTATCCTCCGGATCGATCAATAGGCCATGGCCGATCGTTGCGACGATATCGGCCGGACCGCCGTTGCGCGTCGCGACCACCGGCACGCCCGCCGCCGCCGCCTCGACCAGCGTCAGGCCGAAGGGCTCGTGCAGCGCGGGATTGACGAACACGCCGCCGCGCGCGGCTCGCGCGTACAGCGCCGCGACGTCATCGGCGTCGTGCTGTGGCGGCAAGGCAATGCGGCCGCGCATGCCCGGCCGATCAGCGATCGCCTGCAATTCGGCGAGCGATGCCCGCTCGTCGGCCGAGGCATAGGCATGCTGCCCGGCCAAAATGACGAGGTTCGCCTGCGCTTGTAGCGCGGGATCGTCGGCATAGGCACGCGCGAGCGCGGCCAGGTTCTTCTTCGCGACGGGCCGCGCGATGGCGAGGATGATCGGCAGGTCCGGCGTCTCGAACCAATCGTCCAGCCGGTCGGCGAGCGTATGGGGCCCGGGCACGCAGTCGCGGCGTGGTACGCCCGGGGCGACGACCGTCACCCGGTCGCCGAGCGCGACGCCATACCCGCCGACCTGACGCGCCGCCTCTTCCTCGGTCGAGACCACGATCGCAGAGGCACCTTCGATCGCGGCGCGTTCGGCGGCAATACGGGCGTCGAGGCCGGGGCACTCCAGGCGCTGCATCCGCTTGTCGATGCCGAGCGCATGCGGCGTGTACACGAAGGGGATACCGAACCGGCGCTGTGCCGCCATCGCGACGGCGGCGGCGTCTGCAAAATGCGCATGGATGACATCCGGGCGCCGCTCTTCCCGCTCCAGCATCGCGCAGAACGCCTCGGTGAAGGCGGCGAGGTCGGCGCCGAGCGCCTCCTTTTCCAGATAGCGATGGTCCGCGGTCGCGATCCGGCGGATCGTCACTTTCTGCGAGACGGTTTCTTCGACCTGTGCGTGGATCGGATCGAGCCGTTCATCGGTAAAGAGGCGTGTGACGATCGTGACCGCCTCGACGTCGGACCGCACTGCCTGATGGCATGCCGCATCGAGCACATAGGCGATATGGCCGCCCGTATCTGCCGTCACGCCGAAATTGACGGGCGGCGCCTTCAGACAACCGCCGAGCGCCAAATGTACGATGATCACGAGCGCCCCTTTTCGCTTTATCGGGGCTCAACGACAGTTTGATCGATTTGTATCCAACGCAAATCAGGAAGATAGGTAGTTATCGGAACCAAAATTTCGTTCCGTCGGCGATCAACATTTCATATAAATCTGCATCAATACGATTCGGGGCTTTTGGCGTATTATTGCATCCGCCAAATATTGATCCATTATTGTCTTATTGCCGGGCTTCCGGCTCGACAAACGGGTTGGTTAACAAAAGTCGCACAGAAATGGCCCGAGCTTGGCGTTCTTGCGTCACCGTCTCGACAGGCGGTCATGGACGAACCGCGTCATGTCGCGCGCAGCCTCCCTGTCCTCGGGCGATCCGCCGAAGCCGCCATGGGGCATGGCTTCGAACACGTGGAGGTCCGCAGGGACCCCCGCCGACAAGAGCCGGCGGTGCATGCGCACGGTGTTGGACAGGAACAGATCGCGGGTGCCCGTCAGAAGAAACGTCGGGGGGAAGTTCGCCACGTCACCGAACAACGGCGACAGGAGGGAATCGCTCAGATCGGCGCCGCCCGCATACAGTCGATTGCTGGACATCAGCGACGTCGGCAGCATTGCGTCCAGCCCGGCGTTGGTCGCGAAGCTGTCGCCGCTTTCCGTCAGATCCACCTGCGGCGACAGCAACACCAATCCGGCCGGCAACGGCAGGCCCTCTGCCTTTGCGCGCAACAGCATCGCGGCGGCGAGATTGCCACCCGCAGAGCGGCCGCCGACAACGATCCGTTCCGCCGGGTACAGTCGAAGCGCAGCGCGATAGGCTGCCAAGCCATCGTCGAGGCCCGCCGGAAAGGGGTGTTCGGGCGGCAGGCGATAGTCGATGCTCCAGATGCGCAAGCCCAGTTGATCGGCCAGCGTCCGCGCGCCATGCCGGCAGGCCTCGCCACCGCCGAACACCAGCGCGCCGCCGTGCAGGTCGATATACAGGGCATCCTCTGCGATCGGCGTAGCGGGGGTGGCAACATGGACGAGCGCACCGTCGCACCGGATCGTCTCGACAGTGGCGGTGGGCGCCTCCGAGGCCGCGGCCAGCATGCGCGCATATTGGGCATCGACCGACGCCTTGACCGCCTGCCACCCCGCCTCGTCGTCATGGTCAGGCATGGTGAATCGCGCGTTGATCGGCACGCCTTCGGTGTCGATCAGTCGCTCCAGCGCCGCCCGCGCCTCGCCGCTAATCGAGCTGGGCGAGGGAATGTCTCGCGGCGTCAGCCGGATCGAACGTGGGTGTGTTGTCATGGGGCGGTCCAGCGGTTTCGGCCCCACCGGTCGGTCCGGCCACGGGCGGGTATAGGGGCGTCTGAACGTCCTTCCGGCCCGTGTCGAGGGCTGGGATCGGAAGCCGCTTAATCTCGGCTCAGCCCTGCCGGTCTCGCATCGAGCTATCGGTCGCCGGTGGATGGGCGACCTGCTCCGATGCCGATGAGGGGCACCCGACGTCGGGCGGGCCGGACATCACCCGGTCCGCAGCGTCAGCCCCACCCAAACGGTCCGCGGCGTGGCGCGCTCGACGATCGCGTTGCCGCTGATCCCCGTTTCGACCCGCGCATCGAAGACGTTCTCCGCCCGCAGCTCCACCCCAAGCGTGCGGGTCAGCGGCAAGGCGGCATAGCCGTCCAGCGTCGTCGCCGGCGCGAGCGAGCGGCTGTTCTGGTCGTCCTCGAACTGGCGGGCGGCATGCCGCAGCGTCGTCGAGACCGCCGCGCCGCCCTTGCGCCAGCCGAGCGTGGCGGACGTCAGGTCGCGCGGCGTCTGCGCCGGCCGCAGTCCGTCGAGTGCGGCCGCGGCACCGCTGGCGACGACGCGGGGATCGACATGTGACCAGGATGCCTGGGCGAACACGGGCCCGCTCTGCCAGCGGGCGTCGAGCTCCAACCCGGTCGAGCGGATCGCATCCAGATTGCGGCGGACGCGGTAGATGCCGTTCGCGGCGACGAAGCCGACGCCGGGGAAGGTGCCGGGCCCGCGTCCCGCGGTGACGTTGGCGATCGCCCCGTCCAGCCGGTTCCAGAACAAGGTCGCGGTGAACGAGACGCCAGCGCCGGGCGCCAGCGTGACACCGCCGTCGATCCCGCTCAACCGCTCGGGCTCCAGCGCGGCATCGGCGGCGACCGCATCGGCGCCGACACGGAACGGCCGGTACAGCTCGTTGAGCGTCGGCAGGCGCCAACCGCGATAGGCTGAGGCGCGCAGCGTCACCGGCGCGACCGGCGTGACGGCAATACCGGCCCGCCCGGTCCATTCCGTCCCCCGCCGCTCCGGGAAGATGGCGTTGGTCAGCGGCACCCCAGTAACGATCACCGCCTCGCGCAGGGCGCCGTCCGTCAGTCGCCAGCGATCCACCCGCCCGCCGAGTGTCAGCGTCGCAGGGCCGGCGGTCAGGCTCGCGTCGGTAAACAGGCCATAGGTCAGCGCGGTGCCGCCCGCTACGCGCCGCCGCGTGGGGAGGGCGTTGGCATAGGTGTACAGCTCTTGCGTCTGCCCGGAGACGCGTCGCACGTCGGCGCCGAGGCGCAGATCGCGGCCCTCGCCGACCGAGGGCTTCAATTCGATCCGGCCGCCGGTGCCGGTAGCGGGCGTGTTATATTGGTCCAGCGTCTGGGTCGCAGTCGTCCGGGTGGCATCGACGCTGGCGAATTGCGACGCGAAGGCGCGGGTCTGGAGATAGGCGAGCGCGGACCAGCCCCAGTCGCCGCGCCCGATCAGGCGGACGCTGGCGTCGGCGCCCTGGCTACGGTTGCGGGTGAAGGCCGTGCCGCGTTCGCGCGTATCGGTGAAGCCCGACAGGTTGGTCTGCAATTCGGTCTGTCCGCCAAGCGCGACCACCGCGCGCGCCGCGGCAGAAAACTGCTCGAACGGTGCAGCACGATCAGCGGAGCCGCGGCTTTCGGCGACGGTGGGCACGAAGCCGTCGCCACGATCATAGGCCGCCGACACAGTGGCGAAGCCGCCGTCACGCCGCAGCAGTCCCGATGCGGCAGCGGACAGCGACCGGCGGCTGCCGTACGCGACGTCTGCGGCAAGCGCGGGCTGGTCGGCGGGATCGGCGCTGGCGATTTCGATCGTGCCGGCGAGCGCGCCGGGTCCGAAATAGCCGCTGCCGCCGCCGCGCGTGACGCGGATCAGGCCAATGCGATCGGTGGCGTAGGCGGGGAAGGGCACCCAGCCGCCGAACGGGTCCGCCTGCGGCACCCCATCCAGGACCAACAGCGCGCGGCTGGACGCGTTACCGCCGATGCCACGCAGCGACAGACCCTGGCTGGTCGGATTGGCCGAACGCGAATCGGAGCGTCGGAACTGCTGGAGCCCCGCGACGTCGGCAAGCACCGTTTCCAGTCGGCCGCTGGCGCTCTCGCGGATGCGCGCCGCGTCGATCGCGACGACGTCTGCGGTGCGATCTCCCGGTCTGGCGGGCAGGCCGCGGCCGATCACGACGATGTCCGGCGCGGGAGAGACGTCCGCGGCGGGACGCTCCTGCGCCGCCGCGGGAAGGGCAGAGACGCCGCACAGCAACAGGGCGATGGCTCGAACGGTCATAACGGCTCCGGATAGGGGGTGATCGGCACCAGCGGGCGGCCCGGGTCGCGCCAGCCATCGACACCTTCGGCGAACCAGCGCATCCGCCTATAGCCCGCCCGGCGCAAACGCCACGCCGCATTCCAGCTCATCCAGCAATCCGCGAGACAGAAGACGGTCGCCGAGCTGCGTGGCGCCGGCGGGCGCCGCAGCGCAGGAACCAGCGTTCGATGGCGGCATCAATCGCCCCACGCCCCGCTTCAGGAAACCAGGCGGCACCCGCGATGCCGCGCTGGTCGCGGGTGAGTTACCAGCGACCGTCCGCCGTAAGTATCGCGCCCTCGGCGGGCATCGACCAGTGCGGCGAACGCGGCGGCATAGATGCGCGCGACTCAGGAAGGGGGGGCGGAACATCTCAGTTACAATCGGCCATGGTGCTCGAGCAGGCGCTGGCGTCTCGCCTGTCGCTGCCAAAGGTCAGGAACGGCCTCTAATGAGGTGTGCCGGGGACGTCGTCGCCAGTGCGGGTGTGATCGCACGCGGGAACGAAGACGGCTCGCACCCGCCCGACGGCGTTATCGTTCGGGGGAGAGACTTCCCCGCGCTCGTGCCGTGGCCAATGCCGCGTGGACGCACTTGGGATGAGGCTGGATTTGCAAGGCACAACGCCGCGCGGATGCGATCAAATCGCGTCACGCGCGGCGCCGATGGCGTCAGGTGCCGAAATGCACGATCCCGGTCAGCCCCCACACGCGGGGTTTGGCGTAGACGCCGGCAACCGTCCCGTCGAACAGCGTGTTGTCATATCCGTAGACGCGGTAGCGCTCGGAAAACAGGTTGTTGACGAACACAGCGATTTCCCAGCGGTTCGCCGGGCCGGCAAAGCCGATGCGCGCATTGGCCACCGTGTAGGCGCGCTCGCGCTCGACCGGCGCGCACAGCACCGTGAAGCAGAAGCTGCTCGAATGCTGCGCATCCGCCTGAAGCGAGGCGGTGCCGCCCGCGACCGCGAATTCGTAGCGGGCCAGCAGATTGCCGGAAAAGCTCGGCGCCTGCGGCAGGCGATGATCTTCCACGGTGACCAGATCGGGCAGTTCGACGTTGCGGACCTTCGTGTCGAGGAACGACGCATTGGCTTGCAGCGTCAGGCCACGGATCGGGCGCGTCGCGAATTCAACCTCCAGGCCCGCCGATTTTGCTGGAAGGTTCACGACCGTCTGTACCGTCGAATACTGCGCGAAGGCCTGGTAGTTCTGATAATCGTAATAGAAGGCGGACAGGTTCAGCGTCGTGCCCGGCGCAAGCCGCGTCTTGGCACCGACTTCCCAGGCGTTGAGCGTTTCGGGTCGATAGTTGATGCCGTTCAGCGTAGCCGCTTCCGATCCGGGGAAGGGCGTGCCGGTCGAGAAGGTGAAGCCGCCGCTCTTCGATCCGCGGTTATAGCTCGCATACAGCAACACGTGATCGGTGGGCTTGTAGTTGATCAGCGCACGCGCGGTGACCCCGTCGAACACGGGGGTCGCATCGGCCGGCGTCGCGATAATGCCGGTCCGCGGCTGGATCACGCCGAACGAGCCATAAGCGACCTGGCGCGGGTTGAAGATGATCGACACGCCCGTGCTGGGCTCCGACCCGAAATAGCGGCCGGTCTTGCGATCGTTCCAATAGCGCAGGCCGCCGACCAGCGTCACGCGGTCGGCAACCTTCCATTCGTCCTGCACGAAGAAGGCGAACGACCGCGTGTTCTGTGAAAAGGCGACCGTGGGATCGTAGCCGTAGAAGAGCGAGGCGTATTTGCCGGTATAATTGCCGTCGATCGACATGGCGAAGGCACCGGCCGTCAACTGGTTGGCGCCAAGATCCGCCTGAAGGCGGACTTCCTGCGACCATTGGTCGATCCGTGACCCTTGCGTGAAATAGACGCCGCTGGCGGGTGATGAGTCGCCGTCTTCCGTATAGAATTTGTTGCCGTGCTGGTAATCGGTAATCGACACCAGCGTCACCGCGTCGGACACGCGTGCCTGGATCTTCAGGTCCGCGCCGAAGACCTTGCGGTCGACATAGCTGGGATCGGTCGCCGCGGTGCTGTACGGATCGCCGCCGCGCTCGGGATTGATCGCGTCGTTGCGATAGCCGGCGCCCGTTTCGCCCGGGCCGGTCCCCCAATAGGCACAACTGCGATCGGGGGCCAGCACTTCGCCTTGCAGTCGGGCATTGGGACAGCTGGCCACCAGCGAATACAGGCCGGCCTGCCGCTCCTTGTCGGCGCGCATATAGCGGAGCGTCAGCGTCGATTCGATATCCGCGGTTGGCTGCCACGCCACAATGCCGCGCAGGGCCCAGTGATTGTTGGCCCCCCGCGCGGGCTGGCCCGGGTTGATGTTGCGGATGTAGCCCTGGTCCCGGTTGCGAGTGCCCGCGACACGGACCTGCAGATTGTCGGTTAGAGGACCCGACACGGCGCCTTCGGTGATGATCTGCCCATAGCTTCCGACCGTGACGGAGCCGTAGCCGTCCAGCTGGCGGGTCGGCTGGTTCGAGATGAATTGCACCGCGCCGCCGGTCGCGTTGCGGCCGAACAGCGTCCCCTGCGGCCCACGCAGCACCTCGACCCGCGCAAGGTCGAAGGTGGGGAAGCTGGCGAGGTTGATCGAGCTGGAATAGCTGTCGTCCTGATAGACGGCGACGGGCGGTTCCTGCTGGTCGCCATAGTCGTTCTGCGACACGCCACGAATATTGAACACCACCTGCGAACTGGAATAGGCGTTCATCTTGAGTTCGGGGACCGCCCGCGTCAGATCCGTCGCGGTCTGCACGTTCATGTCGCGCAGCGAATCCGCGGTCATCACCGATACGGCGATACCAACATCCTGCAATTTCTGTTCACGACGTTGGGCCGTCACGACGATGTCGTCGGAGTCCTTGGAGTTTTCCTTGTCCTGCGCGGCAGCGACCGGGGACCATGCCAGGATAGCGCATGTTGTAACCGTAGAGAGCAGCAGACGGCGAAGATCGCCCGAACGGTGTTCGCGATACATGGAATGACCCCCTTTTGTTGTGGCGGGCATCACGATTGGGGAAAGGTCAACCGTGACACCGGCACGTCGATACTTCGCCTCTCCCCGATCCTTATGGACGACTATCCTGCGACGATGCGGCGGAACGGCTTGAATGGAATCGACAGCATTGCCGTACAGATGCGACACATAAGCTGGGCTTATCAGCGGAGGATCGCGGGGCGGGCTGATATCGTGCAGACCATCTTACGAGGTGGCCGAGCAGCAGGCAAATTTACTCTCGTGACATCCGTTCGGAGATGGCATGACGTCATTGCGGGGCAAAGAGTTTAGAGGCCTCTTGCTATTGAAAAGGATCAGAAAAAGCCGTTGATCTCCTGCTGCCGAGCAATCGCAACCCAACTCTATTTATCGGGACGGAGCGGCGTATCGAGGCCCAGGGTTTTTCCGCCATCGCGGTGTCGCTTCCAAGGGCGGCATACCTCCGTGCCACTGTCTCTCGCGTCGATAAAAGCGCTTTCCGTCAGGGTCTTGCGGTGTTCGAAAGGTAGCACCCGTGGGGCGGATCGCCCACACTCAGCGAACCCACTTTAAAGGGTGATCCTCGTCTACACCCCGCCATCAGCTTAGTTGTTGAATAACCAATCAATTGATTTGCGGGTTGAACAGCCGGCGAGGCGTCATCCACATCCAACGTACGTGGCTACCGTTGAAGGAGGTATCACGCCCTCTAATGCTACCCATGTAAGCTGCTGATCACTCGTTCAACGCGACAAGCTGCCTTGCAATAATTTCGTCACCGGCGAAGATTTGAATGCCGAATCCGGCCGTACTGAACCTTTTTGGGAGCAGGTGCGGAATGCGAAATGCCGTTGCGTACCGTCTGCGGCGAGTCAGGCGGAATAGTCATCAGTCCACAGCCGGCACCGCGCCGGACCCCGCGACATCGAGGGCGGTCGGACGGCGGAGCCATGTCGGCTCGGCCCGCCGGTGCCCTCGCGTGCGGCCATGGGCGGGCAATGTCGCAAGCGGAGGCGGTGACGGGTGATGTTGGTCGGGTGATGGAGGGGTGCCGTCGGCGCGTGACGCGCCGATCGCACGCATCCCGTCCGTACAGAATTGAGGGGGCGGCGGAATGGCGGACGAGGTGATGATCGCAAAGCCGTGCGACGGTAGTGCCGCTCCCCAGCGCCCCGTACGCACGCCACCATCTTCCACGCTGCTTCGCACGCTAGACTGGCGGGGGGCATTCTGGGCGATCAGCGGCGTTCCGGCCGGGGTGTTGCTGACGATGGGCGGGGTCTCCACCGTGGTCGGCCAGGCATCCTGGGCGGTCTGGATCGTCTCGGTCCTGATCGGCTTCCTGCAATGCTTCGTCTATGCAGAGATCGCGGGGCTGTATCCCGACAAGTCCGGCGGCGCGTCGGTCTATGGTGCGGCGGCCTGGATCAAATACAGCAAATTCGTCGCGCCGGTGTCCGTCTGGTGCAACTGGCTGGCGTGGTCGCCGGTGCTCGCGCTGGGCACGGGGCTGGCCGCCGGCTACGTCGTCACCAGCCTGTTCCCGGCGGATGCGGCGATCAATACGTGGCACCTGACGCTGCTCGATCTGAGCAGCATCAAGCCCGGACTGACATTGCGCATCAACACGGTCGCGATCATCGCCGCTGCGTTTTTGCTCATGACCTTCCTGCTGCAGCATCAGGGTGCCGCCCGCGCCGCCGGCACGCAAAAGGTGCTGGCGCTCGTCTGCCTGTGTCCGCTCGTGCTGGTCGGGCTGGTGCCGATCGTCACGGGCGATCTGCCATCCGACCATCTGTTCCCGCTGCTCCCGATCGTGCGCGATGCGGCGGGCCATGTCGGCTTCGGCAGCTGGAATGCCGCCGGATTGACGGTGCTGGCGGCGGGCCTTTTCGGTGCCGGCTGGTCGACCTACGGGTTCGAGGGCGCTGTTTGCTATGTCCGCGAGTTCAAGGATCCCGCCCGCGACACCTACAAGGCGATCATCTCGGCGGGGGTGCTGTGTCTGGCGATCTTCACGCTCGTCCCACTCGCGTTTCAGGCATCGCTGGGGCTCAGCGGCATGACGAACCCCGCAATCTACGACGGAACGGGCGTGGCGCTCGCGCTGGCGAGCATCGTCAAGGGCGGGGTGATCGTCACCAACCTGTTCATCGTGATCTTCATTCTGGCGCTGTTGCTGATCGTCATGTCGTCGATGATGGGATCGTCGCGCACATTGTATCAGGCGTCGGTCGATGGCTGGCTGCCGCGATATCTTTCGCGCGTGAACCGTCATGGCGCGCCCACCGCGGCGATGTGGACCGATCTGGCCTTCAACCTGATCCTGCTGATGATGTCGGACTATTTCATGGTCCTGATGCTCTCTAACGTCTGCTACATGATCTTCATCTTCCTGAACCTGCAGGCGGGCTGGATCCATCGCATCGACCGGCCGCACTGGCCGCGTCCGTTCCGCGCGCCGACCTGGCTGTTGGGCGTGGGGGCCGCCTTGGGCTTCTTCAATCTGGTGCTGCTCGGCGCGGGGGCGGAGGTGTGGGGCCCCGGCACCTTGCGCAACGGTCTGCTCGCCGCTGCGCTGATCCTGCCGGTGTTCGTGTTCCGACACTATATTCAGGACGGCGGCCGCTTTCCGACGCCATCCCAACCCGATCACGCGCGGATGGACGATCGGCCGCGCGCTGGAATCCTGCCCTTCGCCGCGCTGGCGCTGGCGGCGGTAGTGATCGCGGTGTCGCATCATTTTTCCGTGTTGCCGCGGTGAAACGCGCCATCCGTCCTTTGAAGGTCAGGCTGCCATTTGCCATGGGTCAAGTCCCATATTGACTGGGCGTTCAACGCCAATGCAGACTGCATTCAATCGGGCGCGCGCCGAATCACGGCCGATCGCAGGCCGAGTCGCTCCCACATTGAACACCCAATCAGGATATGTTGCTTATGCCCCGCTCTTCGCCGATCGCTGATGATGGTCGTGCCAGACAGCTCGTCGAAATGACGATCGACAGTCTGGCGGAGGTCGGGTTCGTCGGCACGACGCTGATCCAGATCGCCGGGCGCACGGGCGTATCGCCCGGGCTGGTGGCGCATTATTTCGGCGACAAGGAAGGGCTGCTAGAGGCCGCGTTCCGCCTGCTGACCACGCGGCTTGGCGCCAGGCTGCGCCTTCGCCTCGCGCAGGCAGAGGGGCCGCGCGAGCGGCTGCAGGCGGTGATCGACACGAATCTGGCGCCCGAGGAACTCGACGGCGCGACCAGCAAGGTCTGGCTCGCCTTCTGGGGGCATGTCCGGCACCAGCCCCGCCTGTTCCGCATCCAGCGCGTCTATCAGCGCCGCATGCTGTCCAACCTGCGCCATCCGCTCCGCGCGCTGGTGCCGGCCGAGGAGGCGCCGGCGCTCGCGGCCACGATCGCGGCGATGATCGATGGCGTATGGCTGCGTGGCGCGCTGTCCGGGTGGAGCGAGATCGACGGCGACAGCGCGCGCCTGCTGTTGGGATCGTTCGTCGACAGCCGCCTCGCCGCCATCCCGTCCGCCGCGCCGCCGCGCCGCGAGATCGTGCCGTGCAATCCCGCGACGGGAGAGGCGCTCGCGCGGATCGCGGTGACGGACACGCCCGCGCTGGACGCGGCCATCGCCCGCGCCCGCGCCGCGCAACCGGGATGGGCGGCGCTGGCGCCGCGCGAGCGCGGGCGCATCCTGCGTCGTGCCGCCGATATCCTGCGGGAGCGCAACGTCGAATTGGCGCGGATCGAAACGCTCAACACCGGCAAACCCGTACAGGAGACCGAAGCGGTCGACGTCCTGTCCGGCGCCGATTGCCTGGAATATTACGCGGGCGTCGCCGCGACGGTGGCGGGGCAGCATCTGGATCTGGGCGCGGAGGCGTTCGGCTATACCCGGCGCGAGCCGCTGGGCGTCGTCGCGGGTATCGGCGCATGGAACTATCCGTTGCAGATCGCCTGTTGGAAGGCGGCGCCGGCGCTGGCGTGCGGCAACGCGATGATCTTTAAGCCCGCCGAACAGACGCCGCTGACCGCGGCGGCGCTGGAGTCGGTGTTCCGCGACGCGGGGTTTCCGGATGGCATATTCCAGGTCGTGCAGGGCTATGGTCCGCTCGGCCGCGCGCTCGTCACCCATAAGGACATCGCCAAGGTTTCGCTGACCGGATCGGTGCCGACGGGGCGGGCGGTGATGGCGGCGGCCGCGCCGGGGCTGAAGGCGGTGACGCTGGAGCTGGGCGGCAAGTCGCCGCTGATCGTGTTCGAGGATGCCGCGCTCGACAATGCGGTGTCCGGCGCGATGCTCGCCAACTTCTATTCCACCGGTCAGGTCTGTTCGAACGGCACCCGCGTCTTCGTCCACCGATCGGTGCTGAACGACTTTTTGGAGCGGCTAGCGGTGCGCACCGCGCGCCTCGTCGTCGGCGATCCGCTCGATCCCGCCACGCAGATCGGCCCCCTGGTGTCCGAGACGCAGATGAACATCGTGCTCGGCCATATCGAGCGCGCGCGGCGGGAGGGCGTGCGGCTGCTGGCGGGTGGCAAGCGGCTGACCGAGGGGGATCTGGCGCGCGGCTGGTTCGTCGCGCCGACGATCTTCGTCGCGCAGGACGACCGCGCCTCGATCGTGCGCGACGAGGTGTTTGGCCCGGTCATGACGGTGCTGCCGTTCGACGATGAGGACGAGGTGGTGGCCCGCGCCAATGCGACCGAATTCGGGCTGGCCGCCGGGGTCTTCACCGCCGACATCACGCGCGCGCATCGCGTGATCGCGCGGCTGGAGGCCGGGACGTGCTGGATCAACCAGTACAACATCACACCGATCGAGCTTCCGTTCGGCGGCTACAAGGCCTCTGGCCTCGGGCGCGAAAACGGGCTGGCCGCGATCGAACATTATACCCGTCTGAAGAGCGTCTATGTCGCCATGACCGACATCGACTGCCCCTATTGAGGTGCCGCGGATGACCGACAGCTTCGATTACATCATCGTCGGCGCCGGATCGGCGGGTTGCGTGCTCGCCGCGCGGCTGACCGAGGACGGCCGACACAGCGTGCTGGTGCTCGAACAGGGCGGATCCGACCGATCGGTCTTCATCCAAATGCCCAGCGCGCTGTCGATCCCGATGAACATGGCGCGATACAATTGGCAATATGAGACGGAGCCGGAGCCGCATCTGGACGGTCGGCGGCTGCACACGCCGCGCGGCAGGGTGATCGGCGGATCCTCCTCGATCAACGGCATGGTCTATGTGCGTGGCAATCCCGCCGATTTTGATCGCTGGGAAGGGGAGGGGGCGACCGGCTGGGGCTATCGCCATGTGCTGCCCTATTTCCGGCGCGCGGAAACGCGGCAGGAAGGCGGGGACGCATGGCGCGGCGACGCCGGGCCGCTCCACACGCAATATGGCCGATTGGCCAATCCTTTATACCGTGCCTTCGTCGATGCCGCGCGCGAAGCCGGCTATCCCGAGACGGCGGACATCAACGGCTACCAGCAGGAAGGCTTCGGCCGGATGGACATGACCGTCCATCGCGGACGCCGCTGGAGCGCGGCCAGTGCCTATCTCAAACCGGCGATGCGGCGCCCGAACCTGACGGTGGTGACCCATGCGCTGGCCAGTCGCATCGTGTTCGACGGGCGGCGGGCGACGGGAATCGTCTATCGCCGCAACGGCGTGGAGACGCTCGCCCACGCCCGGCGCGAGGTGATCCTGGCGGGCGGGCCGATCAATTCGCCGCAATTGCTGAAGCTGTCGGGGATCGGCCCGGCCGACGAATTGCAGGCGCATGGGATTACGCCGGTCCATCATCTTCCCGGCGTTGGCGAGAATTTGCAGGACCATCTGGAATTCTATTTCCAGATCGAATCCAAGCAGCCGATCACCCTCTACCCGGCGATGCATCCCTTGCGGAAGGCGCTGATCGGTGCGCGCTGGCTGTTCGGGAAAAGCGGATTGGGTGCGACCAATCACTTCGAAAGCTGCGGCTTTATCCGCAGCCGTGCCGGCGTGGCCTATCCGGACATCCAATATCACTTCCTGCCGCTGGCGGTCAGCTACGACGGGTCGTCGCTCGCGACCGGCCATGGCTTCCAGGCGCATGTCGGGCCGATGCGATCGAAGAGCCGCGGCCATGTCCGGCTGCGCAGCGCCAATCCGGCGGACAAGCCGTCGATCCGCTTCAACTATATGAGCCATCCGGACGATTGGACGGAGATGCGCGCGTGCGTCCGCCTGACGCGCGAGATCTTCGCGCAGCCGGCGATGGCGCCGTACGCCGGGCGCGAGATCCAGCCTGGTGCGGACATCACCGACGATGCGGCGATCGATGCGTTCGTCCGCACGCATGTCGAAAGCGCCTACCATCCGTCCTGTTCCTGCGCGATGGGGGAGGCGTCGAACCCGATGGCGGTGGTCGACCCGATGCTGCGGGTTCATGGCATCGAGGGCCTGCGCGTCGTCGATTCATCGGTGATGCCGTCGATTACGACCGGTAACCTCAACGCGCCGACGATCATGATCGGCGAGAAGGCAGCCGATCACATCCTGGGTCGCCCGGCGCTGTCCGCCTCGAACGCGGAATATTATCGGGCCGAGGGCTGGCAGGCGCGACAGCGCTAGCGACGGGCCAGCGCGCCATTGCCCGCATCGCCGTGCGGGCGATGAGCGGGGCTTGAATCGTACCTTGGCGGAAGGGCGACGCACGCGCTGCAGGGCATCGCCGATCCGGCGCCGTTCTAAGCTTGCCCCGGCGCAGAATGCGTCATCCACAGCATCGCAACGTCAGGCGCGGCCGCAGGTCTGCGCCCGACGTTTTGCGTCTGTCCCTCGTCACTTGCCCGCCCCGATGGCGGTGTCGCAAATCTGCGCGCCCCGCGACGCCCTTGTCCCGGCGGTTCGCGCGACGAGCCCTCATCCTGCGCTCGACGATGACGGGGGAGCCATCATGGCGGAGATGAGCATGCGCAGCGGTGACGCCGATCCGGCCTATGCAGCGGGGGCGTTTTTCGGCGGTGCGTTGAGCGAGGCGGATCCCGAAGTCGATGCGGCCATCAACGCCGAACTCGGGCGGCAGCGCGACAAGCTGGAGCTGATCGCGTCGGAGAATATCGTCTCCACCGCGGTCTTGCAGGCGCAGGGCTCGGTGCTGACCAACAAATATGCCGAGGGCTATCCGGGGCGCCGCTATTATGGCGGGTGCGAGCATGTCGACGTCACCGAACAACTGGCGATCGATCGCGCGTGCCGGCTCTTCGGCGCCAAGTTCGCCAACGTCCAGCCGCACTCGGGCGCGCAGGCCAATATGGCGGTCCAGTTCGCGCTGATGAAGCCGGGCGAGACGCTGATGGGCATGAGCCTCGCGCACGGCGGGCACTTGACCCATGGCGCAGCGCCGACCTTCTCGGGCAAGTGGCTGAACGCAATCCCCTACGGCGTGCGCGAGGAGGATCAGCGGATCGACTATGACGCGGTCGCCGAGCTGGCGCGCGAATATCACCCGAAGCTGATCATCGCGGGCGGATCGGCCTATCCGCGCCAAATCGACTTTGCGCGGTTCCGGGAGATCGCGGACTCGGTCGACGCGCTGCTGATGGTCGACATGGCGCATTTTGCCGGGCTGGTCGCGGGCGGCGTGCATCCCAACCCGCTCGACCATGCGCATGTCGTCACCACGACGACGCACAAGACGCTACGCGGCCCGCGCGGCGGCATGATCCTGACCAATGACGAGGCGCTCGCCAAGAAGTTCAACTCGGCGATCTTCCCCGGCATCCAGGGTGGCCCGCTGGAACATGTCATCGCCGCCAAGGCGGTGGCGTTCGGCGAGGCGCTGCGGCCGTCCTTCAAGGACTATGCGCGCCGCGTGGTCGAGAATGCCCAGGCGCTGGCCGCCGTGCTGTCCGCCAACGGCTATTCGATCGTCTCGGGCGGCACCGATACGCATATCGTCCTGGTCGACCTGCGCCCCAAGGGGCTGACCGGCAAGCGCGCCGAGCTGGTCCTCGATGAGGCCGGCATCACCTGCAACAAGAACGGCATCCCGTTCGATCCGGAGAAACCCGCTGTGACATCCGGCATTCGCCTGGGGAGCGGCGCCCTGACCAGCCGCGGGTTCGACGTCGCCGCCGTCCAGCAAGTCGGACGCCTCATCAACCGCATCCTCGACGCCGCGTCGGAGGGGGAGGTGCCCCCGGCGCTGATCGATGCGGTGCGGGCCGACGTGATCGCCCTGTGCGATCGCTTTCCGATCTACGACACGGCGCGCGGCTGATGCAGCGCTTTTCTGCATTCGCGCTGTTCCGACAGGGGCTTGGCGGTCACAAGGGGTGGAAGCCCCAATGGCGCAATGCCGCGCCGAAGCCCTCCTATGACGCGATCATCGTCGGTGGCGGCGGGCACGGGCTGGGCGCGGCCTATTATCTCGCCAGCCAGTTCGGGATGCGCAACGTCGCGGTGGTGGAAAAGGGCTGGATCGGTGGCGGCAATACCGGCCGCAACACGACGATCATCCGCTCCAACTATCTCTTCGACGAGAGCGCGGCGCTCTACGACCATGCGCTCAAGATGTGGGAGGGGTTGAGCCAGGAGCTCAACTACAACGTCATGTTCTCGCAGCGCGGCGTGATGATGCTGGCGCACAACATCCACGACGTGCAGGTGTTCAAGCGCCACGTCCACGCCAATCGGATCAACGGCGTCGACAATGAATGGCTGACGCCCGAAGAGGCCAAGGCCTTCTGCCCGCCGCTGAATATCGAACCCAATATGCGCTATCCGGTGTTGGGCGCGGCGTTGCAGCGGCGCGGCGGTACGGCGCGGCACGATGCGGTCGCCTGGGGCTATGCCCGCGCCGCCGACGCGCTGGGCGTCGACATCATCGAGAATTGCGAAGTGACGGGCATCCGCCGCGATGCATCGGGCGCCGTGTCGGGGGTGGAGACGACGCGCGGCTTCATCGCCTCGAAGCGGATCGGCGTCTCGGCGGCGGGGCACACCAGCGTCGTGCTGGGCATGGCGGGCGTCCGCCTGCCACTGGAAAGCTACCCGCTCCAGGCCTTGGTGTCGGAGCCAGTGAAGCCGATCTTCCCCTGCGTCGTCATGTCCAACACCATCCACGCCTATATGAGCCAGTCGGACAAGGGCGAGCTGGTGATCGGCGCGGGGACCGACGCCTATACCAGCTATACCCAGCGCGGCGGGCTGCACATCGCGACCCACACGCTGGAAGCGATTTGCGAGCTCTTCCCGCAGTTCCGCCGGATGCGGATGCTGCGCAGCTGGGGCGGTATCGTCGACGTGACGCCGGATCGTTCGCCGATCATCGCCAAGACGCCCGTTCCCGGCCTGTACGTTAACTGCGGCTGGGGCACCGGCGGGTTCAAGGCGACGCCGGGCGCGGCGCATCTGCTCGCCCATACGATCGCGCACGACGCGCCGCATGCCATCAACGCGCCCTATACGATCGAGCGCTTCCGCGACGGCTATATGATCGACGAGGCGGCCGCCGCCGCCGTCGCCCACTGAGAGGCGCACCGATGCTGCTCATCACCTGCCCCTATTGCGGCCAGCGGCCCGAGCTGGAGTTCAGCTACGCCGGCGAGGCGCATATCGACCGCCCCGTGCGCCCGGCCGACCTGAATGACGAGGATTGGACGACGTATCTCTATACGCGCTCCAACCCGAAGGGCGCGCATGCCGAGCGGTGGCGGCACCTGCACGGGTGCGGGCGCTTCTTCAACGCCATCCGCGACACGCGAAGCGACGTTTTCCTGGCGACGTACAAGGTCGGCGAACAGCCCCCGGAGGTGGATTGCGCATGAAGACCGCCGATCACCGGATCGCGCGCGGCACCGTGATCCGCGACACGACGATCCACTTCACCTTCGACGGCAAACGCTATGCGGGGCAGGAGGGGGATACGCTCGCCTCCGCGTTGCTCGCGAACGGCGTGCATCTGGTCGGCCGATCGTTCAAATATCACCGCCCGCGTGGCGTTCTGGGCGCAGGCGCGGACGAGCCCAATGCGCTGGTCGGCGTCCGGCGCGACCGCGCGCGCTACACGCCCAATCTGCTGGCGACGCAGGTTGAGCTGTATGACGGCCTCGACGCGGTCAGCCAGAACCGGCACCCCAGCCTCGAGAATGACCGCATGGCGGTCAACGACAAGCTGCTCAGCCGCTTCATCCCGGCGGGCTTCTACTACAAGACGTTCATGTGGCCGAAGAAGGCGTGGGATCGTCTGTACGAGCCGCGCATTCGCGAGGCGGCGGGGCTGGGCGTCGCACCGTCCGATCCCGATCCCGATCATTATACGCAGCGCTACGTCCATTGCGACGTCCTGGTGATCGGCGGTGGCCCCGCCGGGATCGTCGCGGCGCGCGAGGCGGCGGAGACCGGCGCGCGGGTGATCCTGTGCGACGATCGCGCGCGGCTCGGCGGGTCGCTGCTGGCGGCGGTCGATACCGTGATCGCGGGCCATCCGGCGGCCGACTGGCTGGACGACGCACTGGCGGCGCTCGCCGCGCTGCCCAACGTCACGTTACTGCCGCGCACGATCGCCTTCGGCTATTATCCGCACAATTGGATCGGCCTGACCGAGAAGCTGACCGATCACCTCGCGTCGCCGGCGCAGGGCCGCCCGCGCGAGCGGCTGTGGCAGGTGCGCGCGGCGCAGGTGGTGCTCGCGACCGGCGCGATCGAGCGCCCGCTGGTGTTCCCCGACAACGACCGTCCCGGCATCATGCTAGCGGATGCGGCGCGCACCTACCTGCAGCAATATGGCGTCGCGGTGGGGCGGACGATCGTGATCGTCGGCGCGCATGACAACGCCTATCGCGTCGCGCAGGAAATGGCGGCGGCGGGCGTCACCATCGCGGCAGTCGCGGATATCCGCCCACGCTCCGCCGTGTCGGAGGCGGCACGGCTGGCGGGCCTGCCGGTCGTCACCGATGCGAAGATCGACGGGACGACCGGCGGTCTACGCGTCGCGTCGATCACCATCACCGGCGATGGTGCGACGCGCCGTTATCCCTGTAATGCGGTGCTGATGGCGGGCGGCTTCACCCCCAGCGTTCACCTCTTCTCGCAGTCGCGCGGAAAGCTCGCCTGGGACGAGGGGCTCCAAGCCTATCTGCCGTCCGTCTCCGCCGAGGCGGAGCGATCGGCGGGTGCGTGTCGCGGCCGCTTCGCGCTGGCGGAGGCGATCGCCGACGGGATCGACGCCGGACGCGACGCAGCGTCGGCCGCGGGCTTCGCCCCCTCCGCGCCGGCATCGGTGCCCGCCGTGTTCGTCCGCCACCTCCAAGGCGTGGGCGGCTATATGGGCGCTGCGCCCACGACGAGCGACCTGACGAAGGCCAAGGCGTTCGTCGATTGGCAGAATGACGTGACCGCCAAGGACATCATGCTCGCCACGCGCGAGGGGTTCCTGTCGATCGAGCATGTCAAACGCTACACCACCACCGGCATGGCGACCGACCAAGGCAAGCTGTCCAACATCAACGCGCTGGGCATCGTGTCGGAGGCGACCGGGCGGTCGATCCCGGAGATCGGGCTGACCACCTTCCGCTCGCCCTATACGCCGGTCACCTTCGGCACGCTGGCGGGCCATGCGCGCGGCGACCTGTTCGATCCGGCGCGGATCACAGCGATCAACGACTGGGCTAAGGCGCACGGCGCCGCGTTCGAGGATGTCGGCAACTGGCGACGCGCGCACTACTTCCCGCGCGCTGGCGAGGACATGCATGCGGCGGTCAACCGCGAGTGCGTAGCAGTCCGCCAGGGCGTCGGCATCTTCGATGCCTCGACGCTGGGCAAGATCGAAGTGGTCGGCCCGGATGCGGCCGAATTCATGAACCGCTTCTTCGTCAACGCCTGGACCAAGCTGGGCGTCGGCAAGTGTCGCTACGGCGTGCTGCTGCGCGAGGACGGGTTCGTGATGGACGACGGCGTGGTCGGGCGGCTGGCGGCGGATCGCTTCCACGTCACCACCACCACCGGCGGCGCGGCGCGCGTGCTGAACATGATGGAGGACTATCTCCAGACCGAATGGCCCGACCTCAACGTCTGGCTGACCTCCACCACCGAGCAATGGTCGGTCATCGCCGTACAGGGCCCGCGCGCGCGTGAGGTGATCGCGCCGCTGATCGAGGGGCTGGATGTCTCGGCCGAGGCCTTCCCGCATATGAGCATTGCCGACGCGCGCATCTGCGGCGTGCCGATGCGGCTGATGCGGGTCAGCTTCACGGGCGAGCTGGGCTTCGAGGTGAACGTGCCGAGCGGTTATGGCCGCATGGTATGGGAGGCGATCTGGGAGCGGGGCAAGCCGTTCGACATGGTTCCCTATGGCACCGAGACGATGCACGTCCTGCGCGCGGAAAAGGGTTATATCATCGTCGGCCAGGAAACCGATGGCACCGTGACCCCCGACGACGTCGGCCTCTCCTGGGCGATCGGCAAGGCCAAACCCGATTTCGTCGGCAAGCGTTCGCTGGCGCGCCCGGCGATGTCCGCGCCCGATCGCAAGCAGTTGGTCGGCCTCAGGACCGTCGATGGCCGCACGGTGCTGGAGGAGGGCGCACAGATCGTCACGCCGGCCGCCGCCACGACGCCGATCGGTCATGTCACCTCGGCCTATTACAGCGAGGCGGTGAACGCGCCGATCGCGCTGGCGCTTGTGCGTGGCGGTCGCGCGCGGCTCGGCGAAATGCTGCATGTCCCGATGCCGGCAGGGCCGATCGCGGTGCAAGTCGTCTCGCCCATCTTCTACGATCCGGAAGGCACCCGCATCGATGTCTGACCTGTCTCCTGCCACGCCCTTCACCGCCGGCACCGCGTCGATCCGCCGGGTGGGGCATGCCGGCCGCGCCGTCTTGCGCTGCCCGGCGACGATGATCGACACGGTCGCGGCGCGTCTGGGCGTCGCGTTGCCGATCGAGGCCTGTCGGTCCGCCGATGCTGCCGGGCTGTCGGCGCTGTGGCTCGGGCCGGACGAATGGCTGCTGCTGACGCCGAGCGCGACGGACGATTGGGTAGCCTCGTTGCAGTCGCGGCTGGGCGATGCGCTGTGCTCGCTCGTCGACGTCAGCCACCGCCAGGTCGCGCTGGAGGTGATCGACGGCGCCGTCGGCGCGGAGACGCTGTTGGCGAGCGGCTGCGCGCTGGACCTGTCGCTCCGCGCCTTCCCCGTCGGCATGTGTACCCGCACGATGTACGACAAGGCGGAAATCGTCCTGTGGCGCCGTGCGCCCGATCGCTTTCACCTCGAGGTGTGGCGGTCGTTCGCCCGCTATGTCGAAGGGCTGCTGCGGATCGCCGAGGCCGAGGCGTAAGGGATGCTCGGCGTACGGGACCTGTTTCGTATCGGCATCGGGCCGTCGTCGTCGCACACCGTCGGGCCGATGCGGGCCGCCCACGATTTCGCCAGCACCTTGCGCGGTTCGGCCTTCGCCCGCATCCGCTGCGATCTGCTCGGCTCGCTCGCCTGGACGGGTGCGGGTCATGCGACCGACAAGGCGGTCGTGTTGGGTCTTGCGGGCTTTTTGCCCGACACCATCGAGCCGGAGCAGATCGACCGCGTGGTGGAGCAGGCGCGGGACGATCGCAGCCTGATCGTTGCGGGTCGCGCCATCGCCTTCGATCCCGAAACCGACATCGTGTTCGACCGCGACAGCGAGACGCCTGTCCATCCCAACACGCTGCGCTTCACCGCTTTTGATGCGGACGGTGCCGTCGTGGTGAGCGAACGCTGGTGCTCGATCGGCGGCGGCTTCATCGTGCGCGAGGATCTGGTCGGCGACGCCACGCTGGAGGAGCATGAGGCGCCGCCGCCGTTCCCTTTCCGACGCGCCGAGGAATTGCTCGCCATCTGCCGTTGCCATGGCCTCAGTATCGCAGAGGTGATGCGCGCGAACGAATTGTCGCGCACGTCGGCGGCGGAGCTCGACGCCTATCTTGATCGCGTCATCGATGTGATGATGACCTGTATCGACAGGGGGATGCAGACCGATGGCATATTGCCGGGCCGGCTAAAGGTGCCGCGCCGCGCCCGGCCGCTGCGGCAGAAATTGGACGGTGATCGCTTCCGTAACCGCCAGGCGCCGCACAGCATCATGGACCATGTCAGCCTGTTCGCGATCGCGGTGAACGAGGAGAATGCGGCGGGTGGCCGGGTCGTAACCGCGCCGACGAATGGTGCGGCAGGTGTCGTGCCGGCGGTGCTGCGCTATTATCGCGACTTCTGGCCCGGCGCCGACCGTGCGGGGATGCACGATATGCTCCTCACCGCCAGCGCGATCGGCGTGCTGACCAAGCTCAACGCCTCGATCTCGGGCGCGGAGGTCGGGTGCCAGGGCGAGGTGGGGACGGCGAGCGCGATGGCCGCTGCGGGGCTCGCCGCGGTGATGGGCGCGACCGACCTGCAGGTGGAGAATGCCGCCGAGATCGCGATGGAGCATCATCTGGGCATGACCTGCGATCCGATCGCGGGGCTGGTCCAAGTGCCCTGTATCGAACGCAACGCCTTCGGCGCCGTCAAGGCGATCAACGCCGCCTCCCTCGCGCTGCGCGGCGACGGCAAGCATATCGTGTCACTCGATCAGGTCATCGAAACGATGATGCGCACCGGCACCGACATGCACGCCAAATACAAGGAAACGTCGCAGGGCGGCCTTGCCGTGAATTTCCCCGAATGCTGAATGGTGGATCATGACCGAAGACGAATTATACGCAGAATTCGCCCGCGCCGGCATCGCCACCGAGACGATTGAACATCCCCCCGTCTACACCGTCGACCAAAGCACCGCGATTCATGACGCGTTGCCAGCGGCGCATACGAAGAATCTGTTCCTGAAGGATAAGCACAAGCGACTGTGGTTGATCGTCCTGCCAAGCGATCGGCGTGCCGATTTGAAGGCCTTTGCGGAGCTGCTCGGGGCGGGCAAATTCTCGTTCGGCAAGGCGGACGAGATGGAGCAGGTGCTCGGCGTCTCGCCCGGTTCGGTGACGCCGCTCGCGATCGCGAATACGACGCCTGGTGAGGTCTCGCTGGTGTTCGACGCCGCATTCGCCGGGTCTGAACGGATCGCCGTGCATCCGTTGCGGAACACCGCGACCGTCGCGATGCCCTTCGCCGCTCTCGTGACGTGGCTCGAAGCGCGCGGACACTCTGTGCGCACCGTACCGCTTCCTTGATCGGTCAAGCGGGGTCATGCGGATGCGGTCAGCGACGTTGGCGCACTATCGCGCGGATCACAATGAACGTCCGCATCGCGGATAGGGGACACTGAAAAGGCCGATCATGTCCACCAAGCTGTCATCCGGCTTTGACCTCAATTCGGTGGAGGTCTTTATCCTCACCGCCGAACTCGGGGGGATGACGCAAAGCGCACGGCATTTGGGCATGACGCAATCGGCCGTGTCTCAGACGATTTCGAAACTGGAGCAAGCGCTAGGTGCCCGCCTGTTCGATCGTACGATGCGCCCGGTGGCGCTGACGCCGGCGGGCAAGCTGCTGCGGCGGGATGGCGGCGAGCTGATCGCCGCGGCGAAGCTGCTGGCGCGTGAGGTGCGCGACGAAACCGCCCGGCCGGCGGATTGCATCACGATCGCAATGGCCGAAAGCCTCGCCAATCACCTGACCGCGCCGCTGTTGAAGGCGGTTGGTCCGCGCGCGCTACGCTGGCAGATGCGATCGGGTATATCGCTCATGCAGCAGCGCGAGTTCCTGTCGCGGAGCATTGACCTCCTCATTACGGGGTCGAGCCAGCTCGAAAATCTGGAGGAGGTCGAACACTTTCCGATCATGGACGAGGCCTTCGTCATCATCGCGCCGGCGGATTATGCGGGCCCGCTGGAGCCGATCGAAACGCTGACGGATCTCCCGCTCGTGCGCTATTCGCTACTGTCGGCGATGGGGCAGCGGATTGAGAGGCAGTTGTCGCGGATGCGGATGCAAATGCCCAACGTGATCGAAGTGGATTCGACGTTTCAGCAGGTGTCCAGCGTCGCTGCGGGCGTCGGATGGAGCATTACCACGCCGTTGTGCCTTGCGAGCCAGCTGGAGCTGTTGCCGGAACTGCGCGTAGCGCCGATGCCGCGGGCGAGCTTCCGCCGCCGGATCCAGCTGGTCGCACGCAAGGGCGAGTTCGGCGGCCTTCCGCAGGAGATCGCGACGCGGTCGACCGCGCTGCTGCAGGCCGGCAAGCTGGAGCAGCTGACCAACACCTTGCCCTGGATCGCCAATTGCGTGAGCTGGAGCGAATAACCTAACCGGCCCCGGCACGGGGCAGCGCGGCAGCTTGCCGGGCGCCCGACAGCGACGCGCGCTCTTCCAGCGGCGAGCGGCCGAAGCGGCGCCGGAACATGCGGCTCATGTGCGAGGAATCGCAGAAGCCACATTCGACCGCGATCGCCGTGATCGACTTGTCGGTGGTTTCCAGCATGTGCTGCGCCAGCGACAGACGCACGTCCATGAACGCGACCTGCGGCGACACGCCGAGCGCGGTCTTGAACCGGCGCTCGAGCTGCCGCTTGCTCTTGCCCATTCGTTCGGCGATGCCCGCGACCGACAGGGGCATGTCAATGCTCTGCTGCGTGATCAGCAACGCGCGCAAAACAATCGGATCGTCGGTGCGATAGTTGAGCATGGCGCCAGGCTGCGCCTTCTCACCGCCCAGCGCCTCGTCGATGATCATGATGTGCAGGCTCTTGCTCGCCTGTGCGCGGCCGACGTGGCGGTCGACCAGATAGGCGGCGAGATGCGCGGAGCTGGCGCCGCCCGAACAGGTCAGCCGATCGCGATCGACGATGAAGATGCGGTCGGACACCGGATCGAGGCCGTCGAACTGTTCCAGAAAGTCGCGATGATGGAACCAGCTGACACAGCATTTATACCCGTCGAGCAGACCCGCGCCGTGGAGCAGGAAGGCACCGGTACAGACGCCGACCAGCGGTATCCCGAGCGCGGCGGCCCGGCGGAGATAGGCGGTATATTCGCTGCCGAACCCGTCGATCTCGTCGATCAGGCCGCCAACCACGACGATATAGTCGAAGCGGGCAGGGTCGCCGAGTTGTTCGTCGGGCTGGATCGAAATGCCGGAGCTGGACGGGATCGGCGACGAATTGTCGGATATCACCTTCCAGTCGCAGGCGATGTGCCGGCTGCGATCCCCTTCGTCCGCGGCAAGGCGCAGCACGTCGACGAAATTGGCGAAGGCACAGAGCGTAAACCGTCGGGCGAGAATGAAACCGACCGACAATCGCAGCCCCGCAGCCCGACGGCGCAAGGACGCGTCCAGTACCGATTGCGCCATGCTCCACCCCGCCCCAGTTCGAGAGATCTTGCACCCCATGTCGTAGAGTTTGTGGTGGTCTGACGCAATTATCCTTTCCCGCCCCGCAGAGCTTGTCGCAAACCTACTGAGGTTCAAGGCTAATCTTGCATATCCGCGCTTCCGGGCGCGGCGGGGGGCGGCAGTATGAAAGTCTTGGTGCCGGTCAAACGGGTGGTCGACCACAACGTCAAGATTCGCGTCAAAGGCGACGGTACGGGTGTCGATCTTGCCAACGTGAGGATGTCGATCAATCCGTTCGATGAGATCGCGCTGGAAGAAGCGGTTCGTCTGAAAGAGGCGGGGGTCGCAAGCGAGATCCTGGTCGTGTCGATCGGCCCGGCACCGGCGCAGGACGTGCTGCGCACCGCATTGGCCGTAGGCGCGGACCGCGCGATCCTGATCCGCGCGGGCGAGATGCCCGAGCCGCTCGCGGTGGCGAAGCTGCTGAAGGCGGTGGTGGACAGCGAGCAGCCCGGCCTCGTCCTGCTCGGCAAGCAGGCGATCGACGACGATGCCAACCAGACCGGACAGATGCTGTCGGCGTTGCTGGGCTGGTCGCAGGCGACGTTCGCGTCCCGCATCGCGATCGCGGAAGGCCGGGCGACGGTGACGCGGGAGGTCGATGGCGGGCTGCAGGTGATCGATGTCGCGCTGCCCGCAGTCGTATCGGTCGATCTGCGCCTCAACGAGCCGCGCTATGCGACGCTGCCCAACATCATGAAGGCCAAGAAAAAGCCGCTCGAGGAGCGCGCGCTGGAGGAATTCGGGATCGATGTCGCGCCGCGCCTCTCGATCCTGTCGACCGAAGAGCCGGCGTCGCGCGGACCGGGTGTCCGCGTCGGATCGATCGCCGAGCTGGCCGACACGCTGAAGGCCCAAGCCTGTGTCCTGTGACCGCGATCGGGAGAGCCCGGAAATGACCGTCCTGCTGCTTGCCGAACATGATAATGCCTCCCTGTCCGAATTGACCGCGCGGGCGCTGACCGCCGCGTCGAACATGGGCGGGGCGGTCGATATTCTCGTCGCGGGGCTTGGCGCGGAAGGGGTCGCGGCGGCGGCTGCGCGGCTGTCCGGCGTGCGCCGGGTGCTGCTGGCCGAGGCGCCCGCATTCGAGCATCGACTGGCCGAGCCGACCGCCGCGCTGATCGTGGCGCTGGCCAAAGAGTATGGGGCGATCGTCGCACCCGCGACCAGCACCGGCAAGAACGTGCTGCCGCGCGTCGCGGCGCTGCTCGACGTGATGCAGCTGTCCGAAGTGGTCGAGGTCGTCGCGCCCGACACATTCAAGCGACCCATATACGCCGGCAATGCGATACAGACGGTGCGATCGTGCGACCCCGTGAAGGTGGTCACCGTCCGCACGGCGGCCTTCGCGCCGACGGCATCGGGTGATGGCGCGGCCGATGTCGTCACGATCGGCGATGCCGTCGATGCCGGCCTGTCGCGCTTCGTCGAGAACCGGTTCGCGGCGAGCGACCGACCCGATCTGGGCGCGGCGCGGATCGTCGTATCGGGTGGCCGTGCGCTTGGTTCGGCGGAGAAGTTCCAGGCAACGATCCTGCCCCTTGCCGACAAATTGGGCGCGGCGGTCGGCGCGTCGCGTGCGGCGGTCGACGCCGGCTATGCCCCCAACGACTGGCAGGTCGGCCAGACGGGCAAGGTCGTCGCCCCCGATCTCTACATCGCCTGCGGGATATCCGGCGCGATCCAGCATCTTGCGGGGATGAAGGACGCCAGGGTGATCGTCGCGATCAACAAGGACGCGGATGCGCCGATCTTCCAGGTCGCCGATTACGGCCTGGTCGGAGACCTGTTCGACGTCCTGCCCGAACTCGAACGCCAGCTCTGAGCCATCGAAAGGCTTTCCATGACCGAGAAATCCTATGTCGTACGGCTGGGCTGCAAAGACCAGCCCGGTATCGTCGCCACCGTGACCACCGTCCTGGCGCATATGGGCGGCAATATCCTGGAATCGAACCAGTTCTGGGATCGGCAGGCGGGCCATTTCTTCCTGCGGATCGCGATCACCGTTCCCGCCTGGGTCACGCGCGATGCGATCGAAGAGGCGCTGCGCCCCGCCACCGCCCGCTTCGCGCTCGACCTGACGGTCGTCGACGTCGCCGAACGCCCGAAGATCATCATCATGGTGTCGAAATTCGATCATGCGATGCACCATCTGCTCTACCAGATCAAAGTGCGCTGGCTGAATGCCGAGGTGGTCGCGATCGTCTCCAACCACGACAGTGCGCGCGCCGCGGCACAGATCGAGGGCGTGCCGTTCCATCACTGGCCGGTCACCAAGGAAACCAAGGCCGAACAGGAGCAGAAGCTGCTCGCACTGGTCGAGGAAACCGGCGCGGAGCTGGTGGTGCTCGCCCGCTACATGCAGGTGCTGTCGAACGATCTGTCCGAACGCCTGTACGGGCGGGTGATCAACATCCACCATTCGTTCCTGCCGAGCTTCAAGGGCGCCAAGCCCTATCATCAGGCGCACGATCGGGGCGTGAAGCTGATTGGAGCCACGGCGCATTACGTGACGCCGGACCTCGATGAGGGGCCGATCATCGAACAGGAAACCGAGCGCGTCAGCCATATGATGACGAGCGAGGATTTCGTTGCCGCCGGGCGCGACATCGAATCGCGCGTGCTGGCCCGTGCGGTCAAATACCATCTCGAAGGGCGGGTGATGCTGAACAGCCACCGGACCGTGGTGTTCACGCCCTGAGCGCCGCGTCGACCCTGCTCACGCCCCCATCACTGCGCTGCGTCGGCGCGATCCCGTACCGAGAGGAATAGAGAATGGCTGCGCTCCCCGAAAAGGCCCGTGTCGTGATCGTCGGCGTCGGCGGTATCGTCGGTGCATCGGTCGTCCACCATCTGGTCGAGCGGGGCTGGACCGACATCGTCGGCATCGACAAGTCGGGCGTACCCACCGACATCGGCTCGACCGCGCACGCCTCCGACTTCTGCTACGCGACCAGCCATGACTATCTGACGACGTGGACGACGCTCTACTCGATGAATTTCTTCGAGAAGATGGGGCATTATTCGCGGATCGGCGGGCTGGAGGTCGCGCGCGTCGGCGACGATCAGCGGATGGACGAGATTCGGCGCAAGGTCGCCTCGGGCAAGGCGTTCGGCACGCGGGCGGAGCTGGTCGACGCCGCGACGATCAAGGCGAAATTCCCGCTGATCGAGGAAAGCCTGATCCAGGGCGGGCTGTGGGACCCGGATGCGGGGCTGGTCGTGCCGCGGTCGCAGACGGTGGCGGGCAAGCTGATCGATCAGGCGGTCGATGCCGGCGCACTGACCGTCTTCGCCAACAATCAGGCGGAATCGCTGATCATCGAGGATGGCCGGATCAAGGGCGTCGTCACGACGCGCGGCACGATCATGGCGGAGTATGTCGTGGTCTGCACCGGCCTGTGGGGGCGGCTGATCGCAGAGATGGCGGGCGAAGACCTGCCGGTCTTCCCGGTCGACCATCCGCTGACGTTCTTCGGGCCGTATACCGAGTTCGAGGGGACGGGGAAGGACATCGGCTATCCGCTGCTGCGCGATCAGGGCAATTCGGCCTATATGCGCGACACCGGCGACCCCAAGACGACCGAGGGCGGCCAGATCGAATGGGGCTATTACGAGGAGCATGCGCCGCGCCTCGTTCACCCGCGCGATCTGCTGGAAAAGGAATTCGCCCGCCTGTCGCCGTCGCAGCGTGATCTCGAGATGGAGCAGATCATTGCGCCGCTGGAGCGCGCGATGGAGCTGACGCCGATCCTGGGCGAACTGGGCTATAACGAAAGCCATTCGTTCAACGGGTTGCTGCAGACGACCACCGACGGCGGGCCGTCGATCGGCGAGAGCCAGAAGGTGCGCGGCCTGTGGTATGCCGTCGGCATCTGGGTGAAGGACGGCCCCGGCATGGGCAAGCTGGTCGCCGACTGGATGACCGACGGGCGCACCGCGATCGACCATGCCAGCATCGACTATGCGCGCTTCAACCCGTTCCAGTTGGAGGCCAGGTTCATCGAGGAGCGCTGCCTCGAAACCGCCGCCAAGATCTACAACCCGCCGGTCCATCCGCGCGAGCCGTTTGCGGGCGGGCGCGGTATCCGCCGCTCGCCCTTCTGGGAGCGGGAAAAGGAGTTGGGCGGCTATTTCATGGAGCTGGGCGGCTGGGAACGCGCGCATGGCTATGCCGCGAACGAGCATCTGCTGGAGAAATACGCCGATCAGGTGCCGGTGCGCGAGAATGAGTGGGACAATCGCCACTTCTGGCGCGTGTCGAACGCCGAGCAACTGGAGCTGAGCGCGGATTGCGGGCTCATCAACCTGTCGCACTTCCATATCACCGATATCGAGGGGCCGGATCATGTCGCGCTGATGGAATGGCTGTGCGCGGCCAAGGTCGGCGGCGATGCGACGGTGGGGAAGGGCGTCTATACCCACTTCCTTGATGACGAAGGCAATGTGCGGGCGGACTTCACCGTCTTCCGCCTGCCCGATCGCTGCCGGTTGGTGAACGGCGCCGATGCGGGGCCGCGCGACGTCCATTACATGCGCCGCGTCGCGCAGGATCGCGGGCTGGACGTGACCGTCACCGACGTGACCGAAAAGTACGTGACCGTCGGCATCTGGGGGCCGAATGCGCGGGTCAATCTGCAGAAGGTCGTCGAGGACCCCGAGGCGCTGTCGCTGGAGAATTTCCCCTTCGCGGCGATCCGCACCGTCCGCATCGCGGGCAAGGACGTGATGGCGTTCCGCATTTCCTATGTCGGTGAGCAGGGCTGGGAACTGCACATGGCCTATGAGGACGGGCTGGCGGTGTGGGACGCGCTGCGCTCCACCGGCGTCATCGCGGTGGGCATCGAGACCTATGCGAACTCGCGCCGCATGGAGAAGAGCCTGCGCCTGCAGAATGCCGACCTGCTGACGCACTATAACCTGCTGGAGGCCGATCTGGCCCGCCCCAAGGCCAAGGAGGCCGATTTCCGGGGGAAGGCCAAGCATCTGGAACACCGCGCCCGCGAGCATCAGCCCGCCAAGCTCTGCACGCTGGTGATGACCGACAACACCGACGCGAAGGGCGTGAGGCGCTACCCGGTCGGCATCCTGCCGGTCATCGATCCCGAGACGGGCGAGGTGCCGGTCGACGCGCTGGGGAGGCGCTCCTACACCAGCTCGATCGCCTATGGCCCGTCGATCGGCAAGAATATCGCGCTGGCCTATCTGCCCTGGGCGCTCTGTCAGGAAGGGCGCATGCTGGAGGTCGAATATTTCGGTGAGCGCTATCCGGTCGAGGTCGCGTCGGTGGGGTATCGCCCGCTCTACGACCCCGACAATCGCAAGCCGAAGAGTTGATCGTCGGGCGCCGGTGGCCAGCGTGCGATATGTCATCCGTCTGGAGAACTGCGCTTTCTTCGCGCGTCACGGCGTGTTCGACGAGGAGGAACGGCTCGGCCAGCGCTTCCATGTCGATGCGCAGGTGCAGGTCGATGCCGAACTCGGCGACGATGGCCGCGGGATCGTCGGCACGGTCGATTATGGCGAGATCTTCGCCGAGATCGAGCGACTGGTGCGCGGGCGACGGCACCTGCTGATCGAATCGCTCGCGCTGGAGATCGCGCGGGGGCTGTGCGACCGCTTTCCCGCCGTCGCGGGTGCACGCATCCGGCTGCGCAAGCCGTGCGTGCCGATCGACGGCATCCTGGACCATGTCGAGGTGGAGGTCGCGTGGCCGCCGGCGGAGACGATCACTGCTGCCAATTCCACGGTGTCGCGATCGCAGGGCGCGGGCGACGCACCTGTCCTATGTTCGGCAGACCGCGCCTGAATATCGTGGCGACCATTAGGAAATATCGCGTTGCCCATAATGCTGGCGGCGCAAGAATGGCATGGGCCCCGCTGTGCCGACGAGCGGCGGGGCCGGGGATTGCGTGGGGAAGGGTGGCATGATGAACGTCCGTAGCGAGATGCTGGATCTGATCCGCCACCGGAAGCAGGGCTATTCTCTGCCCCAGCCCTTTTACATCGACCAGCAGTTCTTCGATCTGGACCTGGAGCTGATCTGGTACCGGGACTGGCTGTTCGCCGGACATGATTGCGAGCTGACCAAGCCCGGCAGCTATTTCACGCTGCAGGTCGGCGCCTATCCAATCGTCGTGGTGCGCGATCGCGACGGCACGCTACGCGCCTTTCACAACAGTTGCCGGCATCGCGGCAGTCGGGTGTGCAAGGCCGAACGCGGCGTCGCGCCCAAGCTGGTCTGCCCGTATCACCAATGGACCTACAATCTCGACGGCTCGCTCGCCTTCGCGCGGCAGATGGGGGAGGGGTTCGACCGTACGCAGCACGGTCTGAAGCCCGTCGCCTGCGAGAGCGTCGCGGGGTACATCTTCATCTGCCTCGCCGATCGGCCGCCCGCCTTCGCGCCCTTCGACGACCTGATGCGCCCCTATTTCGCGCCTCACAATCTGGCCGACGCCAAGATCGCGTTCCAGTCGACGATCGTCGAAAAGGGCAATTGGAAGCTCGTCTGGGAAAACAATCGCGAATGCTATCATTGCGCGGGCAGCCATCCCGAATTGTGCAAGACCTATTCGGAATCGCCCAACGTCACCGGCGTGGCGGGCGGCGAGGAGGATCCGGAGATGGCGGAGCATTGGGCGCGGTGCGAGGCCGCCGGGCTACCCGCCCAGTTCCGCATGCACGACAGCGGGCAATTCCGCGCGATCCGCGCGCCGCTGCTGCGCGAGGCCGAAAGCTATACGATGACCGGCAAGCGGGCGGTGGCGCGCGGCCTGTCGGATAGCGTCACGGCCGACCGGATCGGCGCGCTGATGCTGTTCAATTATCCGACGACGTGGAACCACGTGCTCGTCGATCACGCCGTCACCTTCCGCGTGATGCCGATCGGCCCGAACGAGACGGCGGTGACGACCAAATGGCTGGTCCATAAGGATGCGGTCGAGGGTGTCGATTACGACCTCGACACGCTGACTCACGTCTGGACGCAGACCAACGACCAGGATCGCCGCATCGTCGAGGAGAATGCGTTTGGCATCCGATCGCCCGCCTATGAGCCCGGCCCCTATTCGCCGCTTCACGAAGGCGGGGTGATCCAGTTCGTCGATTGGTATGCGCTTTCGATCGAGGCGCGGCTGGACGACATGGGTCAGGACCGTGTGCGGCGGGTCGCGTGATCGCACGCCGACGGAGCGATCGATGACGGCCGGGCGGTATCTGCACCTCGACGAGATGTCGCCGTGGAGCGATCGGCTGTACCAGCTGGAGGTCATCGGCATCGCCGACGAGGCGCCGGGGGTGAAGACCTTTACTTTCCGGTCCGATTCCGACCGCTGGTTCCGGTATCGTCCCGGCCAGTTCGTGACGCTGGAACTGCCCGCAGACGGTGGCCCGATGTTGCGCACCTACACGCTGTCGTCGTCGCCGTCGCGCCCCTTCTCGATTGCGGTGACGGTGAAGGCGCAGGCGGAGAGCGTCGGCACGCGCTGGATGTTTCAGCATCTGCGGGTCGGCGCGCGCATCCGCGCTTACGGTCCGGCCGGGCATTTCACGCATGTCGCGCATCCCGCCGCGCGCTATCTGTTCCTGTCGGCGGGATCGGGCATCACCCCGATGATGTCGATGCTACGCTGGATGGCCGATTGCGCGCCCGCCAGCGATGTCGCGTTCGTCACGGTCGCGCGGCGGCCGGAGGACATCATCTTCCGTCGCGAGCTGGAATCGCTCGACCGGCAGATGCCGAACCTGTCGCTTGCGATGGTCGTGCGTGACAACCCGCCGGGCGACACCTGGAGCGGGCATCGCGGTCGGCTGGATGCGGGGCGACTGGCGATGCTGGTGCCTGACCTGACCGAGCGTGAGGTGTTCTGCTGCGGCCCGGATGCGTTCATGGCGCTTGCCGGTGACATCGTGCGTGGTGCGGGGCTCGACATGGCCCGTTATCATCAGGAAAGCTTCGGCGAGGCGCCGGTAAGCGCGCCGAGCGAGCAGGTGGTGGCCGCGCAGCATGCAGCGGGTGAGGCGGTGTCGATCACCTTCACCGCATCGGGCGTTACCGCGCCGTGCCTGCCGGGCCAGACGGTGCTCGAGGTCGCGCGTCAAGCGGGCGTCCGTATTCCAGCGGCCTGCGAGGCCGGTCTTTGCGGGACGTGCAAGATCCTGAAGCAACACGGCAGCGTCGTGATCGAGCACGATGGCGGGATCCTGGATGAGGAGATCGAGGAGGGATATATCCTCGCCTGCTGTTCCCGACCTGACCAGGAACTGCACGTCGACGCTTAAGGGGGGCGTTGCGCCTCGCGTGGCTCTATCGTCCGGGTGACGACGATGACGGCGGGCGCCTGAGCGGCGTTGGCGTGCTCAGTCCACGACCGCGATCAGCGCCATCAGCGCAAAGCCGCACCAGGGTGCCAGCTGACGCGCCATGCCCAGCGCCTGTGCCGTCGTGCGATGGCGCTGCATGCCGAAGTGCAGGAACGTGCCGGCGCCGAGCGCGAGGATCGTCGGCTTGACCAGAGGCCATGCCTGCTCCTGTCGCGTGGCCACCGCGCCTAGCACGACGCCGAGCGGCAGGGCGACGACGAATGCGCTCTGCACGATCAACGCCCTGCGGCGGGACAGCGAGCTTTCGGTCAGGATCTGTGCCAGGGAAAAGGACGCGGCGCCCTTGTGCGCGATCAGCGCGAGAAACAGCACCAGAATGGCAGCCTGGCGCGAGGTAGCCCCCAGCGCCGCGCCGGCCAGAAAGCTGTGGGCGGCCAGTGCGATGGCCGCGGCGAGCGCGGGGGCAGCGGACCGGCCGCTGCCCCAAGCCAGACGTTCGAGCAGGGCGAGGCCCAGGATCGTCGCGCCGCAGATGACGAACGGCCAGGGATAGCTGGCGCCATAGGTCAGATAGCCCTGCGCCGAGTCGGGCAGCATGTGGATCAGGCCCGCACCCAGGAAGATGCCGGCGGCGAGCGCATCCGCGGTGGCGGCGATGGAGGACCTGCGCGACGACCGGGGCGTGCGAAACACCGGTGCGGCTGCGGCCATCGCGACGACGACCAATATGGCGGTGAGAAGACCAAGAAGAAGGTCCCGGTGCATGATGCGGCTGCTCCCGTTCGATCCTGTCGAAGGTTTGGGTGTTCGTTTGTCGCAGGCCCTGAAGCTTGGGTGCGCTGGCCTGCGCCCCCGATGGCGCTGGCAGCTGGGCTGCGCTGGCCTGCGCCCCCGATGGCGCTGGCAGCTGGGCTGCGCGTTTGTCCGTTACCGACGGGTGCAAAGACCCGCTGGCATCGCGCCCCCGGATACGGGTGGCCGGGGTTTCGATTGCCCGGTGTTTCGTCGTGCCTGATGGCGCCGGTGAAGCGCGAACGTCGCGGATGCATCCGCCCACGGGATCAGGTCAGGTGGCATTCGTCTCGGCTCCCTCCTGTATATATCCAGTATGGTATGGTATAACGTACCTGACAATTGGATTATCCGCGGTCGGTTCTTGGGGCTACGAAAATGGCGCAGGCTGGCCGCACCGCGAGCCGATATCCGGAACTATCGGCCTGACAAACACATCTGCTTCAATGACATGTCCGATCGCATAGGGTGAGGCTGCCCAAGGACACGGCAGACAGTGGCGCCCTGCAAACCGGCAGCGAGAGCGCGATGCTGCTCCGCTTGCTGCTCCGTGACGTTGCTCAGGCTATGTGGGAGACCGATGCCGAGGGCGCGGTCGTCAGCGATAGTCCGAGTTAGCGCGCCTATATTGGCCAGACGGTGGACGAATGGCTGGGCTATGGCGGCCGACTGCGATCCATCCCGACGACCGGGCCTTTGCGGAACGGCAATGGCGTGAGGCGATGATTGCCGCAGTCCGGTGGACGCCGAATTTCGCCTTCGGGCGCCGCATGGCGGTTGGCGATGGACCAACGTCCGCGGGGTGCCGCTGACGGACGCGGGCGGGATCATAACCCGCTGGGCCGGGCGCAATATCTACATCGATGCCCGCAAACGGGCGGAAATGGCGCTGCGGGAGAGCGAGCACGCGCTCGCATTTGATCTTGCTAGTGCGGAACGGCTGCGCAGCCTTTCCGCACGGCTGGTGCCGGAGGATAGCTTGCAATCCATCTATGACGAGGTTTTGTCCGCCACCATCGCGATCACGTAGCCAGAAGGCGTGCGGGATGGCGTTGAAAACCGGAGAATGCGCGTTCGCCGATTTTCCGGAAGAGGATGCGGACGTTGGGTGTCGGTGTTCGGAGCGTGAGGCTGTGACGGCCCGCCTCAGGCCGTTTTCTGGAGCAGCGGTTCGATCCGAAGATTGACGACGTCGCAGGTCGCGGAGCGGGTCAGGACAAACAGTATTGCGTCGGCCACCTCTTCGGCAGCCAGCATGCGGCCGTCGGCGACCGCTTCACGTTTCTCGTCGTCGCTGCATTCCTGCATCTCGGTGTCGATCGAGCCCGGCTGGATGACGCTGACCTTGATGCGCTTGTCCGCCACTTCCTTGCGCAGCGTCTCGGCAAAGGCCTGAATGCCCGCCTTGGTCGCGGCATAGACGCTTTCGCCCGCTGCCTTGATCTCGGCGCTGATCGATCCGACGAACAGCAAATGGCCTCCGCCCTGCTGTTCCATGCGCAGAATGGCGGCGCGGGCACAGGCGAGATAGCCGGTCAGATTGGCATCGATGACATAGCGCCAGTCAGCATCCGCCATCTCGTGGATCGGCTGGGCACCCAGCGCCGCACAGGCGACCAGGATGTCGATCCCGCCCAGCCGATCGTCGACGGTGGCGAAGACGCGGTCGACCTCCTTGGCCGTGGCGGCATCGGCGACGAGGCCGCTGACGTCGCCCTCCGCGCCTGCCAGCGCCTCGTCCAGCGCCTCCTGATGGCGCCCGAAGGTGACGATGCGCGCGCCCTCCGCCGCCAGTGCCGTCAGCGTGGCACGGCCGATGCCGGTGGTGCCGCCGGTCAGGAGGATCCGGCGGCCGGAGATGTCGGTGCGGGCTTTGGTCATGGCTATTCCCAGGTCAGAATGAGGCGCCCTTGCGCGGGCACGCAATAATCGACCCGGTCGTCATGGGTCGCTTCGGGGTCTATCGTCTCGCCGGTCGCCGTGGTGACGTGGCTGGGGGTCAGCTTGCGCCGTTTGAGGCGAACGAGGCGAAGGCAGGCGGTGCGTGTCTCGCCGCCATCGAGCATGATCGACAGCGCGTGGTCGCCGATCCGTTCCACCGCGCGGATAAGCATGTCGCAATAGAGGCGGAAGGGCGCGCCTTCGACATGGTGGAAGGCGCGACTGGCGAAGATGAAGGCGGCGCCGGCGCCATAGACTTCCTGCCCGACCTGACCGGCCGGCTGCCCGTCCGGGTACAGGTCTTCGAGCGGGAAGGAGAGAGTCGGGTCGATATGGCCGTTGGCCTCGCGCTGCGTTGTCGCGATGGTGTCGTCGGGCAAGGCGTCGGGGTAGTAATACCAGGCGCGCGACAAGGCATGGCGGCAATATTCGCCGATCAGCATCCGCGCCTCGGGATCGAGGTCGGGGCCGCCGTCATCCAGATAATGTTCGAACGCGACGAAGCTGTCGAAACATTCGTACATCGCCATGTACGGCGCATCCTGAAGGCAGGTGACGGCGAGGAACGTTTCGTAATGCTCGGCGTGGCCGATCTGGCTGTCCCACAGCACGGCATTGTGCAGGAAGCTGGCGAGATAGACGTAGCTCTGCTCGCGATAGACGTCGCGATTGGTGATCCGCCACAGCCGCATGCAGGCGGCGGCGCCCCAGGCGGTGAGATTGGCCTGGTAATTGATGTCGAAACGCAGGCCGATGGCGGCATCGATCGCCGCGCGTGCCTCGTCGAGATAAGTCTTGTCGTCGGTCAGTTCGAACGCCTGGAGCATCACCCAGGCATAGATGCCGCCGACATCAGTCTGGCCGCGGCCATCGACGGGCGCTTCCTTCGTAATGATCGAGAAGTCGGTGACGTCATATTCGATTGGCCAACGATATTGGAAATGATGCGCGGCCTTCACGCCATAGCCGATCGCCTTCAGGAACAGGTCCCGCGCGTCGTCGTCGTTGTCCAGGGCAAGCGAGCCCAGGTTGAGCAGAGGGTGGTAGAGGTACCAGCTGTCGACCGCGTCGGCGTTCTTGTCCGGGCCGACATTGGGCAGATAGCGGCGAAACGTACCCAGTCCGTCGTCGAAGAATTTGCGCAACCCGGCCCGGAGTTCGGCCTCCAGCGGATGCGGTTCGCCGCGCCACCGACCCCATTGGTGAAGCGCCGTGATGACCGACATCTGCACCATGATGTCGGGATATTCGGCGCCGGTGTAGGGGTGGACGTAACGATGGCCGTAATGACGGATCGTCGCGGTGGGCGCCGTCGAAAGGTCGTGGGCGGATCGCTCCGCGCGGCCGAGCCAGTCGCGATAGGCAACGGGGGGTGGGTCCAGCAGATCGTAGGCACTGCCCAGCATCTGGACGAATTGTCGCGCCGACTCACGCTCGTGCGGTGGGGCTTGATGCCGGAACACGAGGATCGTGTCGGACAGGGTGACCGGCTCACCCGCCGCCAGCGCGACCTTGGCAGGATCGGCCTGCGCATCGGGGCTGGGCAAAGCATAGCCGAGTTCGGGCCACGCGCCGCCGACCACCTCGCGCGGGCGCGTGCCGGTCGCGCGGAAATAGTCGTTCGAGGCGGTCAGGTTCTGGATGTAGAGGATGTTGCCGAAGGCGGGTTCATCGATCCGGAAGTACAGCAATGCCGTGTTCAATCCGCGCTGCGACGCCTCGACATTGCCCTGCGCACGCAGGGGATCGTCGTTCGTGCCAAGCGGATATAGGTCGCGCGGGGCGAAGGGCAGGATCGTCGGGCGGGCAGGGGTGAAGCGCGTGGTGACACGCAGACGCTCCACCGCATGGAGATCGGCGACGCAGGATATGACATGGTCGCCCATAGCACTAGTGAGGCGCAGACGCGCCGCTTCACCGGGGCCGGGTGGCACCACCGCGCAGTCGAAGGCGGTGGGTACGAAGGCGGCGCGCACCGCGAGCCCGCCTCCGGAGGCGCGCCGGACGATGGCGAAGACGGAATCCTCGGTGCGGTGCAGCGCGATGGACAGGTCCCCGACATCGAATTGCGCCAAAGCTTTTGCGCCATCCCGCAGCATTGTGGGTAGATCGAGGAGATGGGGGCTGATCGCGGGCGGCGCCTCGGCCGTCGCCGTTCGGGGCATCGTATCACTCCGACAGGGTGGCAGACCTTCTTGCAAAGCCTTGGAAAGTCGAGAGTTCCGGCACGATGGCTGGCCGGTAAACTAGGTCAATGCATTTATGGCGTCTTGGCCTGCCGGGCGCGTTTCAGCCGCGTGCGCGCCCTGGCATCGCGCAGCAACGTACCCGGCAAGTCGGTCGCCGCCCGCAGCCCGGCGACCGAAGAAATGTTGCGGATGCTGCGCCGGGTTTCGTTCAACACCTGTCCGATCATCGCCCGCCGCTCGATCTCGCCCTCCTCGCGGATGAGGGAGAGGCGGTGGATGGCATAGAGCCCGATCAGCCCGGCGAGCAGGAAGTAGAAATCCCACGCAGTGAGGGTAATCGGCAGGGTGAAGATACCGTTGGGGCTCCGCCACCGCGCCACCAGCTCGAACTGCCGCGCGGCGAAGAACTGCGCCAGCAGCCCGCCCAGGATCGGCGCGATCCCCGCGGCAACCGCGGTGGTCATCGCATTGGTCGCGACATAGGCGGTGGCCGATCCCTTGGGCGACAGCTTGAGCGCGATATTGGTACTGGCGAGGGTCACGCCGGCGATCGTCGCGCCCATGACGAGGTGAAGCGCGATCAGCCACAGCTTCACCGCCTGCCGGTCACCCAATTGCGACGCGCCGATCATCGCGACGATCGCCAGGATATAGGCGGGTGCGCAGACGCCGAGTACCGATGTGTTGGCGAACCGATCGCTTAGCCGCCCCCACAGGCGGAGCGCGGCGATGTTGGCGATCTGGCTGGCGACGCTGAGCAGCAGAACGAAGCTGACCGCGAAGTGCAGCTGGCGGACGATGAAGACGGTGAAGAAGGGCGTCGCGAGGTTGATCGCGAACTGCCAACTCGCCACGAAGACCAGCAAACGGCGGAAATTGGGGTCGCCCAGCGGCTGGCGGATCAAGGCGCGCAGATCGATGGCACCGCTGGCCGGCGGCATGATTGGTTCCGGCATCATCGCGACGATGCGTGCGCTGATCAGGCCGGTGACGCAGCCCGCGGCGAACATCGCGGCGAACACCCTGTCGCGCGCGGACGAGCCGGCCGGCGTCCAGTCGAGCGCCAGCGCCGCCGCCAGTCCCAGGATCAAGCTGATCGCGGTCAGCCAGATCGTGCGCCGGGCGAAGACATCGCCCAGTCGGTCGTCCGGCGCGAGATCACGCATCCACGCGTTCCAGGCGCAGCCGCCGATCGCGCCGAGCCCGCACAACAGCATCTGCGCGCACAGGAAGACGAGCAGGGCGGACGTGCCGCTCGAAAAGGCGAGGACCGCCATGACGGCCAGCATGGTCCGTCCGATCAGGCTGGAGAGGACGGCGATCAGCTTGCGGCGGCGCCAGCGCTCCACGATCTGGATGGCGGGCAATTGCAGCAACTGGGCGAGGAACGGCATGGCGGCGAGGATGCCGATCATGACGTTCGACGCGCCGAGATGCAGCGCGAAGGCGGTCAGGATCACCCCGCTGGTCAACGCCGCCGCGCCGCCGGAAAAGCCCGCTTCGATGACGAGCAGGCGCAATCCGCGCTCGCGGTCGGCTGTCGTCAGCTCTGGTTGTGGCTGCAGGGACATGCGGGCGGGGCAACGTCCTACCCGAAGCACGGGTTGCGGTAGAGCTCGGCACGGCCTGATCTATATCACTGAGTTCTATAGATATAATTGCAGATGGCGCGCCACCATCCAGGCGATTGCGGGTTTGTGATCCCGTGTGGCGGCAGGTCCGTGGCCCTGTCGTTTGTCCCCGTCGCATGAGGCCGACCCGTCGAATGCCGATCCGATGCCGTTCCCGTCCGATCCCCCGTCCGGCCAGCGAACGGCGATGACGTCGCTCATCCCGTCTCACACGCGTGTCGCCCTGGTGCTCGCCGGGGGGAATGCGCTGGGTGCGTATCAGGCGGGGGTCTATGAGGCGCTGCACGATGCGGGAATCGCACCGGAGTGGATCGTCGGCACGTCGGTCGGTGCGGTCAATGCGGCGATCATTGCAGGCAATGCGTCGGCCGATCGTCTGGCGCGGCTGCGCGATCTGTGGCGGCCCGAAACCGTCGATACATTTGGCACACCATGGTGGGATGTTTCGTTCGACGGCTGGCGTCGCACCGGCGAGGTGATGGCGACGATGATCGGTGGGCGGCAGGGTGTGTTTGCGCCGCTGGGCACCGCGCTGGCCGATCGTAACGCGCCGGCGCTGTACGATACGATGCCCCTGGCCCGTACGCTCGACCGGCTCGTGGACTTCGATCGGCTGAACGAGGGCCCCGTACGCTATACCGCGCAGGCGGTGGCGCTCGATACGGGAGCGGAGGTGGCGTTCGACAGCCGGAACGTCCGGATGACGCCCGATCATATCCGGGCGAGCTGCGCCATGCCGCCCGCCTTTCCGCCGGTCGCGATCGAGGGCGAACGGTTCGTCGATGGCGGCTTGTCCGCCAACCTGCCGCTCGATCCCGTGCTGTCGCAGCCGGGGGAGGGACCGCTGCTGTGCATTTCGGTCGACCTGTTGCCCTTGGCCGGGGCGTCTGCGCCGACGATCGGCGGGATGATCGCGCGAACGCAGGATCTGCTGTTTGCCGCGCAATCGCGCCGTACCCTGGCCCGGTGGCAGGCGCAGTATGCCGTCGATCCCGATCTGGCGGTGGCGTCCGTGACGCTCCTCCAGCTGCACTATGCCGATCAGCAGGCCGAAGTGGCGGGCAAGGCGCTGGATTTCTCACCCCGATCGGTGCGGGCACGATGGGATGCAGGGCTGCGTGACGGCCGGGCGCTGGTCGCGCGGCTGGCGGATGGGGGGATCGCGCTCGGGGCGCACGGGCTGCGCTTGATCACTAGGGCGGACGCATCCGCCGCAACAGCAGGAGACGTGCTATGAAAGCCGCGCGCAAAACCGCCGATGGTCGCTTCGAGATCGCCGAGGTCGACGAGCCCGTTCTGCCCGCCGACGACTGGGTGAAGGCGCGCGTGCGCATGGCGGGCATCTGCGGCACCGACCTGCGCCATTGGGAGAAGGCGGAGGAAGAGCTGCACTGCTGCATCATGGGGCATGAATTGGCGGGCGAGGTGGTCGAGATCGGGCCGGCGGTGGAGCGTGTGGCCATCGGCGACCGGGTGCTGATCGAATCCGTGCTGGGCTGCGGCCATTGCGAATGGTGCCGGGTGCAGCAATACAATCGCTGTCCGGACCTCTATCCCACCCGCCGCGCCAGCGTCTCGCGCGCCTATGCCGAATATGTGATCGGGCCGCAGCACAAGTTTCACAGGTTGCCGGACGACATGGGGCTCGACGATGCCGCACTGCTCGATACCTATGCGGTCGCGCTGCATGCGCAGCATCTGTCGGGTCTGACCATCGGATCGCGCGTGGCAATCATTGGGGCTGGGCCGATCGGGCTGGGCCAGTTGATGCTCGCCAAGGCGAGCGGCGCGACGGTCACGATCATCGACAAGATGCCGCATGCGCTGGCGCTCGCCGAGCGTCTGGGGGCGGATCGGACCGTTCATTCGGGCGAGGCGGACCCCTATGCCGTGGTGCGCGCAATGACCGACGATCGCGGCGCGGACATCGTCTTCGAATGCGCAGGCGGCGAATCCATGCCCGAGACGTTACCGCTCGCGACGCGTCTGGTGCGTCGGGGCGGCACGGTCGTGATCGTCGGTGGTTTCGACGCCGGGGCGATCGCGATTCCGTTGGAGTGGCAGCGTATCCAGATGTCCGAGATCACGCTGATCCCCAGCGCCAGCTTCGCCTTTCACGACATCCACGCCGAGCAGGTGGAGGCGCTCGACCTCGCGGCGCGCGGGGTGTTGAAGACGCAGGAGCTGATCACGCACCGCTTCCCGCTGGATCAGATCAATGAGGCGTTCGAAGTGGCGCAGGATCGCGGCCGGACGGGCGCGATCTTCGTCGGCCTGACGATATGAGTATCGCGCGTTTGACCGAGGCCGAACCGGGGTTAGGCGGTCCCGTGCGATCGTGACCGCAAGCCCTCGCGACACGGCGCTCGCGCTGCTCGCGTCGCGAGCGGAGGGCGCGACGGTGTGCCCGAGCGAGGTCGCGCGCGCGATCGCGCCAGAGGCCTGGCGCGCGGCGATGCCGTCGGTCCATGCCGCTGTCGACACGCTGGTCGAGGGGGGCCGCGTTCAGCTCAGTTGGAAGGGCAAGCCGCTCCCCACGCGCACCGGCCCGTATCGGATCGGCCGCGCGGTCGCGCGCTGACGGGCGATCTGCGACCGTCGCCGGAGCGCACCGACGGTCGCAATTCCGGCCCGGTCAGTCCGCGGCCGTTGCTGCCGGCGCGGATCGGGTGGCCTGCTTCGGTTTGACGTAGCGATCGAGCCAATCGGTCATCTGCCACAGCGTCTCTTCGGTCGATTCCAGCGCGCGATAGCCGTGCGGCTCGTTCGGCAGGACGACATAGCGGACGGTCGCGCCATTGCCCTTCAGCGCGGCATACATCCGTTCCGACTGGATGGGGAAGGTGCCGCTGTTGTCGTCGGCGCCGCCGTGGATCAGGAGGATCGGCGCCTTGATCCGGTTCGCATAGGTGAACGGGCTCATCTCGGTATAGGTGGGCGTTGCCTGCCAATAGGTCCGTTGCTCCGCCTGGAAGCCGAACGGGGTCAGCGTGCGGTTGTACGCACCCGACCGGGCGATGCCGGCGCGGAACAGATCGGTATGCGCGAGCAGATTCGCGGTCATAAACGCGCCATAGCTGTGACCGCCCACCGCCATCCGATCGCGGTCGCCGACGCCGAGCTTCACCACCGCATCGACGGCGGCCTCGGCATCCTCGCGCAGCTGTTTGACATAGGTGTCGTTGGCCTCCGCGCCGCCTTCGCCGATGATCGGCATCGCGGGGTTGTCGAGGATCGCATAGCCCTGGGTGAGCAGGAACAGGTGGCTGATCCCGCGCGGGCGGACGAAGCGATTGCCCTGGTCTACCGTCTGCCCGGCGACCTTGGCATCGGTATATTCGGCCGGATAGGCCCAGAGCAACGTCGGCAGCGGCCCGTCGCGCTTGGCATCATAGCCGGCGGGCAGATACAGCGTCCCCGACAGCGGCACGCCGTCGGCGCGGGCATAGGTGATCGTCTTCTGGGTCACGCCCGCAAACACCGGTGCGGGATCGGCGAAGGCGGTGACGGCCTTCGCCTGGCCGCCCTTGACGCTGCGGATGACGTAATTGGGTGCGAGCTTGGCGCTTTCCCGACGGGTCAGGATGCGCTGCCCGGTGTCGTCGAGCAGCGCCACGACCGTTTCGTAATAGGGCGCCTTGGCCGTCCACAGCCGGGTCTGTTCGCCGCCGGCGAGGGGCATGGTCGCGAGGAAGGGGAAGGCCCCCGCCTTGGTCGCGCCGTCGCCGCTCACATAGACGGCGTCATGGCGGGGCGTGAAGCGCATCACGCGCTTGCCCGCCGCATTGTCCTCCAGGATCGGATCGCCGGGATCGCCATATTGATCCTGGTAATTGCGGGTGAGCAGCATCCGGCTCTCGCCCGGACGCGACGGGGCGACGGCCTGACGATGTTCGGTGCGCGACCGCCATTCGCGGTCGATCACCATCGCAAAGCCGTCATCACCCCATAATGTGGTCGCATAGCGCGCGGGCGTCTTGGCCAGCTCGACCGGCGCGGTATCGAACGGGGCGGCCTGCATCATCAGCTTGTCGTGGAAGGCGATCTTCACGCGCGGGTTGCCGCCGTCGAGCGCCTCGGCCCAGACCAGCGTCGCGGGCGCATCGGCACGCCATTCCGCGTCGCGCGGGCCTTTGACGGTCGCGTCGAAGTCGACGGGCAGATCGTCGGCCAGCGGACGATCGACGAGCGTCTTCACCGGCTTGCCGTCGATCGTCGACACCGTGATCTCAGTGGGGAAGAAGCGCGCGGGCAGCAGATAGGAATAGGGCCGCTTCAGCCGCTCAGTCAGCAAATAGCGGCCGTCGGGCGACACGCTGAAGTCGGTGATCAGCCCCGGCGTTCCGATCGGCTGCGCAGTTCCGTCCAGCGCAATGCGGGTCAGCTGACCGGTGAAATAATGGTCGAATAGCGCCTCGTCATGCGCGTCGCCGAGCAGATCCTCGTACGTGCGCGCGGCCGAGGTGCGGCCGTTGCTCTCCTGCACGACCGGTCCGGTCGGCGTGGTCGTCGCGACCGGCGCCGGCCCGCGCCCGGCGGGAACGGTATAGGCGATCAGGGCTTTGCTGTCGGGCGCCCAGACGAACGGCGTGCCGAAGCTGCCATTGAGCCCTTTGGCGACCACGCGTGCGCTACCGTCGCGCTCCGCGATCCAGAGCGACAGGCCGTCGGGCTCCTGCGCGTAAAAGGCGACATGGCGGCCATCGGGCGACCAATCCGGTGCGGCGAACCGCAACCCCGCCGGCAGGCGCGCCGTCACCGTGCGGCCGCTCGCAATATCCTTGAAGCTCAGCGCATTCAGCCATTGCACGCGAACCTCGGCCTGGCCGTTGGTCGCGGGGTCGATGCGATAGCCGCCCAGCCGCAGAATCGGCTTGGAGAGATTAGCGATCGACGGCAGGTTCTCGCGCCCGAAGATGGCGAGCGTGCTATGGTCGGGGCTGACGGCCACCGCGGGGGTGGGGGACGCCTCCAGCGCCTTGGCGATCGCATCCGGTGCGCGGTGGTAAGTGGTGCCGGCCGGCTGGGCCTGGGCCGTGGTGGCAAGCAGCAGAGCGATCAGGCAGGCACCAGCGCGCATTCGTAACCCCTTATGTGACGGTTCGTTCATGTGCCACGGGGCCATCGCGCCTGCCAGCGATTTCGGGATCGGAGGCGGGCGGTGCCGGGGTCGTTGACGACAGGCGCTTACATCCGCGTTGGTTGCGCGTGGCGATTAATAGCTTGGTGTTCCGCCACGGCGCCGTGATGTTGTCGAGTGTATGCGTGAGACAAGCAGCTGGCGTATCACGCGTTGCGCAGAACGCGCGCCCGACCGTAATCGCGGGACATAGGAGGACGCCCGATGCCGGCCGTATCCGCTTTCATATGGAAAAACCGAGGAAGGTGGTGGACGCACTTGGGCTCGAACCAAGGACCCGCTGATTAAGAGTCAGCTGCTCTACCAACTGAGCTATGCGTCCATGACCTGGCCTGTTTGGTGGCGCTTTGGAGAGGCGCCGGCCCCGTCGGGAGGCGGCCAATTAGCAGGCGTTTTAGATCGTGCAAACCCTTTTTTGCGTTGCGGCGGATTTTTTCGCTTACCAGCGGACGCGGCGACGATTTTCGCGGTCGATCGACATCAGAATGCCCAAGCAAAACAGCACCGTAAGCTGGGCGGAACTGCCGAAGCTGACCAGGGGCAGCGGAATGCCGACGACCGGTGCCAAGCCCATCACCATCGACAGGTTGATCGCGACGTAGAAGAAGATCGTCGTTGCCAGCCCCGCCGCGGTCAGGCGCGCGAAGCGGGTATTGGCCTGCTGCCCGACGTTCACGCCCCAGCGGATCACGAGGAGGAAGGCGAGGATCAGCAGGCAGCCGCCCACGAGGCCCCATTCCTCGGCCATCGTCGCGAAGACGAAGTCGGTATGGCCTTCGGGCAGATAGTCGAGGTGGCTCTGCGTGCCGTTGAGGAAGCCCTTGCCCCACAATCCGCCCGACCCGATCGCAATCTTGGACTGGCTGATGTGGTAGCCGGTGCCGAGCGGGTCGCTTTCGGGATCGAGGAAGATGAGGATGCGATTTCGCTGATAGTCGTGCAGCGCATATTGGAAGGCGAGGGGCCCTGCGACCGCGATTCCGAGCGCTCCGCCGACGAACAGGCGCATTGGGACGCCCGCCAGGAACATCACCGCGATGCCGCCGCCGGTGACCATCAGCGCGGTGCCGAGATCGGGTTGCTTGGCGATCAGCGCGGCAGGAATGCCGATCAGCAGACAGGCAGGCCAGATCGCCCCAAAGCGTCGTGTCTCGCCCGGCGGCAGCATGTCATAGAAGCGCGCGCAGGCCAGTACGATGGCGGGCTTCATGAATTCGGATGGTTGCAGCTTGATGCCGACGTCGAGCCAACGCTGGCTGCCGCCGCGCACCGCGCCGACCAGTTCGACCAGCACCAGCGCGATGACGATGACGACATAAGCCGGCAGCGCCGCGGATCGCCAGAAGCGTTCGGGCACGTAGGACACTGCCAGCGCCATGCCGAGCAGGATGAAGAAGCGGACGCCCTGCGACAGTGCCCAGGGCTGTAGCGAGCCTCCTGCGGCGGAATAGAGCACGATCTGGCCGAAGGTGCCGATCGCCACGATCAGCAGGATGACCCGCCAGGGCAGCCGCGCGATCGGATCGGGGATCAGATGGCCACGGCTCACTGCGTGTTGCCCGCAGCGTCGTCGGGGGAATCGGTGTCGCTCGGCACGTCGCCGTTGGCGACGGCGGGGCCCATCGCCGCCTGCGTCGCATTGGCGAGATCGGTCGCCGCCTCCACCGCGTCGGAATCGCTGGGGACGGTGGAATCGGTCTTGGTCGCGTTGGCCGCGGGCTGCGGCGCCTGGGCGGCGCGATAGGCGGCGGCTTCGGCCGCCATGCGCGTCTTGATGTCGCCGCCCCAAGTGGGCTCGACGTCGGCAAGGCTCTTCATCGCGCGGTCGCGGTCGAACAGCCACGTCATGATGTCGCGGCCGATCATCGGCGTGTCGAGGTTGCGGACGGTGTGGCCATTGTGTTCGAGCACGACCGCGGCGGCATAGCGGGGATTGTCGGCGGGGGCGAAGCAGACGAACAGGGCGTGGTCGCGTAGTTTGAAAGGCAATTGCCCGTTCTTGAGCACCCCCGCGCGCCGTTCCGCCATGGTGATGCGGCGGACCTGGGCCGTGCCCGTCTTTGCCGCGATGGCGACGCCCGGGATCAGCAGCCGCGCCGCCCCGCCGGTGCCGCCCTGGTTCACCACGCCGTACATCGCGTCGCGGACGATCGCGAGATGCTCTGAGGCGAGCGGCAGCGCCGGCGCATCGAGGTGGAGGTGATGCGAGAGAAGGCTTGGCTGCAGGGCGCGACCCGAAGCGAGCCGCGCCGCCATGACGGCAAGCTGCAAGGGGTTGGCGAGCACATAGCCCTGGCCGATCGACGCGTTCAGGCCGTCAGCGACGGTCCACTTCGTCTTGTATTTGCGCAGCTTCCATTCGGAATCTGGCACGGTGCCGTAACGCTGGGTCGCCAGCGGCAGATCGAACTTCTGGCCGAGCCCCATCATCCGCGCGATCGGGGCGATCTTGTCGTAGCCGACACGGCGGATCATTTCGTAGAAATAGATGTCGCAGCTCTGCTCGATCGCGCCCTTCAGGTCGAGCGGGCCGTGGCCACCGCGCTTGTGACAGTGGAAGACGCCGGTGCCGACGCGCATCGCGCCCGAGCAGACGACCCGGTCATGCGCGCCGACGCCCGCAGCGAGCAGGGCGAGACCGTTCATCGGCTTCACCGTCGAACCCGGCGGGTACAGCCCCTGCGTTACCTTGTTCATCAAGGGGACGTGATCGTTGTCCGACAGCATCTTCCATTCGAGATGACTGATGCCGTCCGAGAAGCTGTTGGGATCGTAGGCGGGCATCGACACCATCGCCAGCATCTCGCCGGTGCGGCAGTCGATTACTACCGCCGAACCCGAATTGGTGCCGAGACGGCGCGCGGCATATTCTTGCAGCCCGGCGTCGATCGTCAGCTTCTGCGTCTTGCCGGGGACATCGGCACGGGTAGGCAGTTCGGCGACGACCTTGCCGCGCGCGGTCACCTCGACGCGCTTGGCACCGGGCGTGCCGCGCAGCTCGCTTTCCAGCTGCTTCTCAAGACCATCCTTGCCGAGCTTGAAACCCGGTGTGACGAGCAGGGGGTCGTGCGTCTTCTTATATTGTTCGGCGTTAGCCGCGCCGACATAGCCGGTCAGATGCGCGACCGCGGCGCCGGCGGGATAGTTGCGGGCGAAGCCGCGCGTCGGCGCAACGCCGGGGAGTTCGGGCTGGCGCAGGCTGATCGCGGCGAAGCGATCCCAGCTGATATTCTCGGCCACCTGTACCGGCTGGAAACCCGCGGCACCTTTCAGGTCGATGCGGATCCGCTCGATTTCCTCGGGCGGCAGGTCGAGCAGCTTGGCGAGCCGCGCCAGCACGCGGTCGCGCCCCGCATCGCCGCCCTCCAGCCGATCGGGAATGATATCGACGCGGAAATCGGTGCGGTTGTCGGCGATAGCGGCGCCATGGCGATCGACGATCCAGCCGCGCCGGGGCGGGATCATCGTCAGGTTGACGCGGTTGCTTTCGGCAAGAAGGTTGTACTTTTCGTTCTGGGCGATCGCGAGATAGCCCATGCGGCCGGCGAGCATGACGCCGACGGCGCCCTGCGCGGTGCCGAGCAGCCACGCCCGTCGCGAGAAGCTGTACGCCTGCATCGCTTCGGTGACGATCCGGGAGGAACGCTTCACGCGGTCGGCCCTCGCTTGCGATCGATCCACGCGACCAGACGGGCCGACAGGGGGAACAGCATCACGGAGATCATGGTCTGCGCCAATAGCACAGTATCGACGTGCGCGCCGATGGGAACCGCGATCCAGCGCCCTATTGCGGTGCAAAAAACGATTGCGCCGCTGGCAATCAGCCAGTCCTGCCAGAAATCGCGGGTGACGAGGCGCTGCTCGATCAGCTCGATCGCGATAAAGCAGAGCGACCACAACAGCATCGCCGATCCGAGCGGCTGACCGCTCACCAGATCGTCGAACAGGCCGAGCGGCGCTGCGGCCCAGGGGCGCAACGCGAAGCGTGCGAGCAGACGCCAGCTAAGCAGCAGAATCAGCCCGAGCGGCGGCATCAGTGGCAGGCTGGCGACCACCGGTACGACTGCGGTCAGCGCCGACGCAGCCAATACGCTGACCCAAGGGAGCGCACGGGCCCGCCCCGGGGGCAGCGGCGCCTGGAAGGGCCGATAGTCGATCGAATTGCGGGTCGTCACCGGATCACGGCACCGCCGGGCGGGCCGGCGGGGGCGGCGGCATCGGCACGTAGGGGCGCTCGACCACCGCGAAATCCAGCGCATCGGGTGCCATGAAGGGCGTCGCGGCGACGCTGTCCATGCCGTTGCGATCGACCTGCGCCACCGGCACCCCGGGCGCGTACAGGCCGCCCGTGCCCGAGGTCACGAACATGTCGCCGCGGTTGAAGCGTACGTTGGTCGCGTCGACCGAGCGGATATCGACGCGTCCGTCACCGCGCCCCGCGGCGATAGCGGCAACGCCGTCGCGGGTCCGGCGGACGGGCACGAGGCTTTCGGGATCGGTGATCAGCAACACGCGCGCGGCGATCGGCCCGGATTCGAGGACGCGGCCGACGAGGCCATCCGGCCCGCGTACCGGCATGCCGGGCTGCACCCCCTGCAATCGCCCGGCGTTGAGCAGCGCGAAGCGCCGTCCGCTGCTGGCGGTCGATCCGACGAGCCGTGCCGCGATGACGGCCTCGGGCGTGCGGTCGCGGACGCGCAGCAGCGCGCGCAGGCGGCGGTTGTCATAGGCGATGATCCGCGCGCGGGTCAGCAGCGCGCGACTGCGGGCGACTTCGGCGCGAAGCTGCGCATTCTCGCCATGCACGCCGATCCACGTGCCGATCGCGCGCGGTACGGAGGCGACGGCATCCACCCCCGCATCGAGCACGCCGGCGATCGGCGCGGTGACGCTCGCCACGGCCATGCGCGCCGTGCCGAACGCCGGCGGGTGGACCGAGGACACGACGAGCAACACGGCCCCCACCACCGCGCCCGCCACCGCGAGCACGTAGCCGATGAACGTCGAATATTGCCGTCGCCGCGAAAAACCGGTGCGACGGTCGCGGGCAGGCGCCATGCGCCGGGTCCCCCGTCCTGTAAGTGTGGGTAAGCCGTTACGTCGTTGCGGGCGCTCAGCCGGTTTGCAGCACGCCGCGGAACATCGGATCCTCCAGCGCGCGGCCGGTGCCGAGCGCGACGCAGGTCAACGGGTCCTCGGCGACGGTCACCGGCAGGCCGGTTTCGTCGCGCAGCACCTCGTCCAATCCTTCGAGCAGCGCGCCGCCGCCGGTCAGCACGATGCCCTGGTCGACGATGTCCGCCGCCAGCTCCGGCGCGGTGTTTTCGAGCGCGACGCGCACGCCCTCGACGATCGTCGCGACCGGCTCGCTCAGGGCCTCGGCGATCTGGCCCTGGTTGATCTGGATCTCCTTGGGCACGCCGTTGACGAGATCGCGGCCCTTGATGTGGATGATCTTGCCGATGCCGTCGACCGGCGGGCGGGCGATGCCGACTTCCTGCTTGATGCGCTCGGCGGTGGCTTCGCCGATGAGGAGGTTGTGGTTGCGGCGGACGTAACTGACGATCGCCTCGTCCATCTTGTCGCCGCCGACGCGGACGCTGGTGGTATAGGCGAGACCACGCAGGCTGAGCACCGCGACTTCGGTGGTGCCGCCGCCGATGTCGACGACCATGCTGCCGATCGGTTCGGTGACGGGCATGTCGGCGCCGATCGCGGCCGCCATCGGCTCTTCGATCAGATAGACCTGGCTGGCGCCGGCGTTCGACGCGGCGTCGCGGATCGCGCGGCGTTCGACCTTGGTCGAGCCCGACGGCACGCAGATCACGATTTCCGGCCAGCGCGCGAACTTGCGGGGGCCGTGCACCTTGCGGATGAAGTGCTTGATCATCTCCTCGGCGACGTCGATGTCGGCAATGACGCCATCGCGCAGCGGCCGGATCGCCTCGATCGAACCCGGGGTCTTGCCCATCATCAGCTTGGCGTCGTCACCGACCGCCTTCACCCGCTTGACGCCGTTGATCGTCTCGACCGCGACGACCGACGGCTCGTTGAGCACGATGCCGCGCCCGCGGACGTACACCAGCGTATTCGCGGTGCCGAGATCGATCGCCATGTCGTGGGACATGAATTTGAAGAAGCGGGGGAGAGCCATGGAGCGCAGGGTTCCGTGTTCGGGACGCACAAAAAGTACCGCTTCATCCGTCGCAGGCCGTGTCGGCCAGGAGGTTCGTCACGTCTTGCGTAGGGCTCGCGGGATGCGTCCGCTTGGTATAGAGCTTGCGCAGTGTCAATACGCCGTCTGCCCGAACATCTCGTCAACCGCATCGCCGCCGGTGAAGTGGTGGAAAGGCCCGCCAGCGCGTTGAAGGAGCTGGTCGAAAACGCCATCGACGCCGGTGCGAATCGCATTGCGGTGATGCTGGCGAACGGCGGGCTCGCGCGGATCGAGGTGGTCGACGACGGCTGTGGCATGGCGCCAGCCGACATGGCGCTGGCGCTCGAACGGCATGCGACGTCCAAGCTGCCCGACGAAGCCATTGAAAATGTGACGACCATGGGCTTTCGCGGCGAAGCCTTGCCCTCGATCGCCAGCGTCGCGCGGCTGACGATCGAAAGCCGGGTGCGCGGCGCAGAGGGCTGGGCGCGGACGGTCGACAACGGCATCGTCGCGCGCGAAGGGCCCGCCGCCTTGCCGCCGGGCACGCGCGTGATCGTCGAAGATCTGTTCGGACGCGTGCCGGCGCGGCGCAAATTTTTGCGATCGCCCCGCGCCGAATATGCCGCCTGTCTCGATACGGTACGTCGGCTGGCGATGGCGCGGCCCGATATCGCCTTCACGCTGGAGCATGACGGCCGCCGCGCGCTCGCCGCGATGCTGGCCGAGGACCGGCCGGCACGGGTTGCCGGGCTGACGGACCGGGCGCTCGCCGACAATGCGGTGACGATCGATCTGGAACGGCCGACCGATTCGGGGCCGATTGTGCTGGGCGGCGTGGCCAGCATCCCGACCTACAATCGCGGTGTCGCCGACCACCAATATCTGTTCGTCAACGGCCGCCCCGTGCGCGACCGGTTGCTGATGGGCGCGATCCGCGGCGCCTATGCCGAGATGCTGCCGCGCGACCGCCATGCGGTGGTGGCGCTGTTCCTCGACGTCCCACCGGCGGAGGTGGACGTGAACGTCCATCCCGCGAAGACCGAGGTGCGCTTTCGCGATCCCGCGATGGTGCGCGGCATGATCGTGTCGGGGCTGCGGCGCGCGCTGGATGCGGCCGGGCATCGCAGCGTGCAACGACCGGCCGAGGACGCACTCGCGATGTGGCGGCCGGAGCCGGTCGCGCTCCATCCGTCGGGCGTTGTGGCGGCGGAGGGCGGGTCTGCACCGTCGATGGAGGTGGGCGCGTATTCAGCGGCGGATGGCGCGGGGCTGTTCGCGCAGCGCTACGTCAACGATGCCCGCCCGACGTTCGTCACGCCGCCCCCCGCCGCGCGGGCCGAGCCGGCCTATGCGCTGCCGCCGTCGACCGTCGCGCACCCGCTGGGCGTCGCGCGCGGACAGGTAGCGCGGACCTATATCGTCGCGGAAGCGGAAGATGGGTTGGTGCTGGTCGACCAGCATGCGGCGCATGAGCGGCTGGTGCTCGAGCGGATGCGTGCGGGACTGGCCGGTGGGCGGGTCGCGGCACAGGCGCTGCTGATCCCCGAGGTGGTCGAATTGGACGAGCCCGCCTGCGACCGCCTCGAATCGCGGATCGGCGAACTCGCCGAACTGGGGCTGGAGCTGGAGCGGTTCGGGCCGACGGCGATGCTGGTACGCGCGACCCCGGCCTTGCTGGGTCAGGCCGATCCGGCGGGGCTTATCACCGATCTGGCGGACGAACTCGCCGCATTCGACCAGGCGCTGTCGCTACGCGAGCGACTGGACGCCGTGGCTGGCACAATGGCGTGCCATGGGTCGGTACGGGCAGGGCGGGTGCTGGGCGTCGCCGAGATGAATGCGCTGCTGCGCGAGATGGAGGCTACGCCGCACTCGGGCCAATGTAACCACGGTCGGCCGACATGGGTGAAACTGGCGCATGGAGATATTGAGCGTCTGTTCGGTCGTCGCTGAACAGCCAGGCTTCCGCCTCCGCACGGCTGAAGAAATGGGCGACGCCCTCGCGCTCGGGCGGATTGAGCCGTTTGGCTTGGTGGCGGGACAGCGACATGCCGACGACCATCGCGAGCCGCCGGCCCTGCCGCACCGGATCGCGCACAATGGCGGTGAAGGCGTTGACCACATCCTGCGACTGGATGCTCATGTCCGAAATATCGCAGAGCGTCAGATGCGCATTGGGCGCACATCGCAGAAGGCCATGCGCCTGTGCCCATTCCCGATCGAAGGCGGCCACGTCGGGCAACAGGAAGAACCCCGACAGGGTGATGTAGGTGACACCCCGAGCGGTATCCGGTTCCACGCGAAATCGAGCAGGAGAATGCAGGCCCATGAATGTGTCCATATCGGTGTGGACTTTCATGGACGTTAATGGCCCGGGTTAAAGGAACATGACTCGCCCGAGACGCTGCGGCCGGGGGTCGTTGACGAACACGCAACCTTTGCATCGGGTGCGCATTGGGCATTGGGAATCTCAAGGACCTGATGATGAAGCAGATTTTTCCCGTCGTTCTGGCCCTGATCCCGCTGGCTGCGGTCGTGAGCGCCTGTGTGACCTGCCCCTGAGCGTTCCGCCGCAAGACTTGTCGGCGTTACACGTCAGACGGAAAAAAGGGCCGCCCGGTACGCACCGGACGGCCCTTTTTTCGTAGATCGGCGTAAGCCGACGCGGGGATTAACCCTGCGTCTGCTCCGTTTCGGCGCGATCGTCGCCCTGCACTTCGGCAGTGGCGCCCGGCTCGGCGTTGGGATCGTAATCCTCGGTGAAGCCGGCTTCGTCACGCTCGAACATCGATGCCATGACATCGACGCCCGACGCCTGCATCTCGGCCTCTTCCGGCGAGCGGGCGACGTTGACCTTGACGGTCACGGCGACTTCCGGGTGCAGCGCGACGCGCACGTCGTACAGGCCGATCGACTTGATCGGCTTGTCGAGCACGATCTGGCTCTTGGTCACCTTGTGGCCGTCGGCGACCAGCGCCTCGACCAGGTCGCGCACCGCGACCGAGCCGTACAGCTGGCCGGTGTTCGACGCCTGACGGATCAGCGTGACCGACACGTCCTTGAAGTTGACCGCTTCCTTCTCGGCTTCGCCGCGACGGTTCGCGTTCTCCGACTCGATGCGGGCGCGGTTCGCCTCGAACACCTTGCGGTTGGCTTCGTTGGCGCGCAGCGCCTTCTTGTTCGGCAGCAGGAAGTTACGGGCGAAACCGTCCTTCACCTTCACCACGTCGCCGATGGCGCCGAGCTTCTCGACGCGCTCAAGCAGAATGACGTCCATGTCTCGGACTCCTTACTTAACGACGTAGGGCAGCAGGCCCAAGTGACGGGCGCGCTTGATCGCCTGGGCGAGTTCGCGCTGCTTCTTGGCGCTCACCGAGGTGATGCGCGACGGGACGATCTTGCCACGCTCGGACACGAAGCCCTGGAGCAGACGGACGTCCTTATAGTCGATCCGGGGCGCATCCTTGGCGCTGAACGGGCACGACTTGCGGCGGCGGAAAAACGGGCGAGCCATTATGCGGCCTCCTCTTCACGGTCACGACGGGGGCCACGATCGGGGCGATCGCCGCGCGGTGCGCCGTCACGGCCACCTTCGCGGTCGCTGCGACGCTCACGGTCGCGCTCCTGCTTGCGCATCATGACGGTCGGACCCTGCTCCAGCTCGTCGACCTTGACGGTCATGTAGCGGATCACGTCCTCGTTGATCTGGGTCTGGCGCTCCAGCTCGGCCACCACGTTGCCGGGGGCGTCGATCTCGAGCATCACGTAATGCGCCTTGCGGTTCTTCGCGATGCGATAGGCGAGGCTGCGCAGGCCCCACGTCTCGGTCTTGACGACCTTGCCGCCGTTGTCTTCGATGATCTTCGTGGCGGTTTCCGCCAGCGCGTCCACCTGCGCCTGTGCCAGATCCTGGCGCGCAAGGAACGTGTGCTCGTACAGAGCCATGCCTTGTCCTTCGTTGGCCGATCGCTGACGCCGCCCCATGCGACGCCCCTCCGGCTGTCTTCCCCGTATCGCTCTCAATCAAATCGCAATACGAACCGGGGCGGAGAGACTGGCTCTCCACCCCGGATGTGGCGTCCCCTAACGGGTTCGCTCCAAAAGGCAAGGCTTAACGGCCAGCCTCAGCGAAACGAGCGCTGGATCACGCGGATGACCGTGCCGTTGTTGCGGACCAGCACCGCATCGCGGCCCGAGCGTGCCCAATAGGCACCGCGCGGCGGCGGGGCGAGGCGATAAGTGCGATAGTCGTTCACGATGCGATAGTTGGTCGCGCGACGGCGATCGAAGCGCTGGCCGGCGCGCCAGCCGCGGGTCTCGGTCGTCCGCGTCGTCACCACGGTGCGGCCGTTGGGGCGCTCCTTGACGGTGGTGACGGTGCGCTGCTGCGGCGCGGCTTCGGCGACGCTGGCGACCATCGGGCTGGCGACCAGCGTGGCGGCGATCGCGCTCAGGATCAGCTTCTTCATCGTTCATACTCCCGTTGAACATGCATTGGATACTGGCGCCGTTTTTCGTGGCGTCGGAACGAGATATGGGCGCCACCTGTCGCACGCCTCTCCCACCGATCCGTCAAAACGGTCGCAAGGTGTCGCAACTCCGCGATATTCGTTCAGGTTGCGTGAGGCCCGCCGCGGCCCTAGTGGCGCCCTCCTGCGAATTAAGGAGAGTCCAGATGCGGGCATTCATCTTCCCCGGCCAGGGCAGCCAGGCGGTCGGCATGGGCAAGGCGCTGGCCGATGCGAGCCCGGTGGCGCGCGAGGTGTTCGGCGAAGTCGACGAGGCACTGGGGCAGCATCTGTTCCGTCTGATGGTCGAGGGGCCCGCGGACGATCTGACCCTGACCGAGAATGCCCAGCCCGCGATCATGGCCAACGCCATCGCGACGCTGCGCGTGCTGGAGCGGGAAGGGGGCGTGTCGCTCGCCGACAAGGCGGACTATGTCGCGGGCCACAGCCTCGGCGAATATAGCGCTTTGTGTGCGGCGCAGGCGTTCGACCTGTCCACGACCGCGCGCCTGCTGAAGCTGCGCGGGCAGGCGATGCAGGCGGCGGTGCCGGTGGGCGAGGGCGCGATGGCAGCGCTGCTCGGCGCCGATCGTGACAAGGCGCAGGTGATCGCCGGGGCGGCGGTCGATGCGATTCTGGCGGAGGGCGGCGAGGAACTCGTCTGCACCGTCGCGAACGACAACGACCCCTCGCAGGTCGTGATTTCGGGGCACCGTGCCGCGATCGAACGCGCGGTCGCGCTCGCCAAAGACTTGGGTGCCAAGCGCGCGGTGCTGCTGCCGGTGTCGGCGCCGTTCCACTGCCCGCTGATGCAGCCGGCCGCGGACGCGATGGACGCCGCGCTGGCCGACGCGCGCATCGGGGCGCCGCTGGTGCCGGTGTTCGCCAACGTCGATGCGGCGGCGATCGCCGATCCGGGCGCGATCCGCGCCTCACTGGTCGCGCAGGTGACCGGCATGGTGCGCTGGCGCGAATCGGTGCTGGCGATGGTCGAGGCGGGCGTCACCCAGTTCGTCGAATTCGGCGGCAAGGTGCTCATCCCCATGGTCAAGCGCATCGCACCCGACGCGGATGCGATCAGCGTGGTGACGATGGACGACATCGAGGATTTGCTTAAGAGGATTTGATCACCGGGAAGCGCAGAAGGTTTTGCGCGCAGAGGCGCAGAGAGCGCAGAGGATGACGGGGTGAGGGACATCGATGCGATCAGTGGCGACGTACTTGACGTGGCCCTCCGATTGCATCGCGATCTTGGCCCCGGTTTGCTGGAAAGCGTGTACGAGGCAGTTCTTGCTGCGCGCTTGATGCAGATCGGTTATGAGGTGGTTCGTCAGCAGCCGGTCGATATCGACTTCGAGGGTGTCCGCATCAATGGCGCGTTCAAGATCGATCTACTGGTCGACAACCGCTTGATCCTTGAGATCAAGTCGGTCGAGCGCTTGTTGCCCGTCCACGCCAAACAGCTTCTGACCTATCTCCGGCTAACAAAACAGCCCGTTGGGCTGCTGATTAATTTCGGCGGCGAGGCGCTCAAAGAGGGTGTGAGGCGGCTGGTAAACAACCACCGCCCCTCTGCGTCCTCGGCGCCTCTTCGCGAAAACAATTAGAGTTTGGAGATTAAACGATGTTCGATCTTACCGGCATGACTGCGCTCGTCACGGGTGCTTCGGGTGGCATCGGGTCCGCCATTGCCAAGGGGTTGGCGGCGCAGGGGGCGCGGCTCGCGGTGTCTGGTTCGAATGCCGAGAAGCTGGAGGCGTTCCGCGCCGGGCTGGGCGGCGATCATGTCGCGGTGCCGTGCAATCTGTCGGACGCCGCCGCGGTCGACGCGCTGGTGCCGCAGGCGGTCGAGGCGCTCGGTGGGCGGATCGATATCCTGGTCAATAATGCCGGCGTCACGCGCGACAATCTCGCGATGCGGATGAAGGATGACGAATGGGATCAGGTGATCCGCGTCAACCTGGAGGCCGCATTCCGGCTGATCCGCGCCGCCGCCAAGCCGATGATGAAGCAGCGTTTCGGCCGCGTCGTGTCGATCACCTCGGTCGTGGGGCAGACCGGCAATCCGGGGCAGGCGAACTATGCCGCGTCGAAGGCGGGCCTCGTCGGCATGTCGAAGGCGCTGGCGCAGGAACTGGCCAGCCGCAACATCACGGTCAATTGCGTCGCGCCCGGCTTCATCCGGTCGGCGATGACCGACGTGCTGCCGGATGCGCAGAAAGCTGCGCTGCTCGGCCGCATCCCGGCGGGCGAACTCGGCACGGGCGAGGATATCGCCGCCGCGGTCGTCTATCTGGCGTCGAAGGAGGCAGGGTACGTCACCGGCCAGACGTTGCACGTCAACGGCGGCATGGCGATGATCTAACCTCTTGTTAAGACGGTTGGCCGACGCCAACCCTTAACAGACGCTTGCCAGCCGGACGGCCCCGTTCTACGGGCTGTCGGGAATTACTGAAAACCCCCCAACGTGAAGAGGGAATACACATGAGCGAGACCGCCGACCGCGTGAAGAAGATCGTCGTCGAGCATCTCGGCGTCGAAGCCGACAAGGTGACCGAGGACGCGAGCTTCATCGACGACCTGGGTGCCGACAGCCTCGACATCGTCGAGCTCGTCATGGCCTTCGAGGAAGAGTTCGGGGTCGAGATCCCCGACGATGCCGCCGAGAAGATCACGACCGTCAAGGACGCGATCACCTACATCGACGAGCATAAGGCGTAATCGCCTGAGGCCGGGCCTTCCGCCTCGCCTCGCGCCCGCAAGGGCATGATTGAAGCGGCTCCCCGTCCCCGTTGTGAGAGGGCGGGGGGCCGTTTTTCGTAACAGCCGGGCGCGTGATCCGCGGCCGGGGACGTACATGGACTGGATGGAGTAAGGGTATGCGGCGCGTTGTCGTAACCGGATTGGGCCTCGTGACGCCGCTCGGCGCGGACGTCGAGACGGCCTGGGCCAATCTGATCGCCGGCAAGTCCGGCGCGGGGACGATCACCCGCTTCGATACCACCGGGCAGAAGTGCACGATCGCGTGCGAGGTGAAGCCCAAGGATCACGAATATGGTTTCGACCCCGACAAGCGCGTCGACCACAAGGTCCAGCGTCAGGTTGATCCGTTCATCATCTATGGCATCGACGCCGCCGGCCAGGCGCTGGAAGACGCGGGCCTCACTGAGATGGACGAGGCGACGAAGCTGCGCGCGGGCGTCTCGATCGGATCGGGCATCGGCGGTCTGCCGGGCATCGAGATCGAATCGATCAACCTGCACGAGCGTGGCCCCAGCCGGGTCAGCCCGCACTTCGTCCATGGTCGCTTGATCAACCTGATCTCGGGCCAGGTCAGCATTAAGTACGGCCTGATGGGCCCGAACCACGCGGTCGTCACCGCCTGCTCGACCGGCGCACACTCGATCGGCGATGCCGCGCGCATGATCCGCGACGATGACGCCGACATCATGCTGGCGGGCGGCGCGGAGAGCACGATCAACCCGCTCGGCGTCGCCGGCTTCGCCCAGGCGCGCGCGCTCAACATGAGCATGAACGATCGCCCGACCGAGGCGAGCCGCCCCTATGACAAGGACCGCGACGGCTTTGTGATGGGTGAGGGCGCAGGCGTGGTGGTGCTCGAGGAATATGAGCACGCCAAGGCACGCGGCGCGAAGATCTATGCCGAGGTCGTCGGCTATGGCCTGTCGGGCGATGCCTATCACGTCACCGCACCGCACCCGGAAGGCAAGGGCGCCGAAAATGCGATGCGCATGGCGCTGCGCAAGGCGGGCATGGAGCCGTCGGACATCGATTACATCAACGCCCACGGCACCTCGACCATGGCGGATACGATCGAGCTCGCCGCAGCCAAGCGCGTGTTCGGGGACGATCTGTCGGGCGCGTCCATGTCGAGCACCAAGTCGGCGATCGGGCATCTGCTCGGCGGCGCCGGTGCGGTGGAGAGCATCTTCTGCATCCTGGCGCTGCGCGACCAGATCGTGCCGCCGACGCTGAACCTGCACAATCCCGACGAGGGCACCGAAGGCGTCGACCTGGTGCCGCTGACGGCGAAGAAGCGGGAGGTGAAGGCGGTGCTGAACAATTCGTTCGGCTTCGGCGGCACCAACGCCAGCTTGGTCATGAAGGCGATCTGAGCCCCATACGATGCGTAAGGTCGGCTGCCTCGGTCTGCTGCTCGGGCTCGTCGCGATCATCGCGGCGGTCGTCGTCGTACGCAGCTGGGGCGGCAGCGGCCCGGCGCAGCGTACGGTGACGGTACAGGTGGCGGAAGGCAGCAGCCTTGCCGCCGCCGCGCGGGAACTGGAACAGGCCGGGGCGATCCCCTCCGCTGGCCGCTTCCGCCTGTTCGCCCGCGTGTTTGGGTCGGATGGCTCGATCAAGGCGGGCGAATATCGCATCCCGCCGCACACCAGCCAGGCCGATATCCTGAAGATGCTGCAGGGCGGCAAGGTGCTGCAGCGCCTCGTCGTCGTGCCCGAAGGCTATCCGTCGGTGCTGGTGCATGACGCGCTCGCCAAGGCAGATGGCTTGACCGGCAGCGTGCCGGTGCCCGCCGAGGGATCGGTGTTGCCGGACAGCTACGCCTTCCAGCGCGGGGACACTCGCGCGTCCGTCGTCACCCGCATGCAGACGGCGATGAAGACGTATCTGGCCCAGGCCTGGGCGAAGCGGAAGCCCGGCATTGCGGTGACGACGCCCGAGCAGGCGATCATCCTCGCCTCGATCGTCGAAAAGGAAACGGGCAAGCCGTCCGAGCGGCGCATGGTCGCCGCGGTCTATGGCAACCGCCTGAAGCGCGGCATGCCATTGCAGGCGGACCCGACCGTCATCTATCCGATCACCAAGGGGCGCCCCCTCGGACGGCGGATCCTGCGCAGCGAATTGCAGGCGAAGAACGGCTACAATACCTATGCCGAGGTCGGCTTGCCGGCCGGGCCGATCGCCAATCCAGGCCGGGCCTCGATCGATGCGGTGCTTGATCCGGCGCAGTCCAACGCGCTGTATTTCGTTGCGGACGGCACCGGCGGGCATGTGTTCGCCGACACGCTGGCGCAGCACAATGCCAATGTGCAGAAATGGTACGCGATCCGCCGCCAGCGCGGCGAGATGTGATCAGGCTGCGCTAAGCACCTGCGGCGGGGCGGCGAGCTGCGTCGCCAGCCACGCGCGCGCCGTGGCTTCGTCCAGAAAGATCGCCGCTGCGGTGGTGCCGAGCGAGCGCTCCGCCTGCATTTTCACGAGCATGGCAGCGAACAGCAGGCAGACCGGCCGCTCATGACTGCTCGCGCGGCCGATCACGCTGGCGAAGCCTTCGGCCAGCGCGCCGGTCTGTACCTGATACTCGCGGCAATCGACGAACACGCCATAGCGACCATATCGCTTGGACTGTTCGACGCCGCGCGCAGTTACCTCGTCGACAAAGGCGGCCAGGACCGGCGGTGTCCAGAAGCCGCGCAGCCGTATCGTGAAGACGCGGGCCTGTTCGTCGAAGGCGAAGGTGTACATGCCCTTCACCTTGCACCCATCCGATGGAGGATCGGTTAAACGAGTGGCGGGGTTCGGTTATATTGCGTCGGCGGTAGCGGGACGGTTGCGGGGGCTATTTGGTCTGCCTCGTCCGAGCCGTCACCTCGACCGTATTCCGGGGGCCACCGCGCCACCTAATCGATAGCGTCGGCGCGTGCGGGGCGGTGGCGGCCGGAACACGCAGCATGACGGGGCAGGCGTTTGCGAAAGTGCCGCAAAGGACCTGGTTTAGTGCGGTTCTTCGCTGCGCGTCACACCTGCCAGATCCCAGCCCGTGCTGGGATGACGCGGGTTGGCCGTTTGCGATCGGCCTTCAGCGCCGCAGGGCGCTTGCCGCGCGGGCCTTGGCCTCGACTTCCGCCATGCTGCCGCCCGTGACCCAGCTGCCGCCGACGCACAGGACGGGGTCGAACGCCAGCCAGTCAGGCGCAGACGCTTCGGTGATGCCGCCGGTCGGGCAGAAGCGGCACTGGTAGAAGGGCGCGGCGAGGGCCTTCAGCGCCTTCAGCCCACCGCTGGTTTCGGCGGGAAAGAATTTGAAGTGCGTCAGGCCGAGGTCGAGCCCGCGCATGATATCGCCGGCGGTGGCGGTGCCGGGCAGATAGGCGACGCCAGCGTCCACGATCGGCCGGGCGAGGCGTTCGGTGAGGCCGGGCGAGACGATGAACTCGACGCCGGCGTCGATCACGGCCTTCGCCTGCGCTTCGTTGACGACGGTGCCGGCGCCGACGATCGCGCCGGGCACGGTCTTCATTTCGGCGATCGCCTCCATCGCGGCGGGGGTGCGCAGCGTGACCTCGAGAACGCGCAGGCCCCCGGCGACGAGCGCTTCGGCCAACGGCTTGGCGGTTGCGGCGTCGTCGATCACCAGCACCGGGATGACGGCGCTGGTCTGCATGATGGTGGCGATATCGGTCATGCTGGATGCTACCTTTTTATGCGTGGTCTTGGGCGAAGGCGGCCGCCGCGCCGAACAGGCCGGGCTGCGGATGCGTGATGAGCTTGACGGGGATGCCCGCCATCAGCGTCTGGAACCGGCCCTTGGCGACGAAGCGCTGGTCGAAGCCGGAGCGGATCAATTTATCCTTGATGCGTAGGCCCAGGCCACCGGCGATCACCACTGCCTTGGCACCATGCGCCAGCGCGAGGTCGCCCGCCACGGCGCCCAGCGACAGGCAGAAGCGGTCGAGTGCGGCGAGCGCGATCGAATCGGTGCCGTCGAGCGCTTCGGTCCAGATCGTCTTGTCGTCGCGGCTGGGCACGGCGCGCCCTTCAAGTTCGGCAAGCGTTTCGTAGATCGCGATGATACCGGGACCGGAGCAGATGCGCTCGGTCGAAACGCGGGTGAACTGGCGGCGCAGGCGCTTGACCAGCGCGTCCTCTATACCGTCCAACGGCGCGTAATCGACATGGCCGCCTTCGGTCGCGAGGACGTGGTAGCGGTCGGCGGTCTTGAACACCTGCGCGACGCCCAGGCCCGTGCCGGGGCCGCAGACGGTGGTGACGCCCTGCGCCGGCAAGAGCGTGTCGGGGCCGCAGAGATGCTCGAAATCGTCCGCCGGCAGTTGGGCGACGGCATGGCCCACCGCGCCGAAATCGTTGATGACGGTGTAGACGTCGGCGCCGAGCCGTTCGGGGATCAGCGAGGGTCGGATCACCCAGGGATTGTTGGTCAGGCGGATGATGTCGCCGGTGATCGGCGAGGCGACCGACAGCGCTGCGGCCTTGGGCAACGGCGTGCCGTGGATCGATGCGAAATGCTGCCACGCGGTCTGCAGGCTGGCGTGTTCGGCGGTCTTGAGCGTCACCGGCTCGCCCAGCGACACGACGCGGCCGTCCTCCACTTCGGCGATGGCGAAGCGGGCGTGGGTGCCGCCGATGTCTACGCTGACCAGTTGCATTGCGTTTCCTCTCTTATCGTTCCGACCTGCCCTTACCCTTTCGCCGGCTTCGCCGTCTCTTCCCGCCCCGTGGGGAGAGGGAGGGCGGCGCGCAGCGCCGAAAGGGTGAGGGTAGTCTCTTACAACCCAGCCGCCGCGAGCATCCCCGACGCGCCCTTTTCGGCTTCATCGGCGAGGCCGCGGAACATGCCGAATAGCTCGCGGCCCATGCCCGTCGCCGCTCCGGGGGCGTCGCACAGCGGGCGCTCCAGCCATTCGGCAGGATCGACCAGCGCATCGAGCGTGCCGTTCACCGCATCGACGCGAATGATGTCGCCATCGCGGATCTTGCCGATCGGGCCGTTGCCCAGCGCTTCGGGCGAGCAATGGATCGCGCACGGCACCTTGCCGCTCGCGCCCGACATGCGACCATCGGTGACCAGCGCGACCTTGAAGCCGCGGTTTTGCAGCACACCCAGCGGCGGGGTGAGCTTGTGCAGTTCGGGCATGCCGTTGGCGCGCGGGCCCTGGAAGCGGACGACGACGACGACGTCCCGCTCCAGCTCGCCGCGCTTGAACGCTTCGAGCACGTCGAGCTGGTCGTGGAAGACGCGCGCGGGCGCCTCGATGACCCAACGCTCGCGATCCACCGCCGACACCTTGATGCAGGCACGGCCGATATTGCCGGCGAGGATGCGCATGCCGCCATCGGGCGAGAAGGCCTCGGCGACGGGGCGCAGGATGCTGGTGTCGCTGCTGTCGCCCACCGGTTCCCACGCCAGCCGGTCGTCGGCGATCACCGGCTTTTGCGCATATGCGGCGAGGCTGTCGCCGCTCACCGTCGTGATGTCGCCGTGCAGCAGGCCGGCCGAGAGCAGTTCGCGGATGACGAAGGGCATGCCGCCCGCTGCCTCGAACGCGTTCACATCGGCCGAACCATTGGGATAGACCCGGGCGATCAGCGGCACGGCCTGGCTGAGGCGATCGAAATCCTCCCAGTCGATGACGATGCCCGCCGCGCGCGCGATAGCGGGCACGTGAAGCAGGTGGTTGGTCGAGCCGCCGGTCGCGAGCAGGCCCACTGCGGCGTTCACGATCGCACGTTCGTCGACGCAATGGCCCAGCGGGCGATAGTCGTCGCCGCGCCAACCCATGGCGCTGAGCCGATGCACCGCGGCGCGCGTGAGTTCCTGGCGCAGCTTGGTGCCGGGATTGACGAAGGCAGCGCCCGGCATGTGCAGGCCCATCACCTCCATCATCATCTGGTTGGTGTTGGCGGTGCCGTAGAAGGTGCAGGTGCCCTTCGAATGATAGGCCGAAATCTCGGCGTCGAGCAGTTCCTCACGCCCTGCCTTGCCCTCTGCATAGGCCTCGCGCACCGCCGCCTTGGCCTTGTTGGGCAGGCCCGAGGGCATCGGGCCGCCGGGGATCAGCACCATCGGCAGATGGCCGAAGCGCAGCGCGCCCATCAGCAGGCCCGGCACGATCTTGTCGCAGATGCCGAGCAGCGCCGCGCCCTCGAACGTGCCGTGGCTGAGCGCGATCGCGGTCGACAGCGCGATCGTGTCGCGGCTGAACAGCGACAGCTCCATACCGGGATAGCCCTGCGTCACGCCGTCGCACATCGCCGGCACGCCGCCCGCGACCTGCGCCGTCGCGCCGACCTCCCGTGCCCAGACCTTCATCAGCTCGGGATAGCGGTAATAGACGGCGTGCGCGGACAGCATGTCGTTGTACGCGGTGACGATCCCGATGTTCATCGCCTGGCCGGCGCGCATCGTGTCGCGGTCTTCCTCCGTCCCCGCATAGGCGTGGGCGAGGTTGGCGCAGCCCAGTTGCGGGCGACGCGCGCCATTGTCCCGCTCGCGCTCGATCAGCGACAGATAGGCGGCGCGGCTGTCCTTCGACCGGGCGATGATGCGGTCGGTGACGGCGGAGACTTCGGGGTTCATGGCGCGGGTTCCTGGGGAGGGAAGGGGCGGCGGGGTCAGGGCGCCCAGTGGATGTCGACGGGCAGTTCGGCGTCGGCGAGGACGCGACCGATCGGATAGGGCGACGACGGGCCTTGTTCGATCGCCTGTTCAAGCACCTTGCGCTTGTCCTTGCCGGTCAGAGCGATCATCAGCGCGCGCGCCGTAACGATGCCCTGGCGGCTGAGCGTGACGCGTGCGACCGGTGCTTCAGGCGGCAGCGGATCGGGCATGACGCCGAGCATGCGGCGTTCCTTGGGGCCGTTCAGCGCCTCGTCGAAGTCGGGGCCGGGGAAGATCGAGGCCGTATGCCCGTCGCCGCCCATGCCGAGCAGACACAGGTCGAGCGGCCAGTGCAGATCCTGCATCAGCGCATCGGCGGAGCGGCCGGCGGACTTATAATCCTCGGTCTGCTTGGGCACGATCGGGATCACGCGCGCGCCCTTGGGGATGAACAGCTTGCCGAGCTGCGTCACGTTCGACAGCGGGTCGCCGAGCGGCACGATGCGCTCGTCGCCCGGTACGATCGTCACCCGCTTCCAGTCGAGCTTGGCGCTGGCGAGCTTTTCATAGGCCGGGAAGGGGGTCTTGCCGCCGGCGAGCGCAATGACCGCGGAGCCGCGCGCGTCGATCGCGCTTTCGATGACGAATTGGATGTCGCCGGCGATCGCGTCCGCGAGTTCGCCCGCGTCATCATACTCCCACCATTCGATCTCGGTCATGGGTACAGCCTTTTCATGTCGGCGCGCGGGGCTCGCTTAGCGGAGTGGCCCACGCAAGGTAAGTGCCCCCGCATACGTATGGGGGACAGAAATGTTCGCATAGGAGCTCCGTCACCCCGGCCTTGAGCCGGGGTCCCGCTTTTTGGCTATCACCCAGGACTGCAAAAGGAAGCGGGACCCCGGCTCAAGGCCGGGGTGACGAATGAGCCTCAATCGTCCTGCCAGGTCACCCCGTCGCGTTCGGTCAGCGCGATCGCGCCTGCGGGGCCCCAGGTGCCGGCGGCATAATGCTTCGGCTTGGTCTGGTTCGCATCCCAGCCAGCGCGGATCGCGTCGATCCAGGTCCATTGCGCCTCCACCTCGTCACGGCGGACGAACAGCGTCTGGTCGCCCTCGATCAGGTCGAGCAGCAGGCGCTCATACGCGATACGGCGGCGCGTGCCCGCGAATTCGGCGTCGAGGCTGAGGTTCAGCGGCACCTCACGCAGCCGCAGGCCTTCGCGGTCGAGGCCCGGCTCCTTGGTCATCACCAGCAGCTGGATATATTCCTCGGGCTGCAGACGGATCACCAGCGTATTGGGCTGCAACACGCCGCCGCGGCCGGAAAACATCGAATGCGGCACCGGCTTGAACTGGATCGCAATCTCGCTGCGGCGCTTCGCCATGCGCTTGCCAGTGCGCAGATAGAAGGGCACGCCCTGCCAGCGCCAATTGTCGATGTGCGCCTTGATCGCGACGAAGGTCTCGACATTACTGTCATAACCCAGCTCGTCGTCATAGCCCTTGACGACCTTGCCGCCGACCGCGCCCTCCTCATATTGGCCGGTGACGGTGCATTGCGGCACCTGCTCGGGCGTGATCTTGCGCATGCTGCGGAAGACCTTGGCCTTTTCATCGCGGATCGCCGTGCCGTCGTATAGCGCCGGCGGCTCCATCGCGATCAGCGCGACCAGCTGAAGCATGTGGTTGGCGACCATGTCGCGCAGCGCGCCGGCACCCTCGTAATAGCCGGCGCGATCTTCCAGGCCGACCGTTTCGGCGATGGTGATCTGGACGTTGTCGATCCCTTGCGCGTTCCAGATCGGCTCGAACATCGAATTGCCGAAGCGCAGGGCCAGGATGTTCTGGACGGTTTCCTTGCCCAGATAATGGTCGATGCGGAACGTCCGCTCTTCGGGGAAGGCACTGGCGACGGTGTCGTTGATCTCCTTCGACGAGGCGAGGTCGTAGCCCAGCGGCTTTTCGAGCGCGATGCGCACCGTCGGCCCGGTCAGTCCGACCTTTTCAAGGCCCTGCACCGCCGATTCGAACAGCGAGGGTGCGGTTGAGAGGTAGATTGCGAGGCCGCCCGACACGTCGCCGATCTTGTCGGCAAGCGGCTGGAAGCTGTTGGGGTCGGACAGATCGGCAGGCTGGAACTGGATACGTTCCATGAACGTGCCGAGCGCGCTTTCGTCCTTGCGATCCGCCGGTAGGAATTCGTCGAGCGCCTTCTTCACGACGTCCCGATAGCCATCGTCGTCCATGTCGCCGCGCGCCGAGCCGGTGATCGTCAGATCCTTGGGCAGCAGGCCATCGGCGTGCAGGCCATACAGCGAGGGCAGCAACATGCGCTTGGCGAGGTCACCGGTGGCTCCGAACAGGAGCAGCTTGCCGACGGGATTGCGCTGCATGACGATCCTTTACGTTACAGGATGAGGCCGGCGAGCGGATCGAGCCCGGCCATGATGTTGAGATTCTGCACCGCCGCGCCGCCCGCGCCCTTGCCGAGGTTGTCGAGCGTCGCGATCAGGCGGACGTGGCCGGTGCCGGGATTGCCGCAGACGCGCAGCGTCATGCGGTCGGTGCCCGCATTTTCCTCGATGGCGATCGCGGTGACGTCGCCCGGCGCGACCGAAATCAGTGCGGTGTCGGCATAGGTCGCAGCCAGCGTATCCTCGATCTGCGCGATGCTGGGGCTGCCGGGCAATTGCGCGAGCGGTAGCGGCACTTCGGACAGCATGCCGCGGTTGAGCCGCGTGACGGACGGCGCAAAGATCGGCGCATGGGCGAGGCCGGCGTGCATCTTCATTTCGGGCAGATGCTTGTGCGCGAGGGAGAGCGCATAGACGCGAAAGGCGGTGTCGGTGCCGCCCTCCTCGAACTCGGCGATCATCGCCTTGCCGCCGCCCGAATAACCCGAGGTGGCGTTATAGGTCAGCGGCCAGTCGGCAGGGATAAGGCCAGCGCGGATAAGCGGGGCCACGAGTGCGAGAAAGGCGGTGGGGTAGCAGCCGGGGTTGGAGACGCGCGGAGACTGCGCGATCCGTTCCGACTGGCCCGCGTCGAGTTCGGGGAAGCCATAGGTCCAGCCCGCCGCGACCCGATGTGCGGACGAGGCATCGATGATCCGCGCGCCACCGTCGCGGACCAGCGCCGCTGCTTCCTTCGCAGCCTCATCGGGCAGGCAGAGGATCGCAAAATCGGAGTCGTTCAGCGCCTCGGCCCGCGCGGAGGCGTCCTTGCGGCGCGCCTCGTCCAGCGTCACGATGGTGAGATCGCTGCGGCCGCTCAGCCGATCGCGGATGTCGATGCCGGTGGTGCCGACCGCACCGTCGATGAAGACCGAGACGCTCATGCCGCGTCATCCTGCGGCACGGCGATATCCAGTGCGGTGCGGTCGACATAGCCGACCAGGTTCTGAGCTGTGGCGCGGCCCCAGGCGTGGTTGCCGGCGAGTTCCAGCACGTCGAACGCGTCGCCGACGGTGAGATCGGCGACCTGCTCGCTGAGATTGCGATCGCCGAACAGCCCGATCGCGCGTGACACGACGGTGACCATGGGGGCGGCGTAATGGGGCGCGAAGACCTGCTCGGCGAGGCGGACGTCGGCCAGATCGCCGCGAACGGCGTGGGTGCGCGGATCGAGATCGACCGAAGGGCCGGTCAGCGCAAAGGCTTTACGCGAGGGCCGGTTGGCGTGCGTGTGATTCGCCGTCGCCGAGGAATTGCCCGAACTCTTCAAGAAACTCTGCCCCTTCGGAAGTACGCGCGACGAAGATATTGCGCTTATCGCTGTCGTCACGCTGACGGCGCAGATAGCCGAGGGCGCCCAGCCGATTCAAGGCGCGCGTGACGACGGGCTTCGACACGTTGAGCGCCCGGGCCAGGCCGCGCACCGTATGCGGGCCGGGATTGAGGTAAACGAGGAGGAGCAACGCCATCTGCCGGTTGGTGAGATCGGGCTCGCCCGACCGCACGTAATCCACCAGGGCGCTCATCCACGTCGCGAGTGATTGCGCGGCTGTTCCCACGTGCAAATATCCGTTTCTGCGCCATTTTCGGGCTTTGTTTCGGGGTCATAACGCCGCGGTGCGGTGGTGGTTTCCGGGAAATGAACGGCAGGCGGAATAATCGGGACGGGGCTTGGCGTGTCGGCGGTCCCGCCACCTCGCCCGTCATTCCCGCGAAGGCGGGAATCCATAACCGCTACCGCTATTTATCGAGTCGGAACGGCAGCGCGTCTGGATCCCCGCCTACGCGGGGATGACGGTGGGGGAGATGCCGTCCACTGCGAACACCCCGTCACCCCGGGCTCGTTCCGGGGTACATTGTGGTGCAGGGGCGGTCTGCGAGCCCACTGCCAATCGCCAAGCCGCTCAGCAGACTTAGGAACATGCCCGGAGTACGGGGTGGCAGACCCAATTCCCACGCCGGTTGATCGTTCGGCGCGCCTCGCCTATGTGCGCGCCTTCATCCGTTTTTCCCAAGGTCGTCGATGTTCACCTTCCTCCTCGTCGTTCATGCCATCATCGCCGCCGCGCTCGTGACGGTGATCCTGATGCAGAAGTCGGAAGGCGGCGGCCTCGGCATGGGCGGCAGCCCGTCGGGCCTGATGTCGGCGCGCGGCGCGGCGGATTTCCTGACCCGCATGACCTCGATCCTCGCGACGGTGTTCGTCTGCATGTCGATCGCGCTCGCCTTCATCGCGGCGCACCGCCAGACGCAGACGATCGACACCTCGCTCGCGCGTCCGCTTCCCGCGGCGCCGGCGCCGGCTCCGGCGGCCCAGCCGCTCGCCCCGACACAGGACGCGGTGCCGAATGCGCCTGCCGATAACGGCGCGGTGCCGCTGCAGCGTTAAGTCGCACAACGTTTCGTCGTAAATCGCGCGCGGGAGACCCCCGCGCGCTCTTGTCGTTTGCCCCCCATCCAAGCTAGGCGATTCCTCCCATGGCGCGGTACATCTTCATCACCGGCGGCGTGGTTTCGTCGCTCGGCAAAGGCCTCATGGCGGCCTCTCTCGCAGCTCTGCTTCAGGCACGCGGCTATCGCGTCCGGATCCGGAAGTTCGATCCCTATCTCAACGTCGATCCGGGCACGATGAGCCCGTATCAGCACGGCGAGGTCTATGTGACCGACGACGGCGCGGAGACGGACCTCGACCTCGGCCACTACGAACGCTTCACCGGGGTGGCGAGCCGTCAGTCGGACAACGTCACCTCCGGCCGCATCTACAAGACGATCATCGAGCGCGAGCGTCGCGGCGACTATCTGGGCGCGACGGTGCAGGTGATCCCGCACGTCACCGACGCGATCAAGGCGTTCGCGCGGGCGGAGACGGACGACCTCGACTTCGTGCTGTGCGAGATCGGCGGCACGGTAGGCGATATCGAATCACTGCCGTTCATCGAGGCGATCCGCCAACTGCGCAACGAAGAGGGTCGCAGCAACGCGATCAGCATCCACGTGACGCTGGTGCCCTATATCGCCGCCGCGGGCGAGCTGAAGACCAAGCCGACCCAGCATTCGGTGCGCGAACTGGCTGCCCTCGGCGTGCAGCCCGACGTCTTGGTGTGCCGCTGCGAACAGCCGCTGCCGCCGTCGGAACGCGCCAAGATCGCTTTGTTCTGCAACGTCCCCGAAACCGCGGTCATCCCCGCGCTCGACGCCAAGAGCATCTACGCGGTGCCGATGCAGTATCACGGCGAGGGGCTGGATGCGGAGGTGCTGCGCGCTTTCGGCATCACGCCTTCGTCCGCACCCGATCTGTCGCGCTGGAGCGACATCATGGATCGCCTGACCAACCCGGAGGGCGAGGTGACGGTTGGTGTGGTCGGCAAGTATGTCGGCCTGCAGGACGCGTATAAGTCGCTGAACGAAGCGCTGGTCCATGGCGGCATCGCCAACCGCGTGAAGGTCAACGTCCGCTGGATCGACGCCGAACTGTTCGAGAATGACGACAGCGAGATCGTCAGCCAGCTCGAACCGTGCGACGCGATCCTCGTCCCCGGTGCGTTCGGCGAGCGCGGCGCGGAGGGCAAGATCAAGTCGGTCAAGTTCGCCCGCGAGCGCGAAATCCCCTATTTCGGCATCTGCTTCGGCATGCAGATGGCCTGCGTCGAAGGCGCGCGCGATACCGCCGGCATCGCCAATGCGTCGTCGACCGAATTCGGTCCGACGGCCGAGCCGGTGGTCGGCCTGATCACCGAATGGATGGGGCGGGACGGGCTGGAACAGCGCGAGGCGTCGGGCGACATGGGCGGCACGATGCGGCTCGGCGCCTATGAAGCCTCGCTCGACGGCAACAGCGTCGTCGCGTCGATCTACGGCGGCACGACCATTCAGGAGCGCCATCGTCACCGCTACGAGGTGAACACGCACTATAAGGACGCGCTGGAAAAGGGCGGCCTGGTGTTCAGCGGCATGTCGCCCGACGGCACGCTGCCGGAAATCGTCGAGCGTCCCGACCACCCCTGGTTCGTCGGCGTGCAGTTCCATCCGGAATTGAAGAGCAAGCCCTTCGACCCGCACCCGCTATTCGCCAGCTTCATCGCCGCCGCGGTGAAGCAGAGCCGATTGGTGTGATGTTTAGCCCTCCCCCAGCGTAGCTCGGGGGAGGGTTTAACGTTTCGAGATGCCGGGCCCACCGCCAGCGGCGGCGCGCTATTCGGCTGTAGCGCTGGCTTCGAAGGCGACCGCTCAGGCCGTCAGCAGCGTCTTCAGCGGTATGTCGGTTTGCGCCAGCGACGCGGCATCAGCGGCGGTGCGGGCGACCACCAGCGCGCGGCCCTGCACGTAATCCTTCACGCTGTTGATCGCGTCGATCGCGATCACCTGCCCGTCCTTCAGATAGATGGCGCTGAAGCTGCGTGAAGCGGGATCGCCGCGTACCACCACCTGGTCGTGGCCGGTCGACAGGCCGACGGTCTGCAACTTCAGGTCATATTGGTTCGACCAGAACCACGGGACGGCGTCATAGGGTTCGGCCGCGTCATGGATTGCACGGGCGACGGTGGTGGCCTGATCGTTGGCGTTCTGCACCGATTCCAGTCGGATGACGGCGCCGTCCGCATAGGGGTTGGGGTGGGCGGCACAATCGCCGATCGCATAGACGTCGGGCAAAGTGGTGCGGCACATGGCATCGACGATCACGCCATTGCCGCACGCCGCGCCGGCCGCCTGGAGCGGCGCGACGGCGGGGATGATGCCTATGCCGACGATCACCATGTCGCACGCCACCAGCTCGCCGTCCGCCAGTCGCACGCCGGAGGCCGCGCCGTCCGTGCCCTCAATACACTCCACCGCACAGCCCAGGCGAATATCGACGCCATGCGCGCGATGCTCGGATTCGAAGAAACGCGACACCGCTTCGCCCGCGACGCGCGCCAACACCCGGTCGAGCGCTTCGATCAGGGTGACCGACTTGCCGAGCTTCGACAGCACCGCGGCGGCCTCCAGGCCGATATAGCCGCCACCGATCACGACGACGCGCGTGGTGTCGTCCAGCTCCGCCATCATGCGGTCGACATCGGCGCGGGTGCGCACGGCATGGACGCGGGCGAGGTCGTGGCCCGGGCAGGTCAGCCGGCGTGGCGCGCCCCCGGTCGCCCAGATCAGCGTGCCATACCCAATATCATCGCCGCCCGCGCGCGCGACGACATGGCGATCCGGATCGATCGCGGTGACGCGCACTCCCAGCAGCATCGTCACCTCGCGTTCGCGCCAGAAGTTTTCGGGACGCAGCAGCAGGCGATCGAACGATTTGTCGCGCGCCAGATAATCCTTGCTGAGCGGGGGGCGTTCGTAGGGTAGCTCAGGCTCGTCACCGATGATCGCGATCGTCCCCGCAAAGCCGCGCTGGCGTAGCGCGATGGCGGCCTGCGCGCCGGCATGACCCGCCCCGACGATCACAATGTCGAACCTGTCGCTCATTCCCGAAGTCCCTCGCCCAATCCGAACACGTGCTTATGGTCCAACGGACCATAAGGCGGGGTGCCAGAAAAGCGACGGGCTGTCATGACCTGTCCAAATCGATCCTATAGGTTGGCGCGTTTGTGATCACTGCTGTCACTGCCGGCCCAGTGACGCGCGCGGGGAGTCTGGCCGATCCCCGGATTGAGCTGATTCCGGGGGTCTATATTGCGATAGAAATCCGCCAGTTGAGGTGGCGCGACATAGAGGTGGCCGACATTATGCTCGGCCGGATATTGGGCTCCGCGCGCGTCGAGCAGCGCCCAGAGCGCGTGTTCGAAGGCGAGGGGATCATTGCCACTTCGGACGATATAATCCTGATGGAAGACGTGGCAGAAGAAATGGCCATAATAGAGCGCGTGGATCACCTGGTCACCCAGCCCTGACGGCAGGTCCTCGACCCAGGCCTGCGCATTGCGCGGCAGTGCGACGTCGAGCGCGACGATGTCCGCGACCTCGCCGGCATGCACCGCCCGATATCGGACGGCCGCTCCCGCTACCACGAACCGGTGGAGAAAGGCCTTGGCGCTGTCCGCCGCGCTGCATTCCCTATGGTCGCCGACGGCATCGTCGGGGAACAGCCGTGCCAACAACGCTCGGGTCTCGGCGCGCTGATCGGCCGACACCTTCAGGATCAGGTGATGCGCAAAGCGATCGCGATAGGCGCGCATCCAGCCGGGCAGATGATCGGGCATGATCCGCGACGACCATTGCATCAGGCGGTCGCCCAACCCCTTCGACACGCGATCCGCGGCCGCATCGAACCGGGCCTTGGCGGCAAAGAGGGCAGGGAGCCGATGCGTGCCGAGTCGCTCGATGGCGAGAAACGTGTCGCGCCCATAGCGATCTGCGACGTCGAAGGCGGTCCGGTGGATATATTCGCCCGCGATCGGCAAGCGGTCGAAATGGCGCAACATCGTGCGGCGCAGGTCGGTCAGCCGATCGGGATCGTTGGTGCCGATATAGAAGGTCGCGCTGTCCTCTTCGCGCGCAAAGGTGTCGAGGCGTGCCGCGAATACGATCAGTTTTCCCGCGCTGCCGGACGCTTCGAACAGGCACCGCGGGTCGGCGTTGAAACGGGCGGGCATGTCGCTGTCGATCGCCCGGACATGGTCGGCATAGCTGTGATCGTGCGCCCAGCGGTCGGTAGTGGCCTCCACGTCCGCCTCGGTGAAATCGCCGGCATCGAGCCGCGACAGGATCGTGTCCGGGTCGTCGCCCAGTGAGATGCCCAGATGATTGACCAGCGTCAGGCCGCCGTCCGGTTGCACGGCGGCGAACAGGGCGAGCTGCGTATAGGCGGGGCCGCGCCGGATCAGCGATCCCCCCGAATTGTTGCAGACGCCGCCGACGACCGACGCGCCGAAGCAGGACGATCCGATCACCGAATGCGGTTCCCGCCCATAGGGTCGCAGCGTCTGTTCAAGGTCGTGCAACGTCGTACCCGGCAGGCACACCACCTGCTCGCCACCCCGGATCACGCGCAGCCGGGATAGCCGGGTGGTGCTGATGATGACGAGGCCGCCCGGATAATCGTCGCCATCGGGTGTCGAGCCGCCGGTCAACCCGGTATTCGACGCCTGCATGATGATCGAGACATCTGCGGCGACGCAGGCCTGCGCGACGCGCCACAGCTCGACCAAACTTGCCGGCTGTACGACCGCAATCGCCGGTCCGTCGCCGGTCCTGTACCCCTTGCGGAACCGCGCCGTGGCGCGCGGGCTGGTGAGAAGATGGCGCCTGCCCACGATGGCACGCAGCGTTGCCAGCAGCGTCGTGGTGCCGGTCACGGCCGTGGCACCGGGGTCATTGCGTCTGCGCCTCTTGGTCGGTCATCACATTCCCTCCGTCCAGCCGGCCGATGATCTCGTGCGCTGTCGCATGCGCGATGGCGCCATTTTGCCAGCGCTGTCACTCGACCAATGGTGTCAACGCACGTGAGCGCGTTAGGGCATAACTGCCACCATCCACTAGATACCAGTCCGATAGGGCGTGCAAGTGGCATCATATTGGTTTGCGCCCCGGCTGTGAGGTTGGTAGCCTCCCACACGCACGATTGGGAGCATGTCATGCTAAGGATCGACGTCGCACTGTCCGACGGGCAGGGCCATGTGAACGAGGACGCGATCGGCCATCATGGCAACGCCGCCTGGGTGATCGATGGCGCCACCGGTATCGGCCCATCGATATTGGACGCGCCGAGCGATGCGGCCTGGCTGGCGCGGACCGCCAATCGGCTGCTCGCCGAAGCATTTGTCGAAGATCCGGACCGTCCGACGATCGAACTGCTGCGCATCGTCATGACGGGGTGTGCCGAAGCGCAGGCGCGGGTTCAATTGCGCGCCGATGTCGATCCCTGCGATCTCCCCTCAGCCGCCTTCGCCATGGTTCGCATCATCGACGACGCCGTCGAAATCACCAGCTTCGCCGATTGCCGCGTGGCGGCGGTCGATGAGACAGGCGAGGCGCGATTGTATGGCGCCTCCGACCTCGATGTCGTCGAGGCGCGGACATTGGCGGCAGTGAAGGCGATCCATGACGCGGAGCCGACGATCGACCCGGATGCTCTAAAGTTGCGACTCCTGCCCGGATTGCGCGCCAATCGCTGCCTGAAGAATTGCGAAGGCGGTTATTGGGTCATCGGGCCAGAGGCCACGGCGGCGGACCATGTCTGGCAGGCAAGGCTTCCCTTGCAGCCCGGGCAGCGCTTCGCGATCGCCAGCGACGGCTTCCTGCGCCTCGTCGAACTGTTCGGCATCGCGACGCCCGCAGACCTGCTGGCGATCGGTACGCCGGAAGACGCGCAGGCGTGGCTGGCACGATTGCGGGACATCGAGCGCGAGCCAGACTCCCTGCGCCGTCACACGCGGGTCAAGCGGCACGACGACGCCAGCCTGATCGTCTGCACTTGGGACATGCCGAACTGACGCTGGCGCAAGCAGCCCCGTTCGCTGTCATAATACCAATAGGCCATACCACATCTTTACAGGCATAAGACAGGTATGCATTATCCTCGCCTTGCCAGCGTCTCGTCGGGTCACGTCGTGACCGGGCGGCTACGCCGGGTTCGGGTTCAAGGGAGGGACTCCATCATGGTGACGTCGTACCGACATACCGTAGCCGTCGCGGCTCTGGCCATCGCCCTCGCGCAGGCGCCCGGTTTGGCGCATGCGCAGACCGCTCCCGCGACGGCGGACCCGGGCGCGCCTGTCACAGGCGACGACATCGTGGTGACGGGTACGCGCATTGCAATACCCGGCCTGACCAGCAGCAGCCCCGTCGCATCGACCGGCGAGGAGCAGATCAAGCTGCAATCCGCGCTGACGATCGAGGATTTCTCGACCAAGATCCCGCAGCTGTCGGGCGGCGTGCGGCAGGGCTCGCAGGGGAGCGATGCGTTCGGGGCGCAGGTGCTGGAGCTGCGCAACTTCGGCCAGAGCCGGTCGCTGGTGCTGATCGACGGCACGCGTGCGGCACCGTTCAGCTTCCGCAACTCGGTCGACGTCAACGCCATTCCCGCCTCGCTTATCAAACGCGTCGACGTGCTCACCGGCGGTGCCGCTGCGGTCTATGGCGCGGATGCGGTCGCGGGCGTCGTGAACTTCATCCTCAACGACGATTACAAGGGCCTCCGCGGAACGGCGACCAGCCGCTTGTCGGTCCATGGCGGCGCGCAATATGGCGCCTCGCTGATGATGGGCACCGGGATCGGCGATGCCGGCAATCTGGTGATCGCGGCGGACTATACGCAACGCGATGGCGTGCGCGCCGGACAGCGCGACTGGGCGGCGACGCCCAATCAGACCATCCCCAGCGTCGGTGGCGTCTTCACCGACGTCGCGAGCGGCCGGCGCTTCGGCTTCACCGACGATGGCACGTTCACGACCAGCCCATCCGCCACCTCGAACATCTCGGCCAGCTATCCGCTGATCTCGCCGCTGAAGCGGATCAATGTCGCCGCGCTCTACAAATATGCGATTTCGCCGCAGATCGAACTGTACGGCCGTGCCATGTTCACCAACGCGCGCACCGAAGAGACGGGCACGCCCGGCGCGGCGCCCGCCTCGGTCAGCCGCACCGTCGGGATCAACGCCACCAACCCGTTCCTGACCGACGCGATTCGCAGCCAGCTGACCTTCGTCAATGGTGTTGCGCAGGTGAACGTGTCGCGCTCGCTCGCCGAGCTGGGCCTCATCACCTATGCGACCGAGCGCAACACGCTGCAGTTCCAGTCGGGCCTGCGCGGGCCGCTGACCGATGCGATCCGGTGGAACGTCTATGCGCAATATGGCCGCTCGACCGAATCGTCGCTGATCTCCGGCGACGGGCTCGTCACCAATGCCGCGGGCGCGAACAATTTCGCCTCGATCGTCAACACAGTGAACATCTTCGGCCCGCGCCAGCCGGGCCTCGCCGCAGCGCTCGGCAGCCCGATCAATGGCTTCGACCGCAAGCGCGACCAGTTCGTCACCGCCGCGACGATCAGCGGCAGCCTTGCCGACCTGTTCGCGCTGCCCGCCGGACCGATCGGCTTTGCCGTCGGCGTCGAGTATCGCCGCGAAACAGCGGGCATCACGCAGGATAGCGCGCTGCTAACCGGCAACACCTATCGCCAGGGCGTGCAGGCGGCATACAGCGGCGCGTTCGACGTGCGCGAACTGTACGGCGAAGTGCTGGTGCCGCTGATCCACGACACGCCGTTGATCCGCAAGCTCTCCGTGGGCGGCGCCTATCGTCTGTCGGACTATAATCTGTTCGGCACGCACGGCACGTGGAAGGTCGAAGGCAATTGGGAGGTGGATCGCAATCTGCGGCTGCGCGGCACCTATCAGCGCGTGCTCCGCACGCCGAATTTCGGCGAGTTCGCCGCCACCACCTCGTCGCTGCCGTTCAGCAGCCTCGTCACCGTCGATCGGCTGAAGCCGCGCTACGGCGGTGACCCATGCGTGATCGGCACGGGCGATGCGGCGCAGTGCAAGCGGTTCGGCGCGCCGGCGGTGGGCTCGACCAATTCGAATGCCGCCAGCTATCTGACCGGCAATTATTATTATGGCGGCAACCCCGCGATCCAGCCGGAGACGGGCTATACGACGACCGCGGGCGCGGTGTTCACGCCGACCTTCCTCCCGGGGTTGACCGTCACGGTCGACTATTACAATCTCGACCTGCGCGGCGCGGTGGGCGTGATCCAGCCCATCGCGGCGATCACCAGCTGCTACATCACCAATCCGACCGCGGGTAATCCGCTGTGCGGGCTCGTCACGCGCAATCCGAACGGCAGCTTCGCCGACGCCTTCGTCAACAACCAAAATCTCGGCCGGCTGCTGCAACGCGGCTTCGACATTTCGGCGGCCTATACGCTGCGGGGGGACTGGCTGCCGGGCAGGGGGCTGCGCGCCAGCTACCAGGGCAATATCGTCACCTCCTATCTGATACAGGCGAACCCGACCGTGTCGGCGGTGCAGTGCAAGGGCACGTTCGGTGCCACCTGCTCGAGCGACGGGACCACGCTGGTCCAGCCTGCCTATCGGCACACCGCCGGGATCGGCGTGCTGCTCGACAAGGGCGTGATCCAGTTCGACTGGCAGCGCATCGGCAAGGTTCGGTCGAGCACGGTCGGATCGACGGAGGTGATCAAGGCACAGGACACGTTCGACCTGTCGGCCTCCTATGACTTCACCGATACCGTGACGATGAGCGCCGGGGTCTACAATCTGTTCGATCGCAACCCGCCGCGCGTGTCGTCCGGTGGCGTCTTCAACACCTTCCCCGACACCTACGACATTCTGGGGCGGACGATCGGCTTTTCGCTGACTGCGCATCTGTGATCGCCCGGCGTCGCGATCGCACCCGCCCGATCGAAGGGGCGGGCGGGCCGTTCATCGGTCGCGGACATCCGGTCCAATGTAAGCGGAGCATGGCTCGATGATGTTGCCCTTTTTTGTTGCCGACTGGCTCGTCATCGCGGCCTATCTGCTGTTGTTGGTGGCGGGCGGATGGATTTTCACGCCCCGCAAGACCGAGTCCGCCCACGATTATTTCCTGGCCGGCGGCAACGTTCCTGCGTGGCTAGCGGCGCTATCGGTCCTGTCGGCGACCCAGTCGGCCGCGACGTTCCTGGGCGGGCCGGATTACGGCTATCGCGGCGACCTGACCTATCTGACGGGCAATATCGGTGCGCTGATCGGCGCGATCTTCGTCGCCCATGTGCTGATCCCGCGCTTCTACGCGATCCGCGCCACCACCGCCTATGAATTGCTGACGATGCGTTTCAGCGAACGGGCGACGCGCTGGGCAGGCGGCATGTTCCTGATCGGGCGGGTCTTTGCCGGGGGGGCGCGGGTCTATCTTGCCGCGATCGCTCTGGCGATGGTCGTCACGGGGAGCGTCGGGGCGCTGGGCATTATGATGGCGGCGGCCGCGCTGATCGTCGCGAGCGTTGCGTTCACCTTTGTCGGCGGACTGAAGTCGGTACTGTGGAACGACCTCATCCAGTTCATCGTGTATATCGGCTCGGCGGTGGCGGTGATCGTGTTCCTGCGCCTGTCGATCCCGGCGTCCAACGCCCAGATCCTGCATGCGCTGGCGCACACGCCGGAAGGAGTCGACAAGCTGCGGCTGTTCGATTTCTCGTTCGATCTATCCCGGCCGTTTTCGATGCTGGCGATCGTTACCGGCATCGCGCTGCTCTACATCGCGAATGCGGGCATGGACCAGGACACCACGCAGCGGCTGCTGTCGTGCAAGGACGCCAAGACGGGCGCGCGCAGCCTGTACCTGTCCGTCCTGGCGACAGTGCCGACGGTCGGCATGTTCATCGTCATCGGCCTGCTGCTCTATATTTTTTACAACCGCCCCGACCTGATGGGCGGCACCGGTGCCGTCGCGGCCAGCCAGTTCGGCGGCGAGAAGATCAGCATCTTCATGCATTATATCCTGACGGAGCTACCCGGCGGCCTGCGCGGTTTGGTGACGATCGGGATCTGTGCCGCAGCGGTCGCAACGACCAATTCCGCGCTCAACGCCATGTCGTCGGTGCTGGTGCAGGACTTCTATCGTCCCTGGCGCGACCGGCGCGGGCCGGTGGAGGAACATCACTTCGTCCAGGCCGGGCGCGCGGGCATGGGGGTGATCGGCTTTGCGATGTTCGTGATGGCGGTCGTGTCTTATTATTGGCAGCGGCATAGTTCGATGGGCCTGCTCGAGTTCGCGTTGCAGGTCATGGTGTTCAGCTATGCGGGGCTGCTTGGCGTCTATTTCACCGCGATTTTCACCACCCGCGGGACGACCGGATCGGCGATCGCCGCGCTGCTGATTGGCTTTGTCACGATCGTGTTGCTGCAACCCGCTATCGCCAAGGCGATCGGTCTGCCGCTGGTCTTCACCGGTCTGTCCTTTCCGTTTCAGCTGTGTCTGGGAACGGCCGTCGCCTTCCTGGTCTGCGCCGCGCCTGCCGGCCCGGCATCGCATCGAGGTCGTTGATATGATGAACACCGAAGCGCTCGATCCCCGGTTCCTCGAACTCGACCTGTGGCCGACCCAGTCCGCCGTAGAGGCGATGCTGGAGGGGCAAATGGCGGCGATCGCGGCGCTCCAGTCGCAGGTCGCCGCGATCGCGGAGGCGGCGGAAGCGGCCGCGGCGCGGCTGGAGCACGACGGGCGGCTGATCTTCGTCGGAGCGGGCACATCGGGCCGGCTGGCGGTTCAGGACGGGACCGAGCTTCACCCGACCTTCGGCTGGCCGATGGATCGCCTCGTCTTCCTGATGGCGGGCGGCATGGGTGCACTGACGGAAGCGCGAGAAGGGGCGGAGGACGATGTCGAGGCCGCGCGACGCGACATCGACGCCTGCGGCCTCACCGCATCCGACGTCGTCATCGGCGTCGCCGCCAGCGGGCGGACGCCCTATACCGTCGCCGTGATCGAACGCGCGCGGGCACTTGCCGCGTTGACGATCGGCATCACCAACAACCCCGACATGCCACTGGCCGAGCGGGCCGAGCACGTGATCGTCGCCGACACCGGTAGCGAAGTTTTGGCCGGATCGACGCGGATGAAGGCGGGAACCGCGCAAAAGGCGGTCCTGAACCTGCTGTCGACCGCGGTGATGCTGCGGCTCGGCCTCGTCTATCGCGGGCGCATGGTGGCGATGCGCGTCTCCAATGCGAAGCTCTTGGTACGGGCACGCCGCATGGTGCAGGATATCGCCGGCGTGGATGCCGAGGTCGCGGCGCGCTCGCTGGAGCTGGCGGACAACGACATTCGGCTGGGCATCGTCGTCGCCATGGGGATTCCGGTCGAGGCGGCGGCGCAGCTGCTCGACGCCCACCGCGGCAGCCTGCGCGACGTCCTGCAAGCCATCGGCAAGCGGGAGGCGTAACGGTGCGCGATATCGCCTGGACGCGCAGCGACGAAGCGACGCCCTTGTACATGCAACTCGCCCAACGGCTGCGCGAGCATATCGACGGCGGCGGCATCGATCCCGGCAGCGCGCTGCCCTCCGAACGCGAGCTCAGCGAAATGGCAGGCCTGTCGCGCGTCACCGTGCGCAAGGGCATCAAGCAGCTGATCGACGAAGGCGTGGTGGTCAGCAAACATGGGTCGGGCACGTTCGTCGCGCGGCGGATCGAGGCGGCGGGCGCCAAGCTCAACAGCTTCAGCGACGACACGCGCTTGCGCGGACAGGATCCGGGGGTGGTCTGGATCTACAGATCCTATGCCCTGGCGACCGAGGAGGAAGCCGCCGTTCTGGAAGTGTCGCCGGATGTCCGCGTCGCACGCCTGGGCCGCGTACGGCTGGCCGGCGATGAGCCGCTGGCGATCGAACATGCGGTGATCCCGGCGACGTTCATGCCTGATCTCGATGCGCTGGGCGATTCGCTCTATCAGGCGCTGGACGTCCATGGCTTTCGACCGACATCGGGCACGCAGCGCATCCGCGCGTCGCTCGCGACCGAAACCGAGGCGGGTATTCTCAGCGTCCGCCAGCATTCCGAGGTCTTGCGGATCGAGCGCCGCACGCGGATTCCCGATGGCCGCATCGTCGAATTCACCCGCTCGGTCTATCGGGGGGATCGCTACGAGTTCGTGACGGATCTCAACGTCATTTGATCTGTCCCGCGGCCGTCAGTCGCCCTCGCCATCACGCCACGCAGCCATGGCCTCGCGATAGTGTCGTTCCTGGTCTGCGCGCGCCGTTTCCAGCCTGTCGCGCTCGCGATCCCGGTCGTTCTCCAGCGCCTGCCGTTCCTTGCGCAGCGCCGCCTCGCGCGCGGCGAGATCGCGCCGCGCCGCATCGTATCGCTGCTCCGCCTCATCGATCGCCTGTTCGGCCTGATCGAGCTTCGAGCGAGACGGGCGGGGCTTGGGCTTCGTGCGGCGGGGCTTGGCCGGGGGCACATCCATAGTATCCGCTGGCTTGCGCTTCGGGTTGGCCGGTAAGGCGGCCATATGGTCGTCCACGCTGCCGCGCGTCTTGCGGATCACCTTGCCCGGGTGCGCTCACGGCTCTTCCATCAGCGCGGCGTCCGTCACCTGTTCTGCGACGCCGCGGGCGAACAGATCGGTATCCGTACCCCAGGCCTGCAATGCGGCCTTCTGGCTCGGCGCCGCGACATAGGCGTCGTGAAACCCGATCGGTGTGCGGAATACCTTCAGCTTGCGCGCCATATCGCATCAACGCGCGGTCGGCGCCGAAGGTCTCCACCCAAGAGCGGACGATCTTATTCGGTGAGAAACACGACGCCCGGCACTGGGGTGGTGCCGACCGCGGCTCGCAGGCGACCGTCCCGCTCCAGCGGCAGGCGAGCGATGCCGCCCGATCGCTCATTGGCGACGAGCATGGCGTTCCGGTCTTCCAGCAGCAGGAAGAAGCGTGGCCAGTGACCCCCGCATCCGACAAGCTGCAGCAGGCTAAGATCACCGGCGGCGCCTATGGCGAAGACCGCGATGCTGTCGTGGCCACGGTTGGAGACGTAAAGGCGCGTTCCGGCTGCATTCACCGCGATGTGGGCCGCATACGACGCGCCGTTGAAGCCGGCGGGCAGGGTCGATACCTCCGCTCGCTTGGCAAAGGTGCCGTCCGTTTCGGCACGCAATACGGTGACCGTGTTGGCCAGCTCGGCGACGAGATAGGCGATCGGCAGGCGAGGGTGTCGCGCCAGATGCCGCGGCCCCGATCCTGCGGCGGCACGATAGGCGATGCTGGTCTGCGCGATCCTGCCAGCCGCGCGATCGATATGATGCGAGAAGACGGCGTCGGCACCAAGGTCGACCGAATGGAGGATGTCGCCGGTGCGATCGAAGCCCACCCAATGCGCATGCGGATCGGCCTGTCGCTTGGCATCTGGCCCGCTGCCCTGGTGCTGCGCCATCGCCGGGCGGTCCGTCGGAAGCCCGGTCGCCGGATTCAGCGTCCATAGCGCGACGCTGCCACTCGAATAATTCGCCGCCGCCAGCAGCTTGCCGTCCTGCGACAGGGCGATGTGGCATGGGTCTGCGCCCATGGTGGACCACACGGCGACCTGCCGCAGCGATGCGTCATAGACGCCCATCATGCCCTTTTGCTGCTCGTCCAGCAGATAGCGCAGCCCGTGACGTCGCGACACGACGCCGAAGGAGGCGTTGCGGATCGCGGGATGAGCGGCGCCGGCGGTCCAGCCGCCCTGGTCCGCCGCCAACGACACAAGCCCTGCACCGCCTTCTTGCGCGTAGGTGCCTGCGAACAGCCCTGAGATGGGGACCGCGATGCCGCTGCGCGGCAGCAACCCCATCGCAAGCGCGCCGCCGACGAAGGCACGGCGGGATGGGCGGAACAGAAGCGTGTCGGTCATGCCCCGCTTGAACCCGCCTACGCGTGTCGCGTCAACGGCCGGCTGCTCGAGGCGGGCCATACCCTTCGGCTGCGTCGCGCCCGCTATTCGAAGCGGCTGGCAAGCCGCTCGACGAGAAAGTCGACGAACACCCGCACGCGCGCAGGCGTGGCGGTGCCGCCGACGAAGACCGCGTGGATCAGCTCGACGTCCCCGGGATTGTACTCTTCCAGCAGCGGCACGAGCCGCCCGTCCGCGATCTCGGCCGCGACGCTGAAGCGACCGACGCGGGTGATGCCAACCCCGGCGGCGGCGAGCTGGCCCAGCGTCTCGCCATTGTTGGCGACGATGCCGCCGTCAACAGACAGTGCGAAATCCCGGCCGTCGCGGCGGAACGGCCAGATCGGTTCGGCGCGGCGGAAGTTGAAATTGAGGCAATTGTGGGCGTGCAGGTCCTCCGGCACCCGGGGCGTGCCAGCGCGCGCCAGATAATCGGGCGACGCCACGATCACCCGCCGCGCCTCGGACAGTTTCCGCGCGGTGAGTCCGCTGTCGGCAAGCGGGCCGAAGCGGATCGCGACATCAGCCTGACCCGCGGCGACATCGACGAGCGTGTCGGTCAACGCGATATCGATCAGGATATGCGGATAGGCGCGCGCGAAGTCGCCAAGCAGCGGCACGACGCACAACCGGCCATGCGCCAGCGCTGCACTGATCCGCAGCCGTCCACGCGGTGCGCCCTGGTCGGCGATCTGCTGCTCGGCATCGTCGAGATCGGCGAGGATGCGGCGGGCGGCGAGCAGATAGGCTTGCCCCTCGGCGGTGAGCGTCAGCGCGCGGGTGGAGCGGAGCAGCAGCCGGACGCCCAGCCGCACCTCGATCCGGTCGATCGCCCGCGCCACCGCCGACGGCGTCAGCCCGAGCGTCCGGCCGGCTGCGGAGAAGCTGCCTTGCTCCACCACGCTCGCGAACAAGGCGAGCGAGCGGGCGCGATCGTCGTTGCCGGTTACCTTTGCATCCAAGGCATAGATCCTTTGCACCGGCGGGCAGTTCCGCCACGCTTCTTCCACGGCCATCTATGCGCCTGAGAATGACATTCGCAAAGGAGGTGTCATGGAATATCGACAACTAGGATCATCCGGCCTGCGCGTTCCGGCCTTGTCGTTCGGCGCGGGGACCTTCGGCGGCAAAGGGCCGCTGTTCAGCGCCTGGGGCACAAGCGACGCCGCCGAGGCGCGGCGGCTGGTCGACATCTGCCTCGACGCCGGCGTCACGCTGTTTGACACCGCCGACGTCTATTCGGACGGCGCGTCCGAACAGGTGCTGGGCGAGGCGATCAAGGGGCGGCGCGATGCCGTCCTGATATCTACCAAGACCGGCCTCCCGATGGGTGACGGCCCGCAGGATTGGGGCGCGTCGCGGGCGCGGCTGATCGGCGCGGTCGAGGCGGCGTTGCGGCGGCTCGGCACTGACCGGATCGACCTGCTCCAGCTTCACGCCTTCGACGCGTCAACGCCGACCGAGGAGGTGATGGGCACGCTCGACCGGCTGATCGCGGACGGCAAGGTGCGTTATGCCGGCGTCTCCAACTATCCCGGCTGGCAGATCATGAAGGCGCAAAGCCTGGCCGATCGTCATGGCTGGCCGCGCCTAGTCGCGCATCAGGTCTATTACTCGCTGATCGGCCGCGCCTACGAATGGGAACTCATGCCACTGGCGGCGGATCAGGGCGTCGGCGCGCTGGTGTGGAGCCCGCTCGGCTGGGGGCGGCTGACCGGCAAGATCGGGCGGGGACGGCCGATCCCGGCGGGCAGTCGCCTCCACGAGACGGCCCAGTTCGCGCCACCGGTCGAGGACGAGCATCTCTACCGCGTCGTCGACGCGCTGGAGGCGGTGGCGGCCGAGGTGGGCAAAACGGTGCCCCAGGTCGCGATCAACTGGCTGCTGCGGCGGCCGACCGTGGCGTCGGTCATCATCGGCGCGCGCGACGAGGCGCAGTTGCGCGACAATCTGGCCGCGGTCGGCTGGGCGCTGACGCCCGAGCAGGTGGCCGCGCTGGATGCGGCGAGCGACGTGCTGCCGCCCTATCCACACACGCCATACCGGCAGCAGGAGGGTTTCGCCCGCCTCGCGCCGCCGATGGTTTGAGGGAGCCACGATCATGAAGTTCAACCTCGGATTGCTCGCATTGGCGGTCGGTGCCTTCGGCATCGGCGTGACCGAGTTCGCGCCGATGGGCATGTTGCCGGTGATCGCCGGCGACCTGCACGTGTCGATCCCCGCCGCCGGGCTGCTGGTCAGCGCCTATGCGATGGGCGTGCTAATCGGCGCGCCGCTGATGACGCTCACCACCGGCCGGATTGACCGGCGCACGCTGCTGATCGCGTTGATGGGCATCTTCACGCTCGGCAATGCGCTGTCGGCGATGGCTGGCGGCTATTGGATGCTGATGGCGGCGCGGGTCGTCACCTCGTTCAACCATGGCGCATTCTTCGGCGTCGGATCAGTGGTGGCAGCGAGCCTGGTGCCGCCGGACAAGCGTGCGGGCGCGGTGGCGGCGATGTTCACCGGGCTGACCGTCGCCACCATCGGCGGCGTGCCGGCGGCGACCTGGGTCAGCGAAGCGATCGGCTGGCGCACCGCCTTTGCCGGGATCGCAGGCGTCGGCGCGATCGCGATGCTGTCGCTCCGCCTCGCGCTGCCGCCGCTGCCGGCTGCGGAGGGCGGCGACATGCGCGCCGAACTGCGTGTGCTGACGCGCGGGCCGGTGGTGATGGCGCTGGCCCTGACCACGATCGGCTTTGGCGGCGTGTTCACCGTATTCACCTATATCGTGCCGATCCTGCGCGACGTGACGCACGGCTCCACTGGCTACGTCACCGCGATGCTGATGCTGTTCGGCGTGGGGGCGACGATCGGTAACGCATGGGGTGGGCGGCTTGCCGACCGCTCGGTGGACCGGGCGCTGACGATGATGCTGGTGGCACTGGCCGCCACGCTGCTGGCCTTCACCGTGCTGATGCAATGGCCGGCAACCGCTGCCGCCGCGATCCTGATCTGGGGCATCGCCAGCTTCGCAATCGTACCGCCCTTGCAGATGCGGGTGATGGACGCCGCCTCGGACGCGCCGAACCTCGCTTCCGCGATGAACATCGGCGCGTTCAACCTCGGCAATGCGATCGGCGCTGCGCTGGGCGGCGGCGTGATCGGGGCAGGGGTGGGGCTACCCGCGGTATCGCTCGCGGGCGCGGCGATGGCGGCGATGGCGCTGGCGATGCTGCTGGCGTTCCGCCGTCGGCCGCACGCCGGGGTGTGTCCGGCCTGACGCGCAGCCCTGCCAGCCTCGAGTCACAGCCGCTTGCGCATCCGCGTTAACGGCACGACGACGCCCTCGACGTGCGTATCGGCCCGCTCAATCGGCTTATAGCCGCTGGCGGCATACAGCGGCACGCCGCCCGCCGTGCCCATCAGTTCGACGGCGGCGAACCCCGCCGCCCGCGCCGCCTGTTCGCAATGGTCGAGGATTAGCCGGCCAATGCCGCGCCGGACATGATCCGGGTGGGTGTACATGGCGCGGATGCGGGCGGCGTCCTTCGCTGGATCGAGCAGCGCCGGGTCGCGCAATTCGCTGCTATGGTCGCCGCCATACAGTGTCGCGCGCCGGCTCCATCCGCCGCAGCCGACCGGCACGCCATGGTCCTCGACGACGAAATAGGTGCCGTCGCGCACCAATTGCGTGTCGAGCCCCATCACCGCCCGACTGGCAACGATCTGCGCCGGGGTCAGCACCTCTGCCTGACCCCGATCGATCGACAGCGTCATTAGGTTGCGCAGCGTGCCTAGGTCGGCTTCGGTGGCGATGCGGATGGTCAGGGTGCCGCTCATGCTGCCAGCTCCAGTCGCCACGTTTCACCCTGCAGCGGTACGCCGAACTCCTCGTGCATCGCCGTTTCGACACACACGAAGCCCTGCGCCGCATAGATACGGCGGGCCGATTCCAACACCGTGTGCGTCCACAGCATGAGCGTGTGGTAGCCTGTGTCCCGTGCGAAGCCGACACAGCGGGCGACCAGCGCATCGCCGATGCCACGGCGACGGGCAAAGGGCTCGACATGCAACAGACGCAGTCGAGCGACGCCATCGCCTTCATCGGTGACGAACACGGCGCCCGCCATGACCCCGTCCATCTCCGCAACCCAGCATTGCTCGCGCGCCGGATTGAAGTCGCGCAGGAAGGCCGCGGTCACCTCGCTCTCGAGCGTTTCCAGTTCGCGACCCCAACCATGGCTCTCGGCGTAGAGCAGTGACTGGCGCGCGGCGATCATGGCGGGTTCGCCGGTACGGAAGGGGCGGATGACGAACGCGCCACCCGAAGCCGGATCAAGTAGCAACCGAGCGCGCGTTAACGCCTCGACCAGATCGCGCCGCGCCAGTCCGTCCACTGCGGCCAGCAGATCGCTGACCGCATCGCGCTGGCGATGGTCGACGACTTCGAACGCCTCGCGGCCCGCCTCGGTCAGCCGGAGATCGCGCGCGCGGGCATCGTCGTCCCGCCGTACGCGCGCGATCCAGCCGCGTGCTGCAAACCGCGCGACCAGGCGGCTCAGATACCCCGCGTCCATGCCGAGCGCATCCTGCAACACGGTTGCGGTGACGGGCTCGCGCGTCGCGATCTCGAACAGCAGCCGAGCCTCGGGCAGAGTCGCCTCGGTGCCGAGGAACCGGGCGTCGAGCGCGCCGATCGTCTGGGTGTAGAAGCGGTTGAACCGGCGGATGGCGGTGACGTCTGCGTCTTCCATTGGCTGCCAAGCTGCCTCGAAATAGTTGACGGAGTCAAGTATCGCTATGGGATGGCGCGAGATCGGGTGCGATAATGCACAGCCGTGCCGCCGAAACGGGATACACCAGCGCGGGGAGGAAGGGGACGACGTCGACGGTCGAGCCGAGCTTAATGCAGGGTCGCAGTTCTGTACGAACCGTTTTTCCTGGATGCTGCAGCGGCGAGGCATCTGTCGCATGCCGCAGCCTGTGGTCTTCCGGTGAGACCGCGAAGGTGATGGTCGGGGAGACAGGATTCGAACCTGCGACATCCTGCTCCCAAAGCAGGCGCGCTACCGGACTGCGCCACTCCCCGACGTGGAATGCGCCTAGGCGGTGGATGCCGTGGACGCAAGCATTTGGTGGGCCCGGCAGGACTCGAACCCGCAACCTAGCCGTTATGAGCGGCCAGCTCTAACCATTGAGCTACAGGCCCCGCCATGATGCTGGGCCGTGCGCTAGCCCAGCTTCGCGGGAAGCGAAAGATGGGAACCGCGTGATCCCAACAGAAACGGCAATAGAAAAGGGGCGCCTCCCGCATGGGAAACGCCCCTTTCGATCGTGCAACAGCAGATCGGCGCGTCGAGCGAATGCCCGACGCAGCGCGATTACATGTTGTCCGCCTTGGCTTCAGCGGCGTCACGGACGTTGTCCGCAGCGGCGTTGATGTTGTCGGCCTTGTTCTCGAGAACCGCTTCGGCAGTCGCGTTCGAGGTGTTGTCGGCCATGGCGTCCAGGTTGTCGGCCTGCATTTCCATGTTGTCCGCCAGCATGTCCGCGTTGTTCTCAACGGCGGCGGCTTCAGGCGACTTCGAGCAGGCAGCGACGGACATCAGGCCGGCGGCAGCGAGAACGAAAGCGATCTTCTTCATTCGAATGCTCCCAAGCAAAGCAAAAATCGCGGCCGGCCCGATCGCCGTCGCGAGGCAGCCCAAATACCGCACGACTCCCCGCGGTCAATCATGAAATTCATCGAAATGAAAGCAAATGGGCCTTCTCCGCGGGTTAGGACGGGCCGCGACGGCGGATCAGCGACGCGGCGTGACGGCCCCGATCTCCTCCGGCGCGTTGGCGACCACGCCCAGCATCGTCGTCCAAGCGGCGACGTTCTGGCGTAGCTGCACGGGGTCGATCCGCTCCAGCGTGTCGTCGGGCGTGTGATGCGTATCGAAATAGCGCGTGCCGTCCTGGTTGAGGTCGACCGCCGCGACACCCAGCGCGAGCGTCGGGCCGACATCGGTGCCGTCGCCGCCAACACCGGCCCCACGTGCGATGCCCAGCGGCGCGAGCGCGCTCTGCAAGCGGTCCGCCACCGGCTTCGCACTGTCGGGCAGGTTCACCTCGAACCGCCAGACGCGGTCGGCGCCGAAATCGCTCTCGCTGGCGATGGCGTGGCGTTCCTGCCCATGGACGCGCGCATATTCCTTGCCGCCGTAGCCGCCCGGCTCTTCGGCACCGAACCAGACGACGCGGATCGTGCGGCGGGGCCGCGGACCGTCGAGCAGGCGCTTGGCCGCCGCAGTGGTGATCGCGACGCCGCTGGCATCATCGATCGCACCGGTGCCGAGATCCCAGCTGTCGAGATGCCCGCCCACCAGCACCACGCCCGCCTTCGGGTCGCTGCCCGGTACTTCGGCGATGACGTTGCCCGAGGTGCCGGTTCCGGCGAAGCGCGGGGTGAGCGTCAGCTTCAGCGTGATCGGCTTGCCGCGGGCGGCGATCCGCTCGATCTGATCGCCGTCGGATACGGAGAGCGCCGCAGCGGGGATAGGCGCGGTGCCGGCCGGGAAGTTGGTGCCGCCGGTGTGCGGATTGCGATGGGGATCGGTGCCGATCGATTTGATCACGATCGCCGCGGCGCCCATTTTCGCTGCCAGCGCCGGCCCGACGAAGCGCGCCGGGCCATAGGCGCCATAGCTCGACCCGTCCTGCGTCGACTCCATCGCATTGCCGACGTAGACGATCTTGCCGCGCACGCTGTCGGGCTCGGCATTGGCGAGTTCGCCATAAGTCTTGAATACGACGAGCGGCGCGGTGAGGTCGTTCGCCGGCGTTGCGCCCGAATTGCCCAGCGCCACCAGCTTCAGCTGTTGTGGGAAGGGGGCGAGAACCTCCGCCGTTTCGGCCCCGCGCAGCCACACGGGCATCTGATATTCTTCGACATGCACGTTCTTGAAGCCGAGCGACTTGAGTTTCGCGACCGCCCAGGTGCGCGCCCGCGCCTCGGCATCGGTTGCGGCCAGCCGCTGGCCGACCTCGGTCGTCAGCCCCTCGACGATGTCATACGCCAGCGTGTCGGTCAGCGCCGCATCGCGCAGCGCGGCGACCTTGGGATCGACGGGGGCGGGGACGGGCGGGGCGGTCCGCTGCGCGAGCGCGAGGCCGGGCAGGGCCGTGGTCGCGGCGAGGGAGAGCAGGGCGAGGGCGACGCGCGTCATATTCGGTAAATCCCCTTGTCGTTTTTATGGTCTGGTTCACGCGTGCCCGAACCGGCGCCGGCACACAAGCGGGTCAGTAGATGGTAGCGTCGACGGGCCTCGGCGGCTGGCATTTGCACGCGCGCCGGCCAATCGCTACATGGCGGAGCAAATCTCCCAACCCTTTCCAGCCTTCAGGAGCCGTCGGCACATGGCCGTCCAGTATACCTACGTCATGAAGGGTCTGACCAAGACCTTCCCGGGCGCCAACAAGCCCGTGCTCAACAACATCCACCTGCAGTTCATCCCGGGCGCGAAGATCGCGATCATCGGCCCGAACGGCGCCGGCAAGTCGACCCTGATGAAGGTCATGGCCGGCATGGACACCGATTTCAGCGGCGAGGCCTGGGCGGCCGAAGGCGTGCGCGTCGGCTATCTGGCGCAGGAACCGCAGCTCGATCCGACCAAGGACGTCATGGGCAACGTCAAGGACGGCGTGCGCCCGGTCGCGGACCTGGTCGATCGCTTCAACGCCATCTCGGCCGAAATGGGCGATCCGAAGGACGACACCGACTTCGACGCGCTGATGGAAGAGATGGGCGAGCTGCAGGGCAAGATCGACGCGGTCGACGGCTGGACGCTCGACAACCAGCTCGAAGTCGCCATGGAGGCGCTGCGCTGCCCGCCGGGCGACGCCGATGTCACCAAGCTCTCGGGCGGTGAAAAGCGCCGCGTCGCGCTCTGCAAGCTGCTGCTCGAAAAGCCCGATATCCTGCTGCTCGACGAACCGACCAACCACCTCGACGCCGAAAGCGTGTCGTGGCTGGAAAACTACCTCAAGGAATATACCGGCAACGTCATCCTCGTGACGCACGACCGCTACTTCCTGGACAACGTCGTCAACTGGGTGCTCGAACTCGATCGCGGCCGTTACTACACCTACGAATCGAACTACTCTGGCTATCTGGAAAAGAAGGCCAAGCGCCTCGAACAGGAAGAGCGCGAAGAGGCCGGCAAGCAGAAGGCGATTGCGGACGAGCTCGCCTGGATGCGTCAGACCCCCAAGGCGCGTCAGACCAAGTCCAAGGCACGTATCCGCGCGTTCGACGAGCTGATGGCGAAGCAGGAAAATCGCGTCGCCGGCAAGGCGCAGATCCTGATCCAGCTGCCCGAGCGTCTCGGCGGCAAGGTGATCGAAGCCAAGGGCCTGACCAAGTCGTATGGCGACAAGCTGCTGTTCGAGAACCTCGACTTCACGCTGCCGCCGGGCGGCATCGTCGGCGTGATCGGCCCGAACGGCGCCGGCAAGTCGACGCTGTTCAAGCTGATCACCGGTCAGGAACAGCCTGACGCGGGCGAGATCAGCGTCGGATCGACGGTCAAGCTCGGCTATGTCGACCAGAGCCGCGACGACCTCGATCCCAACAAGAACGTCTGGCAGGAAATCTCCGACGAGCTGGAGGTCTTCCGCTTCGGCAAGCAGGAGCTGGGCACGCGCGCCTATGTCGGCGCGTTCAACTTCCGCGGTCCCGACCAGCAGAAGAAGGTCGGCCAGCTGTCGGGCGGTGAGCGTAACCGCGTCCATATGGCCAAGATGCTGAAGGAGGGCGGCAACGTCCTGCTGTTCGACGAACCGACCAACGACCTCGACGTCGAGACGCTGCGCGCGCTCGAAGAGGCGCTGGAGACGTTCGCGGGCTGCGCCGTGGTGATCAGCCACGATCGCTTCTTCCTCGATCGCCTGTGCACGCACATTCTCGCGTTCGAGGGCGACAGCCATGTCGAATGGTTCGAGGGCAATTACGAGAGCTACGAGGAAGACAAGCGCCGTCGCATGGGCGATGCCGCCGATCGTCCGACGCGCCTCGCCTACAAGAAGCTGACGCGCTGATGCCGGGCCGCCAGTCGCCGGGGGATACCCTTGGCGGCTGGCTGGTGGCGAACGGTCTCGACGCGCCGGACGGGCCGGGCGGCATCGCCGATGTCGCGCGGGTCCGCGCGCTGCTGGTGGCGGCGGCGCGTGAGGGCCGGGCGCTGACCTACAGCGAAATGCTGAGTGCGCTGGGCCACCGCTTCACCCGGCCTAAGATGCGCGCGCTGTGCGCCACGCTCGACCGGATCGACATTGATGGCGAGGCGGCCGGCGAACCGGGCCTTGCGGTGCTGGTCGTCCGGCAGTCAGATGGCTTGCCGGGGCAGGGCTGGTGGATCGGCACCGCTGCGGAGGCAGGGTATACGGGTGAATGGGTGGGGCCTGACGCGTTGACGTTTGCGGAGGAACGGCAGGCAGAGGCTTTCCGATACTGGCAGACGCGATGATGTCCGTTACAGCCGATCCGTATCCACGATGAAATCGGTGAGCGTGACCGCGTGGACCCGCTCTCCGAACGCTATGGAACGGTTATCCGCAAAGCGGCTTCCATCGGGGCCCGACATCTGATGGATTAATCCCGCATTGACGTCGACGACCCAATACTCGGGCACGCCAGCACGCGCGTAGATGGCGGCCTTCCTCGTCAAGTCCGACTGCAACGTTGTATCCGAAACTTCGATGATCAGGCGCACGGAGTCGAGAGGGGTCAAGCCGCTGCCATCGGCCGCTGCTGTCACGACGATATCGGGTTCGGGGATGTTATGTGGCGGAACCTTGATCGCCGCCTCGACTAAAGCCTCCAGTCCATCGGTTCTTCCAGACAGCGCTGCGGCAATCGCAATGTGCAACCGCGACTTGACGCGGGCATGCGGGCGATGCTGCGAATTCATGTACACCACCTCGCCGTCCAGCAATTCGGTCTTGCCGTATGCGTCGAACGCGCCAGCCTCGTCGAGCAGCATATAGTCTTCGACCCGCAGCTTGACGGGCAGCGGCACGTTGGTGACAGGCGCCATCTCGGTCATCGCAGCAGCCTAGCATGGTGTGATGTCAGGACCAACGCGGAACCGCCCCGCGCGGTTCACCGCACCCGCTTGACGAACACCCCGTCGGGCCGGCGCTCCGACTGGAAGTTCGGCACGGCCTGGATCAGGTCCGACAGGCGCTGATAGCCGTAATTGCGGGTGTCGAAGCTCGACCGGTTGCCGGCGAGCTGCCCCATGGCTGACAGGCTGACATAGCCCTTTTCGTCCCGCTTTACCGATTGATAGGCGTCGATCAGCAGCGCGATCAATTCGGGATCGATCGGCTTCTTCACCCGCGGCGTGCCGGCAATCGATGGGGGCAGCGAATCACCGATCGGGACGTCGACGTTCGTGGGCTTGGGCGTCGCTGCGGTCGCGCCGGTCGTGGCTTCCGCCTTGGCATCGCTCACCAGCGCGCCGACGTCGATGAAGCGGGTACAGGCCTGTTTGAACGCCTCGGGCGTCTTGGCATTGCCGAAGCCGTAGACGGGGATGCCGTCCTGCCGGATGCGCATGGCGAGCGGCATGAAGTCGCTGTCCGACGACATGATGCCGAACCCGCCGATCCGGCCGCGGAACAGCAGGTCCATGGCGTCGATCGTCATCTTCATGTCGGTGGCGTTCTTGCCCTTGGTCAGGTCGAACTGCTGCTGCGGCTCGATGCCGTGCTTCACCGTCATGTCGCGCCAACCCTTCAGTGCGGGCTTCGACCAATTGCCGTAGACGCGGCGGATGTTCACCGTGCCGAGCTCGGCGAGCACGGTCAGCACGGGATCGATCGCATGCCACGAGGCATTGTCGGCGTCGATCAGCAGGGCGATGTTACGGGTCGGCTCTTCCATGGGGACCAGCCTTGCGGGGCAGGGCGGCGGGGTCAACCGCTATTGCGGGTCGAGACCGCGGAACTGCGCCGGCGCGGTCGCCTGATGCCTGTCGAATGATGCACGCTCCTGCGCAAAGGCGCTCTTCGACAGGTTCGGACTGGCCGTCGTCGCGATGTCTGACGTTCGAGCCGTGTAGATCGTCGCCTAGCGGTTCGGCCCGCGATCGGCGGGCCGCGCCTGACCGTGGTCCATATCGTCCTGTTTGGTCACGCGATCATGACCGTCAGGATCGTCGATCGCTCGCGTCAGGTCATCCTGGCTGCCGACGTCGTGGGCCAGCGCGCCGCCAGCGGATCCGGCGTCAGCTTCGCCCCCGGGGATCATGCCCTCGATCAGGTCGCTATCGTCGGTCTCGCGTGCGGTATCGGTCCGGGGATTGTCTGCCATGTCTGCTCTCCTGTGATGGCGTCAACGGGAGAGCAGCGGCCAGCGTTCCTCACTCTGCCGGGTAAGTCACGGCAATCACCTCATATTCCTTTTCGCCAGCGGGCAGCACTACGCGGCGCAGGTCGCCCACCGTCGCCCCGCGCAGCGCCCGCGCGATGGGCGCGTTCCAGCCGACGCGGCCGGCACCCGCCTCCGCTTCGTCGTCGCCCACCAGGGTCAGTACGCGCTGATTGTCGTCCTCGTCGGCGATCGTCACGGTCGCGCCGAACCACGCACGGCTGCGGTCTTCGGCGCGGGCCGGGTCGATCACCTTTGCCGCCTTCATCCGCTTCGCCAGCCAGCCCAAGCGCCGATCGATCTCGCGCAGCCGTTTGCGGCCATAGATATAGTCGCCGTTCTCCGAGCGATCGCCATTGCCCGCCGCCCAGGCGATCGTCTCGACCAACGCCGGCCGCTCGGTCGCGAACAACCGGTCGTACTCGCCGCGCAGGGCGGCATAGCCCGCGGGCGTGATGTAATTGGGGCGCTGTTCCATGCCGATCAGCCCGGCCGTCCCTTGCCCAGATACCAGCTGAGGTTGGCGGGCCCTCTGGACTTGGCGTGCGCCGGGCTCATCAGGTCGTAGACGACGGCATTTTCCAGCACGCGCTGCACGTAATTGCGCGTCTCCTGATACGGGATCGCCTCGATCCAATCGACCATGTCGACCGCGCCCGAGCGCGGGTCGCCATTCGCGCGCAGCCACTTGTTCACGTTGCCGCCGCCCGCGTTATAGGCCGCGATGGCGAGCGGATAGCTGCCGTAATTGGCGAAGACGCGCTGGAAATAGCTCGATCCCAGCATGATCGACATATTGGGGTCGGTGGTCAGCGATGCCTGATTGTAGGCAAGGCCGATCTTCCCCGACTGCTCGCGCGCGGTGGCTGGCATCAGCTGCATTAGGCCGCGCGCACCGGCATGGCTCACCGCAGCGCGATCGAACTGGCTTTCCTGGCGAGAGATGGCGTGGATCAGCGTCCAATTGTCCTCATAGCCCGCGGGAACGCTCACCGTCGGAAAACCGGTCGCGGAATAATCGCTCAAGCCGTTCTGCATCGCGCTCCGCCCGACCATCACGCCCAGATCCGGCCGGCCGATCTGGCGCGACAAATCGGCGGCGAGCACGTGATCGGTGTCGGTCGTCGCATCCGCGGCGATCTGGCGGGCGAAGGCGGTCTGATCCTGATATTGCCCGATCATGCCCAGGAAACGCGCGGCGCGTACCGTCTCGCGATCTGCGAACGCCTGCCGCACCGCTGGCGCCACGGCGAGCGCGGGGACGACGGGCGGCGCCGTCAGCGGCCGCCCGGTGCGTTCCAGCGCCAGTTGCCCGTAGAATTGGTCGCGATAGCCCGCCGCCCGCGCGTAATAGCCTGCCGCCTCGGCCGATTTGCCCGCCGCTTCCGCGGCACGGCCTGCCCAATAGAAGCCCTTCGCCCGCGTCTGCGGCGACTGGCTGCCCCGGCCGTAGCGCTCGAACATCACCATCGCATCCGCCGGCCGCGACAGCTGCTTCAGCGCGACCTGCCCGGCGAGCCAGGCAAGGCTCGTATAGTCGTCCCGCTCGCCATAGGGCTTGGTCGATACGTCGGTGCCCGCCGGATAGGCGTCGTCGATCTGCCGCGCGATGTCATAGGCGAGCTGATATTGGTTGTCGGCGTTGGCGGCGCGGGCGTTGGTCAGCAGCACCTCATACCATTTTTCGACATTGCCCGGCCGGCTGGCGAGCGCACGCGGCCGGGCCAGCCAAGAACGCGCCGTGGGGGAGACGCCCGCGCCGCGCAAATAGCTCGCCCGGTCGGCGATATAGCCCGGATCGCTGGCGAACTGGTCCTGCGTCGTCATCGCCAGATTCGCGGCATTGGCTGCATTGCTGCGGAAGGCGAGCCGCGCCTCGAACACCGGACGCTTCGCGGAGCTGGTGAAGCCGATCTGCCGCGCGGCGACGCCGGTCGCATTCTGCCATAACAACGCGTCCATCCGCGCATCCTGATCGTCGGGCGTCAACGCGCTGCCGAAGCCGGATAGCACCGCCGCTTCGTCGTCCGCCGACAACACGCCCTTGCGCCACGCGGCGCGGGCAGCGGTCTGCGCTTCCACCGTTCGGCCGAGCGACTGCAGGGCGCGCGCCTGCGCGACGAGGCCGGTGGCGGTCAGCGGCGGGAAACGGGTGAAGAAGGCGACGACGCTTGTCGGGCTGGCGGTCGCCGCCTTGCGTTCGGCGGCGCGGCGGTTCGCGGCTTCGTTCGGCCAGCCTGGATGCGCCATCAGGAAGCCGGCGTAGCTGTCGAACGGAAATGCGTCCGTTTGCCCGATCGACTTCCACTGCGCGAGCGCGGCGGCGATCGCCCCGTCCGCCGGGGTCTGCGGCGCCTGCGGCGACATGTTCGCCATCTGCGTCCGATAGCGTTCGAGCGCGTCGGGTACCGAGGCTGGCGGGGCGGTCTGCCCGCCTTGTTGCGGCGCGGCGGAGACACCGGCCAAAGTGGCGAGGAGCAAGCTGACGGGCAAGGTGGCGGAGTGCATGTGGACATCATAGGGCCTGCGCCCGTATCTGTCCTGAACGAAACGCTGCATCGGACGCAGCAGGAGCGCAAATTACCTCATGTTTTCAGGTTCGATTCCCGCCCTCGTCACGCCGTTCACCGACGATGGCCAGTTCGACGAGGCTGCCTATCGCGCGCTGGTCGACTGGCAGATCGCCGAGGGCTCGTCGGCGCTCGTTCCCTGTGGCACCACGGGCGAGGCGGCAACGCTGACCGCCGAGGAGCATTTCCACATCGTCGGCGTCTGCGTCGACCAGACCGCGGGCCGCGTGCCGGTGATCGCGGGCGCCGGATCGAACGACACGGTGGTCGCCGCCGCCAATATCGCCCGCGCGAAACAGGCGGGCGCTGATGCAGCGCTGATGGTCCCGCCGTATTACAACCGGCCGAGCCAGGAGGGCATCTACCAGCATTTCGCCAGGCTGGCGGAGGCGGCGGACCTGCCGATCGTCCTCTACAATGTTCCCGGCCGCACCGTCACCGACATCCAGCCCGCCACGATGGCCCGCATCGTCACCGCCTTCCCCAAGATCTTCGTCGCGGTGAAGGACGCCAGCGGCGCCATCGCCCGCGTGTCGGCGCATCGGGAAGGCTGCGGTCCAGACTTCGTACAGCTGTCCGGCAATGACGACATGGCGCTCGCCTTCAACGCGATGGGGGGTAGGGGCTGCATCAGCGTCTCCGCCAACGTCGCGCCCCGCCTGTGCGCCGAGTTTCATGCCGCGTGCCAGTCGGGTGACTATGCCAAGGCGCTGGCATTGCAGGACCGCCTCTGGCCGCTCCACGATGCGCTGTTCACCGACGCTTCGCCCGGCCCGGTAAAGTACGCGATGACCCGCGTTCGTCCCGACTTCCCCAGGGGGTTGCGCCTGCCGATGACCTGGCCGTCCGAAGCGTCACGTGCGGCGGTTGACGCGGCGCTGGCGCATGCGGGGCTGATTTAAACGCCAGAGGATTGCAGAGGCGGTTATTGTGATTACCCGTGCAATAGCTGATCATCTCAGTAGTGGGGGGACCGGCTATTATGCGGGGTTTTGCGAACCTTTTTAATTTTCGTGGTCGTGACACCAGGGCGCAATTCTGGCCCCACGCCGGCATTGTCGTCTTTCTGATGATGGCGGCTATGATGGTCGTCATGATGCCGCCGATACTGTCCAGCATGGAACGGATGCAGCAGTTTGCAAACGAGCATCCCGATCTTGCCCAAGTCACTCAGTCTGGAGCTGGCTACGCTATTCGCGTCGAGGGCTATCATCCTGAGCTAATGCCAGATTTCGGTAACCTATTGTGGGGCATGGCTTTGGTAACGGCGATAGGCGTTGCGCTGCTGGCCGCTGCCGTCGCGCGGAGGCTTCGTGACGCCGGCGTCACTCCTATGTTGGGTGTACTACCTGTGCCGTTCCTGTTCCTCGGAATTGGTGCGATGTCGCGGGTTTTTGCGGCGACCGACTCCGCCATGGGGTGGTTCATGCTGCTGTTCGTCAACAACCTGCTATATCTCGGCTCACTGGTAGTGTTGATCGTGCTGCTATGCCGCCCCAGCCGAACATCCGCGTCGATAGATCGGTAAGGCGCTTCCCTCCGACCCCGCCACTCCCTACATCGCGCCCAATGTCGCGTCCCAAGCCCGCCACCTTCGACAAGAAGAAGATCGTCGCCGAGAACCGCAAGGCGCGGTTCGAATACAGCATCGATACCGTCTACGAGGCGGGGATCGCGCTCACCGGCACCGAAGTGAAATCCTTGCGCTTCGGCGAGGGCAGCATCGGCGAAAGCTATGCCGAGGTGCGCGACGGACAGGTCTGGCTGGTCAACGCCAACGTCCCCGAATTCAGCCACGGCAACCGCTTCAACCACGAAGCCAAGCGTCCGCGTAAATTGCTGCTTCACGAACGCGAGATAAACAAGCTCCACGGCGCCGTCGCGCGTGAGGGCATGACCCTCGTGCCGCTCAGCGTCTATTTCAACGGGCGTGGCCGCGCCAAGGTGGAACTGGCGCTCGCCAAGGGGCGCAAGGATCACGACAAGCGCGCCGCGATCAAGGAGCGGGAATGGAAGCGGGAAGCCGGACGTATCATGCGCGATCGCGGCTGAACCCGGCGGGGCGCCCCGGCATGATGCACAAGACGTTCGGCTGGTTGCGCGCCAATATGCCGACGCGCGAATCGATGGAATCGAACCGGCTTCTACGCCCGGTCGCGCATCGCGTGATGGAGCCGGGCCTGTGGCGCTTCAACCGCCGCTCGGTGCCGCGCGGCGTCGCTCTCGGCATGGTCGCGGGCTTCCTCTTCCCGGTCGCGCAGATCGCCATCGCCGCATTGTTCGCGCTGCCGTTCCGCGCCAACGTGCCCGTCGCAGCCCTGACGACCTTCATCACCAACCCCTTCACCACGCCGTTCCTGTGGTTCCTCGCCTATAAGATCGGCAGCTGGATCCTGCACAGCGATGCGCCCGCCATCGCGCAGCCCGCGGCGGAGGCGACCGGATGGCTGCAGACGATCACCGGCGCCTTCCACTGGCTATGGGCGCAGGGGCCCGCCTTCGGCCTCGGGCTGATCGTCCTGACCAGCCTGTGCGCGGTCGTCGGCTATGCCGCGACGGCGCTCGGCTGGCGTCTGTGGATCGCGCGGAAATGGCGGCATCGGCATGCGCATAGTCACAGCGGAAACCATGTTTGACGAGGCGTTTTAACTGGTTACAACACTGCCCATCGTGAGTCTGCCAATCCCGGCTTCGCTCACCAGGGACCTTCGATGCGCAAACCGGTTATCGCCGCTCTCCTGCTCGCCTCCGCTGCATCCGGCGTAGTCTACGCCCAAAGCACACGCCCCACCGCCGCCATCACGCCCGCCGCCGCCGGCAAGCCGCAGCTCGGCAGCTTCGGCGTCGACCTGACCGCGATGGACAAGAGCGTTGCGCCGGGCGACGACTTCTACAATTACGTCAACGGCGCCTGGATGGCCCGTACCGAAATCCCCGCCGACCGGTCGAGCTGGGGTGGTTTCGCGATCCTGCGGAACCTGTCCGACGAACGCACGCGCAAGGTGATCGAGGATGCCGCGACCAACCCCGGTAGCGACCCCGTCACCGCCAAGATCGGCGACACCTATGCCAGCTTCATGGACGCCGCCGCGATCGAAAAGGCGGGCGCCACACCGCTCAAGCCCTATCTCGCGAAGATCGCCGCGATCAATTCGCAGACCGATCTCGCCCGCGCCTTCGGTGATGCGACCCGCCACGGCATCGACGTGCCGATCGGCGCCGGCGTGCAGCAGGACCTGAAGGACAACACCGTCTACGCCGTCTACGTCAGCCAGGGCGGCCTGGGCCTGCCGGACAAGGACTATTACCTCAAGGACGATCCCAAGTTCGCCGAGGCGCGGACCAAGTACGTCACCTATATCGCCGACATGATGCGCATGGCGGGCCAGCCCGACCCGCAGGGCGCGGCGCAGCGTATCTACGACCTCGAAAAGAAGATTGCCGAGGTTCACTGGGATCGCGCCGAACTGCGTCAGGTGGAAAAGGGCTACAACCCGATGCCCGTCGCGCAACTCGCCACCGCGATGCCCGGCTTCGACTGGAAGGCGATGCTGGACGCGCAGGGGCTCGCCAACCAGAGCCGCGTGATCGTCGGCCAGCCGTCGGCGCAGGCCGGCACCGCCAAGATCGTCGCGGCAACGCCGCTGCCGGTGTGGAAGGAATATCTGGCGTTCCACACGATCTCGAACGCTGCGCCGTTGCTGTCGTCGAACTTCGTCAACACGCAGTTCGCCTTCTACGGCACGACGCTGAACGGCACGCCGCAGCTGAAGGACCGCTGGAAGCGCGGCGTCGACCTCGTCAACGGCAGCCTGGGTGAAGCGGTCGGCCAGGTCTACGTCCAGAAGTACTTCCCGCCCGAATCGAAGGCCAAGGCCGACGCGCTGGTCCGGAACCTCATTTCGGCGATGGACACGCGCCTCAATAACCTCACCTGGATGGCGCCCGAGACCAAGCTGAAGGCGCGCGCCAAGCTGGCCGCGTTCACGCCGAAGATCGGCTACCCCGACAAGTTCCGCGATTATACGTCGCTGAAGGTCGTGAAGGGCGACGTGCTCGGCAACGCCGACCGTGTGGCGGAATTCGAATACAATCGTCAGCTTAACAAGATCGGCAAGCCGGTCGACCGCAGCGAATGGTTCATGACGCCGCAGACGGTGAACGCCTACGCCAACCCGCTGATGAATGAGGTAGTCTTCCCGGCCGCAATCCTCCAGCCGCCGTTCTTCGACCCCAACGCCGATCCGGCGGTGAACTATGGTGCGATCGGCGCGGTGATCGGCCACGAGCTGAGCCACCACTTCGACGACCAGGGCCGCAAGTTCGACCCCAAGGGCAATTTCTCGGACTGGTGGACGCCGCAGGACGTCGCGCGCTTCAACGCGCTGACGGACAAGGTCGTCGCGCAATATGCGGCCTACGAGCCCATCCCCGGCACGCACGTGAACGGCAAGTTGACGCTGGGCGAAAACATGGCCGATCTCGCCGGCATCAATGTCGCCTATGACGCCTACAAGCTGTCGCTGAAGGGCAAGAAAGCGCCCGTCATCGACGGCTATACCGGCGAGCAGCGTTTCTTCATGGGCTTCGGCCAGGTGTGGCAGACCAAGGCACGCGAGGCCTCGATCAAGAACCAGCTGACCACCGACCCGCACACGCCGGGCCAGTGGCGCGCCTATGTCGTTCGCAACCTCGACGCCTGGTATCCGGCGTTTGCGGTGAAGCCGGGCCAGAAATTCTATCTGGCCCCCGCCGATCGCATCAAGATCTGGTGATCCTGCCGCCGCCGCTCGCGACCATCTGCGGGCGGCGGTTTTGTTTTTTCCGTTATTCGTCATTGCGAGCGAAGCGAGGCAATCCAGGGCGTCCTGATCCGGCTCTGGATTGCGTCGCTCCGCTCGCAGTGACACATAAAAGAACAGACCGACCCATCGGGGAGAGACCATGAAGACCTATCTCATCGCCGGCCTGCTCGGCGCCTCGGCGCTTGCCGGCGCCGTCTATGCGCAGCAGGCGCCTACCGCCGCCGCAGCGGGCAAGCCGCAGATCGGCGCCTTCGGCTTCGACGAAGCGGGCATGGACCGCAGCATCGCGCCGGGCGACGATTTCTACAATTACGCCAACGGCACCTGGGCGAAGACCACCGCAATCCCGGCCGACAAGTCGAGCTTCGGCGCATTCGACACGCTCGCCGATCTGTCGCGCGATCGCACCCGGGGCATTCTGGAGGCCGCCGCCAAGCAGCCCGGCTCCAAGATCGGCACGGCGTACGCGACCTATCTCGACACCGGCGCGATCGAGGCGAAGGGCCTTGCGCCGATCAAGCCGTGGCTCGACACGATCAAGCGCTCGACCAAGGCGAATTACGCCTCGCTGCTCGCACAGGCGGACCGCAACGGCGTGTCGATTCCGTTCGGCAGCGGTGTCGGCCAGGACGACAAGGCGCCCGAAACCTATGTCGTCGAGATGCGCCAGTCGGGCCTCGGCCTGCCCGACCGCGACTATTACCTCCAGGACAAGAACGCCAAGGAGAAGGCCGCCTATGAGGCGCACCTTACCAAGGTGCTCACGCTCGCCGGCGAACCCAATGCCGCCGCGCGTGCCAAGGCGATCGTCGATTTCGAGACGCAGATCGCGCAGGTCAGCTGGAGCCGCGTCGACAGTCGCGACGCCAACAAGACCTATAACAAGATGACGGTCGCGCAGCTGGTGCAGAGTGCGCCGGGCTTCGACTTCGTCACCTATCTGAAGGGCGTCGGAACGCCTGTCGATTCGCTGATCGTGTCGCAGCCGAGCGCCGTGACCGGCATCGCCAAGCTGATTGGCGCCGCGCCGATCGGCGTGTTGCAGGATCAATTGCTGGTCCGCAGCCTCGACGGATTTGCGGGCGTGTTGCCCAAGGCGTTCGACGACGAACAATTCGCCTTCTACGGCACTACGCTGTCGGGCACGCCGCAGCAGGAAGATCGCTGGAAGCGCGCGGTGGGCTTCACCAGCGGCGCGCTGTCGGACGAGGTCAGCAAGCTTTACGTCGCGCAATATTTCCCGCCCGAAACGAAGGCGTCGGCCGACCAGCTGGTCAAGAACGTCATCGCCGCGATGGGCAAGCGCATCGACAAGCTCGAATGGATGGCGCCCCAGACGAAGGTGAAGGCGCACGCCAAGCTCGCCGCGTTCACGCCGAAGATCGGCTATCCCAGCCAGTGGCGCGATTACGGCAACCTGAAGATCGTCAAGGGCGACGCCTTCGGCAACGCCCTGCGCGCGCGCCAATGGGGTCACGAATACAATATCAGCCACCTCGGCAAGCCGTTGCAGCGCTGGGAATGGGGCATGACCCCGATGACGGTGAACGCCTATGCCAATTTCGGCATGGTGGAGATCGTCTTCCCCGCCGCGATCCTGCAGCCGCCGTTCTTCGATCCGAAGGCGGACCCTGCGGTCAATTATGGCGGCATCGGCGCGGTGATCGGTCACGAGCTGAGCCATCACTTCGACGACCAGGGATCGAAGTACGACGCACACGGTCAGCTGACCGACTGGTGGATGCCGGAGGACGTCACGCGCTTCAAGGCGCTGACCCAGCGGCTCGTCGACCAGTATAGTGCCTACGAACCGCTGCCCGGTATGCACGTCAACGGCGCGCTGACGTTGGGTGAGAACACCGCAGACCTCGCCGGCCTCTCGGTCGCCTATGACGCGTACAAGGCGTCCCTGGGCGGGCGCGAGGCGCCGGTGATCGATGGCCTGTCCGGCGACCAGCGCTTCTATCTCGGCTGGGCGCAGGTGTGGCGCCGCAACTATCGCGAGGCGAACCTGAAGCAGCGCCTTATGACCGATCCGCACAGCCCGTCGCAGCAGCGCGCCTGGGTCGTCCGCAACCTCGATCCTTGGTACGGCGCCTACAAGCCTGCGCCCGGTGGCAAGCTGGTTCTGACGCCGGATCAGCGCGTCCGCATCTGGTAAGGGATACGCCCCCCCTCCGATGATGACGGGGGGGGCTAAGGCATCAACCTAAGCCCGTCATTGCGAGCGAAGCGCGGCAATCCAGAGCCGGACCAGGACGCCCTGGATTGCTTCGCGGCGCTCGCAATGACGGTACGGTTCGCCCTGATTGCTGCAACGACATCGCCCGCGCGATAGCCCACTACACCAATCGCTTGACGCGCCCCGCCCGATCCCGCGATGACGGGCGGGCATGGCATCGCTCCCCCTTTCGACACATCTGAACCCCACCCGTGCCGCTGCGCTCGTCGCCGGCGCCGCGACGGTGACGGCCGCGGCGCTCGTGCTGTGGCTGGTCGGCAGCATCATCGCCGCGGCGGGGTTCATCGCCACGGGGATCGTGGCCGCAGGCGCGGTGATCGCGTGGCGGATGCTGGCGCCGTCCAAGGTGTCCCCTTCGCCGACGATCGATTGGGCCTTCACCCGCGCAGTCGCGCAGGCGAGCACCGATGCCGTGGCGATCACGGATCGCGCCGGCCGCCTCGTCTGCGCCAACGACGCCTATGAGGCGTTGTTCGAAGGTTTCCCCACACCGCCCGGCCTGCCGCTGGCGGGAGAGGGTGTCGCCGAACTCGGCAACGCCGGCCGCATCGCTTGGCGAGACGGTCATGGCGAGGTGCGGGGCCTGCGTGCCGGACCGCACCGGCTGACCGCGCAGATCGCCCGCGCCGGCGACGAGGGTGATATGCTCGTCTGGCGCTTTGCCATCGTCCGGCAGCACGATGCTGCCGCGTCCACCGAAGCGCTGGTCACCGGGGCGATGGGCGAGCGGCTCGGCACGTCCGGTGTCATGGCCGCGCTGCTGGGCAGCGACGGCCGCGTCCGTGCCGCCAACCGCCTGCTCGCCCGGCGCGCCATCGCTGCCGACGCGGGGCTGGAGGGGCGCGACTTCGCCCGCCTGCTCATCACCGACAGCCGCGGCCTCGTCCGCTTCGAGCGCGAGGGGCTGGACGGCACGCCGTTGCGCGTGGTGGAGATCCCCTTCACCGATATTCCCGATGCGCCGACGCTGATTGCCCTGCTCGATGACGTGGACACCGCGCCGGCGATTGGTGCCAGCGCCTCCGAACATGTCCGCAGCCTCGTCAGCCTGATGCCCTTCGGCATGGCGCTGGTCGATCGCGAGGGCCGCTTCCTCCAGATGAACGACGCCTTCGTTCGCGCGGCCGGCGTCGATCCCGCCGCGGCGCCCCTCTATCCGGGCGATCTGGTGGTGCGCGAGGACAAGGCGGCGGTCGCCGATGCGATCCGCCGCTTCGCCAGCGGCGCGACGCATTCGTCGGACATGGCGGTGCGGTTGAAAGACCATCCCGACGAACCGGTCGCGCTCACCATCGCCGGCGCCCGCGGCCTGGGCGATGCGGCCGTATTGCTCAGCCTCAAGGACAATAGCGAGGAAAGCCGCCTGAAGCGCGAAGTGGCACAGGCGACCAAGATGCAGGCCGTGGGTCAGCTCGCCGGCGGCGTCGCGCACGATTTCAACAATATTCTCACCGCGATCATCGGCCATTGCGATCTGATGATGATGCGCCACTCGCCGGGTGACAGCGATTACGACGACATCCAGCAGATCCGCACCAATTCGAACCGCGCCGCCAGCCTGACGCGCCAGCTGCTCGCGTTCAGCCGCCAGCAGACACTCCGCCCGCAGACGTTGCAGCTGCCCGATGTGGTGGCGGAGGTGTCCAACCTTTTGAAGCGACTGATGGGCGAACAGATCCGCCTCGACGTCAGCCATGGCCGCAACCTCGGCGCCGTGCGTGCCGATCCGGGGCAGCTCGAACAGGTCGTCGTCAATCTCGCGGTCAATGCGCGCGACGCGATGCTAGCGCACAATCCGCGCGGTGGCGGCACGCTCACTATCCAGACGCGCAGCGTCACCGCGGCCGACGTGCGGGCGATGGGCACCGACATCCTGCCGGTCGCCGATTACACCGCACTGATCGTCAGCGATACCGGCGGCGGCATCCCGCCCGAGGTATTGCCGAAAATCTTCGAACCCTTCTTCACGACCAAAGAGGTGGGCAAGGGCACGGGGCTTGGCCTGTCCACCGTCTATGGCATCGTCAAACAGTCGGGCGGCTGGATTTTCGCCGATACGAAGCCGGGGCAGGGGGCGACCTTCAGCATCTACCTGCCTGTCCACGCGGCGGGCACGGCGACCCGCGCGCCGGCACCGCGGGCGCCCGCCAAGCCGGTCGAGGTCTGGGGCACGGGCACCATCCTGCTCGTCGAGGACGAGGATATGGTCCGCGCCGTCGCCGAACGCGCGCTGACGCGGCAGGGCTACACGGTGATGACCGCCGAAAATGGCGAGGCGGCGCTGGAACTGCTCGATCGTAGCGGCCGGCCAGACCTGCTCATCAGCGACGTGGTGATGCCGACGATGGATGGCCCGACGATGGTCCGCCACGCGCGCGACCGCTATCCCGACCTGCCGATCATCTTCATGTCGGGCTATGCCGAGGAGCAATTGCGCAAGTCAATCGACCTCGACAACGTCGCCTTCCTGCCCAAGCCCTTCAGCGTGCAGCAATTGGCGGAAGCCGCGCGCGACGTCCTCACGACGCGGTAGCACACCGTTACAAACGAGTGGTTGTCAGCGTGTAACAACCACGGGTAAGGGCTGAGCATGTCTGCGCTCACCCAAATCCTCATCGTCGAGGACGAACCGCTCATCGCGATGATGCTCGAGGATTTCCTCGAGGTGCTCGACAAGACGCCGGTCGGCACCGTCGATACGGTGGCCGGCGCCTTGGCGCGGGTGGAGGACGGCGGCATCGACGCCGCGATCCTCGACGTCAACCTGCGCGGCGGTGAGAAGAGCACTCCCGTCGCCGAAGCGCTCGCCGCGCGCGACATTCCGTTCGTATTCGCGACCGGCGGCAGCGACGACAGCGTCGACAGCCGCTTCCGCGATCGCCCGGTGCTCCAGAAGCCCTTCACGATGGACGGCGTCGCCAAGGCTCTCGCCGCGCTGTAAGTCGCTTCGTCCGGCATGACGCATTTGTCACCGGAACGATTGACCGCCCCGTCGCATTGGTAGCGTCGATTCCGGACGTAACAATGGGGCAAGGTGCATGGCAGATAATCCGATCGCGGTGGTGACGGGCGGCGAGTCCGGTATCGGGGCGGCGTGCGTCGCCGCCCTCGCGTCTGCGGGCGCGCGTGTCGTCTTCACCTATTTCCGCGATGCGGACGCCGCAGCCAAGGTCGCCGAGGCCGCGGGTGCCGACCGTGTCCACGCGATCCAGTGCGACGTATCCAGCGAAGACGCGGTCGAGGCGTTGTTCGCCGACACCGAACGCCGCTTCGGCACGGCGACATGGCTGGTCAATTCCGCAGGCCTCAACATGAGCGGGACCAAATTGGTCGACATGCCGCTCGACCATTTCGACCGCGTTATCCGCTCCGACCTTTACGGCCCCTTTCTCACCTGCCGCCGCTTCGTCCGCGCGGCCGAAAAGGCCGGGCAGGGCGGCCGGATCGTCAACATTTCGTCGATCCACGAACGCGCGCCGCGGCCGGGCGGCGTCGACTACGATGCGGCGAAGGGCGGCCTGGCCCAGCTTACGGCCACGCTCGCACTCGAACTCGCGCCCGCGAAGATCGCGGTCAACGGCGTCGCGCCCGGCATGATCCTGACGCCGATGAACGAACATGCGATGGAGGACGCATCCTATCGCCAGTCGCTTGAAGCCAATATCCCCTGGGGCCGCGCCGGCAAGCCCGAGGAGGTCGCGACGCTCGTCGCCTTCCTGCTCTCGCCCGCCGCGGACTACATTACCGGGACGACCGTAACCATCGACGGCGCGCTCAGTCTGGTCATCGCGCAGGGGGCCTGAGCGATGCCGACCTATGCCGTCGAAGCGCTCGACGACGTCACCATCGCACCGGGATCGCCACTTGACGGCATGGACCTGATGAGCCCCTTCGTTTGGCGCGAGGACGGGCGCTATCGTATGCTGGTGCGCGGCGTTCCCAACCCGCTCGGGCCAAACGACCCGACCGGGCTCATCGCCAGTGCTTGGAGCGATGACGGCCTGACCTTCACGCTGGACGATCACATCGCCATCGCCCCCGGCAACGATCCGACAGACCCGGACGCCGGGGGCTGCGAAGACCCGACCGTGCTCAGGACCGACGATGGCACTTACGTCGTCTATTACACCGGCGTCGATGCCAAGCGCAGCCAGGGCGTGATGATCGCCGCGACCGGTCCGTCGCTCGACCAACTGACCAAACGCCGCGTCGTCCTCGCCGCACCCGAGGGCGAGGGCAATATCAAGGAAGCGACCTTCGCCCCAACGCCGCACGACGGTTGGCGATTGTTCTACGAATATGCCGCGGCGGAGGAAAAGGGCGTCGGCGCCTCGCGCGTCGGCATCGCGCGCGCGGACCGGTTGGGCGATCCCTGGACGTCGCTCGACGATCCGTTTCCGATCCGGCCGAAATCCTGGGACAATTGGCACCTGTCCACCGGCCCGATCTGTCAGCTGGCCGGTGCCGATCCGGTGATGTTCTACAATGGCGCAACGCTGGATGCGCGCTGGCGGATCGGCTGGATCAGTTTCACACCTGATTTCGCCACGGTCACCGGCCGCGGCATCGAACCGCTGATCCTGCCGCCGCCGCCCGAAGATCGCGCCAAGACTGATATCGCCTTCGCCGCGTCAACGATTATCGATAACGGTATGATATCGCTGTATTTCTCGATTGAGGACCGCATTCTCCGCCGCGCGCGCGTGCGATATTACGCGTAACAAGCTTGCGCAGATGGGGCCTTTCGCGACATAGGGCGTCGCCATGACCCAGTTCGACAAAACCCGCCTGCCTAGCCGCCACGTCTCCGTCGGTCCCGAACGCGCGCCCCACCGCAGCTATTATTATGCGATGGGCCTCACCGAAGAGGATATTGCCAAGCCCTTCGTTGCGTTGGCGAGCGCCGGCAACAATTCGGCGCCCTGCAACACCACGCTCAACGCACAGGCCGATGCCGCGCAGGCGGGCGTGATCCAGGGTGGCGGTATGCCGCGCCGGTTCAACACGATCACCGTCACCGACGGCATCGCCATGGGCCATCAGGGCATGAAGGCCAGCCTCGTCAGCCGCGAGGTCATCGCCGATTCGGTTGAGGTGTCGGTCCGCGGCCATTGCTACGACGCGCTGGTCGGCTTCGCCGGCTGCGACAAGTCGTTGCCCGGCATGATGATGGCGATGCTGCGCCTGAATATCCCGTCGATCTTCGTCTATGGCGGATCGATCCTGCCGGGTCGGTTCCACGACCGCGACGTCACCGTCGTCGATGTGTTCGAGGTCGTCGGCAAATATGCCGCGGGCGCCTGTCCGCTATCCGAGGTGCACGAACTGGAAAAGGTCGCCTGTCCGGGCCATGGCGCATGCGGCGGTCAATTCACCGCGAACACCATGGCCTGCGTGGGCGAGGCGATCGGTTTATCCTTGCCGAACAGTAACATGGTGCCGGCTCCTTACACCACGAGAGAACAGATTGCCGTGGCGGCGGGTGCGCAGGTGATGGAGCTGGTCGCGCGCAACTTGCGCCCGCGTGACATCTGCACGCGTGAAGCCTTCATCAACGCCGCGCGCGTTGTCGCCGCGACCGGCGGTTCGACCAACGCCGCGCTTCACCTCCCGGCTATGGCGAACGAAGCCGGCATCGATTTCGACCTGTTCGACGTCGCTGAGGCTTTCAAAACAACGCCTTACATTGCAGACCTCAAGCCGGGTGGTCAGTATGTCGCTAAGGACATGCATGAGGCGGGTGGTGTCTACATGCTGATGAAGACGATGCTCGCCGGTGGCTTCCTCGACGGCAATTGCATGACCGTTACCGGCAAGACGCTTGGCGAGAATATTGATCAGGTGACGTGGAACCCTGACCAGAAGGTCATCTACGACATCGCTACGCCGATCACGCCGACCGGCGGAGTCGTGGGCCTGCGCGGCAGCCTCGCCCCCAATGGCGCGATCGTGAAGGTCGCAGGCATGCACCGCCTGCAATTCGCAGGCCCGGCGCGGTGCTTCGATTGCGAGGAAGACGCCTTCGCCGCGGTCGAGGCGCGTGCGATCAACGAGGGCGAGGTCATCGTCATCCGCTACGAGGGGCCGAAGGGTGGTCCTGGCATGCGCGAGATGCTGTCGACCACCGCGGCGCTCTACGGCCTTGGCATGGGCGAAAAGGTCGCGCTGATCACCGATGGCCGCTTCTCGGGCGGTACGCGGGGCTTCTGCATCGGGCATGTCGGGCCCGAGGCGGCAGAGGGCGGCCCGATCGCCTTGGTAGAGGACGGCGACACGATCCGCATCGACGCCGAAGCCGGGACGATCGATCTGTTGGTCGACGACGCTACACTCACCGCGCGCCGCGAAGCCTGGACGCCGCGCGTGAACGATTACGGCGCGGGCGCATTGTGGCGCTATGCCCAGAACGTCGGTCCCGCCTTCCAGGGCGCTGTCACCCACCCCGGCGCAAAGGCCGAACGCCACGTCTATGCGGACATCTGATCGCCCGCTGGCGGCGGGCAGGGTGGTGGCGGGAACGGCACTGCTTTTGCTCGCCGCCTGCGGTGATCGTGGTGCCGGCACGGCGAATACCCAGGCGCTGACCAACGCGGAAAGCGTTCAGCGTCACGCCGCCGACGACGCAGATCTGATCCTCTGCGCACATGGTAGCGATGCGTTCCGTCGGACCTGTACGGTGGAACGCACGCAGGAGGATCGCGGGCTGATCCTAACCGTCCGCCACGACGACGGCGGTTTTCACCGCTTGCTCGTCACGCAGGATAACCGCGGCGTCATCGCGGCCGACGGGGCGGAGGCGGCGCGCGTCTCGATCATCGATCCGCAGTCGATCGAAGTGGCGATCGGCAGCGATCGCTACCGCCTGCCCGCGACGATCGCGTCGACACAATGATCGCGCCCGAAGGCCAGCCGATCCTGACCGCAGCACAGATGCGCGCTGCGGAAGACGCCGCCGTCGCGTCGGGCACGTCCGTCGAGACGCTGATGCAACGCGCGGGCGAGGGCATAGCCGCTGCCGTGCGCCGACTGACCGCAGGCGCCGACGTGCTCGTCATCTGCGGCCCCGGCAACAACGGCGGCGACGGCTATGTTGCCGCCTCGGTTCTGCACCGCCACGGCCTGACCGTACGTGTCGTGGCGGACGAGGACCCTCGCACACCGGCTGCCCGCGCCGCGCGCCGGGACTGGCAGGGCGACGTCGAGCCGCTGAGCACGGCACGGCCTGCGCCGGTCCTGATCGACTGCATGTTCGGCACGGGTCTGTCGCGACCGCTGCCCGCCGCCAGCGACGTATCGCTCGCCCGCCTCGCCCATGCAGCGCAGGTCGTGATTGCCGCCGATCTGCCCAGCGGCGTCGATGCCGACACCGGCGCGGTGCCTGATTGGATCGCGGCGCATCCCGCGACGCTCACCCTTGCGCTTGGCGCCCTCAAGCCGGCACACGTGCTCGAACCGGCGGCGAGCGCCTGCGGCACGGTCCGCCTGATCGACTTGGGCCTCGGCGAGCGACCCACCGACTGCGTCGTCGCGACGGCACCGCATCTGCCACAGCCCGGACCCGAATCGCACAAATATACGCGCGGCATGGTCGCCGTTGTCGTCGGCGCGATGGAAGGCGCTGCGCGACTAGCGGGGATTGCCGCCCTGCGCAGCGGCGCGGGTTATGTCGCGCTCTATGGCGACAGCGGTCGCGGCGGGCCCGACGCCCTGGTTCACCGCCCGTATGATCCCGAAGCGCTGTCGGATCCGCGGATCGGGGCCATCCTGATCGGTCCGGGATTGGGCCGGGACGACGACGCACGGCAGCGCCTTAAGCGGCTGGTCTGCGCCGACGATCACGCGCTCGTCATCGACGGGGATGCGCTGCAACTGCTCGATCCGGACACGCTGGCTAGTCGGCGCCACCCCGTCATCCTGACGCCGCACGCCGGCGAGTTCAAAGCGCTGTTCGGCGATGGCGCCGGCTCGCTGCTCGATCGCGCCCGCGCGGCGGCGAAGCGCACCGGTGCCGTCGTCGTCCTGAAGGGCCCGACGACCATCGTCGCCGCGCCCGCTCGCACGATCGTTCATCCGCGCGACAACCCCTGGCTGTCGACCGCCGGCACCGGCGACGTGCTCGCCGGCGCGATCGCGGCGCAGCTTGCCCATGCCGGCACCGATCCGCTCGCGGCAGCGAGTGCCGGCGTCTGGCTTCACGCCCAGGCGGCCCGCCGGCTCGGGGCCAGCTTCATCGCCGACGACTTGGCAAATGCGCTGACGCCCGTCAGGGCGAGTGCATGACCGATCCCGATACGATTCTGCCCCCCGATACGATTGTCCGCGTCGCCGCTCGTGGCGATGGCGTCACCGCCAACGGTCGCCATGCCGCCTTTGCGGCGCCCGGCGATCTGCTCGGCCCCGACGGCACGCTGACCTACGGCCCCCATCATCAGACGCCGCCGTGCCGCCATTTCCCCGAATGCGGCGGCTGCCAGCTCCAGCATCTCGACGACGAATCCTACGCCGCCTTCGTCACCGATCGCGTTGCCAGCGCGCTGGAGGCTCAGGGACTGACTGCGCCGTTGCGCGCGCCGCTCGTCTCACCGCCGCAAACCCGCCGCCGCGCGACGCTGCATGTCGAAAGCAAGGGCGGTCGCATCCTGTTGGGCTTCTCTGCCGAGAAGAGCCACGCCATCGTCGATGTGCGCGAATGCCACATCCTCGCGCCGCAGCTGTTCGCGGTGGTCGCGCCGCTCCGCGCCCTGCTTCAGAAGCTCGGCTTCAAGCGCCGGGGCGACGTCCACCTGACGCTGTCCGATCAGGGGCCCGACATCCTCGTGACCAACCTGTCGGCAGACGGTCTCGCCGCCGCGGAGACGATCACAGCCTTTTGCGAGCGGCACGGCATCGTCCGCTTCACGCTCGACAGCGGCGACGGGTTCGAAACGCGCTGGGAGCCGCAGCCGGTGACCATCACGCTGGGCGGCCACCCCGTGCCGCTGCCGCCCGCGTCCTTCCTGCAGGCAACGCAGGAAGGCGAGGATGCGCTCGTCGCCGCGATGCGCGAAGCGACCGCGGGGGCGGGCACGATCGCCGACCTGTTCGCTGGCCTCGGCACCTTCGCGCTCGCCCTGCCGGCACGCGTGTACGCTGCCGAGGGCGCGCGCGACGCGATCATGGCGCTGAAGGCCGGCGCAGCGCATGGCGGCCGCCCGATCTTTACCGAACATCGCGACCTGTTCCGCCGCCCGCTCACCGTCGCCGAGCTCGATCGCTTCGACGCGATCGTCATCGATCCGCCCCGCGCCGGCGCTCGCGATCAGGCAGAGGCGCTCGCCGCCTCCCAGACAAAGGTCATCGGCTATGTCTCGTGCAATCCCAGCAGCTTCGCCCGTGATGCGAAGATGTTGGTCGAGGGCGGCTGGCGGATCGACTGGATCCAGCCCGTCGGCCAGTTCCGCTGGTCCACTCACGTCGAACTCGCCGCGCGGTTCGTGCGGTAGCGAGCACGAGGGACGGGGGCGACCCATCAACCCGAACCACGTCACCCCAGCGAAGGCTGGGGTCTACGTGGGCTCCTGTCCCGATTTCTCATCAGCAGACCCCGGCCTTCGCTGGGGTGACGGTCGGTTCTGTGGCGTCCGCGCATCAATACACCGCCGTCATGAAGAACAATCCGTCGGGCGGCGCATTCAGCCCCAACCGCGCACGATCCTTCGCCGCGAGCGCGTCCGCCACATCCGCCACCGACCACCGCCCCATGCCGACCAGCGCCAGGCAACCGACCATCGATCGCACCTGATGGTGCAGAAACGACCGCGCCGCCGCCCGCACCGCGATCCGTTCGCCGTCGCGCGTCACGTCCAGCACGTCCAGCGTCCGCACCGGACTATCCGCCTGGCAATGCGCGGAACGAAACGTCGTGAAATCGTGTCGCCCTACGAGTGTCGCCGCCGCCGCTGCCATCGCGTCGGCGTCCAGCATCTGCGGCACCTGCCATGCCAGCCCCGCCTCCCACGTCAGTGGCGCGCGCCGGTTGACGATGCGATATTCATACGCCCGCCCGACGCACGAAAAGCGCGCATGCCAGTCGTCCGCCACCTCGACGCAGTCGAGCACCGCGACCGGTGCCGGCCGCACCCGCGCGTTGAGCGCCTCCATCAACCGGAACGGCGCGATCGTCTTGGCGATATCGACATGCGCGCGCATGCCCAGCCCATGCACGCCCGCATCGGTCCGCCCCGCGGCATGCACCGCGGTCGTCTCGCCGGTGACGGCGAACACCGCGTCTTCCAGCGCCTGTTGCACGCTCGGCCCGTGCTTCTGCCGCTGCCAGCCCATGAACGGCCGCCCGTCATATTCGATCGTCAGCGCGAACCGCGTCAAAGCTGCGTACCCGACCGCACCGGGAAGCCGCGCAGCATTTCCTCCGCGCTCGTCACGCCGCGCCCGGCGCGCTGCACCAGCGTCGGGCGGATCGCGCCGTCGCCACACGCGATCGTCAGCGCCGCATCCACGGTCGTCCCCTCGCCGCCGGGGAAGGAGAAGGGCAGCACGTCGGCGCTGAGCAGCTTCACCCGCTCGCCCGCAATCTCCACCCAAGCGCCCGGCGCCGGGTTCATCGCGCGGATCTGCCGCTCGACCTCGACCGCGCTCTTGGTGAAATCGATCCGGGCCTCCGCCTTGTCGATCTTGCGCGCATAGGTGACGCCGTCCTCCGGCTGCGGCACCGATGGATGTCCATCCAGATCGTCCAGCACCTCTACCATCAGCCGCCCGCCCAGCGCCGCCAGCGCATCGGTCAGTTCGCCCGCCGTCTGGCGCTCGATCGCGATGCGCCCCTCCAGCCGCACGGGGCCGGTATCGAGCCCTGCCTCCATCTGCATGATCCCGACCCCCGTCTCGGCGTCGCCCGCCAGGATCGCGCGCTGCACCGGCGCTGCCCCGCGCCAGCGCGGCAACAGCGACCCATGGACGTTGAGGCAGCCATGCTTTGGCGCGTCGAGGATCGCCTGCGGCAACAGCAGCCCATAAGCCGCCACCACCGCCACGTCCGCGTCCAGCGCCGCGAACGCCGCCTGCGCCTCGGCACCTTTCAGGCTTACCGGATCAAAGACCGGTATCCCCGCCGCCTCGGCACGCAGCTGGACCGGCGATTTGACCAGCTCGCGCCCGCGCCGACCGCCCGGCCGTGCCGGCTGTGTATAGACCGCGACGACCTGATGCCCCGGCGCCGCCAGCACCGCATCCAGCACGTCGCGCGCGAAGGCCGGGGTTCCCATGAAGATGATCCGCATGGGGGTCTTCAACGCGCTGGCGGGGCAGGGCGCAACCCCCTATCTGTTCCCCATGGCATCCCCCGAAATCGAGGCGCTGACCCAGGCGCTCGCGCGCCTTCCCGGCCTCGGCCCCCGATCCGCCCGTCGCGCGGTGCTGCACCTGCTGAAGAAACGCGAGGCCGCGCTCGGTCCACTGCGCGCCGCGCTGGAGGCGGTGGACGAGCGGCTGGAGACGTGCGGCATCTGCGGCAACGTCGATACCGCCAACCCCTGCGCGATCTGTGCCGATCCGCGCCGCGATCAGCGGTCGTTATGCGTCGTCGAAGAGGTGGCCGACCTTTGGGCGCTCGAACGTTCGCGCCTGTTCCCCGGCCGCTTTCACGTGCTCGGCGGCCGGCTGTCGGCGCTCGAGGGCGTCCGCCCCGAAGACCTCGCCATCGATGCGCTCGTCGCTAGGATCGAGGCGGGCGGCATCGACGAGGTCGTCCTCGCGATGAACGCGACGCTGGAGGGCCAGACCACCGCCCATTATCTCGCCGACCGGATCGAGCGCTTCCCTGTCCGCGTCACGCAACTTGCGCACGGCCTGCCGGTCGGCGGCGAACTCGACTATCTCGACGAAGGCACGCTCGCCCAGGCGCTGCGCGCAAGACGGCCGGTCGCCTGATCGCTGGTCACCCCAATCTTGACGCCAAACGCCCCGCGACTTAGCTCGACCCGATGGCAGTTCTTCCCATCGTCGAAATCCCCGATCCGCGCCTGCGCCTGATCTCCAAGCCCGTCGAATCGATCACCGATGACACGCGCACCTTCGTGCAGGACATGATCGACACGATGTACGATGCGCACGGCATCGGCCTCGCCGCGATCCAGGTCGGCGTCGACCAGCGCATTCTTGTCATCGACCTGCAGGAGGAAAAGGACGAGGACGACAAGCCGATCAAGGCGCCTAAGGCCTATATCAACCCCGAAGTCCTGTCGGTCAGCGACGAGACGAGCACCTATAACGAAGGCTGCCTGTCGATCCCCGAACAATACGCCGACGTCCAGCGGCCCGCATCGTGCCGCGTCCGCTGGCAGGACGAAACCGGCGCCGCCCATGAGGAAGAGCTGACCGGCCTGCTTGCCACCTGCATGCAGCATGAGATCGACCATCTCAACGGCGTGCTCTTCATCGACCATATCAGCCGCTTGAAGCGCGACATGGTGCTCAAGAAGCTGGCGAAGGCGCGCCGCTGATCGAAACCAGCCGGCGCGAGCGTCACGCCGGCTGCATCACCGCCAGCACATGCCCGTCCGGATCGGCGACGTGAAAGCGCCGGCCGCCCGGAAAGGCGAAGATCGGCACGGTTACGCGCCCGCCCGCCGCCTCGACCGCGGCGAGGGCTGCCTCTAGATCGTCCACCTCGATCACCGGCAGCGGCGTCGCGACGCGATCCGGCGCTGCGTCCAGTCCGACATCGGTGTCGCCGCTCGTCGTCGCGGCATAGTCCGGCCCGTAATCGGTGAACGTCCAGCCGAAGGCATCGGAATAGAATGCCTTCGCCCGCGCGCGATCCCCCACGGGCAGCTCGAGATAGTTCAGCCGGGCCGTCGAATTCTCCTATTTCGTTCTTGATACGTTCTGGGTGCACGCCTAGCCTTTGGCAATGGTCGGTCCCATGCCCCGACGCGCCGTGCGTGGCGCGACACTGAACAGCGAAAGCCGCCGCTTCAACCTGCCGCAGGTGGAGGCGGACGGCGACTGGCTCGACGCGCGAGGCGATATCGACGGCGAATCGCCTCCGGTGCGGACCAGCGTTACAACCGAACAGCCCCGCACGATCATCAGTCGCAACGCCTCGCCCGACGTTGGCTTCGACCGCTCGATCAACCCGTATCGCGGCTGCGAACATGGCTGCATCTATTGCTTTGCCCGGCCGACACATGCCTTTCACGATTTGTCGCCCGGCCTCGATTTCGAAAGCCGGCTGTTCGCCAAGCCACAGGCGGCGGAGCTGCTCCGCGCCGAACTGGGCAAGCCCGGCTATGCCGTCGCGCCGATCGCGCTGGGCACGAACACCGATCCCTATCAGCCGATCGAGAGCGATTGGCGAATCACCCGCAGCGTGCTGGAGGTGCTGCACGACACGCGGCACCCGCTGACCATCACCACCAAATCGGACCGCGTCGTCCGCGATATCGACCTGCTGGCGCCGATGGCCGCCGAGGGACTGGCGGCGGTCGCGCTGTCGATCACCTCGCTCGATCCGCGCATCGCCATGACGATCGAACCGCGCGCGCCGCATCCCGAACGGCGGCTGAAGGCGGTGCGTGCGCTCGCCGATGCGGGCGTACCGGTCTATGTCTCGATCGCGCCGGTGATACCGGCGATTACCGATCACGAGATCGAGCATCTGGTCGAGCGTGCGGCAGGGGCGGGGGCGCGCGCCTGTTTCTTCATCCCCGTCCGCTTGCCGCACGAGGTCGCGCCGCTGTTCCGGGCCTGGCTCGACACCCATTTCCCCGATCGTGCCGGCAAAGTGATGACGACGATCCAGAGCCTGCGCGGCGGCCGCGACAACGATCCCGGTTTCTTCACGCGCATGCAGGGGGCAGGGCCATGGGCCGAGCTGATGCGCACCCGCTTCGCCATCGCCTGCCGAAAGCACGGCCTCGCCAACCGCGGCGTAACTCTCCGCACCGACCTCTTCCGCCCGCCGGCGGGCCCGCAGGGCGAGCTGTTCTGAGGGGGCGTACGCCTAATCTATCTCCGTCACCCCGGACCTGATCCGGGGTCCCGCTTTTGTTCCGAGCGGGGTGACAAAGAAGCGGGATCCCGGCTCAAGGCCGGGATGACGGGGCGTTCGGGGACATGCCCGTACTGTTGCGGAGACATCCTGACACGCCCGCCGCTCTCATGGGAGCGCACTGCCCCTCGTCACCCCGGACTTGATCCGGGGTCCCGCTTTTACACCGACCGCAGCGACAACGACGTTGGCGTCCGCACGACGCCGGGTCACGGGGCACAGTCGTTGCGAAATGCACCACCCCTGCACCCGTTAGGCACCCGCTAACCATGACGGGCGCATCGAGACTATCATGACCTCGCGCCGCATCTGGCTGATCCTCGCGCTCGTCGCGCTGGCGCTTCGGCTGCCCGATATCGGCAATCCGCTCGTCGATCTCGACGAACAGATGTACCTGCTCGTCGGCCAGCGGATGTGGGACGGCGCGATCCCCTATGTCGACATCTGGGATCGCAAGCCGATCGGTTTGTTCCTGATCTACGCCGTCAGTGCCGCGCTGCCGATCGACCCGATCGTCGCCTACCATCTCGTCGCGCTGGCTGCGGCGGTGGCGACGGCGGGATGCATCGCGATGCTCGTGCGTACCTTTGCCGGACCAAAAGCCGCGCTCGCCGCGGCCATCCTCTACCTAGTCTGGTTGTCGCTGATCGGCGGGCGCGGCGGGCAGTCGCCGGTGTTCTACGACCTGCCGATGGTGCTTGCCGCATGGCTGACCTGGCAGACGCTGGCGGGTCGGCGCCGCGGCGGGATCGCCGCGATGCTGCTGGTCGGCGTCGCGCTCCAGATCAAGCCGACCGTGGTGTTCGAAGGCGCATTCTTCGGCGCGACGCTGCTGGTGGCGTCATGGCGCCACCACCGCAGTTACGCGCGCGTCGCGGGGGACGCTGCGGTCTACGCCGTCGCCGCCTTGCTGCCGACTCTGATAGCGACGGGTGCCTATGCCGCCATGGGGCAGGGCGGCGCCTGGTGGTTCGCCAATGTCCAGTCGATCTTCCTGCGGCGCCTGACGCCCGGCGACCCGATCGCGACGCGGCTGATCGGCGCCGTCGTCGTGCTGCTGGTACCGTTCGGCCTCGCGATACGCGGTCTCGCGATGCAGCGCGGGCAGAACCGCTGGTTCCTCGCCGGCTGGCTGGCAAGCGCGATCGTCGGCTGGCTGCTCGTCCCGCCCTATTTCAACCATTATGCCCTGCCGCTGCTCTTACCCCTCGCGGTCACGGCCGGCATCGCGCTCGATCGCCCGGCGCTGCGCTGGCTGGCGGCGCTGACCGGCGCGGTGATGCTGGGGATGAGCGGCTATCCCCATTGGGGCGAGACCGCGACGATCCGTCGCCAGCTCGCATCGCTCGCCTCCGCCTTCGGGCAGGATCGCGATCGCGGCTGCCCCTTCGTCTTCGATGCGCCACCCGCGCTCTATACCGCGGCGCACGCCTGCCTCCCGACCCGTTATCCGTTCCCGCCGCATTTGGTCGAGCCGAGCGAGGCGGGCGCCATCGGCGTCGATCCACGTCGCGAGCTAGCGAGGATCCTCGCCGCGAGACCCCCGGCAATTGCCGTCGGTCGATCCGATGCGATGATCCACGCGACGCTGGTTACGGACTATCGCCCGGTGGCGCGGGCGCTGGGGGTCACCATTTTCCGCCGCGCCGATCTGTCGCGCGGGACGGATAGGTCAGGCGCGTCCGTGCGTTCTTCCAGCCCGCACTGATGCGGCCGGCAGGAGCGCAGCATGATCGATCCCGATACACCCAAACCCACCGAACGCCCTGACGGCGAGGTGCCCGATACCAACGTCCCCGACGAATCGGGTGCCGGCTACGGCAATCACGGCGACGCCGACGATTGATCGCCGACACGAAAAAGGCCCGGACGCGCAACGCATCCGGGCCTTTTCCTTATTCGATAAACGAAAGACTTACGCCCAGTTCGCCATCTTCTGCTCGAGGTTCGAACGCACCGCCTCGAAGAACTGCTCGGTCGTCATCCAGGGCTGATCCGGGCCGATCAGGATGGCGAGATCCTTGGTCATCTGGCCGTTCTCGACGCACTCGATGCAGACGCGTTCCAGCGTCTCGGCGAAGCGGACCACGTCGGGCGTGTTGTCGAACTTGCCGCGATACTTCAGGCCGCCGGTCCAGGCGAAGATCGACGCGATCGGGTTGGTCGACGTCGCCTTGCCCTGCTGATGCTGGCGATAGTGGCGCGTGACGGTGCCGTGCGCCGCTTCCGCTTCCACGGTCTTGCCGTCCGGCGTCAGCAGCACGGAGGTCATCAGACCCAGCGAGCCGAAGCCCTGCGCGACCTGATCCGACTGGACGTCGCCGTCATAGTTCTTGCACGCCCACACGAACTCGCCGTTCCACTTCAGCGCCGATGCGACCATGTCGTCGATCAGGCGGTGTTCGTAGACGATGCCCGCTTCCTTGAACTTGTCCTTGAACTCGGCCTCGAACACCTCGGCGAACAGGTCCTTGAAGCGGCCGTCATAGGCCTTCAGGATCGTGTTCTTGGTGCTGAGGTACACCGGCCACTTCAGGTTCAGGCCGTAATGCATCGACGCGCGAGCGAAATCGCGGATCGAATCGTCCAGATTGTACATGCCCATCGCGACGCCCGACGACGGGAACTGGAAGACTTCCTCGTCGATGACGGTGCCGTCTTCGCCTTCGAAGACCAGGCGCAGCTTGCCCGGACCGGGAACGCGGAAATCGGTCGCCTTATACTGGTCGCCGAACGCGTGACGGCCGACGACGATCGGGTGCGTCCAGCCCGGGATCAGGCGGGGGACGTTCTTGATCACGATCGGCTCGCGGAACACCACGCCGCCCAGGATGTTGCGGATCGTGCCGTTCGGCGACTTCCACATCTTCTTCAGGCCGAATTCCTCGACGCGCGCCTCGTCCGGCGTGATCGTCGCGCACTTCACCGCGACGCCATACTTCTGCGTCGCCTTGGCGGCGTCGACCGTCACCTTGTCCTCGGTGGCGTCGCGGTGCTCGACGCCGAGGTCGTAATAATCGAGCTGGATGTCGAGATACGGCTTGATGAGGCGTTCGCGGATCCATTCCCAGATGATGCGCGTCATTTCGTCGCCGTCGATCTCCACGACGGGCGTCTTCACCTGAATCTTGGCCATATGCTCTTCCTGCAAGGGGAGTTTGCGTGTGCGTCTAGGCACAAGCGCCACGCGGATCAACCACCGGCGCACCCTTCCGGCCCGAGAGCGTTGTGTTGCAGGAACGTCACGGTTACACCTGCGCGTTATGTCATCGCTTGAAAAGCCTCCCCACACGCCGCTGCCGACGACGACCGTCAAGTGGCGCTTTCCCTCGGTTCACCCCGAAGGGCACAAATACGCCGCCATCGCCTTGGGCATCACGTTGCTCGGCACAGTGCTCACCAAGGTGCTGTTCTGGCCGCTGCTCGCGGTCGTGGTCTGGGTGCTCACCTTCTTCCGCGACCCCGTGCGCACGACGCCGACGGGCGAGGGGCTGATCATCGCGCCCGCCGATGGCCTCGTCACCATGATCCAGAAGGTGCCGGTGCCGCGCGAGCTGGTCGGCGACCTTGGCGATACGCCGCTCACGCGCGTGTCGATCTTCATGTCGGTGTTCGACGTCCACATCAACCGTACGCCGATCGCCGGCACGATCCGCCAGGTCGTCTATATCAGCGGCAAGTTCCTCAACGCCGATCTCGACAAGGCATCGGACGAGAACGAACGCCAGCATATCGTCGTCGAAGGCCGCGACGGTCGCCGCATCGGCTTCACCCAGATCGCGGGTCTCGTCGCGCGCCGCATCGTGCCCTTCGTCAAGCCGGGCGACATGGTCGCGACCGGCCAGCGTATCGGCCTGATCCGGTTCGGCAGCCGCGTCGACGTCTTCCTGCCCGACGACATCATCCCGCAGGTGACGCTCGGCCAGCGTTCGATCGCCGGTGAGACCGTCATCGGCCGCGTCGGCGGCGTGCCCGTCACCGGCATCGCCCAATAATGGACGATTCGTCGGAGCAGGGCCCCCCGCTATCGCAAGGTCGGTTCGCCGGCCGTCGCCTGCCTCGCCGCCCGCGGGGCCTGCCGCTGCGTGCCGTGGCGCCCAATGCGGTTACCGCCCTTGCGCTGTGTTCGGGCCTCAGCGGCGTTCGCTTCGCAATCGGTGGCGAATGGCAAAGCGCGGTCGCGATGATCATGATCGCCGGGGTGCTCGACGGTCTCGATGGCCGCATCGCGCGCATGCTTCACGGCGAAAGCCGCTTCGGCGCCGAGCTCGATTCGCTGTCCGATGCCATTTCCTTCGGTGTGGCGCCGGCGCTGATCCTCTATCTCTGGTCGCTTGCCGCGCTGCCCCGCATCGGCTGGATCAGTGCGTTGGTGCTGGCGGTGTTCTGCGCATTGCGCCTCGCCCGCTTCAACGCGAAGATCGATGAAACCGATCAACCGCACAAATCTGCCGGGTTCCTCACCGGTGTTCCTGCCCCCGCCGGGGCAGGCCTCGCCATGCTGCCGATGTATTTCTGGTTCTGGACCGACGAGCCGATCTTCACGTCACCCTGGCTCGTCGCCCTCTGGGTGGCCTTCGTCGCCCTGTTGATGGTGTCGAGCGTCGCGACCTTCTCGTGGACCTCGCTACGCCTTCGCCGCACCGTGCGGTTCGAGGCGATCGCGGCGGTGGTCTTCCTGGGTGCCGCGCTGGTATCGGCGCCGTGGCACACGCTTAGCGTGATCTGCCTCGGCTACCTGCTGACGATCCCGTTCAGTATCGCCAGCTACGCCCGGGTCAGGCGGCTGCGCGCAGCCGGCGAACGGCCGCGGGCACCGGAGCCGACGCCCAGCGCCTGACGGCGATGCGGCGCTCGGCATGGGCGAGCTGCGACAGCGGGGTGAACGCCGGTTCGACATGGCCGGAGGCGAGGCGGGCGATGCGACGCCATTGCGGAGCGACGGTGGCGATCATCACCCCGGCCGCCGCCAGAAACGCGCCTACGAACACCAGACCGGACAGCACTGCAACCATCGAACCAACTCCCTCGCAGGGTTGCGAGCACCCTGTGGATAACTCGCTAAACCCATGTTTTATCGGTGAGTTCCCATAAGCATTTGATTTTCGCCCATTTCGGCCCCTTATTGATCTCCATTAAGGGGCGCTTTGGGCCTGGGTCACCGTATGAACCCTGTATGTTCCATCTACGTTCCTTGTGTCAAGCGGATGTTCCAGCTTGCACCTGCGTGCGGCTTTCGCTAAGGGCGCGCTCCTCAACCCCGCATGGGAAGCATCATAGCCCGGTGCGCGTGGCCGCAAGGCCGCCGTCATCCGCTTCCCAGAGGCTTTAACCGGAAGGAATTATCCTATGGCGGCACCCGTCGTCACCATGCAGCAGCTGATCGAGACCGGCGCGCACTTCGGCCACCAGACCCACCGCTGGAACCCGAAGATGAAGCCCTACATCTTTGGCGACCGTAACGGCGTCCACATCCTCGACCTGTCGCAGACCGTTCCCCTCTTCGCCCGCGCGCTCGAGTTCATCTCGTCGTCGGTCGCCAGCGGCGGCAAGGTGCTGTTCGTCGGCACGAAGCGCCAGGCGCAGGACGCCGTCGCCGATGCGGCGCGCCGTTCGGGCCAGCATTTCGTCAACCACCGCTGGCTGGGCGGCATGCTCACCAACTGGAAGACGATCAGCAACTCGATCAAGCGTCTGAAGGCGCTCGAAGAGCAGCTGTCGGGAGACACGCATGGCCTGACCAAGAAGGAAGTGCTGCAGCTCACCCGTGAGCGCGACAAGCTCGAACTGTCGCTCGGCGGCATCCGCGACATGGGCGGCATCCCCGAAGTGATGTTCGTGATCGACGCGAACAAGGAAGAGCTGGCGATCAAGGAAGCCAACACGCTCGGCATCCCCGTCGTCGCGATCCTCGATTCGAACGTCTCGCCTGACGGCATCGCCTTCCCGGTTCCTGCGAACGACGACGCGAGCCGCGCGATCCGCCTGTATTGCGAAGCCGTGGCGATCGCCGCGACACGCGGTAACCAGGAGCAGCAGTCGCGCCGCGGCGTTGACCTCGGTGCGCAGGACGTCGCTCCCGTCGAGGAAGCCCTGACTGTCGAACCGGCCGCCCCGGAAGCCGGCGCGGCAGCGGAGGCTGAGCGTCAGATCGACGCGTAAGCACCGTCACGATGCTTTCATGCGGGCGGGGCAGGGCGTGCGCTCTACCCCGCCCGCAAACACATTCAGACTATAGAGGATATGCACATGGCTGATATCACCGCAGCGATGGTCAAGGACCTGCGCGAAAAGAGCGGCGCGGGCATGATGGACTGCAAGAAGGCGCTGAACGAGACCGCCGGCGACATGGACGCCGCGCTGGACTGGCTGCGCACCAAGGGCCTCGCCGCCGCGCAGAAGAAGTCGAGCCGCACCGCGGCCGAGGGCCTCGTCGCCGTCGCGACCAGCGGCACCAAGGGTGCGGCGGTCGAAGTGAACTCGGAAACCGACTTCGTCGCGAAGAACGACCAGTTCCAGCAGTTCGTCCGCGAAGTCGCGCAGATCGCGCTGGCGACCGGCGGCGACGTCGACGCGCTGAAGGGCGAGTCGATGCCCTCGGGCAAGTCGGTCGAGGAAGTGCTGACCAACAACATCGCGACGATCGGCGAAAACCAGTCGCTGCGCCGCGCCAAGCGCCTCGAAGTGTCGAAGGGTGCCGTCGTCAGCTACGTCCACAATCAGGCCTCGCCGGGCCTCGGCAAGATCGGCGTGCTCGTCGCGCTCGAATCGGACGCCAATGAAGAGGCGCTGCAGGCGCTCGGCAAGCAGCTGGCGATGCACATCGCCGCCGCTTTCCCGAAGGCGCTGAACGAGAACGATCTCGACGAGGGCGAGATCGAGCGTGAACGCGCGATCGCGACCGAAAAGGCGGCCGAATCGGGCAAGCCGGCCGACATCATCGCCAAGATGGTCGAAGGCTCGATCGCCAAGTTCCGCAAGGAGCACGCGCTGGTCAGCCAGCTGTTCGTGATGGACGGCAAGACCAAGATCAGCGACGTCGTCGCCAAGGCGGGCAAGGACGCCGGCGCCGAGATCAAGCTGGTCGATTATGTCCGCTTCCAGCTCGGTGAAGGCATCGAGAAGGAAGAAAGCGATTTCGCCGCCGAAGTCGCCGCAGCTTCGGGCGTCGCGCAGAAGGGCTGATCCAGCCTGTCGCCCGTCTTTCGGGGCGGCGAGCGTTACAAAAAGGGGGCATCGCGTGACGTACGCGATGCCCCCTTTTTTTCGTGTGCCGTGCCCAGGCGTTCAGTGTGCCGACCACCCCAGGGTCAGCCGCAATCCCAGCACCAGCGCATTGCCGATCGTCCGGTCTGCCGCCGGATTGATGACATATTGGATGTCGGGCTGCAGCGAGACGCCCTTGACCAACGTATCGGTATAGGTCGCCTCGATGATCGTTTCCGCCCGGCCCAGCGGGGGCAGTTCCGGTGGATTGGCGCTGCGATAGCTGTTCGACAGCACGCCGCTGCCCGCCCCGATCGAAAAGGCGCTGTCGGGCCGCGATGCGAAGGGCTGTTTCAGCAGCAGGCCGCTTTGCCACCCACCGCGAAACGGCGTCGTCTTTCCCTCGGACAGCCCCAGCCGCAGAAATCCTTCAAGCTGGCGGGGCGCGTCGGCCTTGCCCGCGAGCAGGCGCTCGGCGATCAGATAGACGCCGCGCGATGCGTGGAAGCCGGGTCCTTGCGAGATTTCCGGCGGGATGATCGTCGGCTGCGTGCGCGTATAGGTCCATGCGCCGATCGCGACGCGGCCATTGCCCGTCCAGCCCGCTTCGCCGATCACCAGCGCGCCGTCGCGGCCGGTGAAGTCGATGCCGTTCTCGTCGCCGATCGTGCCGGCGCGCGCATTGACCACGGCGAGCGCGCCATAGGTCTTGCCGCTTTCGACCCGCAGCCGGGCGGCGAGCGCCGTCGAGGGGAAGATCGCCGGGCCGTTGACCCCCGTCGCCGCCAGTTCCGATCCGACGCCGAACATCGGCGAGATCAGCAATCCCGCGGCATCGTTCTGGTAGAATTCGCTGTTGACGTCATACAGGCCGGCACGCAGCGACCAGCCCGGGGCCAGCGCCTGTTCCACCCAGGCTTCGTACAGCTTGAAGCGCCCCTGCGACACTTCGATGTTATTGATGCCCTGGATCGATCCGGCGAGATCGTTGGGCTTGCCACCCATATTGTTGAGCAGCGCGCCATGCGCCTTGCCGCCATGCCATCCGATCAGCGCGTCGAGATCGGCCTCGGCGATCACGTCGATATTGTCGAGATAACGCACGCCGCGCTCGACGCCGCCCGATGCCACGCCGGCAAGATCGGCTGTGTATTCGGCCGACAGGCTCCATGCGCTCGACGCCTTCTAGGCAATCGCCGGGTCGATACACCCGACGCTCATCGCGATGATACCGGCGCCCAACCGCGTCGCGCGGCAAATGGCAAAGATCCTGTCCATGTCTACTCCCTGTTATGACTGTTTACGGGAGCAGTGCTGGCGATGGCGTTTCTCTTATTGGTCAATATGGACTTAATTTGACTTGGTGACGGCCCATCAGCATTTCGGTAGGCGCCCGCCGGAGAAGCCCGTCAGCGCGGTTAACCCAACTTTATCCGTTTTCGACATAATGACAGGAACATTACGCGGAACGGGAGATTTCAGGGGTGCGATCAATCAACACGATGATGATGGCGGCGATTGCCGCGATCATCGCTCTCGTCCTGGCTTCGGCCGGGGTGAGCCTGTGGGCCAACGGTCAGCAATCCGCTGCGCGCGATCGCGTCAGCGCTGCCTCCCGCCTGCTGCGCAATCACATGACCGCCGACATGATGCACGACGCGGTCCGTGGCGACGTCCTGTCGATCCTGCGCGCGATCCGCGTCGGCGATCTCAGCCTCACGGACAATCGCAAGGCATTGGAGCAGGATGTGGCAACGCTGCGCAAGGCGCTGGCGGCCGATCGCGCCTATACCGCTGCGCCGGAAGTCGTTGCCGCGGCGACGCAGATCCAGCCGCAGGTCGATGCCTATATCGCCAGTGCCCGCGCCGTCGCGGCGACGGCCGCCGTCGATCAGGATCGCGCGTCGACGATGCTTCCGGCGTTCCTGCGCACCTTCCACGACCTGGAATCGGGCATGGAAACGGTGTCGGATCGGTTGGAAGCCCATCTGACCGCGGTGGACGCGGACGCGGACCGGATCGCCAGCTTCGCATCCCTGTCGATGATCGCCACGGCCCTCGCGCTGCTGGCCCTCGTCGGCACGATCGGCGTGCTGTGCCGGCGCTATGTCGTCGCCCCGCTTCTCCAGCTGGTCAGTGTTCTGAACCGGATGACGTCCGGCGATCTGGCGGTGGCTGTGCCCGCCACCGGTCGCGGCGACGAGCTGGGGCAGCTTGCCGGCGCGACGACGGCGCTGCGCGATCAGCTGGTCGCCGCGGAACAGGCCAAGGCGGCGCAGACGACGTTGATCGTCGACAGCTTCGGTCAGGCGCTGTCGCGTCTGGCGGAGGGTGACCTGGTCTCACGCGTCGATGCCGATCTCACCGGCCCGTTCGCGCGCATCAAGGACGATTTCAACGCCGCCGTATCCGCCCTGCAAACGACGCTCGCCGCCATGTCCGAATCGGCGTCGAGCATCAACAGCGGGGCCGGCGACATCCGTCAGGCCTCCGACGATCTGTCGCAGCGCACCGAACAGCAGGCGGCGAGTCTCGAGGAAACCGCCGCGGCGATGGACGAGATCACCAGCACCGTCCGCTCCACCGCGGAACGCGCCGGCAGCGCCAATGCCGCGGTGCGCAGCGCCCGCGACGAAGCGCAGCATTCGGGCGCCGTCGTGCGCAACGCCGTGGAGGCGATGGGCGGGATCGAGCGCACGTCGGGCGAAATCTCCGAAATCATCAGCGTCATCGACGGCATCGCCTTCCAGACCAACCTGCTGGCGCTGAACGCCGGTGTCGAGGCGGCGCGCGCAGGCGATGCCGGCAAGGGCTTCGCCGTCGTCGCATCGGAAGTGCGGGCGCTGGCGCAGCGGTCGGCAGAGGCGGCCAAGGACGTCAAGACGCGGATCACCGCCTCGTCGCAACAGGTGGACGAGGGCGTGCGGCTGGTCGGCGAAACCGGCCAGGCGTTGCAGCGGATCATCGACCGGATCGCCGAGATCGACGGCCTGGTCGCCGACATCGCGCGCTCGGCCGAACAGCAGGCGACCGGCCTGCAGCAGGTCAACACGGCGGTCAGCGAGATGGACGGCGTGACACAGCAGAATGCCGCGATGGTCGAGGAAGCGACCGCCGCCGCGCGCAGTCTTGCCGCCGAAGCGGAGGCGATGGCGCGCCAGATCACCCGCTTCCGCACCGGCAGCGGCAGCGCGTCCATGGCGTCCCCCGTCGCCCAGTTGCAGGAACGGGCGGCCGTGGCGGGGCGCCAGATCGCCGCGGCCGGCAAGCGGCGCGCGACGGGCAATCTCGCCGTCGTCGAAGCGTCGGACGACTGGTCGGAATTCTGACCGACGCGGGCAGGGGCGGCACGTCGACACGCCGCCCCTGCCGCCATCGGCCCGCCCCTGCCGCCATCGGGCCGCCGTTGCCCCGGCACGGCCGATCTGCTTAACCTCGCGCGCATGAAGACCCTCTTTGCCGCGAGCCTGCTCGCCACCGCCGCTGCCATCGCCGCGCCCGCCGCCGCCCGCCAGCTCACCATCGATGACGTCACCACGCTCAGCCGGGTCGGCGCGCCGACCGCGTCGGCGGACGGCAAGTGGCTGGTCTGGGCCCAGCGCGAAACCGATCTCGCCGCCAATCGCGGCCGCTACGACCTCTGGCGCCTCGACCTGACGCGCAAGGGCGCCAAGCCCGAACCCCTGGTCGCCGAGGCGGAGGTCAACGAAAACGCACCGCAGATCGTCGGATCGACCGTCTACTTCCAGTCGAACAAGGGTGGCGAGGACGCCATCTGGGCGGTGCCGGTTACCGGAGGCACGCCGCGCAAGCTCACCAGCTTCCAGGGCGGCTTCGGCGGCTTCAAGGTCGCACCGACCGGCGACCGCATCCTCGTCTGGGCCGATCGCAAGCCCAACGCGCCCAGCCTCGCCCCCGCCATGGTGAAGAAGGACCCGCTGGCCGGCGAAGGCCGCGTCTACGACAAGATGTTCGTGCGCCATTGGGATACATGGGCGGACGGCACGCAGTCGCAGCTCTTCGTCCTGCCCCTGACCGCCGCGGGCGCGCCGGGTGACGGCGTCGCGATCGAACACGGCCTCGACGGCGATGCCCCCTCACGGCCCTTCGGCGGCGGTGAAGAGGTGTCGTGGAGCGCCGACGGCAAGACCGTCTATTTCGCGCTGCGCATCGCCGGCACCACTGAACCGCTGTCGACCAACCTCGACATCTGGTCCGCGCCCGCCGACGGATCGGCCGCGCCGGTGAACCTCACTGCGGCCAATCAGGCGACCGACAATCTGCCCACCGTCTCGCCCGACGGTCGCAGCCTCGCCTGGTTCGCGATGAAGCGGCCCGGCTTCGAAGCCGATCGCCAGGTGCTGATGCTCCGCGATCTCGCCACCGGCCAGGTGCGGGCGCTGACCGAGGGCTGGGATCGGTCGGTCGGTTCGATCGCCTGGTCGCCCGATTCGAAGCGCATCTACGTGACGGCGCAGGATACGCAGGAAAACCCGCTGTTCAGCGTCGATCCCGCGACCGGCAAGGTCACACGCCTGACGCAGCAGGGCCATGTCTCCGCGGTCGTTCCGACGCCCAAGGGCGCGGTGGTCGCGATCAACAGCCTGACCGCGCCCGACGATTTCTACGCCGTCGCCGCAACCGGCAAGGGCAAGCCCGCCCGCCTCACCGCAGTCAACGCCACCAAGCTCGCCGGCATCGACATGCCGACCGTCAGCCGTTTCAGCTTCACCGGTGCGAACAACGACACCGTCTGGGGCTATGCGGTGAAGCCGTACGGCAGCACCGGCAAGGTGCCCGTCGCCTTCATGGTCCACGGCGGCCCGCAGGGATCGAGCGACAACAGCTGGTCCTACCGCTGGAATCCCGCGGTCTTCGCCGGCGCAGGCTATGGCCTCGTTGCGGTCGATTTCCATGGCAGCACCGGCTACGGCCAGGCCTTCACCGATTCGATCAGCAACAATTGGGGCGGCTGGCCGCTCGACGATCTGAAGGCGGGGCTGGCCGCGGCGACCACCAAGTTCGGCTGGCTCGACGGGACCAACGCCTGCGCGCTCGGCGCCTCCTACGGCGGCTATATGATGAACTGGATCGAGGGCAATTGGCCCGATCGCTTCAAGTGCATCGTCCAGCACGACGGCGTCTTCGACGCGCGCGCCATGGCGTATGAGACCGACGAACTGTGGTTCGACGAATGGGAACACGGCGGTAAGACCTATTTCCAGGATCCGGCCGCGTTCGAGAAGTGGAACCCCGTCAACTATGTCGCGCAGTGGAAGACGCCGCAGCTGGTCATCACCGGCGAAAAGGACTTCCGCATTCCCTATACGCAGGGCCTCGCCGCCTTCACCGCGCTCCAGCGCCGCGGCATCCCCTCGCGCCTGCTCGTCAACCCGAACGAGAACCACTGGGTGCTGAAGCCCGCCAATTCCCGCCAATGGTATCGCGAGGTGCTCGGCTGGATGGACAAGTGGACCGGCAAGACGCCGCGCTGACGCCCCATCTGTACGAACCGGGGAGGCTTGGATAAGGCCTCCCCATCATGACAGACCTTCCCAAGACCTTCGACCCCGCCGCCATCGAACAGCGCTGGTATGCGCATTGGGAGGCGAACGGCCTGTTCCGGCCCGACCGACCGAACGCCGAGCCGTGGACGATCGTCAACCCGCCGCCCAACGTCACCGGCAGCCTGCACATCGGCCACGCGCTCGATAACACGCTGCAGGATATCCTGACGCGGCATGCGCGCCTGAAGGGCAAGGATGCCTTGTGGGTCGTCGGCACCGACCATGCCGGCATCGCGACGCAGATGGTCGTCGAGCGCCAGATGAACGCCGCCGGCCAGAAGCGCACCGACCTCAGCCGCGACGACTTCATCGCCAAGGTGTGGGAGTGGAAGGCGGAGAGCGGTGGCCAGATCACCCAGCAGCTCCGCCGCCTGGGCTGTTCGATGGACTGGGCCAACGAACGCTTCACGATGGACGAAGGCTTTTCGAAGGCCGTCCTCAAGGTCTTCGTCGAGTTGCACCGCCAAGGCCTGCTCTACCGCGACAAGCGCCTCGTCAATTGGGACCCGGGCCTCGGCACCGCGATCAGCGACCTTGAGGTCGAGACGCGCGAGATCAAAGGCAGCTTCTGGCGCCTGCGCTACCCGCTCGCGGACGGATCTGGCTTCATCGAGGTCGCGACGACGCGGCCGGAAACGATGCTCGCCGATATGGCGGTCGCGGTGCATCCCGACGACGCGCGCTATACCGCGCTGGTCGGCAAGCAGGTCCGCCTGCCGATCACCGGCCGCCTGATCCCGATCGTCGCCGACGAACACGCCGATCCCGAACTGGGCTCCGGCGCGGTGAAGATCACGCCGGGCCACGACTTCAACGACTTCGAGGTCGGCCGCCGCGCCGGGATCGAGGCGCGCGACATGCTCAACATGCTCGATGCCAAGGCGCAGATCGTGCAGACCGCGGACGGCCTGATCCCCGCCGACCTGCTCGGCCTGTCGACCGCTGACGCGCGCAAGGCGATCGTTGCCCGCCTGAAGGACGATGGCGTCCTCATCCCACATCTCGACAAGGACGGCGCCGAGCATGACGCCGAACCGCGTACGATCCAGACGCCGTTCGGCGACCGCTCCGGCGTGGTCATCGAACCCTGGCTGACCGACCAATGGTATGTCGACGCCAAGACGCTCGCGCAGCCGGCAATCGAGGCGGTGCGCAGCGAGGCGATCAAGATCGTCCCCAAGACCTGGGAGAAGACCTTCTTCAACTGGATGGAGAACATCCAGCCGTGGTGCGTGTCGCGCCAGCTGTGGTGGGGCCACCAGATCCCGGCGTGGTTCGCCGACGACGGCCGCGTGTTCGTCGCGGAAACGGAGGCCGAGGCGCAGGCCGAAGCGGGCGAGGGCGTGGCGCTCACCCGCGACCCCGACGTCCTCGACACGTGGTTCTCCTCCGCGCTCTGGCCGTTTGCGACGCTCGGCTGGCCCGACAACACCGACCCCACGCTCGGCGGCCGCTACCCCAATGACGTGCTGATTTCCGGCTTCGACATCCTGTTCTTCTGGGATGCGCGGATGATGATGCAGGGCATGCACTTCCTGAAGGACGTGCCCTTCAAGACGCTGTACCTCCACGGCCTCGTCCGTGCGGCGGACGGCGCCAAAATGTCGAAGTCGAAGGGCAATACCGTCGATCCGCTCGGCCTGATCGACACCTACGGCGCCGACGCGCTGCGCTTCTTCATGGCGGCGATGGAAAGCCAGGGCCGCGACATCAAGATGGATGAGAAGCGGGTCGAGGGCTATCGCAACTTTGCGACCAAGCTGTGGAACGCCGCGCGCTTCTGCCAGGCGAACGGTATCGGCGCGAGCGCGACGATCGAGGCACCGGCGGCGACGCTGCCCGTCAACGCCTGGATCATCGGCGAAACGATCCAGACCGTGCAGGCGATCGACCTCGCGCTCGCCGACCTGCGCTTCGACGCGGCGGCGAACGCCATCTATCAGTTCGTCTGGAGCCGCTTCTGCGACTGGTATCTCGAACTCATCAAGCCGCAGGTCGTTGACGGCGTCCGTGGCGAGATCGATCCGGAATCCAAGGCGGTCGCCGCCTGGGTGCTCGACCAGATCCTGATCCTGCTCCACCCGTTCATGCCCTTCATCACCGAAGAGCTGTGGCACGCCAACCCGCGCGATCACGACCTGATCGTGGCACAATGGCCGCTGACCGACGCCCGCAGCCTCGACCCGGCGGCGGAGGCGGAGGTCGCGTGGCTGATCCGCCTCGTCGGCGAAATCCGCACCGCGCGCACCGAACTCAACGTGCCGCCGGGTGCGAAGCTGGTACTGCACACCGCCGACGCCGATGCCGTCTTGGGTAACCGGTTGGAACGCAACGCCGCGACGCTCGGCCGCCTCGCCCGGATCGAGAATATCAGCTTCGACGCACCCGCCGCGGGCAGCGTGCTCCAGATCGTGGTCGATGGCACTACCTTCATGCTGCCGGTCGAGGGCGTCATCGACCTCGACGCCGAACGCGCCCGCCTGACGAAGGGCATCGCCGCTGCGGAAAAGGAGCGCGACGCCCTCGCCGGCCGCCTCGGCAACGCCAGCTTCGTCGAACGCGCCAAGCCCGAAGCGGTGGAAAAGGCCCGCGCCGACCACGCCGAAAAGGCAGCAGAAGCGGAACGCCTCTCGGCCGCACTGGCGCGGTTGGGGTAAGGAACGGTCCCACCACCCCGTCACCCCGGACTTGTTCCGGGGTCCACCGGGCCGCGGGGAGAGGGTAGAGGCTCTCCCCGTCCCCCTCGCCGCGGAGTGGACCCCGGAACAAGTCCGGGGTGACGGGTGGTTTGCCGCGCCCGTCTCGCGTTCCGCGAAGTGGAACAGCGCACCGGAGCGGCGATCGACCTGCCAAACCGCAACGGAAAACTCACCGACCGATCGGCCACATCGCTAAGGGTAGGGCACACAGTCCCCCACCCACTCCGTCACCCCGGACTTGATCCGGGGTCCATCTATCCGCCCGAAACCACGCGCTCTGGGCGTCTGACCAGCCACGCGCCGCAGGCAGCTCTGGGCTTGGCCTCGCCTCACATCACGCCGTCATTCCCGCAAAGGCGGGAATCCATAACCACGACCGTCTCGATCGAACCGAGAGGCCTGCCAGTCTGGATCCCCGCCTCCGCGGGGATGACGATGCAGAAAGCGGCGCTTGCTAACCGTCGGAAGTGACGAAGGTCATGCGGAACTTCGAACCCGCAGCGAATGACGCAGCAGGCGCGGAACCCCGAAAATCGCCAAGTGACGACGAATAGCCCGCGCCTGAAGGTAACACCGGAATCACTTCCCCGGCTTGCCTTTCCCCGACACCTCGAACACGTCAGCGCCAACCCCGCCGGTCCACAATCAAAGGCAACCCGAATGGCGAAACCACAGCGTGACCTCACCACCGGCCCGATCGGCCGCACGCTGCTGCTCTTCGCCCTCCCGACCCTCGGCTCCAGCGTGCTGCAATCGGTCAACGGATCGATCAACGCGATCTGGATCGGCCGGCTGCTCGGTGAGCGCGCGCTGGCGGCGACGACCAACGCCAGCCTCGTCATGTTCCTGCTGATCTCCGCCGTCTTCGGCTTCGGCATGGCCGCGACGATCCTGATCGGCCAGGCGATGGGCCGGCGCGATATCGACGGCGTGCGGCGCGTATTCGGCACCGCGGCCGGCCTGTTCGGATTGCTCTCCGTCGTCGTCGTGGTGGCGGGCTGGTTCGCGACGCCCGCGATCCTCACCGCGCTGCGGACGCCTGCCGACGCTTATGGCCTCGCGCTCGATTATCTCCGCGTCATCTTCGTCTCGATGCCGACGGGCTTCCTGTCGGTCCTGCTGTCGATGGCGTTGCGCGGGGCAGGGGATTCGGTGACGCCGCTCAAGTTCATGGCGTTGGGGTCGCTGATCGACGTCACGCTCAACCCGGTGCTGATCCGCGGCCTCGGCGGCGCGCCCGAACTCGGCATTGCCGGGTCGGCGCTCGCGACCTGCATCGCCAACACCGTCTCGTTCCTCGCGCTGCTTGCCTATGTCTACCGGCAGGACCTCGTCGTCCGGCTGCGCGGGGCCGAATGGCGCTATCTGATCCCCGATCCTGCGTTGCTGCGCCCGATCGTGACCAAGGGCGTGCCGATGGGCCTCCAGATGCTGGTCGTGACCGCGTCGGCGCTGGCGATGATCGGCCTGATCAACAGCTACGGCACCACCACCACTGCGGCCTATGGCGCGGCCAACCAGCTGTGGACCTATATCCAGATGCCGGCGATGGCGGTGGGCGCCGCGGTCAGCGCCATGGCGGCGCAGAACATCGGGGCAGGGCGGTGGGACCGGGTGGCGCGGGTCACGCGCGCCGGTGTGCTCATCAATCTCGCGATGACCGCTGCACTGATCGGGGCGGTGGCGCTTGCCGATCGGACCGCGCTCGGCCTGTTCCTCGGCAGCGACGCGACGTCGATCGACCTCGCCGCACACATCAACATCGTCGGCTCAGTCAGCTTTCTGTTCTTCGGCGTGTCGATGGTGCTCGCCTCGACCGTGCGCGCGAACGGCGCCGTCGTCGGGCCGCTGGTGATCCTGGCGGTTGCGCTGTTCCCGGTGCGGCTGGGCATCGCGTATGCCCTGCAACCGATGCTCCACGCCGACGCGATCTGGTGGAGCTTTCCTGCCGGCACACTCGCGTCGATGGCGATGACGATCGCTTATTACCGCTATGGCAACTGGCGAAAGGGCCGCCTGATGCCCGCCGCGCATTGCGAGGAACAGGCAAAGGCAGAAGTCGAACCCGCCGCCCGGCAGATGCCGCTGGGCTGACGGGTTCGCTTGTGACGGCGCTTAGCCGCCGGCCTTGGCGGGCACGCCGGTCACGTCCGCGGTGCCGTCGTCCCCGATCGTGATCAGCCACGCGCCGCCATCGGTGCAGCGGACCGCCCACACCGGCTTGCCGTTATTGTCCTTCTGCCGCAGCGTGTCGGCGATGCCTTGGCAGGATTGTTTCGCGTCGTCGATCGCGCGGTACAGCACGCCGTTCAGCTGGCGCGGCGGCAGTGCGAGCACCTTGGCGATATAGCCGCTGCCCTGCGACGTGGCGGTGGTGTTCGCCGCGACAGTCTCGTTCGATCCGCCCTGCGTCCCGCACCCTGCCAGCGCCATGCCCAAAACCAAGACCGGCCATCCACGCATCATGATCGTCCCTTGCTTGTCCGCCGCGTTCGTAGCGCGGTCGACCGATAAACGCGATCGATACGCATCCGTTCCGGACTTATCGTCGCGGTTGAACCCTATCGCCGACGGCGGCACACGCACAGGATGAACTGGCAGATATCGGTCGAGCGCCATGGCGCAGAGGAACAGCCCGTCGTCGTGATCGACGGCTTTGCCGATGCCGCGCGCTTCCGCGACGACGCCGCCTTCCTGTCGTTCGCGCCGATCGGCCCGCATTATCCCGGCATCCGCGCGGTGGTCGCACCGCCCATGCTGCGCGATCCCCTGGCGCGTCTGGCGCCCGTGGTCGCGGAGGTGTTCGGCCCGGGCGCGCTGGAGGTGGTCGACGCGTTCTACTCGATCGTCACTACGCCGCCATCGGCACTCACCCCGATCCAGCGCCTGCCGCATTTCGACGAAGTCTCGCCGCGCCGCCTCGCGCTGCTCCATTACCTCTCGCCCGACGAATCGAGCGGCACCGCTTTCTATCGGCATCGCAGCACCGGTTTCGAATCGATCGATGCCGCGCGGCTGCCTGCCTACCGCGCCGCGCTCGACGCCGATCTCGCGACCCATGGCCTGCCCGATGCCGCCTATATCGCCGGCGACACATCGGTATTCGAGCGGGTCGCGCTGCATCAGGGGCGCTTCAACCGCGCGATCCTCTATCGCTCCAACACATTGCACTGCGCACATCTGCCCGACACGCTGTCGTTCGATCCCGACCCGGAAACCGGCCGGCTGACCGTCAATACCTTCCTGGAACTGCGCGACTAACCCGCTGTTGCGGAAAAGACACGGCGGCCGCGGGGCGCAGTGCATGCGCCCGTGAATACGTATGTGGCCAACTTGGCACCTAATCCTCTCGCGTTCACAAGCCCGCAACACAGTCAGCCGATCGTCCGCGATGGTAGCGGGCGGGGGCATGGCATTCGTCAGGGGGAGGATTTTCGTGTCCCACATCGATTCCAATTTTTCGCGTCGTGCGCTGATCGCGCTGCGCTCCAGCACCGTGGCCATCGGCAGCGTGCTGCTCGTCACCGGCGGCACCGCCTTCGCGCAGGAAGCGCCCAACCCGCAGTCGCCGACCGCCAACCCGCCCGCCGCCGCGACGGTGCAGGCACCGGCCCCCGCCGCCGACCCGACGCCGAACCAGGCCGCCGCCGTCCAGCAGACCGCCGCCAACGCCGCGGCCGATGACGGCGACATCGTCGTCACCGGCATCCGCGCCAGCCTTGCCAACTCCGCCAAGATCAAGCGCGATTCGACGCTGATCGTCGACAGCGTCTCGGCCGAAGACGTCGGCAAGCTGCCCGACGTGTCGATCGCCGACAGCCTCGCGCGCCTGCCCGGCGTCACCGCCCAGCGCCTCGAAGGGCGCGACCAGCGCCTGTCGATCCGCGGCCTCGGCCCCGATTTCTCGACCACCTTGCTCAACGGCCGCGAACAGGTGACCGTCGGCGACAACCGCGGCGTCGAATACGATCAGTATCCCTCCGAATTCTTCCGCAACGTCAACGTCTACAAGTCGGCGAACGCCACGCTGATCGCCGCCGGCATCTCGGGCACCGTCGACCTGCGCATGCTGCGTCCGCTCGACCAGTCGCAGCGCGTCTTCGCGATCAACGCGCGCGGCCAGATGAACGGCATCGACAATCTGAACCCGGATTCGTCGCGCTACGGCTATCGCGCCTCGGCGACCTATATCGACAAGTTCGCCGACAACACGCTCGGCATCGCGATCGGCGTGTCGGCGACGCAGACGCCCTCGCAGGACGAGCGCTACAACGCCTGGGGCTATTCTGGCAGCGGCACCGCGGCCGACCCGTATGTGCTGGGCGGCGCCAAGCCCTATGTCCAGTCGAACGAGCTGCGCCGCTATGGCGCGGTCGCGACGATCGAATGGGCCCCGTCGGAGAATTTTCACTCGACCTTCGACGCGCTCTATTCGCACTTCACCGAAGAACAGCGCCTGCGCGGCATCGAATTCCCGCTCGGTTTCTCGGATCCCGTCAAGAGCGGCATCACGACGAACAACGGCTTCGCCACTGCGACGACGTTCAGCAACGTCTTCGCCGTGCAGCGCAACGACTATAACAAGCGCACCGCAGAGAATCTGTCGCTCGGCTGGAACAACGATTTCAAGATCGCCGACAATCTGCACTTCAACGTCGACGCCAGCTGGAGCCGTGCGGACCGCACCGACTTCCTGCTCGAAACCAACACCGGCACCGGCTTTGCGAAGAGCGGCGTCGCCGATCGCGTGACCGTGACGCAGAATGCGAACGGCACCTACAAGATCGTGCCGACGCTGGACTACACCAACACCAGCATCTTCAAGCTGACCGACCCGCAGGGCTGGGGCAACAACGGCACGCAGCCGGTCGTCCAGTCCGGCTTCCTCAACCAGCCGAAGTTCCGCGACGACCTGAAGTCGCTGCGCGCCGCGCTGAAGGGCGATATCGACGGCAGCATCATCAAGAGCTGGGAAGTCGGCGGCAACTACAGCCGTCGTGAAAAGACCAGCGCCTACACCTCCTACTTCCTCTGCCCGACCGGCGGGGGCACCAATTGCACCGTCGCCAGCGGTACCCCGCTGACCGCGCCGCTGCCCACCGCCGCGCTGCTCGGCACCAACATTCCGCTGACCTATCTCGGTATCCCTGCGATGCTGACCTGGGACCCGCTGTACGTCTACAACAACGCGCTCAACAAGGCGTTCGACGGCCGTCCCTCGGCGCTGGTCCGCGACAACGTCGTGACCGAGAACGTGTGGACCGGCTACGCCCAGGCGAACATCGACGGCGAACTCGGCGGCAAGTCGGTGAAGGGTGCGCTCGGCGTGCAGGTCATCCGCAGCGAACAGCGCGGCACTGGCCAGATCGCCAGCGTTAACAACGGCATCGTAACGATCGCGCCGGCCGACCAGAAGTCGACCTATACCAACGTCCTGCCCTCGGCGACCTTCTCGGTCGAGCTGATCGACAGCGGCTACGTAAAGCTGGGTGCGTCCCAGACGATGATCCGTCCGCGCCTCGACCAGGAGCGCGTGACGCAGGATGTGTCGATCAACTTCGCCAACATCCAGGCGAACAACACCAACCCCGCACTGAATCCGGTGTTCACGTCGAGCGGTGGCAACGTCGCGCTGCGGCCCTACCAGTCGACCAACATCGACATCTCGCTGGAAAAGTATTTTGACGGCGGCGGCTATGTCGCACTGTCGGGCTACTTCAAGCACCTCACCGACTTCGTCGATCCGAACAATGCCTACGCCTATGACTTCTCGGGCCTGCTCGGCGGCCTGACGGCGGCGCAGCAGCAGATCATCACGCGCAACAACCTGCAGATCGGCAACGTGTCGGCACCTGCCAACACCGGTCGCGGCGAAGTGCTGGGTGTCGAAGCCACGCTGTCGCTGCCGTTCAAGACGCTGACCAGCGCGCTCGATGGCTTCGGCATGTTCGTGACCGGCAACTACACCGACTCGCGCATCGTCTACGCCAACAACCCGATGCCGATCACGCTGCCGGGCCTGTCGGACGTCGTCGCCAGCGGCACGTTGTACTTCGAAAAGTACGGCTTCCAGGCGCGCGTTAACTATCGCTACCGGTCGGACTTCCTCGCCGAAGTCGCGGGCCTCTCGGCCTCGCCGACCTACCGCACGGCAAAGTCGGAAGGCATCCTCGACGCGCAGGTCGGCTACGAATTCCAGGAGGGCTTCCTCAAGGGCTTCTCGATCCTCGCCCAGGCGAAGAACCTGACCGATCGTCCGTTCATCACCTATCAGAACAACGACGTCCGTCAGGTGATCGACTATCAGCGCTACGGCCGCGATTACTATATCGGCATCACCTACAAGTTCTGATCCTGACGCCCCTTCCGATCCCGGCGCCCAAGCCGTCATCCCAGCGAAAGCTGGGATCTCCCGGCGAGGGCACGGGACAGGAGCCGCACAAGGCCCCAGCCTCCGCTGGGGCGACGGTTTCTGGCCGGACCACACCAGTTCCTTCCCCGGAACCCCTCGGGCTGTCGTCATGTGACGGCAGCCCGTTTTCTTGATAGGCCAACGGCATGGCGGACACTCCTCTCACGACGCCCATCACCACGATCGTCATCGCCGGTGGCGGCACCGCGGGCTGGATGGCCGCGGCGGCCTTCGGCGGCCTGCTCGAAAGCGGCTATCGCATCCGGCTGGTCGAATCCGAAGAGATCGGCACCGTCGGCGTCGGCGAAGCGACGATCCCGCAGATACGCCTGTTCAACCAGGCACTGGGCCTCGACGAGGACGCCTTCCTCCGCGCCACCGGCGGCACGTTCAAGCTCGGCATCGCCTTCGACGGCTGGCACGACCCCGGCCACAGCTACATGCACGCCTTCGGCGACGTCGGGCGCGACGTCGGGCTGATCGCCTTTCAGCATTATTGGCTGCGCGCCCGCGCGCTCGGCCTCGCCAAGCCATTGGACGCCTATGCGCTCAACGAGGTCGCTGCTCGCGCCGGCCGTATGCACCGCGGCGGCCCCATCACCGCGCAGACGCTGCCGACGATGCCCTATGCCTTCCACTTCGATGCGGGGCTATACGCCGCCTACCTCCGCCGCTTCGCGGTCAACCGCGGTGTCGAGCGCACCGAAGGCAAGATCGACCGCTTCGAACGGAACGGCGACACCGGCGATATCGCGGCGCTGGTCCTCGCCTCGGGCGAGCGGATCGCGGGCGACCTGTTCCTCGACTGCACCGGCTTTCGCGGCCTGCTGATCGAGGGCGCACTCGAAACGGGCTATGACGATTGGACGCACTGGCTGCCATGCGACCGTGCCGTCGCGGTGCCCAGCGCCAACGTCGGCGCGCCGGTGCCCTACACGCGGGCGATTGCGCGCGAGGCGGGGTGGCAATGGCGCATCCCGCTTCAGCACCGCACTGGCAACGGCTATGTCTATTGCAGCCGCCATCTGTCCGACGATGCCGCCACCGCGGCGCTGCTGGCAAATATCGAGGGCGAGGCGCAGGCCGACCCTCGCCACCTTCGCTTCGTCACCGGCCGCCGCAAGCGCGCCTGGAACCGCAACGTCGTCGCGCTGGGCCTCGCCAGCGGCTTCCTCGAACCGCTCGAATCGACCAGCATCCACATGATCCAGTCCGCCATCGCCCGGCTGGTGAAGCTGCTCCCCGCATTTCCGATCGCCGACGCCTTGCGCGACGAATACAACCGCCAGACCGATTTCGAGATCGAGCGCATCCGCGACTTCCTGATCCTCCATTATTGGGCGAACGGTCGCGCCGAACCCTTCTGGCAGGAACGCCGCGAGGCCGACCTGCCCGACACGCTCCGCGCCAAGATCGCGCTTTGGCAACAGGCCGGCACGATCACCCGCGAGCACGAGGAATTGTTCACCGAAGACGGCTGGCTGCAGGTGCTAGCCGGGCAGGGGGTGCAGGCGGCCGCCTACCACCCGCTCGCCGACCAGATCGGTACGGACGACCTCGGCGAATATATGGAAACGCTCGAACTGCTCTACCGCCGCGAAGCACAGGCCATGCCCAGCCACGCCGACCTCATCGCCCGCCACTGCGCCGCGCGGCCCTAACCCCCGCGCGTCGTCAACTTGCTGTCCCGCCTCCACCCCCGCAACTAGACCCCCGTCATCCCGGCCTTGAGCCGGGATCCCGCTTCTTCTTGTGTGCGGGCCGAAACTAGCGGGACCCCGGATCAAGTCCGGGGTGACGAACTAGGGGTGTCTCCGCCCCCTATAGGATCGGAGTCGCCGCAAGCCCCTGACGGCGAACGGGAAAACACCTACCCCTGTCCTACAGCCACCAACGATGGCACACAGCGCGACGCCGTCACCGGCACCGCTTTGTCTCATCCCCGATCATCCCCAAATCGGAAACGATACCCCCGGATCGTTTCGCCCAAGGTGTTCATGTTGTCTATCTTCAGGCCGACGCCCGCACGATCAACCGTGGCTGCAACAACGCCGTATCGGTCGGCTGGTCCGCGATCCGGCGTAGCAGCGTGTCGACCAGCACCTCGCCCGCCTTGCGATAATCCTGCGCGATCGTGGTGAGCGGCGGCTGCGTCGTCGCTGCGGCGGGAATATCGTCGAAGCCGATGATCGCCACATCCTCCGGCACCCGCCGCCCGGCCTCGGTCAGCGCGCGCACCGCGCCCAGCGCAATCAGGTCGGATGCGGCGAATAGCGCATCGAACGGCAGGTCGCGCGCCAGCAGCCGCTTCGTCGCGTCATAGCCCGATTGCTCGACCGACAGCGCATCGGCATGCAGGCCCGGATGCACGGGCAGCCCAGCCTCGCGCAGTGCCGCGCACAGCCCGCGATAGCGGTCGCGGAACTCGGGATAATGATCGTCGGCATCGCCGATGAAGCCGATCCGCGTCGCCCCGCGCGCGATCAGATGCGCGCCCGCCATCCGGCCGCCGGCGATATTGTCGCAGCCGATCGTCACCCCGATCGGATGCGCGTCGACCGATCCCCAGCGCACGAAATGCGTGCCCTGCGCCACCAGCGCCTCCAGCCGGGCCTTGTACAGCTCGTAATCGCCATACCCCAGCAGGATGATCCCATCCGCCTTGCGGCTGTCCTCGTAATCGGTGTGCCAGTCGGCGGAGAGCTGCTGGAACGAGGTGAGCAGGTCATACCCCCGCGCCGCACAGGTGCGCAGGATCGATCCCAGCATGGAGAGGAAGAAGGGGTTGATGAAGCTGCCGTCGTCTAGCGGATCCTCGAAGAAGAGCAGGGCCAGCGTCATGCTCTGCCCCCGCCGCAGCGACGACGCGTTCTTGTCGACCTTGTAGTTCAGCTGCCGTGCGATCGCCTCGATCCGCATCCGCGTCGCGCTGCTGACCGTGCGGTCGCCACGTAGCGCGCGGCTGACTGTCGGTTGCGATACGCCGGCGAGCGCGGCGATGTCGAACGAGGTCGGCGGCTTGTCGCCCGCGCCCGTTCCCCGTCCTCTGCTCTTTACGGCCATGCGGGACTGTAGCCAAAGCCGGGCGGTAGGGATAGCGGCGTTGAATACGTATGCCCTATGCTTGGCTTGGAGGCGCGCGGTCCGCACAAGGCGGGCCGGATGCGGCCGGCGACGGATCGGCTGCGCGTGACTTGGGGGATGCATGCTGAAGCTGGCCACACGAACCGCGACCGCGCTCGCCTTGCTGCTCGCCGCGTCCGCCGCGCCCGCCCAGACGGCGGCTGCCGATTACCGCGCGCGCCTGCCGCAGGACGAGGTGATCTACTTCCTGCTTCCCGACCGGTTCGAAAACGCCGATCCCACCAACGATCGCGGCGGCCTGAAGGGCGACCGCACCGTCACCGGCTTCGATCCCACCGCCAAGGGCTTCTATCACGGCGGCGACCTCAAGGGGCTGACCAAGCGGCTCGATTACATCCAGTCGCTCGGCGCGACGGCCTTGTGGGTCGGCCCGATCTTCAAGAACAAGCCCGTGCAGGGCGGCCCCGGCCAACAGTCGGCGGGCTATCACGGCTATTGGATCACCGACTTTACCCAGGTCGATCCGCACCTCGGCACCAATCAGGATTTCGCAGACCTCGTCGCCGCCGCCCACAAGCGGGGGCTGAAGGTCTATATGGACATCATCATCAACCACACGGCTGACGTGATCCAGTATCGCGAATGCGTCGGCCAGCGCGAATGCCCCTACCGCAGCCGCGCCGACTATCCCTACCAGCGCCGCGGCGGCGTGACGGGGAAGGCGATCAATCCGGGCTTCGTCGGCGACCACGACCGCAGCACCGCGAACTTCGCGAAGCTCACCGACCCGACCTATGCCTACACGCCCTTCGTGCCCGCGAAGGAAAAGGACGTGAAGGTCCCGGCGTGGCTGAACGACGTCACGCTTTACCACAACCGCGGTGACACGACCTATCGCAACGAAAGCTCGACGATGGGCGATTTCGTCGGCCTCGACGATCTGATGACCGAAAACCCGCGCGTCCTCAGCGGCATGATCGACATCTTCGGCGGCTGGATCGACCGCTACGGCATCGACGGCTTCCGCATCGATACCGCCCGCCACGTCGATCCGGAATTCTGGGCTGCGTTCGTCCCCGCGATGGAAGCGCGCGCCAAGGCGAAGGGCATCCCCAACTTCCATATCTTCGGCGAAGTCTCCGACCACGACGTCCGCCCCGCCGTGCTCGCCCAGCACACGGTCGTCGACAAGCTGCCCGCCGTCCTCGACTTCTCATTCCGCCAGGCGGTGGTGGAAACGGTCGCCGGCACGCGCGGCACCGACGCGTTCGAGGCGCTGTTCGATGGCGACGCGCTCTACGCCAAGGGCTATGACACCGCGATCCAGCTGCCGACCTTCACCGGCAATCACGACGACGGCCGCTTTTCGACCTTCGTGCGCAAGGCCTTCCCAAACGCGACCGACGCGGAAGTGCTGCAACGCGTGATGCTGTCGAATGCCATGCTGCTGACGCTGCGCGGCGTGCCGACCATCTATTCGGGCGACGAGCAAGGCTTCGTCAGCGACGGCAACGACCAGGACGCGCGCGAGGACATGTTCGCGAGCAAAGTCGCCAGCTACAATGACAACCGCCTGCTCGGCACCACCAAGACGACCGCGACAGAGAGCTTCGGCCAGGACAATCCGCTGTTCCGACAGACCGCGATGCTGGCCAGGCTGCGCACCGCCACCCCGGCGCTGACCCGCGGCCGCCAGCTGCTGCGCGCCCGCGAGGATACGCCCGGCCTGCTCGCCATCTCGCGCTTCGACCCGACGACGGGCGCAGAGGTGCTGCTGGCCTTCAACACGTCCACCACGCCGCTGACCCGTCAGATCGAGATCGGCGTCGGCGCCACCGCCGCCAGCACGCTCGCCGGCTCCGGCTGTGGTGCGGTCGCAGCGCCCGGCAGCCTCACTGTCACGCTGCCGCCGCTCGGCTATGCGATCTGCGCGCTGACCCCAGCACGATGAGCCACATGCAACCTCCCCAGGACCGCCCCCAAGACCGTGCCTGGTGGCACGGCGCCACCATCTATCAGATCTACCCGCGCAGCTTCGCCGATTCGAACGGCGATGGCATCGGCGACCTGCCCGGTATCACCGCGCATCTCGACCATGTCGCGAGCCTTGGCGTCGAGGCGATCTGGCTGTCGCCCTTCTTCCGGTCGCCGATGGCCGATTTCGGCTATGACGTGTCCGATTATTGCGACGTCGACCCGATCTTCGGCACGCTCGCCGACTTCGACGCGCTCGTCGCCCGCGCGCATGCGCTTGGTGTAAAGGTCATCATCGATCAGGTCTGGGCGCACACCAGCGACCGGCACCCCTGGTTCGAGGAAAGCCGTGCCAGCCGCGACAATCCCCGCGCCGATTGGTACGTCTGGCACGATCCAAAGCCCGACGGCTCGCCCCCGAATAACTGGCAGTCGGTGTTCGGCGGCCCGGCGTGGACCTGGGACGCGCGCCGCCGCCAATATTACATGCACAACTTCCTGAAGGAACAACCGCAGGTCAACGGCCACCATCCGGCGGTGCAGCAGGCGTTCCTCGACGTGGCACGCTTCTGGCTGGAGCGCGGCATCGACGGCTTCCGCATCGATGCGATCAACTTCATGATGTTCGATCCCGGCTTCCGCGACAATCCGCCCGCGCCGCTGGACGACGGCATCCCGCGCACCCGCCCGTTCGATTACCAGCTCCACACCTACAACCAGAGCCACGACGCGATCCCCGGCTTCCTCGAACGCATCCGCGCTTTGTTCGACAGCTACGACGCACGCTTCACCGTGGCCGAGGTCGGCGGCGCCGACAGCGACCGCGAGATGAAGCTATTCACCGCCGAAGGCCGCCGCCTGCACAGCGCCTATGGCTTCGATTTCCTCTACGCCCCCGGCCTGACCCCTGCGGTCGTGGCAGAGGCGGTGGAGAAATGGCCCGAGCAGGACGGCGTCGGCTGGCCGAGCTGGGCGTTCGAGAACCACGACGCCCCCCGCGCCATCTCGCGCTGGGTTGCGCCGGAGCAGGCGCGAGCCTTCGCGCGAATGAAGATGCTGCTGCTGGCGTCGCTACGCGGCAACATCTTCCTCTATTACGGCGAGGAACTCGGCCTGACCCAGGTCGACGTGCCGTTCGAGGATCTGCAAGATCCCGAAGCCATCGCCAACTGGCCGCGAACCCTGTCACGCGACGGCGCGCGTACGCCGATGCCGTGGACGGCCGATGCCCCCAACCTCGGCTTCTCGACCGCCAAGCCCTGGCTGCCGATCGGTGCCGATCACGGCGCGCTCGCGGTCGATCGGCAGGAGCGTGACCCGCACGCACTGCTCCATTGGACCCGCGACGTCCTCGCCCTGCGCAAGGCGCATCCGGCGTTGCTGACCGGCGACATCCGCATCGTCGAGGCGAGCGAAGCGATGCTCGCGATCGAACGGCGCGCTGCGGACGAGACGATGCTGTGCGTCTTCAATCTGTCGCCCGAGCCGCAGCGCTGGGCGCCGGACCAGCCCGATCACTGGCAGACCGTCGCGGAGACCGCGACGCAGGGCTGGCATTTCGACGGATATGGCGCATTGATTGCCAAAAGAACGGGAGAGGCATGATGAGGCATTTCACGATCGGCGCCGCGATGACGCTGGCGCTCGTGGCAACCGCGGGGTTCGCGCAGACCGACCCGAATGCCGTTGCGCAGATCCCGACCGCCACGTTCAAGCCCGTCGCCACCGCCACATCGCCCGACGGCAGCATCGCGCTCACCATCGCCTTCGATAACGATGGCCGCCCCACCTATGCGGTCACCCGCAAGGGCAAGGCGATCCTCAATCCCAGCCGTCTCGGCATCATGTTCACCGACGCGCCGAAGATCGAGCGCAACGTCGAACTGATCGGCCAGTCCAAGGCGAGCGGCGACAGCAGCTGGACGCAGCCCTTCGGTGAATGGCGGACGATCCGCGACCGGCACAACGAACTCACCCTGCGCTTCCGCGAGAAGACGGGTTTGAAGCGTGAGATGGACGTCACCTTCCGCCTGTTCGATGACGGCTTGGGCTTCCGCTACAGCTTCCCCGACCAGCCGAACCTGCACAACGCCAATATCTCGGACGAGCTGACCGAATTCGCCTTCGCGCAGAACGGCACCGCGTGGTGGAAGCCCGCGTACCTGTGGAACCGCGAGGAATATCTCTACAACAAGACGCCGCTCGACGCGGTTGGCACCGCGCAGACGGTGATGACGGTAAAGCTCGCCGATGGCACGCATGCCGCACTGCATGAAGCGGCGCTGGTCGACTATGCCGCGATGAACCTTGCGCGCAGCGAAGGAAACACCTTCAAGGCCTCGCTCACCCCCGGCGCCGGTGCGCCCAAGGTCACGCGTGCCGCACCCTTCGCCTCCCCGTGGCGGACGATCATCCTGTCGGACGACGCGCCCGGCCTCTACATGAGCCACCTCGAGCTGAACCTCAACGAACCCAACAAGCTCGGCGACGTCAGCTGGCTGAAGCCCGCCAAGTTCGTCGGCGTGTGGTGGAAGATGATCAAGGGCGAATGGACCTGGGCAACCGGGCCGCAGCATGGCGCGACCACCGCCAACGTCAAAAAGTACATCGACTTCGCCGCCGCGAATAAGATTCCCGGCGTACTGGTCGAGGGCTGGAACGTCGGTTGGGATGGCGACTGGTTCGGCAACGGTAACGATATGCAATTCGACCAGCCGACCCCCGATTTCGACGCCGCGGAACTTACCCGTTACGCCAAGGCGAAGGGCGTCCACCTCGTCGGCCATAACGAGACGGGCGGATCGGCGAGCCATTACGACGCGCAACTCGACCGCGCCTTCGCCTATGCCCGCGATCACGGCATCCCCGTGGTCAAAACCGGCTACGTCACCGACGCCGCGCAGATCGAACGCGTCGATGCCGACGGCACCAAGAAGCGCGAATGGCATGAGGGGCAGTGGATGGTGAACCACTATCTGCGCGTCGTGCAGACCGCCGCCAAATATAAGGTCGGGATCGACAGCCACGAACCCGTCAAGGATACCGGCCTGCGCCGCACCTACCCCAATTGGCTGGCGCGCGAGGGCGGGCGCGGCATGGAATATAACGCCTGGCCGGGCAAGAATCCGCCCAACCACGAAGCCAATATGTTCTTCACCCAGTGGCTCGGCGGGCCGATGGACTTCACGCCGGGTATGCTGAGTTTGGAAGGGCAGGGCGGCAGCGCGTTGATGTCGACTGCGGCGAAGCAACTGGCGCTCTACGTCGTCATCTATTCGCCGGTGCAGATGGCGGCGGATACGCCCGAAAACTACGCCAAGCACATGGATGCCTTCCAGTTCATCCGCGACGTACCGGTCGATTGGTCCGACACGCGCGTGCTGAACGGTGAGGTCGGCGATTACGTGACCGTGGCGCGCAAGGACCGTGCGAGCGACGACTGGTATCTCGGCAGCATCACCAACGACAGCGGCCGGACGCTGAACGTCAGCCTCGACTTCCTCGACCCGGGCCGCAGCTACACCGCGGAAATCTACCGGGACGGCACGGGCGCGGACTATCGCACCGACGCCCGCCACGCGATCGCGATCGAAAAGCGGCAGGTGAAGAAGGGCGACACGATCACGCTCGCTCTCGCCCCCGGCGGCGGCGAGGCGATCCGGTTCGTCGCCAGCGGCAAGGCCCGCCGGAAGTAAGTGGTCGCGTGCTCGCCCCAATCACTCCGTCACCCCGGACTTGATCCGGGGTCCCGCTTCTTACTTTGCGGCGCGGGAACAGCGGGACCCCGGCTCGAGGCCGGGGTGACGGGGTATGCGGGGCCGGCCGTCCCGTGCTCTGCGAACGCATGACCCCGCCGCCCCCCTCGATCGCCATCCTCGGCGGCGGCACCGCCGGGTGGATGGCGGCGTGCCTGATGGCGAAGGCGTGGCCGCAGGCCCCCATCACCGTCATCGAATCCCCCGACATCGGCATCGTCGGCGTCGGCGAAGGATCGACCCCGCAGCTCAAATCGCTCTTCGACACGCTCGGCATCGCTGAGTCGGACTGGATGCCGGCCGCCGACGCGACCTACAAGGCGGGCATCGCCTTCCACGGCTGGGCCGACGACACGCCCGCTTATTTCCACCCGTTCGCCGGCCAGATCGACCTCCACACGCAAGGCGCCTTCTTCGCCAGCACCCGCGCACGCCGGCACGGCGCCGACGTCCCGGCGCACCCCGATCACTTCTTCCTCAACGCAAGGCTGGCCGCGGCGGGCCGCGCCCCGATCGCGCCGGCAAACTTCCCGTTCCGCATCGGCTACGGCTATCATTTCGATGCGCATAAGGTCGGGCATGTCCTGCGCGCTGCGGCGTTGGCCCGCGGCGTCGTCCATCTGCCGCGCCGTGTGCGTGACGTCGTGGTCGATGCGACCGGTCGGGTCGCTACGCTGACGCTGGACGAAGGGGATGCCATCCACGCCGACCTGTTCGTCGATGCCAGCGGTTTCGCCAGCGTCATCGCACAACAGGCGCTCGGCGTACCCTTCCGTTCCTTCGCCGACACCCTGTTCGCCGACCGTGCCGTGGTGATGCCCACCCCCCGGAAGGACGCGCTACCGGTCCAGACCAAGGCGACCGCGCTCTCCGCCGGCTGGGCTTGGGACATTCCGCTGACCAGCCGCACCGGCAACGGCTACGTCTACGCCTCGCGCTACCTGTCGCCCGACGCAGCCGAGACGGAGTTGCGCCGCCACCTCGGCCTGCTCGATACCGACGTCGCCGCCCGCCACCTCAGCATGAAGGTCGGCCGCGTCGAGACCAGCTGGACCGCCAATTGCCTTGCGATCGGCCTCGCCCAGGGCTTCATCGAACCCCTCGAAGCGACGGCGCTCCACATCGTGCAGGCGACGATCGAAGGCTTCATCGGCGCCTATCAAGCCGGTAGCCGCGACGCCTTCAACGCCTCGATCGCGCGCCGCTACGACGGTATTCGCGACTATATCGTCGCCCATTACCGCCTCAACCGCCGTAGCGGGCCCTTCTGGCGCGACGTCGCGACCAACGACGCTCTGTCCGACGACCTGAAGGCGATCATGACGGCGTGGTTCACGGGCGGCGACGTCGCTGCGGTGGTCGAGGGGCGGGGCCTCACCGGCTATTACGCGCCCATGTCGTGGGAAGTGCTGCTCGCCGGCTACGGCACCTTCCCCGACGCGACGCGGCTGCGCACGGCAGCTCCCGTCGCCGACCTCGCCGCAATCGATAGCTTGCTGAGCGGCTGCCTGCTCAACTTCCCAGATCATCAGGCCGCGCTAGACGGCCACCGGAGGATGCCATGACCCCCACTGCCACTCGCCCACGCCAAAGCTGGGCGGGCCTCTGGAATATCTCGTTCGGCTTCTTCGGCATCCAGATCGGCTTCGCGCTGCAGAACGCCAATATGAGCCGCATCTTCCAGTCGCTCGGCACCAGCCTCGACGATCTGCCCGCGCTCTGGGTGGCGGCGCCGCTGACCGGCCTGCTGGTGCAGCCGGTGATCGGCCACCTCAGCGATCGGACATGGCTCGGCCGGCTGGGGCGGCGGCGGCCGTATTTCCTTGCGGGCGCGATCCTGGCGGCGATTGCGCTGCTGCTGATGCCGGAAAGCCCGGGGCTGCTGATGGCGGCAATGCTGCTGTGGCTGCTCGACGCCTCGCTCAACGTCTCGATGGAGCCGTTCCGCGCCTTTGTCGGCGACATGCTCGACAAGGATCAGCATGCCGCGGGCTATGCGGTGCAGACCGCCTTCATCGGCGCGGGCGCGGTGTTCGGGTCGATCTTTCCCTGGCTGCTCGAACATCTCGGCGTGTCCAACCAGGCAGCTGGCGGCGGCATTCCCGATACCGTGCGCTATGCCTTCTGGTTCGGCGGCGCGGCGCTGTTCCTCGCGGTGCTGTGGACCGTGCTGACGACGCGCGAATATGCGCCCGACGAGATGGCGGCGTTCGACGGGTCTGCGACGGAGGACCAAGGCCATACGCTCCGTATCCTCGCCGCGCGTCGGTACGGCACCAGCATCGCCTGGATCGTCGCGGGTGCGATCGTGATCGTCGCGGTTGCCGCGATGCGGCTGGAAAAGGAAGTGTACCTGCTTGGCGCGTTGCTCGCTGGCTATGGCCTCGCCAGCATCGTCGCGATCGCCCGCGCGCGGGCAGGGCATGCGGCAGGCATGCTGGGCCATATCGTCGGCGATTTCGGCGGCATGCCCGTCCTGATGAAGCGGCTCGCGGTCGCGCAATTCTTCAGCTGGTCGGCGCTGTTCATCATGTGGATCAACACCACGCCGATCGTCGCCGGCGCCTTCTACGGTGCACCCGATGCAAAGAGCCCGCTGTATCAGGAGGGCGCGAACTGGGTAGACGTGCTGTTCGCAACGTATAACGGCATCGCCGCGGTCGCCGCGCTGACGCTGCTGCCCGTTCTGGCCAAGCGGATCGGACAGGCAAAGACCCACATCATCGGGCTGCTGTGCGGCGCAGCGGGCTTCGCCAGCTTCTTCGTCATCACCGATCCCAAATGGCTGCTCGCCAGCGAAATCGGTATCGGCATCGCCTGGGCGTCGATCCTCGCCATGCCCTATGCGATTCTGGCCTCCAGCCTGCCGCAGCGCAAGCTCGGTATCTACATGGGCCTGTTCAACGTCTTCGTCGTCGTGCCGCAGCTGCTCGTCGCGACGGTGATGGGGTCGATCACCAAGCATTTCTTCCCGACCGCGCCGATCTGGACGCTGGCGTTCGCGGCGGCTGCGCTATTGCTCGCGGCGATCGCGATGACGCGGGTGGAGGCGGCGCGCGTCCCCGGCTAGAGCGGCGCGGTACGCGAACGGGGGGACGAGACGATGCCGACGACTTTGGTGACCGGCGTGGCGGGGTTCATCGGCATGAGCACCGCCGATGCGCTGATGGCGCGCGGCACGCGGGTGATCGGCGTGGATTCGATCAACGATTACTACGACCCCGCCCTCAAGCACGCGCGCCTCGCCCGCCTGACCGAACGCTATGGCGACCTGTTCACCTTCCTTCACGTCGACTTCGCCAATGCCACGGCGCTGCGATCGGCGGTCGCCCCGCATACCTTCGACCGCATCGTCCATCTCGGCGCCCAGCCCGGCGTGCGCTATTCGATCGAGCATCCCGAGGCCTATGGCCAGTCGAACCTCGTCGGCCATCTCAACCTGCTGGAGGTCGCGCGCCATCGCGGTGTGGCGCACATGGTCTATGCCTCGTCCTCGTCGGTCTATGGCGGCAACACCGCCGTACCGTTCCGCGTCGAGGATCGCGTCGATCGGCCCGTCTCGCTCTATGCCGCCACCAAGCGCGCGAACGAGGTGATGAGCGAGAGCTACGCGCATCTCTATCGTCTGCCGCTCACCGGCCTGCGGTTCTTCACCGTCTATGGCCCATGGGGGCGGCCGGACATGATGATGTGGATCTTCACCCGCGCGATGTTCGCGGGCGAGCCGATCCCGGTGTTCAACGACGGCAAGATGGAGCGCGACTTCACCTTCATCGCCGATATCGTCGCCGGCGTGATCGCCGCGCACGACAATCCGCCGCCTGACGACGGCGGAGAGAAAGCCGGTGGCAGCGTCGCGCCGCACCGCCTGTACAATATCGGCAACAACCGGTCTGAGCCGTTGGGCCGCGTGATCGAGGTGCTGGAACAGGCGACGGGCCGCCAGGCGATCCGCCGCAACCTGCCGATGCAGCCCGGCGACGTCGTCCGCACCGCGGCGGATATCGACGCGATTGCGAGCGACCTCGGCTACCGGCCGACGACGTCGATCGATGTCGGCGTGCCGGCGTTCGTCGACTGGTATCGCGCCTACCACCGCCTGTAGGCGGGCCCTCTCAGCCAGCCGCCTTCGCCTCCGCACGATAGCGGTGCAGCAGGGGTTCGGTGTAGCCGTTCGGCTGCGCGACGCCCTCGAACACCAGCGCGCGGGCCGCTTGCCAGGCGAGGCTTTCCGAATGCCCGCTCATCGGTCGGTACGCAGGATCGTCGGCATTCTGCGCATCGACCTTCGCTGCCATGCGCGTGAAGGCGGCATCGACCTCGGCCGGTGTCGCGACGCCATGCAGCAGCCAGTTTGCCATATGCTGCGATGAGATGCGCAGTGTCGCGCGATCTTCCATCAGGCCGATGTCGTGAATGTCGGGCACCTTAGAACAGCCGATGCCCTGATCGATCCAACGCACGACATAGCCCAACATGCCCTGCGCGTTGTTGTCGAGTTCGGCCCGCACCTCGTCCGGCGTCCAGTTCCGCCCCGCCTCGGCGACTGGGATGGTCAGCAGATCGCCAAGCGGCGCGACCGGCTCGGCGGCGCGCTCGCGTTGGCGGGCGAAGACGTCGACGCGATGATAGTGTGTCGCGTGCAGCGTCGCCGCAGTGGGCGAGGGGACCCAGGCGGTGTTCGCGCCCGTCTGCGGGTGGCCGATTTTCTGGTCGAGCATGTCCGCCATCCGGTCCGGCGCCGCCCACATGCCCTTGCCGATCTGCGCCTTGCCCGATAGGCCGCAGGCAAGCCCGATCTGCACGTTGCGGTTTTCGTAGGCGGCGATCCAGCGGCTCGCCTTCATCTCGCCCTTCGGGATCATCGGACCGGCATGCATCGATGTGTGCATCTCGTCGCCGGTACGGTCGAGGAAGCCGGTGTTGATGAACACCAGCCGGTGGCGGACGGCGTGGATGCACGCGGCCAGGTTCGCGCTGGTCCGCCGCTCCTCGTCCATCAGCCCGACCTTGATCGTGTGGCGATCGAGGCCCAGCAGGTCTTCAACCGCGTCGAACAGCGCGTTGGTCAGGGCCGCTTCGTCCGGCCCATGCATCTTGGGCTTGACGATGTAGATCGATCCGGCGCGGCTGTTGCGACGCTGCCCCCGCACGTCATGCAGCCCGATCAGGCTGGTGACGATCGCGTCGAGGATGCCCTCGGGCGCCTCACTGCCGTCGGGCAGGCGCACGGCCGGCGTCGTCATCAGATGGCCGACGTTGCGGACGAACAGCAGGCTGCGGCCGGGCAAAGTGATCGTGCCGCCGTCGGGTGCGGTATAAGTGCGATCTTCGGCCAGCGTCCGGCTCACCGTCCGCCCGCCCTTGTCGAAGCTCGCCGTCAGGTCGCCGCGCATCAGCCCCAGCCAATTGGCATAGCCAGCGACCTTGTCCTCGGCGTCGACCGCCGCGACCGAATCCTCAAGGTCGCAGATCGTCGTCAGAGCGGATTCGAGGACGACGTCGGCGATACCCGCGGGATCGTCGCGGCCGATCGGGTGGCTGCGGTCGACGACGACTTCGATATGCAGGCCGTTATGCCGGAAGAGCAACGTATCGCCGGCGCTGCCCACCCATTGCGCGGGGGCGGCGAGGGCGGGCGTACCGCCGGTCCAATCCGCCCAGCGGCCATCGGCCAGCGGAACCGCCTCGTCCAGAAACGCCTTCGCCCAGGCAATAACCTGGCTCCCCCGCGCCGCGTCATAACCGCCGGACGCGGCCGCGCCGGGCAGCGCATCGGTGCCGTACAGCGCATCGTACAGGCTGCCCCAACGCGCATTCGCGGCATTCAGCAGGAAGCGGGCGTTGAGGATCGGAACGACCAATTGCGGCCCTGCGCGCTCGGCAATTTCCGAATCCACATTGGCGGGGTCGACCGCAAAGGGCTCCGGCTCGGGTAGGAGATAGCCGATCTCGCGCAGGAACGCCTCGTAGGCGGCGGGCTCGAACGCATGGTCGCGATGCCAGGCGTCGATCGCTGCCTGCATCCGGTCCCGCGTCGTCAACAGCGCGCGGTTCTCCGGCGTGAACCGTTCGAAGATCGCCGCCACCCCCGACCAAAAAGCGTCGGGCGCGATGCCGGTGCCCGGCAACGCCTCGCGTTCGATGAAGTCGGCGAGTTCGGGGGCGATGCCAAGGCCGGCGCGCGCGATCATGGGGTCATCCTTCGCTGTGGTCTTGCCTGTCATCCTAGACCGATCGCTATCCGTTCGGTAGCAGCAAAGATATTGAAGCAGTTTATCGTAAGAGGAACGAATGGCCTTCGATCCCGATTATGCGCTGTTCGTTGCCGTAGCCGACGCCGGCAGCCTCTCCGCCGCCGCACGGGCGCTGCGCCTGTCGCCCGCAATGGTTTCCAAGCGCCTTCAAAAGCTCGAACAGCGGCTCGGCGTCACGCTCGTCCACCGCACCACCCGACGGCTGGCGCTAACGACGGCGGGCGAGCGGTTCCGCACGGATCTCGGCGACATTCTCGGCGCGCTCGACGCGGCGGAGGCGCGGGTGACCGGTGCCCGCACCGCGCCGGCGGGACCGCTTCACGTCTCGGCCCCGACCTCGTTCGGGCGGCTGCATGTCGCGCCTCACCTCGGCCGGTTCGTCACGGCCTGCCCAGCGGTCGAGCTGCGCTTCGATCTCGACGACGGCTTCGTTGACCTGTTCGGGGCGCGGGTCGACTGCGCGATCCGCATTGCGGCAGAGGTGCCCGCGAACGTCGTGGCGCGCCGGCTCGCCACCAGCCGCCGCATCCTCTGCGCGGCGCCGTCATACCTTGCTGGCAACGGTACACCGCAACAGGTGGACGACCTGTCCCAGCATCGCCTGCTGGCAGCCGATGGGCAGATGCCATGGCGTCTCGTATCCGCCGGGCGCACAACGCTCGTCACCGAACCCAGTCACGTCCGTACCAACTCCAGCGAACTGGTGCGCGAACTCGCATTGGGCGGCGTCGGCATCGCGTTACGCTCGTTATGGGATGTCGGCGATGCGCTCGCCTCGGGACAGCTCGTTCGCGTGCTGCCCGAATGGGAGGGGTCGGCCGACGTCGGCATCTACGCCGTCCACCTGCGCAGCCCCGCGGTCCCGGCCGCCGTAACCGCCTTCATCGACTTCATACGCGATACGATCGACCCCGCCGCCTGGACCTGACGCTTAGCGCAGGGTCTTGGCGGCCGTCAGCGCACGATCGCGTGCCTCGCGATGGCCGATGATCTTGGGCGGATAGCCTTTGGGCCGGGCGTCGTGCGCATCGGGGTCGTGAATCGCGGTATCGGAGAGGTCCGCCAGCTCGGGCACCCATTGGCGGATGTAATCGGCCGCGTCGAATTTCTCCGATTGGCTGAGCGGCGCCATGATACGCCCGAACATGTTGGCGTCGACGCCGGTCCCCGCGATCCACTGCCAATTGACCGCATTGTTCCCGTAATCGGCGTCGACTAGACAGTCCCAATACCAGCGTTCGCCCTCGCGCCAGTCGATCAGCAGGTGTTTCACGAGGAAGCTTGCCGCGATCATCCGCACGCGATTGTGGATCCAGCCACTCGTCCACAGCTGACGCATGCCCGCATCGACGATCGGATAGCCGGTGCGCCCCTGCTGCCAGGCCTTCAGATCGCGCTTCGCAGCTGCGCCCGTCCGCCATGGCATCGCATCATATTGCCGACGTCCGTTGATCGTGCCGTAATCGGGCATGGCGAGCAGCACGCCGGCGGTAAAATCGCGCCATGCGATCTCGCGCAGATACGGCATCGTGTCCGCCTTGCCCCGCAGCGCATGGTAGAGGGTCCGCGGCGAAACCTCACCATGATGCAGGTGCGGCGACAGGCGCGACGTGCCCTCTTCCGATGGCAGATTGCGGCGCCGATCATAGTCGCCGACGTCTGCGGGCCATTGCTTTACCTTGGCAAGCGCCTCGGCTTCGCCCGGCACCCAATCCTCGCCGAACCCGCCCGACCAGTCCGGCTTCGACGGCAGCAGAGCCCAGTCCGTCAAGGTATCGCTCTTCGGCCAATGGTCCGGCGCCGCAATCGTGCGTGGTATCGGCAGGGGTTCGGGGGGCGGCAAATGCTCCTGCAACGCCTTCCAGAACGACGAAAAGACTTTGAACGGCGTGCCCGCCCCCGTGGTCACATCCTCGACCCGTGCCAGGCGATCGCCATCGTGCAGGACCAGCTGGTGGCCCAGCGCCGCCTCGGCCTCGCGCCACCATGGCTCGTAATGCCGCGTGGCGTGGATGGCGTCCGCGCCGGTCTCCTCGCACAGTTGGCGGAGCACGCTTACCGCATCGCCGCGTCGCAGGATCAGCCGGCTGTGCTTGGCTTTCAGGCCCTTGGCCAATGCAGCGAGACTGTGATGCAGCCACCACCGTTGCGCCCCGCCGATCCGCCATTCGCCCGGCGCATCGTCGTCCAGAATGTAGACCGGAATGACCGGCCCCGCATGGGCAGCGGCGGCGAGGGCGGGCTGGTCGTGCAGGCGCAGGTCCTGCCGCAGCCATAACAGGGTAGGGGCGTTCATCGATCGCTCCAATCGGCGGAACATAGGTTAAGTTCCTGCCTGGGCTTGCCGGGACCGACTGCCGCCCGCAAAAGTCCTGCGTGATGCTCCGTCCGCTTCGTCTCACCGTTCCGCTGGCGCTCGCCGCCTGCTCGCCCTCCGCGCCGAGCCCCGCACCGCCGCGCCTGCCGGTGCCAATCCGCGATAGCGCAACGCTGACGCTGATCCGCGGGCAGGCGCTGGAGCAATTGGTCCGCGGAAGCGTGCAGACCCGCCCCGGCACGGGCGGTCGCCCTGGCCCGACCGAGCGCTTTGCCACAACCGGCGACGCCTATACGCTCGCCTACGATCGTCCGGACACGAGCGGCCGCTACCGCATCACGCCCGATCGCGTCTGCCTGCGCTTCGTCGACGAGCGTAGCATCTTCTGCCGCTTCTACCTCCGCGATGCCAAGGGCGGCATCGTGATGGCGGAGGACGACCGCGACTATCCGCTCCACACGGCGCCGGTGACGATCACGCGGGCGCCATGACCTCGATCGCCCCCGCGGCGACCCGCGCGGTGATGGGCGTATGCGCCAGCACCTCGCCATCGATCGAGATCGGCAACGACGGCCGCGTATCGACCTTCAGCGCAGTGCCGCTGAAGCTCACTGTATCCTGGTGCCGCGCCTTGAGCCCCAAAAAGCTCGCCGCCCAGTTTTTGACCAGCGTCCGCTTGTACCGCCCCGTCACCGCCTGCACCACGATGCGGCCCGACTGTACCGACGCCTCGTCCACCAGCCACGTGCCGCCGTGATACGGCCCGTTGCTGATCCGCACCTCGACCACGCGCAGCCGGTGCGTCTCTACGCCGTCGTCGATCGTCAGCATGAACGGCTTGAAGCGGACGAACTGCCACGCCGCCCAGCCGAGATAGCCGATCCGCCCCAGCGCCTTCTTCAAGCCGTGCGGCACCGTCTCGGCGATCTGCGGACTGATCCCCATCGCGGCGCAATTGGCGAAATAATCGTCGTCGATCATGCCGAGGTCGATGCGCTTGGGCACGCCCTTACGGATCACCTCAATCGCGCCCTCGACATCGATCGGCAGGCCCAGCGTCCGCGCGAAGCTGTTCGCCGTGCCGAGCGGCAGCACCGCTAGCGTTACGCCCTTGCCGACCAGCAGATCGACGAGGCCGCTGACCGTCCCATCACCCCCGCCCAGGATCACCAGGTCGGGTTTCTTCGCCAGTGCGCGCTCGACCGTCGCTTCCAGGTCATCGGGATTTTCGACCGCATGGGCATCGACCGGAAAGTCCAGCCCATCCATCGCCGCACAGGCCCGCTGGAAAAGCTTCTGCCCTTTCCGCGACTTGGCATTGACGATCATCGCGGCGGATCGGAATTGCACCATGTCGCAAGATTCCCCAGAACTTCCATGCGGATAAGGATTACGCCTGCGTAACGCTTGCGAGTACGCCTACGATCCCGCAAAGCCGAATCCATGTCAGCATCCTATCCCGCGCTTCGCCTTCGTCGCACCCGTGCGAGCGACTGGAGCCGCCGGCTCCATGCCGAAACCGTCCTGACGCCGGCCGATCTGATCTGGCCGCTGTTCGTGGTCGAGGGGCAGGGGGTGGAGCAACCGATTGCCAGCCTGCCCGGCGTGTCGCGCTGGTCGGTCGACGGCATCGTCGCGCGCGCGAAAGAGGCGAGGGACCTCGGCATCCCGTGCGTCGCGCTTTTCCCCTACACGCCCGCGCACCTCAAGACGGAGGACGGGCGCGAGGCGCTCAATCCCGACAATCTGATGTGCCAGGCCACCCGCGCGATCAAGGATGCCGTGCCCGAGGTCGGCGTGCTGACCGACGTCGCGCTCGATCCCTATACCAGCCACGGCCATGACGGGCTGGTCGATGCGGCGGGCTATGTCGTCAACGATACGACCGCCGACCTGCTGGTGCAGCAAGCGGTCAATCAGATGCGCGCCGGTGCCGACATCATCGCGCCGTCGGACATGATGGATGGTCGTATCGGCATGATCCGCGCGGCGCTGGAAGGGGAGGGCGCCCATAACGTCCAGATCATGAGCTATGCCGCCAAGTACGCCAGCGGCTTCTACGGCCCGTTCCGCGACGCGGTCGGCAGCCGCGGCCTGTTGAAGGGCGACAAGAAGACCTATCAGATGGACCATGCCAACGCCGAGGAAGCGTTGCGCGAAGTCGCGTTGGACCTCGCCGAGGGCGCCGACACAGTGATGGTGAAGCCGGGCCTGCCCTATCTCGACATCATCGTCCGCGTGAAACAGCGGTTCGAGGTACCGGTCTTCGCCTATCAGGTGTCGGGCGAATATGCGATGATCGAAGCGTCGGTGGCCGCCGGGGCTGGCGATCGCGACGCGCTGGTGCTGGAAACGCTGATGGCCTTCAAGCGCGCTGGCTGCTCGGGTGTCCTGACCTACCATGCGGCACACGCCGCGCGGCTGCTCGGCGCGTGATCGAAACCGAGCGGCTGATCCTCCGGCCGTGGCGCGAAGAGGATCGTGAGCCGTTCGCCGCGATGGGGCGCGATCCTGACGTCATGCGTCATCTGGACGGTGTCGTCGATCGCGCCGCCAGTGATGTGGCTGTCGACCGGCAGATCGCCAACCAAGCGGCGGATGGTTGCTGCTTCTGGGCGGTCGAGCGACGGGCAGACGGCGCGTTCCTTGGCTTTTGTGGCATTCGCCGCGGTGGCCACGAGAACACGCCGGTGAAGGGCGTTTGGGAGATCGGCTGGCGATTGCGACGGGATGCCTGGGGTCAGGGCTATGCCCGTGAGGCGGCAAGCGCCTGTATAGACTGGGCGTTCGTCACCACGACAGCGGATCGGGTCTATGCCTGGACGGTGCCCGCCAACCGCGCCTCGTGGGGCCTGATGCTGCGGCTCGGCATGACCCATCGGTCGGAGTTCGATTTCGACCATCCCCGTTTCGCGAAGGGCCATCCCCTTTGCCGGCATATCGTCTACGCGATCGACCGCCCCGCGTGAGCGACAGTGAAGGCAATGCCATCGGCCACGCCGGCCGCCTGCTGTTCGTCGCGACGATCCTGACGGGATCGTTTCTGCTGTTCCTCGTCCAGCCGATGGTGGCTCGCATGGCCTTACCGCGCCTGGGCGGGGCGCCGGCGGTGTGGAATTCGGCGATGCTCGTCTACCAGACGCTGCTGCTCGCTGGCTATGCCTATGCCCATGCGCTGGGGCGCATCCGGCCGATGGCGCAGGCGGCGGTGCATCTCGGCGTGCTGCTCGTCGCCGGTGCGTGGCTGCCGATCGGGCTGGCGTTGGGGGCGGGGCCTGCCAGCGTGTCGCTGGCGGTCTGGGTGCCGTGGCTGCTCGGCGCATCGATCGGGCCACTGTTCTTTGCCGTTTCCGCCCAGGCGCCGCTGGTGCAACGCTGGTTCAGCATGGCGAGCCGAGGCGGCGATCCCTATGCGCTCTATGCCGCCTCGAACCTCGGCAGCTTCGCCGGCCTGATCGCTTATCCGCTCGTCGTCGAGCCGCTGCTGACGCTGCACACGCAAAGCCTCGTCTGGAGCGCGGGCTACGTCCTCCTGATCGCACTCGTCGTCGGCTGTGCTTGGCATCTGCCGCGTGGGGTGGGCAAGGCCGCGGCGCGCCCGACCAGCGCGCCCGCGACCCGGCGCCGCATCGCGCATTGGATCGCACTTGCGCTCATCCCCTCAGGGCTGATGCTCGCGACCTCGACCTATATTACCACCGACATCGTCGCGATGCCGCTGCTCTGGGTGCTGCCGCTCGGCCTGTATCTGCTCAGCTTTTCCGTCGCCTTCGCCACCGACCGGTTCCTCGCCGATCTGCTGACGCGGATCGCGCCCATCACCATCTTGCTGTTCGGCGGCGTGATGGTCGGCGGTTTCAATGAATCGCCGTTGGTCAATCTCGCCATCGCGCTGACCTTGCTGTTCATGGCCTCGGTTGCGCTGCACACGCAGCTCTATCGCCTGCGCCCCGCGCCCGATCGCCTGACCGGATTCTACCTCGCCATGGCGGTGGGCGGCGCATTGGGCGGCGTGTTCGCGGCGTTGATCGCGCCGGTCGTCTTCGACTGGACGTACGAATATCCGATCCTGATTTTCGCCGCCGGGCTGCTGGTGCCGCAACTGTACCTGACGCGCGCTATCCGATCATTGTGGACCACGCCGCGGCGCCGTCTCTTGGCCTATGCGGTCGTCATTGTCCTGCTCGCGGTGTTGGCGGGCCTGACCTTCCGCGGCCCCGGCGATCTGTTCGGCGATGGCCATCAGGGCCTGACCTTCATCGTCATCGCGCTGATCGGCGTGATCGCGATCGGCGCGCGTCCGGCCTATGCACTCACCCTCGCCGTTGCGCTGGTGATCTTCGGCGGCTGGCGTGCGGTCGAGCTGTCGCTGGAACAGGGCGCGCGCACCCGCAGCTATTTTGGCGTCTATACCGTCCGCGACCGTCCCGGCGTGCGCGAGCTCGACCATGGCACGACTGTCCATGGCATCCAGTTCATCGGCAACCCGATCCTCGAACGCTTGCCGACGACCTATTATGCGCCGCCCTCCGGTATCGGCCGTGCGATGAGCGCGCTCGATCCACTATACGGACCGCGCGCGCGCGTCGCTGTCGTCGGGCTCGGGACGGGCACGCTCGCCTGCTATGCGCAGCCCGGCCAGCGCTGGCGCTTTTATGAGATCGATCCCGTCGTCGTGCATATCGCGCGCGACACCGGCCAGTTCACCTATTTGCGCAACTGCCTGCCCAACCCCACGATCCGCATCGGCGACGCGCGTCTCAGCCTCGAGCAGGACGCACCCGACAGCCTCGATCTGCTGGCGCTCGACGCTTTTTCCTCCGACGCGATCCCTGCGCATCTGATGACGCGCGAAGCGTTCCGGGCTTATGCCCGCGTGCTCCAGCCCCGGGGGCTGCTGCTCGTCCACATCTCGAACCGGTTCCTCGATCTCGAACCCGTCGTCGCGGCCTTGGCAAGGGACGGCGGCTGGTATGCGGCGAAGCTGTTTTACCAGCCGCCGCGCTACACCGCGATCGCCTCCGCCAGCCAGTGGATTGCGCTGTCTCGCGACCCCGCGACGCTAGCCGCTCTCGCGAAACGGGGCGGCCAGTGGCAACCGCTGACGCCGCGTGCGGGCCTCACCCCGTGGACCGACGATTATTCGACGATCCTGCCGCTGCTGAAATGGGGGCCTTAGGCGGCGGGAAGCGATGCCTGAATGCGGTCGATCGTCGCGGCCTCCCTGGCGGCCTCCGCCGCAATACGCTCCCGGACCGTGCCAAGCGCGGGATAGGCCGGCTTCAGCTTTGCCGCCCGATCGGCCGCGATCACGTCGATATCGCTCAACAGCGACGACGTCTGCGCCCGCCAGTCGTCGAGCTGGGCGAGCGCCGTCTGCGCATCCAGCCACGCATCGCTGCCGACGGCCTTGCCCTTCGCCTTCGCCGCAGCGGCATCCGCCTTGGCGGCGTCGGCGGCAAATCCCTTGCTCATGCGGTCCAGCTTGACGCCGAACTCCGCGATCTTGGCGTCCAGCGCCGGATCGGGCTTGGCCTCGACCACCGGCACCTCGGGCTCGGCGAAGCCAAGCTTCTCCACCGCACGCGGCGCCAGCGAGGGATAGCGGGTCGTGTCGCGCGAACAGGCCGACAGCGTGGCGAGGGCAATAGCGAGCGACAGAGCGACTTTCATGGGGGTCGGCTGTAGGGTGTGCAAGAAAATGGCGCAACGCACTTGCGCGTTTCGAAGCGTCTGCTATCAGCGCGCCTCCAATGCGCGCCCGTAGCTCAGCTGGATAGAGCATCAGACTACGAATCTGAGGGTCGGACGTTCGAATCGTTCCGGGCGCGCCAGGATTTCCCCCGCTCACATCATTGATGTGGCGGGGGTTATCGTTTGTGGCGCAGCGAAACGCGCTTTAGGGCGGCCGCATGATCCGCCGTATCCTCAGCTTCGTCGAACCGTTCATCCTCATGCTGCTCGGCACCGTCGTGCTGGCGAGCGCGCTGCCCGCGCGCGGCGAATGGGCGCGCGTGGCGGGGATCGTGGCGGATGCGGGGATCGTGCTGCTGTTCTTCCTGCACGGCGCCAAGCTGTCGCGCGAGGCGATCTGGCAGGGCGCGCGCAACTGGCGGCTGCATCTCGCCGTCCTCGCGACGACCTTCGCGGTGTTCCCGTTATTGGGGCTGGCATTCGGACGGCTGCCCGGCCTCGCCGCGCCGGTCGCGGCGGGCATGGTGTTCCTGACGCTGCTGCCCTCGACCGTGCAATCTTCGATCGCCTTTACCGCCATCGCGCGCGGCAATGTCGCGGCGGCGGTGTGCAGCGCGTCCTTTTCCAACCTGATCGGCATCGTGCTGACGCCCGCGCTGGTCGCGCTGACGATGAGCGGCGTCGGCGGACAGGCGGGGATCAGCCTCGCCGCGGTCGAATCGATCGTGCTGCAACTGCTGGTCCCGTTCGTCGCCGGGCATCTGCTGCGCCCGTGGATCGGCGGCTTCATCGGGCGGCATAAGGGGCTGGTCGGCATTGTCGACCGCGGCTCGATCCTGCTCGTCGTCTACACCGCCTTTGGTGCTGCGGTGGTCGAGGGGCTGTGGCACCGCGTCTCCGCGGCCGATCTCGCGCTGATCGCCGCCGCCTGCGTAGCACTGCTCGCGATCGTCCTGGTCCTCACCTGGCTCGCCGGCCGCGCGCTCGGCTTCACACGCGAAGACCAGATCGTGCTGCTGTTCTGCGGTTCGAAGAAGAGCCTCGCGTCGGGCGTACCGATGGCCGGCGTGCTGTTTCCGGCGGCGCAGGTCGGAGCGGTGCTATTGCCGGTGATGCTGTTCCACCAGATCCAGTTGATCGCCTGCGCGATCATCGCCCGCCGCTACGCCAATGCCGCAAGCCTCGCCGAGGCCGAAGCCGTCTCAGCGTAGCGCGGCGACCGCCGCCAGCACCTGATCGGCGAGCTCCGGCCGACAGATCAGCAGGTCGGGCAGCAACGGGTTCTCGCAATTATAGACCAGCGGGCTGCCGTCGATGCGCGAGGCATGCAGCCCCGCCGCCAGCGCCACCGCGGCGGGCGCGCAATTGTCCCACTCATACTGCCCGCCGTCGTGCAGATAGATGTCGGCGCGTCCATCGACCACCGCCATCGCCTTGACGCCCGCTGACCCCATCCCGACCCGCGTTGTTGCCAAGGCGACGCCGACGCGCTCGACCATATCGGTCGCCCGGGTCCGGCTTACCACCATCCGCGGCGGCGCGCCGCAGACGATCTGGCGCGAGCACGCCTCGGCGGTCGTATAGACGCGTCCCGTCGCCGGCACCGCCACGGCGCCCACCGCCGGACGGCCACCGACCGCCAGGCCGATATGCACCGCCCAATCGTCCAGCCCCTCGGCATAATCACGCGTGCCATCGAGGGGGTCGACGATCCACACCCGCTCCGCCGCGCACCGCGCACGATCGTCGAGCGATTCTTCCGACAGGATGAAATCGTCCGGACGCGCCGCGCGCAGCCGGTCGAGGATCAGCGTATTCGCCTCTGCGTCGCCGGCATCGCCCAGTACCTTGCCCTGCGCACCACCGCGCGCGCGGATCGCGAGCAACAGCGCCCCTGCCTCCTCCGCGACGCTGCGGGCCAGTTCGACGTCCGACAGGACAGGCAAGGTCACAATTCGAAGCTCCACACGCCCAGCACATGCTCGACGATCCGTTCGGCGGCATCCTCGGCGCTCTCGCGCGTCGTGTCGATACGAATATCGGGAGCGTCCGGCGCCTCGTAGGGGCTCGAAATGCCGGTGAAATGGGCGATCTCGCCGCGCCGCGCCTTGGCGTACAGACCCTTCACGTCGCGCGCCTCCGCCTGCGCCAGCGGCGTGTCGACGAAGATTTCGACGAACTCGCCCGGCGGCAGCATCCCGCGCACCATCTGCCGCTCCGCGCGGAACGGCGAGATGAACGCGGTGAGCACGATCAGTCCGGCATCGGTCATCAGCTTGGCGACCTCGCCGACGCGGCGGATATTCTCGATCCGGTCGGCATCGCTGAAGCCCAGGTCGCGGTTCAGGCCATGCCGAACGTTGTCGCCATCGAGCAGGAAACTGTGCCGCCCCAGCGCATGCAGTTTCTTCTCGACCAGATTGGCGATCGTCGACTTGCCCGATCCCGACAGGCCGGTGAACCACAGCAGCCGCGGCGACTGCCCCTTCTGCCGGGCATGCGCCTCACGCGTGATGTCGACCGACTGCCAATGCACGTTCTGCGCCCGGCGCAGCGCATGGTGGATCAGCCCGGCCGCGACGGTCGCATTGGTCTCGCGATCGATCAGGATGAAGCCACCGAGCGCCGCGCTCTGCGCATAGGGCTCGAATACGATGCCCTCGTCGGTGAATACCTCGGCGAAGCCGATGTCGTTTAGCTCCAGCGTCTTCGCGGACAGATGCGCCTGCGTGTTGACGTCGACGACATATCCCGGCGCCTGCACGGTCGCACCTACCGTCCGCGGGCCGATCTTCAGCCAATAGCCGCGGCCCGGCACCAGTGCCGTGTCGGACAGCCAGACGATCGTCGCTTCGAACTGGTTGGCCGCTTCGGGCGGTGCATCGGCGGCAGCGATCACGTCGCCGCGCGAGCAATCCACCTCGTCGGCCAGCACCACAGTCACCGCTTCGCCAGCCTGTGCCGTCTGACGGTCGCCATCGAACGTCACGATCCGTGCGACCTGCGTCGTCTTGCCCGAGGGGACGATCCGCACCGCATCGCCCACCGCGACGCGACCGCCGGCGATCGTCCCGGCAAAGCCACGGAAATCGAGGTCGGGCCGGTTGACCCATTGTACCGGCAGCCGGAACGGGCCCGCCGCGGCGTGATCGGCGTCGACGGGAATCGCCTCCAGATGCGGCAGCAGCGCCGGGCCGCTATACCACGGCATGGCATCCGACCGGGTCGTGATATTGGCGCCGGTCAGGCCCGACAAAGGAATGGCGGTGAACGCCTCGATCCCGATCCCGCGTGCGAATTCGGCATAGTCGGCAACGATCGCGTCGAACGTCCCCTGATCATGGCCGACCAGATCCATCTTGTTTACCGCCAGCACGATCTGGCGGATGCCGATCAGGTACGCGAGGAACGAATGCCGCCGCGTCTGCGTCAGCACGCCCTTGCGCGCGTCGATCAGGATCACCGCGCAATCGGCGGTCGACGCGCCCGTCACCATGTTGCGCGTATATTGTTCGTGGCCCGGCGTATCGGCGACGATGAACTTGCGTTTTTCGGTCGCAAAGAAGCGATAGGCGACGTCGATCGTGATGCCCTGCTCGCGCTCGGCGGCAAGCCCGTCGACCAGCAGCGCGAAGTCGATATTCTGCCCCTGCGTGCCGACGCGCTTGCTGTCCGCTTCCAGCTGGCTCAGCTGATCTTCGAAGATCGTCTTCGAATCGTACAACAGCCGCCCGATCAGCGTCGACTTGCCGTCATCCACCGACCCGCAGGTGATGAAGCGCAGCATCGACTTGGTCTGATGCGTATCGAGATAGGCATGGATATCCGCCGCGATCAGCGCATCCGGTGTGTAAGCGGTCATGCCCGATCCTCCCCGGCACGGGCAGGGGGACCGCCGGGCAAAGCCCGATGGTGGAGGGGGCGGGCCGCAAGCAAAACCGTACGGGGAAGCCCCCCGCCGTCAGTGCGGCGCACTGCCACCCCCCCCTGGCGGGGGAGGAATGTCGTGACGGCAGCCATCAGAAATACCCCTCGCGCTTCTTCTTCTCCATGCTCGCGGCCTGATCGTGATCGATCGCGCGGCCCTGGCGCTCGCTGGTGGTGGTCAGCAGCATTTCCTGGATCACCTGCGGCAACGTCGCCGCCTCGCTCTCCACGGCGCCGGTCAGCGGATAGCAGCCGAGCGTGCGAAACCGGATCGAGCGTTCGACCGGCACTTCGCCGGGCGCCAGGCGAAAGCGATCGTCGTCCACCATCAGCAGCATGCCGTCGCGCTCCACCGTCGGACGCGGCGCGGCGAAATAGAGCGGTACGATCTCGATCCCCTCGCGCAGGATATATTGCCAGATATCCAGCTCGGTCCAGTTGGACAGCGGAAACACGCGGATGCTTTCGCCGCGATGGATACGCGCATTGTACAGGTTCCACAGCTCGGGGCGCTGCGCCTTGGGATCCCAGCCCTGGCTCGCCGAGCGGAAGGAAAAGATGCGCTCCTTCGCGCGCGACTTTTCCTCGTCGCGCCGGGCCCCGCCGAAGGCGACGTCATAGCCGCCCGCCTTCAGCGCCTGCTTCAGCCCTTCGGTCTTCCACAGATCGGTATGCCGGCTGCCATGGTCGAACGGGTTGATCCCCGCGGCCTCCGCCTCTGGATTCTTGTGGACGATCAGCTCCATCCCCGCATCCGCCGCCGCCTTGTCGCGCAGCGCATACATGGCGCGGAACTTCCACGTCGTATCGACATGCAGCAGCGGGAAGGGCGGTCGCGCCGGAAAGAACGCCTTTTTGGCCAGATGCAGCATCACCGCCGAATCCTTGCCGACCGAATACAGCATCACCGGCCGCTCCGCCTCGGCGACGACCTCGCGCATGATGTGAATGCTCTCGGCTTCCAGCCGCTGCAAATGGGTAAGCCCGCTCATGGGACTTTCAGATAAGCCTCCGCTCGCGCGATGCGACCAACTTATCCTTGGGGGTGCCCCTATTCCGGCTGGCCCCACTCCTCGCGTCGCCGCTCGACCGAATCGATCAGCACGCCTCCGACCATGAACACCGCGATCGGGCAGCAGCAGAACAGCATCCACCCCTGCCAGCCGGGATATTGCTGCAGATAATGCATGCCGCGCTCCACCGCCCCCATGGCGAGGCCATAGATGATGACGAACGCCTCGAACTTGGTCTTGATGGTGAAGAGGCGTCTGATGCGGGTCCACATGTAGCAAGGTTAAGCAAGCCGCGCGCCAATGGCGGATTTCCGCACTTTGCGACTTAAGGCCCGTGGTTAACAGTAAAGTAACCCGACAGGTGCAGCGCATCCAGCAGCCGTTCGTGCGCGGCTTCGACGTCCCGAACCAGCGCCGCATCGCCCAGCGCTGCCGGATCGATCGCCTCCGGCCACCAGCGCCGCACCACCGCGTCAATGGCGTCGAGCTTCGCCGCATCGACCAGGAACCGCGGATCGACCGTCTCCGGGTCGGCGACCACCCGCAACCGCAGGCATGCCGGCCCGCCGCCGTTCGCCATCGACTGCGTGACATCGACCGTCTCGACCCGGCGGATCGGCCCGTTGCCGGCCTGATGCCGCTCCAGCCAGCCCCAGACGGCGGCATTGCCGCGCGCTTCCATTGGCACGACCAGCGTCGGTCCGTCCGCTGTCGTGACGAGCTGGGCGTTGAACAGGTAGGAGGCGATGGCATCGGCCAGGCTCACCTCGCTGGCCGGTACCTCGACGATCTCCACCTCGGGCAGCAGGCGGCGCAGGTCGGCGTAGAGGCCGCCCTTGTCGGCAAAGGCCAGCTCGTGCGCGAAGAGCACGCGTTCGTTGGCGACCGCGACGACGTCGTTGTGGAATGCGCCCGCCGCCACCGCCTCCGCCGATTGCTGCACGAACAGCGTCCGCTCGGGCGACAGCCCGTGCGCGCGCGCGATTGCCTCGCTCGCCGTCGGATGCTGGCGCGCGGGGAAGGGGCCACCGGGCACCGTATAGACGAACACCTCGACGCCCGGCGCGTCATGGCGCGCGCACAGCCGCATATGATTGGCCGCACCTTCGTCGCCGAACGGCGCGGGCACGGGCCCATGCACCGCAAAGGCGTCGTGCGCGAAGGCGGTGCGCAACTGCGCGAGCGTCTCGGGCCATTCGTGGCTGCGATGCGGCATCGTCATCAGATTGGCGACCGACAGATGGCAGCGGCCGTCCGCCGTATCCGGCGCAGGCGAGACGGTCGCGGCATTGGCCGCCCACATCGCCGATGCCGACATCGCCTGCGCCTGCAACAGGGCAGGGGCGCCCGCATAGTCCGTCGACAGGCTCGCCAGCCAGCGATGATCCGGCCGGCGATGCGGCAGCAGCACACCCTGCGTCAGCCCCAGCGCCAGATTGCGCCGCATCTTGTCAAGGCCCTGCAAGGCGGCCGCGCGCGGCTGCGACGCCTGTCCGGCATGCGCCGTCGCGGCGAGGTTGCCCGCCGACAGACCGGCATAATTGTGGCTCGGCCCGACGATCCCGTCGAAATTGATTTCGGTCAGCATGTTCACCACCGCGATGCGAACAGGACGCGATCGTCGGGCTGTACGCCCAGCACCTTGGCGCAGTCGGAAGACAGCACCACGCCATCGCCGACCATGCGAACATGCCCGAACGCGCACCGGAAGTCCTGGAGCCGTCCCGTGGCGACCAACGCCTCGTCCCCGCCATCGTCATCGATCGCGATCACCGGGCAGTCGCGTGCGCTCTCGATCGTCCGCACCCGGTCGGTCCGCGCCGTCATCGTCGGTCCGCCATCGAAGATATCGATGTAGTTTTCATAGTGAAAACCCTCATTCTCCAGCATGCGCATCGCCGCCCGGCCGCTCGGATGCGGCAGGCCGATCACCGCGCGTGCCGCTTCGGAGAGCATCGCTGTATAGATCGGATGCTTGGGCATCAGGTCGGCGATGAATTGGTGGCCATGCGTCGCATTGAACTGGTCGGCGTCCTGAAAATTCATGCCGAAGAAGCGCCCCGCCAGACCGTCCCAGAACGGTGATCCACCCGCTTCGTCGATGATCCCGCGCAATTCGGCGAGGATCCGATCGGCGAAGCGCGCCCGATGCGCGCGGATGAACAGATAGCGGCTGCGCGCCAGCAACAGGCCGAGCCCACCCGCGCGCTCGCCCGGATGCAGGAACAGCCCGCCGACCTCACACGCGCCCTCCAGATCGGTGGTCAGCGCCAGCATTTCCGCACGGAACGTGCGCTCCAGTTCCTTGCTGTGCTGCGTCAGCGTGCCCAGGCGATAGCTGTAAAAGGGGTGTTTCTGCCCCACCTGCGTGAACAGCTGGCAGGTGCCGCGCACCTCCCCCGTCTCGCCATTCTCCAGCATCAGGACGAACAGCTCGTCCGTGATTGGCCCATCGTCGCGCGCAAATGCCTCGCCGCTGCGGTCCAGCTTCGTGCGCAGCGCCTTGCGGTCGGGCGGCAGGTTGGTGAACCCCCCGCCGGTCAGCTTCGCCATTTCATACAGATGCTGCAGATCGTCGGCGCGCGCGGCCCGAATGCGAAAGGTCATGGCCGTCCCCGCTGTACGATACGACTGATGGTGAGCGCCGACAGCGCCGCCCGCTCGGCGAGACTGTCGACGATCATGAATTCGTCCGCTGAATGGATTGCGCCGCCGCGCACGCCCATCGTGTCGACCACAGGTACGCCGGCTGCGGCTATGTTGTTGCCGTCGCATACGCCCCCGGTCGCGCGCCAGCCGATGCTGAGGCCCAGGTCCGCGCCGGCTTCCGCGACGCAGGCGAACAGGCGTTCGGCGCCGGCATCGATCGGCTTGGGCGGGCGATTGAAGCGGCCATGCACCTCGATCCGCACGTCATGCGCTGCGGCGACGGCAGCGACACTCTCGTCGATCGCGGCCTGCGCCCGCGCGATCGCATCCGCGGCGGCGGGGCGGAAGTTGACGCGCAGGATGGCGAGGTCGGGCACGACGTTGTTCGGCCCACCGCCATCGATCCGCGCCGGATTGACCGACAGGCCCGGCCCACCCGCCCCCGCCAGCCGTACCGCCAGCGCGGCGGCAGCGACGATCGCATTCCGCCCCTCTTCGGGGTTGCGCCCCGCGTGAGCGCTCCGCCCGCGGATCACGATGGAAAAGTTGCCCGTGCCGCCGCGTGCGCCGGCCAATGTCCCGTCGGGGAGCGCCGGCTCGTAGGTCAGCGCCGCGACCGCCCCCCGTGCTGCCCTGGCGAGCAACTTGGCGGACGAGAGCGATCCCGTCTCCTCGTCCGAATTGATGACGACGTCATAGCCGAAGCCATCGGCGCCCCCGGCCTCCACGGCGGTCAGCGCGGCGAGCATCACCGCAATCCCGCCCTTCATATCCGCCGTACCCGGCCCGTTGATCGTGCCGTCGTCGCGGTGGGTCAGCGTCTGGAACGGGTGATCGACGGGATAGACCGTATCCATATGCCCGGTGAACAGCATGCGGACCGGCGCCTCGGGCCGGACCCGCAGGTGCAGGTGATTACCGTGCGCCAGCGCGGCGACGGTGCCGTCTGCCGCCACCGCCTCGACCGGCTCCGGCTCGACCATCACGATCTCGCCGGGCAGCACCGCAAAGGCATCGGCAAGCAGTGCGGCCATCTGCCCGACGCCGGCCAGGTTGCGCGTACCGCTGTTCACCGCCGCCCAGCGCTCGACCTGCGCCAGCATAGCCGCCTGGTCGATCTGCTCGACCAAGGCGCGTTCGTCGTTCGACATGCCTCTCATCGCAGCGAGGCTAGTCGAATATGGTCTCCGATGAAACCAGGTTCAGAAAGTATAGACCAGCGACGCCCGGCCGATCGTGTCGGTGTTCTTGGACTTCACCGGCGGCTCGCTTTCATATTGCACGTTATACGAAAACGCAGCGGACAGTGGCCCGATCAGCTTCGCATTCAGCGCGCTTGTGCCGCTCAGCGTCGAATTGGCGCTCTGCACATAAGCGGAGGCGTTCTGCGTCACCGACAGGCCGGGCAGCACGCGCCAGTTGAACGCCAGCGTCCCGCGCGCGGCGATATTGCTCTGCCGGGTCTCGTCGGTGAAATGCGTCTGGCGGAACGCCGGGCCCAGCTCGACGTCAAGCCGCACCTTGGGGCTCTTGATCGCGCTGTAGCCTGCGCCGGCCGACGCCGAATAGCGGTTGTAATAGCCCAGGAACCGGTCCGCCTCATATTGCGCGGCGCCATAGGCGTAGAGACGGTCGTTGATCTTGTAATTGGGTTCGTAGCTCGCGAGGTAATGTTCGCGCGTCGTGATGTTGGCGTTTTCCTGATAATCCGCCTGCACGTGGAACTTGTGGCGCCATTGCAGCCCCTCGCGCGTCAAGTCGAGGATCGCCGATCCGCCCTTGCTCTCGGTATTGCCGGTGGTGATGTAACCGCCCAGCTCTGCTCGGCCGCTCCACAGGTCGAACATGCTGGCCTGCCTGATCGTGGTCTGCCGCGCCTGTGCCCGATCGTTGCGCCACTTCTGCGCGATGGCGAGCACCGCGTCGGCACTCGCCGGATCGGCCAGCCGCGCATATTTGACCACGACCGAGACGTCGCCGTCGTTGCCGCTTTCGATCGCGGCATCCAGCATCGATCGGATCGCTGCGGGGATCGGCACCTTGGTGTCGTCCGGCTGGCCGCCATCGGCGACCGGCGCATTGGCGATCAGCAGGGGGGCAAGGCACAGCGAAAGGAGCAAGGTAGCGCGCACATCCGGCGCTCTAGCCGTTCGTCGCGCGTCTGACACCCCCCAACGCAGGTCAGCGCGGGTCCGCTGCGGCGAGATGAGGCGCGAACGCGGCGAGCACGTCCTCGTACAGCGCTCGCTTGAACGGCACGATCATCGTTGGCAGGTCGGCGGGGTCGCTCCATCGCCAGGCGCGAAACTCCTGATGCTCGGTCGCGATATCGATGTCGCGGTCCTCGCCTAGGAAGCGGAACAGGAACCAGCGCTGCCGCTGCCCCCGCCACTTGCCCTTCCACACCTTCCCGATCATGTCGGGCGGCAGGTCGTACAAAAAGTCCTGCGGCGCCTCGACGATCAGTTCGACATGGTGCGGCGCGACGCCCGTTTCCTCGCCCAACTCGCGCACCGCGGCGTCATAGGCCTCTTCGCCCGGATCGATCCCGCCCTGCGGCATCTGCCATGCCTCCAGCGTCGTATCGATCCGCTGCCCGACGAAGACCTTGCCTTCGCGGTTCAGCAGCATCACGCCGGCGCAGGGGCGATAGGGCAGGGTGGCGGGATCGGTCATCGTGCGGCCTCCTGTCCCGCGGCCTGCGCCATGACGCGCGCGGCCTCTGCCTCCACGATCACGTCCTTCAGCGCCGCGAGATAGCCGGCGACGTCCCCCTGGCTCGACGGGATCGCCTTGCGCAGCGTGATGAAGCCATGGACGGTCCCCACCGCCTCGCGGAACACCACCGGCACGCCCGCCTGGATCAACGCGGCGGCATAGGCGCGGCCCTGATCGCGGATCGGGTCCAGGCTGGCGGTGACGATCACCGCCGGTGGCAAGCCGTCCAGCCGCCCGAGCAGGGGCGATCCCCGGCTATGCGCGATATCGGCCGCATAGGCATCGACGAACCACAGCATCGTATCGCGCGTCAGCAGATAGCCGTCGGCGAACTGATCGAACGACGGATAGGGCTGCGACGAATCAGCCGCCGGATAGATCGGCGCCTGCACGATCACCGGCACCGCCGCCGGCCGGTCGCGCAAGTCCATCGCTGCGACGATGGTCAACGTGCCGCCCGCGCTGTCGCCGCACAGGATCAGGCCGGTAACGCTGCGTCCCAGCTCCGTCGGGCTTTCCGCCACCCAACGCGCTGCCGCCTCGCAATCGTCGGGCGCGGCGGGCCAGCGATGTTCGGGGGCCAACCGATAGTCGACCGAGACGACCGGCACGTCGAGCACGCGCGCCATCTCGGCGCAGAAGCCCGCATGCGTGTCGATATTGCCGATCACGAAGCCGCCACCGTGATAGAAGACCAGCGCCGGCCCCGGCTGACGCGTGTCGCGTGCGTCGAACAAACGGGCGGGGATGGAGCCGCCGGGCCCGGGGATCGACAGGTCGCGGAGCACCGCCAGCTCGCCCACCGGCAGATCGGCGACGTCCTTCATCGCCGTGAACACCTGCCGAGCCGCCTCGGGCGTCATCTGATGCGTGCGCGGCCCCGGCATTGCGTTCAGATAATCCAGGAATCCGCGCACGTCCGGCCGGACGTAGGGAGTGGGGGCGGCGGTCGTTTCGGTCATTCGGCTCTCTCCGGCGGGGCACCGCTTGGGACGGCGCTCGATCGCTCCTACCTAGGCAGCGTGATCGCCGTCGTCCATCATCCCGCCTATGTCGCGCCCGCGCCGGCGCGCTCCACGTACCGCTGGAACAAGAACGGGCTGATCCGCGACCTGCTGCGCGAGGCGGGCGACCGCGTGACCTGGCACGAACCCGAAGCCATGCCGCGCCACTGGCTGGAGGCGGTCCACGATCCCGATTATGTCGCGCAAGTTCTGGAAGCGCGTGTCCCTGCGCCCAAGACCCGCCGCATTGGCTTTCCGATCACCCCTGCGGTCGCGGCCCGTGCCGCCGCGGTGCCCGGCGGCACGTGGCTCGCCGCGCAGCTCGCGCTTCGCCACGGCTTTGCTGCCAATACCGCGGGCGGCAGCCATCATGCGCTCGCCGATACCGGCGCCGGCTATTGCGTGTTCAACGACCTCGCGCTCGCTGCGGTGCGGCTGGTCGAAGAGGGCACGGTCGATCGCCTCGTAGTGGTCGATTGCGACGTGCATCAAGGCGACGGCACCGCCGCCTTGCTCGCCGGGCGGCCGGGGATTGCCACCTATTCGATCCATGCGGAGAAGAACTTCCCCGCCCGAAAGGCGCGCTCGACGCTCGACGTGCCGCTCGCCGATGGCGTGGATGACGCCGGCTATCTCGCGACGCTGGAGGCGACGCTCGCGCCCTTCCTCGCCGAGCACCGGCCGCAGCTGATCCTGTATCAGGCAGGCGTCGATCCCTTCGTCGGCGATCGCCTCGGGCGCCTGTCGCTCAGCCTCGACGGTCTGGTGGCGCGTGAGCGCCTGATCGCCCGGCTGGCGGGCGGCGTGCCGCTCGCGAGCACGGTCGGCGGCGGCTATGGCGACGACGCGCTGGAGATCGCCCGCCGCCACGTCACCGCGATCCTCACGCTGGGCGAGGCGATGGCTCGCGAAGCCGCGATTTCCTGACCCCCTTTCCACTGCGGCCAAGCTGCGGCATGAGCGCGCCCGACATGCCCGGGGACACATTGCAGCAACGCCTTTTCGCGCCCGCGTTTCATCGCTTCCTCGACCGGATCGACACCGGGCTGGTGCGCGGCGGCATCGAGGCGCGTCTGCCCGATGGCACTCACCGGCTGCTCGGCGGGCGCAAGCCGGGGCCGGTGCCGCTCGTCACCATTCACCGCTGGCGCGCGCTCGTGCGCCTCGCCACGGGCGGTTCGGTGGGCTGGTATGAGGCCTGGGCGGACGGCGACTGGTCCAGTCCCGATCCGGTGCCGCTGTTCGACCTGTTCATGCGCAACCGCGTGCCGCTGGCCAATGTCGCGCGCGCCGGCGGTATTCCGAAGCTGCTGCTCCGCGGCTGGCACGCGCTGCGCCGTAACGACCGCAAGGGGTCGCGCCGCAACATCGCCGACCATTACGACCTCGGCAACGATTTCTACCAGGAATGGCTCGACCCCAGTCTCACCTATTCCAGCGGCATCTACGGTTCGGGCGATACGCTCGAGCAGGCCCAGCGCCGCAAGCTCACGGCGATTCTCGACCGGACCGGCACAACGCCCGGCGACACCATTTTGGAAATCGGCTGCGGCTGGGGATCGTTTGCCGCCACGGCGTCGGCGGCGGGCCGCAGCATCCATGGCCTCACCCTCTCGACCGAGCAGAAGGCGGAGGTCGATGCGCGCGCGCTTCCCGGCGTCACCGTCTCGCTCACCGACTATCGCGACGTCACCGGCATCTATGATGCGGTCGCCAGTATCGAGATGGTCGAAGCGGTCGGCCAGGCCTATTGGCCCGCCTATTGCGACACGCTCGCCCGTGTCCTGAAGCCCGGCGGCCGCGCCGCGATCCAATATATCAGCATCGCTGACGACGTGTTCGAACGCTACGCCTCCAGCGTCGACTTCATCCAGCGCTATGTCTTCCCCGGCGGCATGCTGCTGTCGGAAAGCCGCTTTCGCGCCTTATGCGAAGCACGCGGCCTCGCCTGGACCGATCACCACGCCTTCGGTCTCGATTACGCGCAGACGCTGCGCCACTGGCGTGAACGGTTCGACAATGCCGACAAGGCAGGGCGTCTGCCCGAACGGCTCGATGCCCGCTTCCGCGACCTGTGGCGCTATTACCTGATGTATTGCGAAGGCGGCTTCCGCGGCGGCGGCATCGACGTCGCGCAGGTCACGCTGGTGAAACGCGGCTGAGCGTCGGCCGGCGCGAGACGATCCCGCGCCGGCCCGGACTCAGGCGTCTTCCACCTCGCGCGCCACGGGTGGGTGCAGCCGCAGGCGATGGATGCGCCGCTCGTCCGAATCGAGCACTTCGAACTTCCAGCCCGACGGGTGATCCACGCACTCGCCGACATGCGGCACATGCCCCGCCAGCACCGCGGCAAGGCCGCCGAGTGTGTCGACGTCGCTCTCGGCTTCGCCCAGACGCGGGTCGATCAGCTCGGCCGCATCCTCCAGCTCGGCGCGGGCATCCGCTTCCCACGCGCCGCCGTCGATCGGCACGAGCAGCGCACTCGGCGCCTCGTCATGCTCGTCCTCGATTTCGCCGACGATCTCCTCGATCAGATCCTCGATCGTCACGAGGCCTTCGGTGCCCGAATATTCGTCGAGCACGATCGCGAGGTGGACATGGCGCTGGCGCATGTCGGCGAGCAGGTCGAGCGCGCCGCGGCTCATCGGCACGTACAGCGGCTCGCGGATCAGCCCGGCGATGCTCGTCGGATGTTCGGCCCCGGTCGCCAGAATGTTGAACACATCCTTGATGTGGACCATGCCGATGATCGTATCCAACTGCCCGCGATAGACCGGCAGGCGGCTGTGCCCCGCCTCAGCGAAGATCTGCACCAGATGCGCGAAGGTGGTGTTTTCCTCGATCGCGATGATGTCCGCACGCGGTACGCCGACATCCCCCGCGTCGCGCTCGCCGAAGTGCAGCAGGTTGCGCACCATCTGCCGTTCCAGCGGCGTCAGGTCGCCCTTGGCGTCGGGGCCGGGATCGTCCTCATGCCGGTCGATCGCCTCTTCCAGCTGGTCGCGGAGCGATTCCTCCTGGCCGCCGCCGAAGATCAGCGTGCGCAGCCCGCGCCAGATACTCGATTCATTGGAGTCGCCGTAACCGGCGCTACTTCGGTCCTCTGCCATGGCAGTCTGTGTCAGTCCTCACGCACGAGATAAGGGTCCGCGATGCCGAGCGTGGCCAGAGCCTGACGCTCGATCTCCTCCATCGCCTCGGCCTCGTCGTCCCCCATGTGGTCATAGCCTAGCAGATGCAGCGTGCCATGTACCAGCAGGTGCGTGGCATGTTCTTCCACGCTCACGCCCTTTTCGGCGGCCTCGCGTTCGCATACGCCATGCGCAAGGACGATATCGCCGAGCAAGAGTTCGCCATCGTCGCTATTCTGGCTGACCGTGTCGATCAGATCCGGCTGCACCATCGGAAAGGACAGGACATTGGTCGGCTTGTCCTTCTGCCGATACTGACGGTTGAGCGCCTGTACCTCGTCGTCGGAGGTCAGGCGGACGCTGATCTCTACGGTCGCGGGCGTCGTGAGCAATTCGCCATGCGGCGTCCGCTCGATCGCCGCGCGCGCGGCACGGACGGCGAGCGCGTCCCAGTCGGTGGCGTCGGCCCAGGGCGCTTCATGGGCAAGTTCGATGTGGATCATGCAAGGTCCGTTTTCGAGAAATCGTCGCCTTTGTACAGCAGGCGGGCGTCGTTGGTCTTGGCACAGGCATAAGCGAAACAATCGCCCATGTTGAGGCGGGCGGGGTGGTGGCCTTTGCCGTAACGCGCCGCCGCACGGATCGCTTCATCTCGTTCCAGTTCGCCGATCGACACGACGCGCAAGCCGGCCTCATAGGCAAAACCGTTCACGGCTTCTGCTGCTTCGTGCAGGCTCACCTCCCGCAGACGGGCGATGGCGTGGGCAGCTTCCCAAGCGCCGACCGCACAATACAAGCGGTCGTTATGCGCCTCGATCGCATCAGCGAAATCGTCGGCCTCCGGTTCGCCATAGACGATCGCGACGATCGCCGAGGCATCGACGAAGATGGTCAATCGTCGTCCTCGTCGTTGAGCGAATCATAGAACGCTTTGTCCGCAACGAGGCCGGTTGGACGACCCAGGGGATGTGCCTCGCGCCAGGCTTTCATGCGCTCGCGCAGCGGCACGCCAGGGGACCGACGCTCCTGCTCCAGCTCACGCTTGCGGTGGAGCAGGGCATCGTGGACCGCTGCCGTCTTGCTCGTGCCGAGCAGCTCGGCGACTTCGCGCGCCAGATCGGCGGTGTCCGCATTCTTAATGTAGAGCGACGCCATCGTCACCTCCGGTATATCCCGCCAAGGTGGCGAGGATATACGCTCCCGTCAACCGGCCCCCTCATACGCCTCGACGATCCGCCCGACAATCGGATGGCGGACGACGTCCGCGCTGCTGAAGCGCGTCATCGAGATACCCTCCACGCCCTCCAGCCGCATCGTCGCATCGGCCAGGCCGCTTGCCGCAACGCCGCCGGGCAGGTCGGTCTGGTTGGGATCGCCGCAGATCACCATCCGGCTGTTCTGGCCGAAGCGGGTCAGGAACATCTTCATCTGCGCGGGCGTCGTATTCTGCGCCTCGTCGAGGATGACGAAGGCATCGGCCAGCGTGCGGCCGCGCATGAAGGCGATCGGTGCGATCTCGATCTCGCCGCTCGCGATCCGGCGCTCGACCTGCTCGGCCGGCAGGCAGTCGTGCAGCGCATCGTAGAGCGGCCGCAGATACGGATCGACCTTGTCCTTCATATCGCCGGGCAGGAAGCCCAGCTTCTCGCCCGCCTCGACCGCGGGACGCGACAGGATCAGCCGCTGGACGCTGCCGGTAATCAGCTGCGACACCGCCTGCGCGACGGCGATATAGGTCTTGCCGGTACCCGCCGGCCCGAGCGCGAAGATCATGTCGTGCGTGCTCAACTCGCGCATGTAATGCGCCTGCGCCGGGGTGCGCGGTACGATCGTCTTCTTCCGCGTCCGGATCATGATCGACGGGATCGCGCTGCGTTCGGTGCTGACGATGCCGTCGAGCGTCGGTTCGGCCGCCATCGCGATCGACGCATCGACTAGGCCGGTGTCGATTTCCTCACCGCGCTGGATGCGCTGGTACAGATCCTGCAACACGTCGCGCGCCAGCGCGACATTCTCGGCCGCGCCCTCCAGTCCGACGCGGTTACCGCGCGCGGTGATATAGACGCCCAGCCGGTTTTCGAGCGCCACCAGATTCTGGTCATATTGGCCGAACAGCGTGGCGAGCAGCTGCGGCTTGTCGAACAACACCTCCGCCCGGCTGCGTTCACCGGAGCGGGCGGGGACGGGCTTGCGACTCATGCAATCCTTTCGTGCCGAAATGGCATGCACCGAATGTGGGATGCCCGCGCGCGAAAGGGAAGCGGCAAACGTGTGATCTAGGCTGGCATCCTGACCTACGCGGCCTGCTTCACGCGCACCGCACCCGCCATCGAGACCGGGCCGGCGGAAAGCAGGTCGACCGTCACGATGTCGCCGATGGCGGCGTCGGTCATCATATGCACCGATTGCAGCCAGGGCGACTTGCCGAGCATCTGGCCGGGCAGCTTGGCCTGGCGCTCGATGAGGACGTCGCACGTCCGGCCGACGCTCGCCTGGTTGAACGCCTGCTGGTCGCGGCCCAGCGCGGCTTGCAGGCGCTGCAGCCGTTCGTCCATCACCTCTGGCGGCACGGCCCCGGCCATGTCCGCGGCGGGGGTGCCGGGGCGGGGGCTGTATTTGAACGAATAGGCCTGCGCGTATCCGACCGCATCGACGAGGGCGAGCGTCTCGGCGAACTCCGCCTCCGTTTCGCCGGGAAAGCCGACGATGAAGTCGCCGGACAGCGCGATGTCGGGGCGCACGGCGCGCACGCGGTCGAGCAGGCGCAGGTAGCTGTCGCGATCGTGGCTGCGGTTCATCGCCTTCAGCACCCGGTCGCTGCCCGCCTGCACCGGCAGGTGCAGGAACGGCATCAGGCTTTCGACGTCGCCGTGGGCGTCGATCAGGCCCTGCGCCATGTCGTTGGGATGGCTGGTCGTGTAGCGGATACGGGCGAGGCCGGGGATGCGGTCTAGCACGCGGATCAGGTCGTGCAGGCCCCGCCCGTCATCGTCCCAGGCGTTGACGTTCTGGCCCAGCAGCGTGATCTCGCGCGCACCGGCATCGACCAGCGCCTTCGCCTCGTCGACGATCGCCGCGAACGGACGGCTCACCTCGGCGCCGCGCGTGTAGGGCACGACGCAATAGGTGCAGAATTTGTCGCAGCCTTCCTGCACCGTCAGAAATGCCGACGGCCCGACGCGGCGCCGCGCCGGCAATGCGCCGAACTTCGAGAGTAACGGCATGTCGGTGTCGAGCCCGGCGGCGCCGCTCGCCGCTTGGGCGACGAGGCCGGGAAGGTTGTGATAGGCCTGCGGCCCCACCACGACATCGACATTCGCACGGCGGACGATCTCCTCGCCCTCCGCCTGCGCGACGCAGCCGGCGACCGCGATCATCGGCGCGGCCCGCTCGGCGAGGCGCGCGTCCTTGCGCAGTCGGCCGATGTCCGAATAGACCTTCTCGGTCGCCTTTTCGCGGATATGGCAGGTGTTGAGCACGACCAGGTCGGCGTCGGCCGCGTCGGCCGCGGCGGTCATGCCCTCGGCGGTCATCAATTCCGCCATCCGCTCGCCGTCATAGACGTTCATCTGGCAGCCGAACGACTTGACGTGGAAGGTCTGGGGCTTGCGCTTGCTGGTGTCCGCGGGGGTCATGGCCGCGGGCCATACAGGAAGCGGCTCTCCGTCGCCAGCGGGAGGAGCGGCCGGCAGAAGATGGTAGCCGCGCTCCCTTTTTTCCTGAAAAGTGCGCTTGGGGGAGAACGCCATGGGACGGGCAATAGGGTATGCAGGCGTCTTCATTGCGGCGGCAGCCGTTGCGGCGTCGCTTAGCGCACAGGTTGCGCCGTCTCGATCGGGTGCGGACGGTCCCGACATCGTCGTCAATGGCGCGACGCCGAAGATGGTGGCGGGCCTGTGGCGCTTCCGGTCGGGGGTGACGCTGACCGATCCTGCACCGGGTGAACCGAGAGTGCCACCGGAACAGGGCCGGGAATGGAATCGCTGCATCACCGATGGCGACACGCCCGCGATTGTCGACCAATTGATTGGTGAGCAGGCCGGCATTCGGGCGATCGGGGACAGCGGCATGCTGTGTTCTCCCCTGAAGCTCGCCATCGACCGAACGCACGCAGTGGGAAACCGGCGGTGCAGCGTGATGATGGGCGGCGGACCCGCGCTCCAAATCGCGACAGGCCTTCGTGCGACGATCGCCGAGACGCGATTGCGGGCGGACTATGTCGTGGAGTCCGGAAGCTTTCGAAGCCGGGGGCGTATCAAGCGCTGGCAGGTGAACGCAGAGCGGATCGGCGACTGTCCGGGATCGCCGCGGGCCGCCCCGGCCCCCGCGGCAAAGCCTGCCTCCTCGGCGATCTCGCCAGAAGCGATCGCTCCAGCACGGCAAGCCGAACCTACGATCGTCCGCGAGACTAGCGCCACCCGAAGGGGGACCGCGGGGGCGGTACCCTCCGGCCCCACCACCCCGACCCCCGAAGCGTCCACCCAGCCCGACGATATCGTCGTTATCGCCCGGCGGTTGCGGCGTCTCCGCCTGCGCTATGGCGTCGATGGCGATCGGGTGCGGTGGTGTCACGCCGATATCTCCAGCGGCGACAAGCGCGTCGACCGGATCGGCTGTGCGATCGTGCGCGCCTGTACGAAATCCGGTGCTGATACCGTCGAGGCGACGCTCGCCTGTTTCCGCCGCCGGGTCGATTCGCTCGAACCCGATCCGCCGCCCGCCTGATGCTTAGGCAGCGCCGATCGCGTCTCGCGCGCGGGCGGCGATCGCCTTGCGACCACCGATGTCGGCCGGGTCGAAGGCATCAAGCATATGCAGCGTCACTGGGAACGTACCCCGCCGCCGCAGCACGCGCAGCGCATGGACCTGTCCCGGCTCGTCGCCGACCCAGGCGAGTTCGGCGGTCGCCGGCCCGTAATCGACGCGCACCGGCTGCACCCGGCCGCCCGGCGGCGGAGGATCGAGTGCGGCGAGCAGGGCCGCCTTGAACGGCAGCAGGGTCGTGCCGTCGCTGGTCGTGCCTTCGGGGAAGATCGTCACCGCCCAGCCTTCGGCCAGCGCATCGCGCAACCGCGCGATCTGTGCGGACACCTGCAACCGGTCCTCGCGCGTCACGAAGATCGTGCGGTTCAGCGTACACAGCCAGCCGACGAGCGGCGCCGCGCGCAGTTCCGCCTTGGCGACGAAGGCGCTGCCCGTCGCGCCGGCGATGGCGAGAATGTCGATCCAGCTCAGATGGTTGGCCAAGAATACGACGTCACGCTTCAGCGGCCGGCCGATCACGCGCACGCGCGCACCGACGATCCACGCGACGCTGCCCAGGAACAGGCGCGGCCAGGGCGAGGGCAGGCGGAATACCCGCCACAGGCCGTGGATGCATAGCGCAGCGATCAGGGCGATCACCAGCGCCGCCAACCGGGTCGCGAGGCGCAGGTTGGCGATCACGCGCCCGCGCTTACGCCTTGCGATCGAGGCTGACGCCGTACAATTCCATGCGATGGTCGACCAGGCGGAAGCCGAGCTTCTCGGCGATCGCCTTCTGTAGCTGCTCCAGTTCCGGATCGACGAATTCGATGACCTTGCCCGTCTCGACGTCGATCAGGTGATCGTGATGCGCTTCCGGTGACGGCTCGTAGCGCGCGCGGCCGTCACCGAAATCGTGGCGATCCAGGATGCCCGCCTCTTCGAACAGGCGCACGGTGCGATAGACGGTCGCGATCGAAATGCCCGGATCGATCAGCGAGGCGCGCTCATACACCTTTTCGACGTCGGGATGGTCTTCGGCTTCCGACAGAACGCGCGCGATGACGCGACGCTGTTCGGTGATGCGCAGGCCCTTCTGGTTGCACAGGGCTTCGAGGTCGATCTTGCGAGGCATGAGCACCGTGTAGAACAGTGCGCTTGTTGCGAAAAGCGAAACCGACTCGCAACAGTGATCGGACGCGGCGATCGGTGGGGTCGGGTTACACCGCCCGCCGGTACGTATGCGCGTCGAACGCCTCGCCGCCGCGCCCGCGATAATAGCCGCGCCGCTCGCCCACCTTGGCAAAGCCCTGCTCAGTGTACAGCGCCACCGCGGGATTGTTCGCCCGCACCTCCAGATGCAGGTCCGCGATGCCGCTCATCTGCGCCTCGGCGATCACCGCGCGCAGCAGAGCGGTGCCGATACCCCGCCGACGAAAGGCGGGATCCACCGCGAGCAGCAGCAGCTCTGCCTCGTCCATCACGCTGCGCACCATCGCGAAACCGGCGGGCCGATCGTCGACCAGCGCCAGCGTTAGCCGCACGCCCGGCATCGCGAGCACGCCCAGGCACTGGTTGCGCGTCCACGCCTCGCCATAGCGCGGGTCGAAGGCGGCGGTCATCAGCGCGTCGACCGTCGCTACGTCGCGGGGATCGCCGGTGCGCAGCAGGATCTGGTGCGTCGCCATCAGGCCGCCGGCTCCGGCACGCGGCCGCCAGGCAGCTTGGCATCGGGAGCACGGCCGTAGACCGGACGCGCGGGCAGCGTCTTCAACGCCTCGGGCAGAAGCAGCGCGTCGCGCGCATCGGGCAAAGCGGGCTGGCCGGCGAGGTCGGGCGCGACCTGTTGCAGCCAGCGCACGCCGTTGCCGATGGGATAGCGTTCGCCCAGGGCGGCGATCGCCGCCTCCGGCTTCACCGAGGCGAGCCCATCGAGCGGCACCGGTCCGGCCGCGAAGCCCTGGACGAACACCTCGCCGTGCCCGCCCTCCAGCATCGCGGCGATCTGCCCCTCCCGCCCGCCGGCAAAGGCGGCAGCGGCGAGCAGCGACAGGCTGGAATAGCCGGCGACGGTGCTGCCCCAGCCGAGCGCAAGTGCCCGGGCCGCGGCGATGCCCACGCGCAGACCGGTGAAGCTACCGGGGCCGACGTCGACCAGGATATGCCCGGCACGTCCGCCATCGGGCAATGCGGCGATCATCGGAAGCAGCTGCTCGGCATGGCCCCGCCCGACCTCGCGATGCTCGGCGGCGATGACCTGCCCGCCTTCGATCAGCGCGATTGAGCAGGCGGCGGTGGCGGTGTCGATGACGAGAGTGCGGGCAGTCATGATGAAGCGCCTGCTTTGCGGCAGCCCGCGCGCCGGGGCAAGATGCGAGTGGCGGTAACCGCAATTCCCCCGTCACCCCAGAGTCATTTCGGGGTCCACTCCGAGGCGAGGGGGACGGCGAGACGCTCCGGCTCCCACTTCGCGGGATGGTGCACCCCGGACCAAGTCCGGGGTGACGGCAATATGCGGAAGGGGGCTGGCAAACCCCAATCGGCGACGGCCTTACGCGACCGTGTTGAACTTCTCGAACGCCGGCCGCGGCGAGCGTGGGTGCAGGCTGGCGGGGTCGCCATAGCCCAATGTCGAGATGAAATTGCTGCGCACGCCCGGCTGGTCGGCAAAGAACGCCTTGTCTACCGCGCCCTGATCGAAGCCCGACATTGGCCCCGTATCCAGACCCAGCGCCCGCGCCGCGAGAATGAAATACCCGCCCTGCAACGACGAATTGCGGAATGCGGACGCGGTGCGCAGCTCGGTATTCCCGTCGAACCACGCCTTGGCATCGGTATGGGGGAACAGCTCGGGCAGATGCTCGTGGAATTCCACGTCCATGCCGATGATGACGGTGACGGGCGCCTTCAGGATCTTGTCGCGATTGCCCTCCGACGCGCAGGCGGCAAGCTTCGCCTTCGCCTCATCGCTGACGCACCAGACGAGCCGCGCGGGCAGCTGGTTGGCCGAGGTCGGCCCCCATTTCATCAGGTCCCAGATCGCCCGAAGCTGATCCTCGCCGACGGCACGGTCGGAATAATGATTGTAGCTGCGTGCCTCACGGAACAGCGTGTCGAGCGCGGCATCGGGCAGGGGAGCGGACATCAGACGGCCCTCACTTCGGTGACTTCGGGAACATAATACTTCAGCAGCTGCTCGATGCCGTTCTTCAGCGTCGCGCTCGACGACGGACAGCCGGCGCACGCGCCCTGCATGCGCAGGTACACCTTGCCCTTGTCGAAGCCGCGATAGACGATGTCGCCGCCGTCGTTCGCCACCGCCGGGCGGACGCGGGTGTCGATCAGTTCGCGGATCTGCGCGACGATCTCGGCATCGGCGGGGTCGTCGGTCGTCACCTCGTCGCTGTCGCCGGCCGGGACGCTAAAGCCCGCGCTGCCCTGACGGAATAGCGGCATGTTGGCCGCGAAATGGTCGAGCAGGATGGCGAGCACGTCCGGCTTCAGCCCGACCCAGTCGACGCCCGGCGCGGCGGTCACCGACACGAAGTCGCGGCCGAAGAACACGCCCGTTACGTCGCCGAGCGCGAACAGCATCTCGGCGAGCGGGCTCGCCTCCGCCTCTTCGGGCGTCGCGAAATCGCGCGTGCCGGCGTCCATAACGATGCGGCCCGGCAGGAACTTGAGGGTCGCCGGATTGGGTGTGGCTTCGGTCTCGATCAGCATGGGGGCCATGTGGACCGCGCGCGACCGCGGATCAAGCACAGCCGCGGAAAGGCTTTGTTTCCCGTCGCGAAGCGGAGCGCCTCAGCCCACCCGCTCGCGATGCCCTGCCGGAAAGCCCGCGATCGCCAGCGCCGCGATCCGCTCGGCCACCACTTCCGGAGGCTTCACCGACTCCGGCGCCTCGCCCGGATAGGCGCGCGCGCGCATCTTGGTCCGCGTCGCGCCGGGATCGAGGATCGCGGTGCGGATGCCGCTGATCTCGCTCGTCTCGTCGCCATAGGCGCCGATCAGAGTCTCGAACGCTGCCTTGGACGCGCCATAGGCCCCCCAATAGGCGCGAGGGTTGCGCCCGACGCTGGAGGTGACGCCGATCACCTTCGCCGCCGGCGCCTTGCGCAGCATCGCATCGAATGCCTGGATCATCGCCACCTGCGCACTGACGTTCAGCGTCAGCACCTGCGCGAATTCCTTGGGGTCGATCGCCGGCACCGCCGCCAGCGTCCCCAGCATGCCGGCGTTGAGCACCAGCACGTCCAGCGCCTGCCAGCGTTCGCCGACCGCGCTCGCCAGCCGGGCGATGCTGTCGGTCTGCGTCATGTCGAGCGGCGCGATCGTTGCCGATCCGCCTGCGTCGAAGATCGTCTCCTCGACCGCCTCCAGGTCCTTCGCCGTCCGCGCCGTCAGCACCACATGCGCGCCCGCTGCGGCGAGCGCGATCGCAGTCGCCGCGCCGATGCCGCGGCTGGCGCCGGTGACGAGCGCAAGCTGGTTTTCCAGTGCTTTGGCCATCAGTTCACGCGCTCTTCGAGCATCGCAAACTGGTCGACGTCGGCGACATCGTCATGGTCGGTCAGCGTCGTCGGATAGTCGCCGGTGAAGCAGGCATCACAATACTTCGGCAGGCGCGACGCGCGCTGTTCCTCGCCCAGCGCCTTGTACAGGCCATCGATCGACACGAAGGCCAGGCTGTCCGCATGGATGAAGTCGGTCATGCCGCCCACGTCATGCTTGGCGGCGAGCAGCTTGGCGCGCTCGGGCGTGTCAACGCCATAGAAGCAGCTATGCCGCGTCGGCGGCGATGCGATCCGCATATGCACCTCGGCCGCGCCCGCATCGCGCATCATCTGCACGATCTTCAGGCTGGTCGTGCCGCGGACGATCGAATCGTCGATCAGCACGATGCGCTTGCCCTTGATCAGCGCGCGATTGGCATTGTGCTTCAGCTTGACGCCCAGATGGCGCACCTTGTCGCCGGGTTGGATGAAGGTGCGGCCGACATAATGCGACCGGATGATGCCCAGCTCGAACGGAATGCCCGATTCCTGCGCATAGCCGATCGCGGCGGGCACGCCCGAATCGGGCACCGGGATGACGAGGTCGGCCTCGACCGGCGCCTCGATCGCCAGCTGCGCACCGATCGCCTTGCGCACCGAATAGACCGACTGATCGCCCGCGATCGAATCGGGGCGGCTGAAATACACCCATTCGAAGATGCAGGGCCGCGGCGCGACCTCTGCGAAGGGCTTGATCGAGCGGATGTCCTTGCCCTGCACGATCACCAGCTCGCCCGGCTCGACCTGCCGTTCGAAGGTCGCGCCGCACACGTCGAGCGCCACGGTTTCGGAAGCAAAGATCACCGCGCCGTCCAGGCGCCCCATCACCAGCGGCCGGATTCCCAGCGGATCGCGGCAGGCGATCATGCCCTCGGGCGTCATCACGACCAGGCTGTAGGCGCCCTCAACCTGCTTCAGCGCGTCGATGAAGCGGTCGAGCAGCGTGCGGTAGTTCGAGGTCGCGACGAGGTGGATGATCGTCTCGGTATCGCTGGTCGACTGGAAGATCGATCCGCGCCGCACCAGTTCGCGGCGCAGCTTCATCGCGTTGGAGATATTGCCGTTGTGGGCGACCGCAAAGCCGCCGGTCGACAGATCGGCGTACAGCGGCTGGACGTTGCGCAGCGCCGTCTCGCCCGTCGTGGAATAGCGGACGTGGCCGACCGCGGTGGTGCCGGGCAGCGCGCGGATCACGTCGTCGCGGTCGAAATTGCCCGCGACATGGCCCATCGCGCGATGCGTGTGGAACAGCGTGCCATCGAAGCTGCTGATCCCGGCGGCTTCCTGTCCGCGATGCTGCAAGGCGTGCAGCCCCAGCGCGACCAGCGCGGCGGCACTATCGCTGCCGGACACGCCGAACACGCCGCATTCCTCGCGCAGCGTATCGCCATCGTCCGAAGTGATGTCGAAGGGATTGGTGGTCAGCATAAGGACAGGGGCTCGGGCTATCGGGCGGGTGGCCATATAGGAGCGCATTCCGGCTTTGTCGCGTATTTGTCATCCGCGAACGAACCGTTTCGCGGGATGGGCCGTTGGATGGGCTTCCGCTGAGGAGGCATCCCATGGCAAAAGACCACGGCGCACAGATCAAGGACGACGGGCTGTACGAAGAGCTCCGCAAACAGGGCAATTCGAAGGAAAAGGCCGCGCGCATCGCCAATGCCAAGGCGAACGGATCGCTCGACCACAAGGCCACGCATCTCGAGGACCGCACCAAGGCCGACCTGATGAAGGAAGCGCGCGAGATCGGTATCGAAGGCCGATCGAAAATGGACAAGCCCGCGCTGATCAAGGCGATCCGCGGGCATAAGTAGAGGGAGCGGCCCGTCCCACATCCCCGGTCATTCCCGCCTGCGCGGGAACGACGGCTTGGCTGATTTAACGTCTCGCAGCAGCCGCAGTAGCCGCATTTGACGCCGCCCCACATCCCCCGTCACCCCGGACTCGTTCCGGGGTCCACTCCGCGGCTGGGGGGCGGCAAGAGGCTCCAGCCGGCCTTCGGCGGCCCGGTGGACCCCGGAACACGTCCGGGGTGACGGTGCGTTTGCGGTTGCCTACCGCGCCCCAGCGGCGTCACCCTTACGCCGCACGCCGCCCAGATCCTCTGGCCCCTTCGCCGCCGGAACAGCCGCGGGCACCGCCGTCGCCGCAGCCACCGGCACCGCGCTCAGCAACACCTGCTGCTTCATACACTGCCGCCGGTCCGCCCGCTTCACCAGCCCACAGTTCCACAGCGGCTTCTCGATCCCCGCATCCCGATCGCGCCAGTAACTGAACGCCATCGCGGCGACCTGTTCCGTCGTCAGCGGCAGCGCGACCGGCGTCGCCGCAGCCTCGGTCCAGCCCGAAAAGCGGCAGGTTTTGCGCTCGGCGCAGGCCTTCATCGCCACCGCGGGATACAGGTCCGGCGTCACGCCCTTGGGCAGCGTCGCGAGGATCGTCTCGTTCGTCCCGTCCGCCGCCGGCGCCGTCGCTGCGACCGTTGCTGCCACAACGTCGTCGCCCAGCATCCCCAGCGCCTCCGCCGCATCGAGCAGCGCGGTATCCGCCTCGGCCAGCGCCGCGCCGGTTTTGTGCGCATCGGACACGGGGGCGAGCTGGGCGATCACCGGCTCCGCCGAACTCACCTGCCGGTTGAACGCGGGCGGCGTGCCCCACCAGCCCGTCCAGCGGAAGAACAGATGACTGTGCACCGCGACCACCTTGTCCAGGCTCGCTTGCCAATAGGGGACGACCCAGTCGGTATGGTAATGCGTCGCATAGCCCACCGGTCGATAGACCGCGCCCGACAAGGCCGCGTCCGCCACGGCGCGGGCACGCCGCCACTGGTCCGCGGTCGGGGTCCAGCGACTGAGCGCATGGTCGCAGGCAAAGCTGAACTGGCAACCGGTGCTGCGCTCCTGCCCTTCGAAGATCACGCCGCAGATCGTCTTGGGGAAGGCGGGATGGCGCAGCCGGTTGAGCACGACTTGCGCGACAGCGCGCTCGCCCTCGGCATCGTCGCCTGCCTCGTACACCACGCCCACCGCCATACAGTCGAGCGCCCGCGCCCGATCCTCTGCGGCCCCGGCGAAGTGGAACGGCCGCGCCGCCGGATTGGGCAGGGTGGAGAAAGGGATAGCATCGTTGTACGCCTTGGCATCCTCGGCCGACAGGTCGACGAACGCGACCGGCTCGACGTCCGGTACTTCGGCGGCGGGTACGACGCGCCGCGGGGGAAGCTTCACCGCCTTCGGCTGCTTCGGGATCGCCGGCGGATGAGACACGACCAGTGCCGGCACGGCGATCGCCGCCAGCGCAGTGACGGCCAGCACGGGGCGCAGCCAAAGGGGGTAGGGGGCCGCACCGCCCTGATTCGCCAAAGTCATTACGGGGGTGTGTGCCACCCCGCCCCGCGCCCGTCATCCCCGCTCAGGCGGGGATCCAGACCCGCTCCCGTCGCGGATCGCGCCGCGAGGCCAACCAGTGTGGATTCCGCCTGCGCGGGAATGACGAGGTGGGGGCAGGGGCCGGCGTTACTGCTCCGGCAGGAAGTCCGGCACCGACAGATAGCGTTCACCCGTGTCGTAGTTGAACCCGAGCACCCGAACGTTATCCGGCAGGTCCGGCAGCTTCTGCAGGATCGCCGCCAGCGTCGCGCCCGACGAGATGCCGACCAGAATGCCCTCTTCACGCGCCGAGCGCCGCGCCATGTCCTTGGCGACGGCCGCATCCACCTCGATCACTCCGTCCAGCGCCTGGGTGTGGAGGTTGCGCGGGATGAAGCCCGCACCGATGCCCTGGATCGGGTGCGGCCCGGGCTGGCCACCCGCGATCACCGGCGATGCCGCCGGCTCGACCGCGAAGACCTTTAGGTTCGGCCATTCCTTCTTCAGCGTCTCGGCGACGCCCGTGATATGGCCGCCGGTGCCGACGCCGGTGATGATCACGTCGATCGGCGAATCGCGGAAGTCGTTCAGGATTTCCTGCGCCGTCGTACGGACATGGACATCGACATTCGCACCATTTTCGAACTGTTGCGGCATCCACGCACCCGGCGTCGCATGCACCAGCTCGATCGCGCGCTCGATCGCGCCCTTCATGCCCTTTTCGCGCGGGGTGAGGTCGAACGTCGCGCCATAGGCCAGCATCAGCCGCCGCCGCTCGAGCGACATCGATTCGGGCATGACGAGCACCAGCTTATAGCCCTTCACCGCCGCGACCATCGCCAGGCCGACGCCGGTGTTGCCGCTGGTCGGTTCGATGATCGTGCCGCCGGGCTTCAGGTCGCCGTTCGCCTCCGCGGCCTCGACCATCGCCAGCGCGATTCGGTCCTTGATCGATCCGCCGGGGTTCGACCGTTCCGATTTGATCCAGACCTCCGAATCGGGGAACAGCTTCGACACGCGGATGTGCGGCGTGTTGCCGATCGTTTCCAGGATGGTGTTGGCCTTCATGGCTTGGCTTCTCCGTGGCTAGGTTCGGTTTGCAGGATCTCTGGTGGGTCAAAGGTTCGCGCGGCGCCGAGTTCCGGGAACAGCCGCGCCCACAGCAAGGTAACGCCGATCGCGCCCAGCCCGCCGAACACCACGGCGCCCACCGGGCCGAGTAGCGAGGCCATCACCCCGCTCTCGAATTCGCCCAGTTCGTTGGACGCCGAGATGGTGAGCTGCGACACCGCGCTCACCCGCCCGCGCATCGCATCGGGGGTGTGCAGCTGGATCAGCGACTGGCGGACGTACACCGACACCATGTCCGCGCCGCCCGCGACGATCAGCGCGACGAGGCTGAGCAGGAAGGCGGGATGGACGAATACCGGCAAATCGCCCAGCTGAACCGTTCGCGTCGTCAGGCCGAGCGCGCCGGTAACATGGCTCGCGATGCCGAAGGTCAGGATGGAGAGGCCGAAGACGACGACCGCGACGAGCATCTTCACGCCGACATTGGTGCTCATCGGCTTGAACGAGAACCAGATCGCGGTCGCCGCCGCGCCGATGCCCATACCCGCGGCCAGCACGCCCAGCCCCTGCGATCCGACGTGCAGGATATCGCGTGCATAGACGGGCAGCAGCGAGGTCGCGCCGGCGAGCAGCACCGCGAACAGATCGAGCGTGATCGCCGCCTGGACCAGCCGGTTGCGGCGAACATAGCGGAACCCCTCGGCGATTCGCGCCAGCGGCCGGTGGTCGGCCTGCGCGGGCGGCTGCGGCACCGAGCCGATCAGGAACATGAAGGTCAGCGCGACCGCGAACAGCACGGTGGCGACGCCGTACGCCACCTCGGGGTGGATCGCGTACAGCAGCCCGCCGACGCTCGGTCCGGCGATCGTCCCCACCTGCCACGCGATCGAGCTAACGGCGATCGCGGTCGGCAGGCTTTCGCGTGGCACCAGATTGGGCGCGAGCGCCGAATAGGCCGGCCCCGAAAAGGCGCGCGCAACGCCGAACGCCACCGCCGCGGCGAATAGCGCGATCAGGCTGAGGTGCCCCGACCAGGTCAGGAACCACAGCATCCCCGCCGTCACGACCAGCAGCGCCGTCGTGCTGCGCACGATCCAGCGCCGGTCCACGCTGTCGGCAACCAGGCCCGTGACCGGGGTCAGCAGGAACAGCGGCACGAACTGCGCAAAGCCGATCATGCCCAGCATGAACGCCGCCTGCCGCACGTCCATAGTCACGCGCGCCAAATTGTAGACCTGCCAGCCGATCACGATCGACATCGCGGATACGGCGATCGTTCCGCTGAACCGCGACAGCCAATAGGCGCGGAAGTTGGCGATGCGGAACGGATGGACGGGGCGCGTACTCATGTGGGACGAGCTTTGGCGCGGGCCGAGGGGAAGGGCAACATAGTTGCGCTTTCGGATGATGGCGTTCCTACCTTTCCTCCGTCATCCCGGCGCACGCCGGGATCCATGGACACGAGGCAGACGTCAGGCGCGTCACCGTCAGCCCGGCGCTCCCATGGATCCCGGCGTACGCCGGGATGACGAGATGCAGGCGGCACCGGAAACGCTACGTCACAGCCATCTTACCCCAGGGAATTGATGTTCCCCGCGAACCCGGCCTATAGGCTCGGTCACATCCCCAGGACCGTTGAGGTAATACGTGGCCAAATCGCCTGCTCCTCCCGCCGTACCGCTCAGCAATCGCGAGCGTCCCGCCGATCCCAAGCCGTTCGAGGCGACGAAGGAGCAACTGCTCGACTTCTACAAGCAGATGCTGCTGATCCGCCGGTTCGAGGAAAAGGCGGGCCAGCTCTATGGCTTGGGCTTCATCGGCGGCTTCTGTCACCTCTACATCGGTCAGGAAGCGGTCGCGGTCGGCCTGCAGTCGGCGCTAGACGGCGACAAGGATTCGGTGATCACCGGATATCGCGACCACGGCCACATGCTCGCTTATGGCATCGACCCCAAGGTCATCATGGCCGAACTGACCGGCCGTGCCGCCGGCATCAGCCGCGGCAAGGGCGGCTCGATGCACATGTTCTCGACCGAACATAAGTTCTACGGCGGCCACGGCATCGTCGGCGCGCAGGTGTCGCTCGGCACCGGTCTGGCCTTCGGCCACAAGTACAGCAACGATGGCGGCGTCTGCCTCGCCTACTTCGGCGACGGCGCGGCGAACCAGGGCCAGGTGTACGAAAGCTTCAACATGGCGGAGCTGTGGAAGCTCCCGATCATCTTCGTGATCGAGAACAACCAATACGCCATGGGCACCAGCGTCAACCGCGCCTCGTCGGAAGACCAGCTGTACCGCCGCGGCGAAAGCTTCCGCATCCCCGGCATCCAGGTCGACGGCATGGACGTGCTCGCCTGCCGCGGTGCCGCCGAGGAAGCGCTCGCCTGGGTGCGCGCCGGCAAGGGCCCGGTCATCCTCGAGATGAAGACCTATCGCTACCGCGGCCACTCGATGTCCGACCCCGCCAAGTACCGCAGCCGCGAGGAGGTGCAGGGCGTCCGCGACAAGTCCGACCCCATCGACCACGTCAAGAAGCTGCTTGAAGGCCACGGTGTGACCGAGGCCGATCTCAAGACGCTCGAACAGGATATCCGCAAGATCGTGAACGAAGCCGCCGATTTCGCCGAAAGCACGCCCGAGCCCGAAGAGGCCGAGCTGTATACCGACGTGCTGGTGGAGACGTACTGAGATGGCGATCGAGATTAAGATGCCGGCGCTGTCGCCGACGATGGAAGAGGGCACGCTCGCCAAGTGGCTCGTCACGGAAGGCGACACGGTGAAGTCCGGCGACATCATGGCCGAGATCGAAACCGACAAGGCGACGATGGAATTCGAAGCCGTCGATGAAGGCACGATCGGCAAGATCGTCGTCGCTGAAGGCACCGACAATGTGAAGGTCGGCGAAGTCATCGCCGTGCTGCTCGAAGACGGCGAGAGCGCCGATTCGGTCGCCACGACCAAGGACGACAGCCCCAAGGCCGACGCCAAGGCGGACGAGGCCAAGCCGGCGGACAAGGTCGAAGACTCTGCGCACCCCGCACAGGAAAAGGTCGAGACCGGCACGCGCCAGATGTTCGAAGCGGCCGAGAACGAAGGCAAGCAGGACCCGGCGATCCCCGAAGGCACCGAAATGGTGAAGACCACCGTCCGCGAAGCGCTGCGCGACGCGATGGCTGAGGAAATGCGCCGCGACGAGCGCGTCTTCGTGATGGGCGAGGAAGTCGCCCAGTATCAGGGCGCCTATAAGGTCACGCAGGGCTTGCTCGACGAATTCGGCGACAAGCGCGTCATCGATACGCCGATCACCGAATATGGTTTCGCCGGCGTCGGTACCGGTGCGGCGATGGGCGGTCTGCGTCCGATCATCGAATTCATGACGTTCAACTTCGCCATGCAGGCGATCGACCACATCATCAATTCGGCGGCCAAGACCAACTATATGTCCGGCGGCCAGATGCGCTGCCCGATCGTGTTCCGCGGCCCCAACGGCGCCGCCAGCCGCGTCGGCGCGCAGCACAGCCAGAACTACGGTCCGTGGTACGCCTCCGTCCCTGGCCTGATCGTCATCGCGCCCTATGACGCGGCCGACGCCAAGGGCCTGCTGAAGGCCGCGATCCGCAGCGAAGACCCCGTCGTCTTCCTCGAGAACGAGCTGATGTACGGCCGCTCGTTCGACGTGCCCAAGCTCGACGATCACGTTCTGCCGATCGGCAAGGCGCGGATCATGCGCGAAGGCAAGCACGTCACGCTGGTCAGCTATTCGATCGGCGTCGGGCTCGCGCTCGAAGCCGCCGAGACGCTGGCGAAGGATGGCGTCGAGGCAGAGGTCATCGATCTGCGCACGCTGCGTCCGCTCGACACCAAGACCGTGTTGAAGAGCCTCGCCAAGACCAATCGCCTCGTCGTCGTCGAGGAAGGCTGGCCGACCTGCTCGATCGCCAGCGAGATCGCCGCAGTGGTGATGGAACAGGGCTTCGACGATCTCGACGCGCCGGTGCTGCGCGTCACCAACGAGGACGTGCCGCTGCCCTACGCCGCGAACCTCGAAAAGAAGGCGCTGATCGACGCCGCGAAGATCGTCGCGACCGTCAAGAAGATCGTCTGACCATGACGGGAAGGGGGCGGCGCTGCCGTCCCCTTCGACCGTTTACGCCGCGAACAGGTTGCAGGTGGACGGCGTCGCCGAATTGAGCGGATTGTAGATCTGCCGGAAGTCGCGGTTGTTGCGTACGACCATCGACGCGACATAGTGCATGCGGAATGGCTTCGCGAGCCACGCGCTGACCAGCGGCTGATACTGGTAATTCACCTCGACGAAGATGACGCCCGTGTCGGCGGGCGCGCTGACCATGCGGCCAGGATCGCCCATGCCGTTCGGCGCCGCGGTGCCGGCATCGGCCGACGTCGCGGTCGAACCGGCGGTCGCCGACGTCGTGCCATAGCTCGACTCATAGCCCGCGCCCCGCTTCATCCCCATGCACCGCTGCCAGTGAATGCGCTGGACGCGGGCGCTGTCATAGCTCTGCTGGACATATTCCAGGCTGGAGATCGTGATCCGGCCATACGTGCCGAGCTGAAGCGGCGCACCCTGCAACCGTGCCGCCTGCAGCACGTCGTTCATGTCGCCGTCGCGCATCTGTTCGATGTTGTTCGAACCGATCTGCCCCATGCGCGATGCATTGTCGGCAAGGGCCAGCGCGATCTGGCTGATCCGCATATGCGTCAGCGCCTGATTGCCCATCTCCGCGCCATACAGGCCGAGCGCCAGCACGACCGGCCCGGCAAAGGCGAATTCGATCATCGCGACGCCGCGGCGGTTGCGCGCCAGCCGCCGCCACAGGGTTTGGGGTGGGGGGATCAATTGCATAGACGCTTCACCGTCGGCGCCGCCTGCGTGGCATAGGGCTGGTTCTTTAACAGCGTTTCTGCGGTCACCGTCTGATAGGGCGATGCCCCGATCAGCGGCGCGACCGGAAAGATGCGCGGATAGGTGATGCGCATCCGGTACAGCGTCACGTCGTTCGCGCCGCCCTGGCCTGCCGTGCCCGGCTCCGCATCCCAGCTGCCGTTGCCGTTGATGTCGCGATAGCATTCGCCCGGATCGCGCTGGTTGTTGCCGTTGGTATCCTCGAACGGCTCGGGGCCGACCGCGCTGAACGTCGCGTAGCTAAGCCGCGTCGAGCAATAGGTGCCGGGCGCCGGCGTGCTGGCGCAGGACGCGGTCGGCATCTTCATGACGCCCGTCATCGTCTGCAACACACGCCCGTCGATCGCGGCGGTCTGCTGGGCGCCGCCCTGGATCGCCGAATCGCGCGCCGCCTTCTGGATCGCGCCGTACAGCAGCTGCTTGACGTACATCTGATACAGCATGTCACCGAGGCCCATCATCATCAGCGCCATCACCGGAAAGATGATCGCGAACTCGACCAACGTGACGCCGCGCCGGTCGCGGCCCAGCCGCGACAGCAGCCCGCGGCCGATGCTCATTTCGACACCCGCAGCAGCGCCACCTGATTGGCGATCCGACGGAAGGCCGCATCCAGCGACGCATTGTCGCTGGCGTAGAAGGCTTGGCCGGGCGAGGCGCATTGCGTCAGCTGCGGCGTCAGCGTCTGGCCGAAACCGATGACGAAGACGGTGATGTTGCGCGCCTTGGCCGCGGTGCATTCGGCGAGGAAGCGCGCGTTGTGATAGGGGATCAGGCCGTTGGCATCCGTACCGGTGCTCGCGACCCGGCCGTCATAGGCCTGCAGCCCGTACATGCCATAGATCATCGGATTGGGCGCCATGTCGCCGTCGGTCATGAACACGATGTACCGATTGGGCGCCTGACGCCCCGGCCAGGCGGCGGTATCGGTCGCGAACAGGCCGGTCGGCGACATCAGCCGCGTGCCCCAGATCATGCCCGTGTCGTGATAGGTGCCGCCCTGCGCCTTGAAATCGACCGCGTTGACGTAGTCGGACACGTCGCTGCGGGTCATCACGCCCAGCCGGCGCACGGGCTTGCCGCACGACACATAGGCCGCCCGCAGGTTCGCAGGGTAGGCGAGCGACGTCCAGGTCGCCGTGGCGCTGGTCGTCGTGGTCGACACGTCGCCGTACACGAAGGGCGAAGTCGGCGAATAGGGCCGCGCGGTGTTGCCGGCATTGGGGTTGGACGTCGAGCCGCGATAATAGACGACCTCCGGCCACATCGGCCGCCAGCGCGTCGCATCGCTGGTGGCGACGGCGTCGGGATCCAAGTCGGGCGGCAGGTTGCTCTGGTCGAAGCTCAGCGCGCCATAGGTCGTATTGCGCTCCTCCAGACACCCCTGCCATTTGGCCGTCTGCCCGGTGACCTTGCTGGGATCGGGCACCGCATTGCCCAGCTTGAACTGGCTGACGTCGTACGACACCGGCTGATATTGCCAGATCGGCATCTTGGGATCGGTGGTGACGGTGCAGGTGCCGCCGGAGTTACTGGACCAGCTGGACGTAACATATTCCGCGGTGCCGTCTGTGCGGAACACGTAGGTCGCGACCGATCCGTCGGGGTTCAGCACGTTCTGCGGCGAACGTCCCGTCGCGCGGTTGTTGCAGTTCCTCTGCGACACATTGTAGCTGGTGCTCGACGTATCGTCGCCATTGTTGGTTTCGCCGACGATCCGCCGTGACTGATAGGTCCATGTGTCGACGATCGCGCTCGATGGCAGCGCGAACCCGGCATTCACCGTCGACGTATAGGTGACGAAGCCATAGCGCACGTGCGTCGACGTATCCGCATTCGCCGCCATCGTGTCGTAGAAGCTGAGCACCGCTGATCGCAGGCCGGAAATCTTGGATCCATCCGCCTCGACCGCATAATAGCCAGTGGTGCCGTCGGGCCTAGTATAGCTGCCGGTCTGCGACGTGCAGCCGTTGGCCGGCGTGCACGCCATCGAGCCGGTGGTATCCAGCACGAACATCACGTCCGAATCGGCGACGTCGTAGCGTGCCTCGCACGTCACGGTCATCGTCCGGGCCGACATGCCGAACATCTTCATGATCGTCGTCGGCACCCGGACGGAGGCGGTGCCGGCGACCTGATTGTCGCTCGTCTTGGTCGGCGTGAAGGGGACGGTCGCGCTGGTATAGGCGGGGGTGCCCATGATCCCGCTGGGGAAGTTGTTCGCGAAGAACGTCTTCGCCGTGGCCGCCGCCGCCGGGTCCAGCGTGCTGCTGCTGCTGTCGGTCATCGCCTTGCGACCGGCGAGGGCACCCGCGTCGCACGCCTGCTGCAACCGTACCTTCACCAGATACATGCGCCCGAAATCGACCGCAGACCCGGTGAGCGCGGACATCGGGATCAGGAAGGCGGCGAGCATCGCGAGCGTATTGCCGCCCTTCGCGCGGGCGAAACGCGACAGGAACGATAGCTGGCCGTGGTTGTCCGTCTGATGCCGATCGATCGTCACGCCGCCCAGGTCCCGTCCATAATCGATCGGAATTCTAGGCGGTTAAAGTTGACGAATGCGTAAACGCCGCGCCCGATCCGGCTCTATCGGCCGAGGTGAGAGCGCGCGCGCAGGACTTGCAAGTCGCGATGCGGACGGGCAGCGATCCGTCACAATGACCGATCCCTCCGCTGTCCCGCCGCCCGATCGCGAACTGATGCTCGCCGCCGCCCCGCCTTCGTCGCGGGATGCGCTGCGCACATTGTTCGAGCTCGACGATCGGCTCGCGGGGATCGTCCGGACGACGCGCGAACCGATGGTCGGCCAGATGCGGCTCGCCTGGTGGCACGATGCGCTGGAGCGGCTCGATACGATGCCGCCCCCGGCCGAACCCCTGCTTCAGGACGTCGCACGCCTGCTCCTGCCGCGGGGCGTGAGCGGCGCGGCGATCGCGGCGATGACCGACGGGTGGGAAGAACTGGTCGTCACCGATCCGCTGAATGGCGACGCGCTCGCCCGTCATGCCGATTCGCGTGGGGGCACGCTGTTCGCGCTGGCGGGACGATTGCTCGGCGCCGAGCCGGCGGTGCTGCGGATCGCAGGGCAGGGCTGGGCCTATGCCGATCTCGCCCGCCATCTCACCGCCGCCGGGCTGGCCGATCGTGCGTCGTCCGAAGCGCGGGCGGCGCTTTCCCAAGCCTTCACCGCGACATGGCCGGCGCCCGCGCGGGCGGTCGGCGTTCTCGCGCTGCTCGCCAGGCTCGATCTGGAGGGCGGCACGCCGCTCGCCAAAGCCTGGCGCGTCGCGCGCTTCCGCTTCACCGGGCGATAGCGGCGGTTGCCTGCGCCGCTTCGCATGATAGCCTTCCGCCGCAATCGGGAGGGCGGGCGATGTGGCGATATCTGGCGGGTGGCGGTGCTCTGGCGGCAGCGGTCGGGGCAGGGGTGCTGATCGCCGGACATCGCGGCCAGCCCGACCTGCTGCCGGCGCAACCGCTCGTCCAGCAGGCCGCTGCGCAGACCACCTCTGACGCCGAAGACCCGCCCGTTCCGGAAGCTGCGCCCGCCACGCGTGAACAGAAACGCTTTAACCGCTACGACAAGGATCGCGACGGCCGCATCACGCGCGACGAATATCTCGCCGCCCGCCGCAAGGCCTTCGTCAAGCTTGATACCAACGGCGACGGCCGGCTCAGCTTCGACGAATGGGCGATTAAGGCGACGACCAAATTCGCCACCGCCGACAAGGACGCCTCCGGCGCGATGAATGCGGCCGAATTCGCCACCACCGCCGTCAAGCGGAAGGCACCGTCTCGCGTGAAATGTCCGCCGCCGCAACAGGCTCCGGCGGAAGAGAGCTGAGCCACGGCTCGAACGCGGCGCGCGCCCGGTCGGTGTACATCCGCTTGCGATCCGCCTTCTTGGTGCGGCCGGGGATTGGCGGCATCAGCCCGAAATTGACGTTCATCGGCTGATACGTCTCCGCCTCCGCACCCCCGGTGATATGCCCCAGCAGCGCGCCGAGCGCGGTCGTTATCGGCGGCGGCGCCAGCGTCTCGCCCCGCAGTTCGGCCGCCGCGAAACGCCCGGCGAGCAGGCCGATTGCCGCGCTCTCGATATAGCCCTCGCACCCCGTGATCTGTCCGGCGAAGCGCAGGTTCGGCCGGTTCTTCAGCCGCAGCGTCTCATCCAGCAATTCGGGCGAGCGGATGAAGGTGTTGCGATGCAGGCCGCCCAGCCGCGCGAACTCGGCATTCTGCAAGCCCGGGATCGTACGGAACAGCCGCACCTGCTCGGCATGCTTCAGCTTGGTCTGGAAACCAACGATATTCCACAGCGTGCCCTGCCGATTGTCCTGGCGCAGCTGCACCACCGCATAAGGCCAGCGCCCGGTGCGCGGATTGTCGAGGCCCACCGGCTTCATCGGCCCATAGCGCAGCGTATCGACCCCGCGCTCCGCCATCACCTCGATCGGCATGCAGCCATCGAAATAGGGCGTGTCCTTCTCCCATTCCTTGAACTCGGTCTTCTCGCCCGCCAGCAGCGCGGCGTGGAAGGCGAGATACTGCTCCTTGTCCATCGGGCAGTTGATGTAATCCGCCTCGCCCTTGTCCCAGCGCGACGCCTTCCACGCGATATCCATGTCGATCGTGTCGAAGTGGACGATCGGTGCCAGCGCGTCGAAGAACGCCAGCGCCTCAGCCCCCGTCGCTCCGCCGATTTCATTGGCCAAAGACGCCGCGGTCAGCGGTCCGGTTGCCAGGATCGCCGGTCCTTCCGGCAAGGCATCCACCCGCTCGCGCACCAAAGTGACGTTCGGATGGTTGGCAAGCGCCTGCGTCACGCCGTCCGAATAGCCATCACGATCCACCGCCAGCGCCGACCCCGCCGGCACGCGATGCGCGTCCGCCTGCGCCATGATCAGCGACCCCAGCCGCCGCATCTCCTGATGCAGCAGCCCCACCGCATTCGCCTCCGCGTCGTCGGACCGGAAGCTGTTCGAACAGACGAGTTCGGCAAGGCCATCGGTCTGGTGCGCGGGCGTACGCTCGCCGCTGCCCCGCATCTCGGACAGGCGCACGCGAAACCCCGCCTCGGCCAGCTGCCACGCCGCTTCCGATCCGGCGAGCCCGCCGCCGACGATATGGATGTCATGAGTCATGCGCCAAGCCTCTAGGCCGCAGCGGGCAGGGGAGCAACGCGGCAGGGGCTCCGCGCGTTGTACCGCCATGACGACCATCTACACGATCGGCTACGAAGCGACGACCATGGCCGACTTCCTCGCCGCGCTCAGCAAGGCCGGCGTCGAGCGCGTCATCGACGTCCGCGCATTGCCGCTATCCCGCCGTCCCGGCTTCTCTAAATCCTCGCTCGCCGCCAGCCTTAAAGAGGTGGGTATCGACTATGTCCACCTGAAGGCCCTCGGCACCCCCAAGCGCGGCCGCGATGCTGCCAAGAAGGGCGATGTCGAAACCCTCACCGCCGTCTACGACGACCAGCTGGCGCTACCCGAGGCCCAGGCCGCCGCCGCCCGGATGCTCGACCTCGCACAGGAAAAGCCCAGCGCCCTCCTCTGCTACGAACGCGAACCGACGCACTGCCATCGCACCCTGCTGCTCGATGCCGTGGGTGAGGGGGTGGAGGTGGTGGATCTCTACGCCTGAGGCGCGGTCGCCTCGCTCAACCGTTTCACCCGCCGGATGCGCGGTTCGCGGTCGATCTCCGCTTCGGCCTTGATCGACTGGCGCAGTTCGTCGCGCTTTTCGTGGATGGAGGCGATCACCGGGCCCATCGCCACGCCTAAATCGACCAGCACCGCTTCCGACAATTGCAGCGAGCTTTCCAGCGTTTCCGGCACCGCATCGGTCACGCCGGCGCGGTACAGTTCCGCCGCATGCTGCGGATCGCGGGCGCGGGCGATGATCGGCAACTCTGGCGCCAGCGCGCGCATCCGCCGCGCCAGCCGCACGGTCAGCACCGGATCGTCCATCGTCAGGATGAGCGCGCGGGCGCGGGCGAGGTCGAGCCGGTCGATCAGCTCGGCGCGCGCTACGTCGCCGAACAGCACCGGATGCCCCGCCCGCCGCGCATCCGCGACATTGTCGATGTCCGCATCCACCGCGAGATAGCGCTGGCCATGGATCTTCAGCATGTCGGCGACCATCCGCCCGACACGGCCGAAGCCAATCACGACCGTGCCCGGCCCCTCGCCATCGTCGATCGGCCCCGCATCGATCGGCGCGCGATCGATGCCGCGCGACAGCCGCTGGCCGGCCTTGGCGAGCAGCGGCGTGATCGTCAGGCCGATCGCGGTGACGGTCTGCCAGAAGGCGGCGGTCGACGGCAGGATCAGCTGCGCCTGCGCCGCGGTGGCGAGCACGATCAGCGTCGTTTCCGACGGGCTGCCCATCAACAGCCCGGTTTCCGCGGCGATCCCGCGCCCGGTCTGCGCGACGCGGAGCAGCAGGAAGGTGACGACCGCCTTCACCCCCACCACCGCCACGACCGCGGTGAGCAGCGCGGGCCAATTGTCGAGCACTTCGCGCAGGTTCACGCTCATGCCGACGGTGATCAGGAACACGCCGAGCGCCAGCCCCTTGAAGGGCGCGGTCATCACCTCGACCTCGGTGTGATATTCGGTTTCGGCGATCAGCAGCCCGGCGAGCAGCGCACCGACGATCGGCGACAGGCCCGCTGCGGTCGTCGCGACGCTGGCGACGATGACGACCAGCAGCGATGCGGCGAGGAACAGCTCCGGACTCTTCGTCCGCGCCGCCTGCGCGAACAGTCGCGGCAGCACCAGCCGCCCGCCAAGGTACATCACCACCACCGTCGCCGCCCCGCGCAGCGCGACGCCGGCGATGCCGACCCAGCCTTCCTCGCTCGCGGTCGGCGCCATTGCGCCAAGGGCAAAGATGATCGGCACCAGCGCCAGATCCTCGAACAACAGCATCGCGAACGCGCCGCGCCCGACCGGGCTCGTCGTCCCCACCAGCGGCAGCACCAGCGCGGTCGAGGACAGCGCCAGCGCCAGGCCCAGCCCCGCCGCGCCGGCCCAATCCTGGCCCAACAGGTGCACCGCGATCGCGATCAGCACCGCCGATCCGATCAGCTCCGCCGGCCCGGTGCCGAACACCTGCGCCCGCATCGCCCAGAGACGCTTGAACGACAGTTCCAGCCCGATCGAGAACAGCAGCAATATGATGCCGAATTCCGCGAACGGCTCGATCGAATGCGGGTTGGATATGGTGAGATAATAGAGCCACGGCGCCTGTGTGGTCAGCTGCCCCAGCCCGAACGGACCGACCAGCATCCCCACCAGAATGAAGCCGATGACGGGGCTCACCCGAAATCGCGCAAAGGCGGGAATCACCAGTCCCGCCGCCCCCAGGATCACCAGCGCGTCGCTGAACCCCGCATTATCCAGTCCGATCGCCATAGGGGCGACTGTAGGGACCGGGGGCCATTTGTCAGCCCCTTGATGGTGTTTCTACCATCCGGCAACACATCGTCATTCCCGCGCTGCACTCGCCCGTCATTCCCGAAAAGGCGGAAATCCACATTTCTAACGGCGCCGATAGAGCCGCACCGCCAGCCAGTCTGGCTTCCCGCCTCCGCGGGAATGACGGTTGGGGGAGGGCAGGTGCCTACGCCACCCCTTAATTCGTCATCCCGGCGGACGCCGGGATCCATGGGGGCGGGCGGCGAATGGTGCGCGCTACCCCGGCATCATCGTATCCATGGATCCCGGCGTCCGCCGGGATGACAAAAAGGGCGCCCTTACGCCGCCAGCTTGAAATCCTTGAACTGCTCCCGCAGTGCCGTCTTCAGCAGCTTGCCCGTCGCCGTGTGCGGCAGGCTGTCGACGAACACCACCGCGTCGGGCAGCCACCATTTCGCCACCGCGCCCTTCAGATGCTCGACGATCTCGCGCTCGCTCACCTCGCTGCCCGGCTTGCGCACGACGACCAGCAGCGGCCGTTCGTCCCATTTCGGATGCGCGATGCCGATCGCGGCCGCCTCGGCGACGCCGGGACAGCCGACCGCGGCATTTTCAAGCTCGACCGAGCTGATCCACTCGCCGCCCGATTTGATCACGTCCTTCGACCGGTCGGTGATCTGCATCGTGCCGTCCGGATGGAGCACCGCGACGTCGCCGGTGTCGAACCAGCCGTCCGCGTCGATCGCATCCGCCTCCGCACCGTAATAGCGCTTCACCACCCACGGCCCGCGGATGTGCAGCCGCCCCGCGCTGGTGCCGTCGCGCGGCAGATGCCGCCCCTCGTCATCGATTACCGCCAGTTCGACGCCATAGGGGATGCGCCCCTGCTTGGTGAGCACGTCGAGCTTGGCATCCTCCGACCAGTCTTCCCAGTCGGGCGGCGGCGCCGCAGCCGTCGCGACGGGCGAGGTTTCGGTCATGCCCCACAGATGCTTGACGTCGACGCCCATGCCCATCAGCCGCGCGATCATCGCGCGCGGCGCGGCGGACCCGCCGATCGTCGCCATCCGCAGATGGCGCGGGTTCTCGCCGGTCGCATCCGCATAGGCAAACATCGCCAGCCAGACGGTCGGCACGCCCGAGGATATCGTCACGCGCTCCTCGTTCATCAGGCCGCACAGCACCTTGGGATCGTTGACCGCAGAAAAGACCAGCTTCGTCCCCGCCATCGGCGCCGCAAACGGCGTGCCCCAGGCCGCGGCATGGAACAGCGGCACTACCGGCAGCAGCACATCGGCGGAGGACAGTCCCAGCACCGCGGGCGACGACGCCAGCATCGCGTGCAGCACAGTCGAGCGATGTTCGTACAGCACGCCCTTGGGGTTGCCCGTCGTGCCGCTGGTATAGCAGAGCATGCACGGGTCGCGCTCCGATCCGGTCGCCCAGACATAATCGTCGTCTTCCGCGGCGATCAGCGCCGCGAAACTGTCCGGCCCATCGCCGTCCATGACCACGTAATGTTCGATCGTCGGCCATTGCCCGCGCAGTCGGTCGACGATCGACTGGAAAGCGCGGTCGTAGAACAGCACCCGATCTTCGGCATGATTGGCGATATAGATCAGCTGGTCGTCGAACAGCCGCGGGTTGATCGTATGGATCACGCCGCCCATGCCGATCGTGCCGTACCAGGCGATCAGGTGGTGCGCATGGTTCATCGCCAGCGTCGCGATCCGGTCGCCCGCGCGCATGCCCAGCCGTTCCAGCGCCCGCGCCAGCCGCCGCGAATCGCGCGCGACGCCCTGCCAGTCGGTGCGCGTCTGGCTGCCATCCGCCCAATGCGTCACGATCTCCCGCGTGGGATGTTCGCGCGCCGCATGATCCAGCAGCGTCGATACCCTGAGTTCGAAATCCTGCATGCCGCCCAGCATCCGTGGCTCCTCTCAGTCCGGGCGCATCGGTGCGCCTCTTGCCGAAGCGGACCATACCCGAGACAGGAGCGAGGGCAAGATGGCCGATGTGACGAAGAATTGCCGGGGACTGTCGGGGCGGCCGGCCGGGGCGGCTGATAGCCACGCCTCTCCGTCACCCCGGACTTGATCCGGGGTCCCGCTATAACCGACTGTCAAAGCGGGATCCCGGATCAAGTCCGGGATGACGGGGCATAACCGTCAACCCGCTATGGAATGAGGCAAACTTCCGACACGCACGCTACCGCCGCCGCGGGCCGATGAGACAATGAGTCCCCGAGGCGGCTTATGTCTTACACCATACGGAGAGCAGTTCGCCGTCAGCCAAAAGGCGGAGGGCAGGGAGCGACACACTCCCTTACCGAACGCGCCGCTTACCGCCCGTCTGTCACCGCTTCGCGGCGCCACCTCCCCTGGCGGGGTAGGACCGGAAAGACCCTAATTCCCCGACACCGTCGTCGATTGCGGCGACACGCGCCCGTTCACCGCGATCGCCGTCGCGGGCCGGGCGTTCATCCGCACCGCCGCGGCGCCCGGCAGACCGGGGAAGCGCGGCCACATGCCCTGCGCCAGCGCGGATCGGCTCACCGACGCCTTGCGACCGCCCTGCGCCTCATACATCCAGTAATTGCGCAGCACCGTGGTCACATAGCCGCGCGTCTCCCAATAAGGGATGCTCTCGATATACAGCAGCGGATCGCCGTTATCGTGGACGATCGCATTCCAGTCGCCCACCGGGCGTGGGCCCGCGTTATAGGCGGCGATAACCTTGGGCAGCAGCCCGCCCGTCACGCCCGCCATATCGCGCAGCCGCTCCAGATGACGCTGGCCGATGTCCATATTGGTCGCCGGCTTGGTCAGCGCGCTCTTGTCGACGGTATAGCCGCTCTCGCGCATATAATCGGTCGCGGCGGCGGGCATGATCTGCATCAGGCCATAGGCGCCGGCGGGGCTGACGACCTTGTTGCGGAAGCCGCTTTCCTCCAGCGTGTGGGCGTAGACCAGCGCCTTGTCGACGCGCCAGCCGCTGGTCGGCGTCCAGTTCGGCGTCGGATAGCGCGCCTCGGCGGCGGCGACGACGCCCTGCGGGCAGTTATGCGCCAGCCATACGGTGGTCGCCGGCAGGCTGAGCGCCTCGGCGACGCGCACCAGGCTGCCGAATTCGGACGGATCGCCGATCCGCGCCTGCTGGCGCACCACGCTGTCGGCAAGGTCGGTCTCGCCGATCTCGGTCAGCGCGGCGGCGACGCGGATATTGGGACGCTTGTCGAGCCGCGCCCAATCGGCGGCGACGACCTGCGTCTGCGGTCGGCCCTTGTCGCGGATCAGCAGCGCCTGCCGCGCCAACTGACCATAGAAGCTTTCGGAAAATTGCGCGGCATTCTGCAGGCGCGGCTGCACCTTGTCGGGCCGTCCGCACACCATATCGGCGCGCGACGCCCAATAGAGCGCGGCGGCGCGCAGATCGACGTCGGTCGCGCGCGCGGCGACGCCTTCGAAGCCGGTGCCGGCCGCGGCGCAATCGTTCTGCCGCCACGCCGACAGCGCGCCCGTCCAGCGGCCCTGCACGGCCCAGTCACCCACGCCATTTGCGGCCTTCGCCGCCATCGCGCGCGTGTTGAGGTCGTCGCCGGTCAGGAAATACATCCAGGCGATCTTTGCCTGCCATTCGGTTTGCGCCTCGGGCGTCAGGCCCGCGGTCGATTCGAGCAACACCTGCGCCTCGGCGCCCTGATCGCCCTTGATATAGGGCTGCATCTTCACCGCCAGCTCCGCGGCGATCTCGTCGCTCCTCGTCGTCTTGGCGCGGACGCGGCGCGGCGCGCCATCCTGCCAGATCAGCCGCTGCGCGACGGGCAGGGGCGGCAGCTCGCTCGCGCCGCGCACCTTGGCCAGCCGAGCGAGGTCGGCGGCCTCGGGCAGTTCGGGCGCTTCGTTGAGCAGCGCGACCAGCGGCTCCAGCTCGACCCTGGGCGATCCCTTGGCGGTGTAGAGTTCGGCGCGGGCGATGGCGTGAAGCGGACCCGGCTTCATCGCGTCGAGGCCCATCTGCGCATCCTGCCAGCGGCCGTCGCGGATCGCCTGGAAGACGGCGCGATACCCCTCGCGCTGCGTGCTATCCAGCTGGTCGGGGATACGGTCGTTGCGGCTTGCTGCGGTAATCCGGGCGTCGCCGCCTGCGGGGGTGCCGGGTTCGGCGGCCGAAGCGGCCTGCGATACGGTCAGCGCGGCGATCGCGGCCATTCCCAGAGCCGCTATTCCTGGCGCCAGCGTACGGGTCATGCGGACAAATTCCCCATCAGCAATTGCAGGTCCTTCCAGGCCTCCGCCTTCGCCGCCGGCTTCTCGATCAGGAAGCGCGGATGAAAGCTGGCGACCACCCCTGTCTTTCCCCGTCTATGGTTAAACGCGTGTAAAGACCCGCGCGTCCCGGGCATTTCCGCCCCCAAAATCGCACGGCTCGCCGCATTGCCCATCAGCAACAGCCGTTTCGGCGCGACGAGGCCGATGTGGTGCTTGGCGATATCGGCCAGCTGCGCTTCCACCTCGCGCGGCATCCGCCCGGCAACGGGCCGCTTCGCGCAGACCGAGGCGAGGTGGATCGTCTCGCGCGACAGGCCGATCGCGGCGAGCATGCGGTCGAACAGCCGCCCCGTCTCGCCGCTCATCAGGATGCCGGCGGCATCGTCGTCCTTGTCGGGGCAGTCGACCAGCACCATCACCGCGGCATCCGCCGGGCCGGTCGCCGCGATCGAGACGCCGCGCCACGACACTTCGGGCACGGCATCGCCGCCGCGCCATAAGATGAAGTCGGCCAGTTCGGCGGGCATCGCCGGTGCCAGTTCGACCGGCGCGGCGGGGGAGGGCGCCCGCGCGAAGACCGGCGTGGCCATCGGCTGGGTCAGCCAGTCGCGCGGATCCGCGTCGACGAGCGTGTCGACGCCCGCCTCCTGCCACCAGTCGAGCGCGCTCGCGAGGCTCTCATTCCAACTGTGATGCTGATCGGCCCCCACGTTTCTCTCTTTCTGTAGGTTGACGTTTTCGTCAACTTGTCCGATCGCGGTTCAGAGACGAGACGTTGTCGGCCTGCGCCTGACCGCTATCCCCCGGCGCCGACAACCGCAACCGTATCCGGGAGTGGATGACAATGACGCAACGTGAATCGATGCCTTACGACGTGGTGATCGTCGGCGCCGGCCCGGCGGGCCTGTCGGCGGCGATCCGGTTCAAACAGGTGGCGGCCGAAAAGGGCGCGGACCTCAGCGTCTGCGTGCTCGAAAAGGGCTCCGAGGTCGGCGCGCACATCCTGTCGGGTGCGGTGATCGATCCGCGCAGCCTCGACGAACTGCTGCCCGACTGGCGGCAGGACTGCCCGCTCGCCGAAGTGCCGGTGACCGAAAACCTCCACTGGGTGCTGACGGAGAAGAAAAAGACCGTTCTGCCGCATCTGTGGACGCCGCCGTTCCTGCACAACAAGGGCACCTACACCGGCAGCCTCGGCAACCTGTGCCGTTGGCTCGCGGGCAAGGCCGAGGAGCTGGGCGTCGAAATCTTCCCCGGCTTCGCCGCCGCCGAAATCCTGTTCGACGAGCAGGGCAGGGTGATGGGCGTCGCGACCGGCGACATGGGCGTCGCGCGCGACGGCACGCACAAGGGCGATTACCAGCCCGGCCTCGAACTCCACGCCAAATATACCTTCTTTGCAGAGGGTTGCCGCGGACACCTCACGAAGGAAGTGATCCGCACCTTCGACCTGGCAAAGGACAGCGATCCGCAGGTCTATGGCCTAGGCGTCAAGGAATTGTGGGACATCGATCCGGAGTTCCACCAGCCCGGCCGCGTCATCCACACGCAGGGCTGGCCGCTGGGCGACGACGCCAATGGTGGCGGCTGGCTGTACCATCAGGCGAATGGCCAGGTCAGCCTCGGCTTCGTCACCTGGCTCAACTATTCCAACCCCTACATCTCGCCGTTCCAGGAGATGCAGAAGTGGAAGACCCACCCCGAAATCGCTGCGATCCTGAAGGGTGCCAAGCGCGTCAGCTACGGCGCGCGTGCGATCAGCGACGGCGGGCTCCAGTCGATTCCGAAGCTCGTTTTCCCCGGCGGCGCGCTGATCGGTGACAGCGCCGGTTTCCTCAACGTGCCGCGCATCAAGGGCACGCACACCGCGATGAAGAGCGGCATGATGGCCGCCGAAGCCGCCGCCGACGCGATCCTGTCGCAGCGTCAGCATGACGAACTGGCCGCTTACCCCGAGGCGTTCGAGCACAGCTGGGTGAAGAAGGAGCTGTCGATCGTCCGCAACGTCGTGCCGCTGGTCAAGAAGTTCGGCGATTTCCTAGGGTCGGGTCTTGCCGGCATCACGATGTGGCTCGAACATTTCGGCCTCAAGATGCCCTTCACGATGAAGCATCATCCGGACCACGAGACGCTCTGGCGCAAGGATCTGGTGAAGGCCCCGGTCTACCCGAAGCCCGATGGCGTCCTGACCTTCGACCGCCTGTCGTCGGTGTTCCTGTCGAACACCAACCATGAGGAGGACCAGCCTGTCCATCTGACGCTGAAGGACCCCAACGTCCCCGTCGAATACGATCTGCCGCTCTACGACGAGCCTGCGCAACGCTATTGCCCGGCCGGCGTTTACGAGATCGTCGGGCAGGAGACGGGCGATCCCAAGTTCGTCATCAACGCGCAAAACTGCGTCCACTGCAAGACATGCGACATCAAGGACCCCACGCAGAACATCAACTGGGTGGTGCCGGAGGGCGGTGGAGGCCCCAATTATCCCAATATGTAAGCGTCTGATCTTCGCATCGGTTCTGAGCATCGCGGCCGCCGCGCCCGCTCAGGCCGATGCGGCTCGCCGCACCGATCCGGTCGCGGACTATATGCAGGCCCGCGTCGCCGATGCGGACGGCGACGTCGCCACCGCCATCGCCGGTTACGCCCGCGCGCTCGCCGCCCGGCCCGGCGATGCTACGGTGGCGTTGCGTGCCTACCGCCAGGCGCTCGCCGCGGGCGACATCCCGCTCGCCACCCGCGCCGCCGCGGTGCTGCGCGACCAGCCTGGCGCGCCTGCCGACCTCGCGCTGCTTCCCCTCGCGCTCGCCGCCGCCCGCAACGATGCGGCAGGGGCCGAGGCCGCGACGCAAACGCTGGCGCGCACACCGCTCGCCGTCATGGTGCCCTCGCTGCGCGCCTGGATCGCTTATGCCGCCGGCCGCGATCCCGCCCCCGCCATAACCAGCGCCGGGAAAGACCCCGTCACCCAGCGCCTCGCCGCCGAAACCGCGGCGCTGCTCCAGATCGCCCGCGGCGACACGGGGCAGGGGCTGAAGACCGTGCAGGCCCTCCGCGAAACCGGTTCGCCCGTCGACCTGCGCCTGTCCGCCGCGCAATTGCTGTTCGGCACCGGCCATGCCGACGAGGCGCGCGCACTGCTCGCCGGCAACGACCCCGCGCTCGCCGCGCTCCGTCAGGGTGCCGCCGCCAAGCCGACACTCGCCTATGGCGTTTCGCGCCTGCTCGCCCGCGTCGCCGGCGACCTCGTCGACCAGGACGTCGCGCCGCTCTCGATCGCGCTCACCCGCACCGCGCTCATCGCGTCGCCCGCCAACGATCGCGCCCGCCTGCTGCTCGCCCAGGCGCTCGCGGGGGAGGATGCGACCGATCAGGCGCTCGCGACGCTCGACGCCGTGCCGGCGTCCAGCCCGTTCGCGTCCACCGCCGTCGCCGCGCGCATATCGATCCTCGCCCGCGCCGATCGCACCGCCGACGCCCTCGCACTCGCCCGCCGCGACGCCGAACGCGCCGACGCCGGCCCCGCCGCATGGCAGCTCTACGCCGATCAGCTCAGCACCGCCGGCAATTATGCCGAAGCCGCCCGTTGGTATCGCCGCATCGCCGAGGCGCAGCCCACCGCGTGGAACGCCTGGCTGCAATATGGCGGTGCGCTGGAGCAGGCGGGCGACTGGCCCGCCGCCCGCGCGGCGCTGCAAAAGGCGGTGGCGCTCGCCCCCGCCGAGCCGCTCGCGCTCAACTACCTCGGCTATGCGCAAGCCGAACGCCGCGTCGACGTTCCCGCGTCGATCGCGATGCTGGAGCGCGCACACGCCGCCAAGCCCGACGACGCCTCGATCGCCGATTCGCTCGGCTGGGCGCTGTTCGTCAACGGCGACACCACGCGCGCGCTGCCGCTGATCGAGCGCGCCGCCGAGGCGGAACCCACCAATGCCGAAATCGCCGAACATCTCGGCGACGTCTATTGGGCGCTGGGCCGCCGTTACGAAGCCCGCTACGCGTGGCGCGCCGCGGCGCTGACCGCCCCGGCCCAGGATGCCGCGGCGCTTGCCGCCCGGATTGCACAAGGCCCGCCCGCCCGATGATCGTCGAAGCCGCCCCCGCTAAGATCAACCTCGCGCTCCACGTCCGCCACCGCCGGCCGGACGGCTATCACGAGCTCGAAACGCTGTTCGCCTTCGCGGCCGACGGCGACACGGTGACGGTCGTGCCCGCCGACACTGACAGCTTCGCCATCACCGGCCCGTTTGCCGCGGCACTCGAGACGGCCTCCGGCCCGAACCTCGTGCAAAAGGCCGCCAGCGCTTTCCGCGACACGTTCGGCATCGCCCGGCATCACGCGATCACGCTCGACAAGCATCTCCCCATCGCCTCAGGGATAGGCGGCGGTTCGGCCGACGCCGCCGCGACGCTACGCGCGCTCGCCCGCTTGCACGCTATCGCGCCGGGAGACCCGCGTCTGTTCGTCCTCGCCGAAACGCTCGGCGCCGATGTGCCCGCCTGCCTCGACGGCCGCACCACCTTGGGCACCGGCAAGGGCGAGGCGTTGGTCCCCATCACCGGCCTCACCGGCACGCCGTTGCTCCTCGTCAACCCCGGCGTCGCGGTCAGCACCGCTGCCGTCTTCGCCCGCTGGGACGGCACCGACCGCGGCGGCATAGCCGGAGAGGGTGCCCTCTTCACCCGCGCCATCGCCGGCCGCAACGACCTGCAACCCGCCGCGCTCGCACTCGCCCCCGTCATCGCCGACGTCCTGTCGCTCCTCGAACTGGCAGAGGGCGTCCGCCTGGCGCGCATGTCCGGCAGCGGCGCCACCTGTTTCGCTCTGTTCGCGGACGGGGGTACGAGAGACACGGCTCGTGACGCAGCCGCGGCCAAGGGCTGGTGGACCCTAGCCACGACCCTGACGTAAAGGCCTAGCCCTCCCGTTCCCCAACCGTCATCCCAGTGCAGGCTGGGATCTTATAGTTGCAGCGCACCACCAGCGCCGAGAAAGACCCCAGCCCGCGCTGAGGTGACGCCCAAGGCCCCAAACAGCCGCTGCACACGCGCAACCCCTCCGCGCCCCCAGCGCCTCCGCGCTTCGCGCCTTCGCGTCTTCGCGCGCACCATATCCCACCAACCCCATGGCCAAAAACCAAAGTTCCCCTCTTGTTCTCATGGAACAAACATCGTACATACAGAACAGACGCGTTGCTCATGCCGCGCGCTTGCTCTAGCGAGGAACCCTCCCGATGGCCGCCAATCTGAAAGTGATCGACACCGGCATGGCAACCGCAAACGCAGACCGTCAAAAGGCGCTCGACGCCGCCCTCGCGCAGATCGACCGCGCCTTCGGCAAGGGCAGCGCGATGAAGCTCGGTCAGAAGGAAACGATGCAGGTCGAGGCGATCTCGACCGGCAGCCTCGGCCTCGACATCGCGCTCGGCGTCGGCGGTCTGCCGCGTGGCCGCGTGATCGAGGTCTATGGCCCTGAATCGTCGGGCAAGACCACGCTCGCGCTGCATGTCATCGCCGAAGCGCAGAAGAACGGCGGCACCGCCGCCTTCGTCGACGCCGAACATGCGCTCGATCCCGTCTATGCTAAGAAGCTGGGCGTCAACATCGACGAACTGATCGTGTCGCAGCCCGATACCGGCGAACAGGCGCTCGAAATCACCGACACGCTCGTCCGCTCGAACGCGATCGACGTGCTGGTGGTCGATTCGGTCGCCGCGCTTGTCCCCCGTGCCGAAATCGAGGGCGAGATGGGCGACAGCCACGTCGGCCTTCAGGCCCGCCTGATGTCGCAGTCGCTGCGCAAGCTCACCGGCTCGATCAGCCGCTCGCGCTGCATGGTGATCTTCATCAACCAGCTGCGCATGAAGATCGGCGTGATGTACGGCAACCCGGAAACGACGACGGGCGGCAACGCGCTGAAGTTCTACGCCTCCGTCCGCCTCGACATCCGCCGCACCGGCGCGATCAAGGATCGCGAGGAAGTCACCGGCAACACCACGCGTGTGAAGGTGGTAAAGAACAAGGTCGCACCGCCGTTCAAGCAGGTCGAATTCGACATCATGTACGGCGAGGGCATTTCGAAGATCGGCGAGATCCTCGACCTCGGCGTCAAGGCGGGCCTCGTCGAAAAGTCGGGCAGCTGGTTCTCCTACGATTCGGTGCGGATCGGGCAGGGGCGTGAGAACGCCAAGAACTATTTGCGCGAAAACCCCGAGATGGCCGACCGCCTCGAAAAGGCGATCCGCCAGCGCACCGAAAAGGTCGCCGAGGAAATGATGGCCGGACCGGAAGCCGACGACGATCTGTGATCGCCGCGCCATCCGATCGGATGCTACGGGGGGGCTCGCCGGCAACGGCGGGCCCCTTTCGCATGGGATACTCCGGACGATGACGTATCCTCCACTTCGTCCACTTCCACGCTCGTTTTGGCGGAAAATGGGTTGGGGGCGTAATCCGTATAGCCCCTCACGCCTCGCCCGCAGCCGGATGAGCGGGGCAGGTGTCGTTCCTGCCCGATCCACACTCACCACGTCACCCTGGACGTGTTCCGGGGTCCACCGTGCGGCACGGGCACAGTTGAAGACTCAAGCCTCGCCCCCGCGGCTGAGTGGACCCCGGAACACGTCCGGGGTGACGCAGAGCAAGGGGCAGACGTGCGCCCACCCCACCAAGACCGGACCCACCCCATGACCTCCGCCACCGACTGGACCGGCCGCGTCGGCCGCACCTGGGCCGCCGAATGGCAGCGCACCGACCGCTCCTTCGCCAACCTGTCGCCGCATCTCGACGCCGCGATCCGCACCGCCGCCCCCGCCGGCCCCTTCCACGCGATCGACATCGGCTGCGGCGCCGGCGCCACCAGCCTCGCACTCGCCGACGCGCGTCCCGACGCCACCGTCACCGGCCTGGACCTGTCCGCCGATCTGATCCGGACGGCGCACACCCGCGCCGGCGACCGCGGCACCGTCACCTTCCACGCCGGCGACGCCGTTGCGATGGTCCTGCAACTCCCACCCGCCGACCTCATCGTCTCGCGCCACGGCGTCATGTTCTTCGCCGACCCCATCGCCGCCTTCACGGCGCTGCGCACCGCGGCCAATTCAGGCGCCCGCCTCGTCTTCTCCTGCTTCCGCGATCGCCGCGACAATGTCTGGGCATCCGATTTGATCGAGCAGGTCACCGGCACCCGCCCAGAGGTCGCCCCCGGCTACGCCCCCGGACCCTTCGGGTTTGCCGACCAGGCGGCCACCGCCACGATCCTAGAATCGGCAGGCTGGACGGTCGACAGCGCCACCCGCATCGATTTCGCCTATGTCGCCGGGGCCGGCCCCGATCCGGTCGCCGATGCCGCCGATTTCTTCCACCACATCGGCCCGCTCGCCTCGGCGCTCAAGGACGCCGCCGATCCGTCGCTCGACGACCGGCTCAAATCGGCATTGAAGCGTTATGCAGCCGACGGCATCGTCGCGCTCCCGGCCTCCGCCTGGATCTGGCGCGCGACCGCAACAGGGGAACAGCCATGATCATCGTCCACCATCTCGAAAACAGCCGATCGCAGCGCGTGCTGTGGATGCTCGAGGAGCTGGGCCTGCCCTATCAGGTCAAGCGCTACGAGCGGAACAAGAAGACGATGCTCGCGCCGCCCGAGCTGAAGCAGGTCCACCCCTTGGGCAAATCGCCGGTGATCGAGGATACCGACGGCGGCCACGTCATCGCCGAAACCGGTGCGATCGTCGAATATCTGGTCGAGAAGGCCGATGGCCGCCTGGGCGCGCCCGCGCACCGCGACTCGGCGCTCCGCTACCGCTTCTGGCTGCATTATGCCGAAGGCTCGCTAATGCCGCCGCTGTTGCTGAAGCTGGTGCTCAGCCGCGTGCCGCTGATGGGCAAGGCCGCGGTGAAGCGCATTCAGCCGATGATCGACGTCCATCTCGACTATGTCGAATCGGAGCTGAAGCAGCGCCCATGGTTCGCCGGCGACGCGATGACGGCCGCCGACATCATGATGAGCTTCCCGTTGGAAGCCGCGCGCAGCCGCGCCGGCCTGGACGCCTCCCGCCCGGCGACGATCGCCTGGCTCGAAAAGGTCCACGCCCGCCCGGCGTACCAGGCGGCGCTCGCGAAGGGAGGCGCTTACGCTTACGCCTGACCCCGATGCTTAGTGCCTGAAGCTGGTGGCCGGCGGCAACGCCGGCCCCTCGGTCACCGCAGGGTCGATCTCGGCGGGTTCGCGCGGATCGAAGCCGCCCTCCCATTTCGCGACGACCGACGCCGCCACCGCATTGCCGATCACGTTGGTCGCGGTACGCCCCATGTCGAGGAAATGGTCGATGGCCAGGATCAGCAGCAGCCCCGCCTCCGGAATGTCGAACACCGGCAGCACCGCGGCGATCACCACCAGGCTGGCGCGGGGCACCCCGGCGATCCCCTTGGACGAGATCATCAGGAACAGCAGCATCGCCACCTGCGTCCCCAGTGGCATGTCGATGCCATAGGCCTGGGCGATGAACAGCGACGCGAACGTCATGTAGATCATCGAACCGTCGAGGTTGAACGAATAGCCCAGGGGAAGGACGAAACTCGCGATCCGCGGCGGCACCCCGAACTTGTCGAGTGCCTCCAGCATCCGCGGATAGGCGGCTTCCGACGACGCCGTGGTGAAGGCGACGAGCAGCGGCTCGCGAACGTAGCGGATCAGGTCCTTGATCCGCGGCCCGATGACGAGGAACCCGACGCCGAGCAGCACTGCCCACAGGCACAGGAGCGCGAAATAGAAACTGCCCATGAAGAAGGCGAGCTGCCCGATCACCCCCGCACCGCGCTCGGCGAGTGTGGCGGTCACGGCGCAGAACACCGCCACCGGCGCCACGCGCATCACATAGTCGGTGATCCGCAGCATGACGGCGACGAGGCCGTCGACCGCCCGCACAAGCGGCGCACCGCGCTCGCCGACCGCGGTCAGCGCGACGCCGACGAAGATCGAAAAGACGACGATCTGCAGGATTTCGTTGGTCGCCATCGCCTCGATCATCGAGGCGGGGACGATATGCGTGATGAACTTGTCGAGGCTGAATGCCGCGGTGGCCACGCCGGCATCGGTGCCCGCCGGCGGCAGCGCCAGGTTGATGCCGACGCCCGGATGAATCGCATTGACCAGCACCAGGCCAAGGCCCAGCGACACCAGGCTCGCGCCGATGAACCAGCCGATTGCCTTGGCGCCGACGCGCCCCAACGCCGCGGTATCGCCCATCTGCGCAATGCCGCTGACCAATGTCGCGAAGACGAGCGGCGCGATGATCATCTTGATCAGCCGCAGGAACACCGTCGTGCCGATCGTGAAATAGCCGGCGATCGCCTTCAGCCGCGCCGCGGCCTCCGGCGTGCCGTCGTCCAGCCAGCCGTTCAGAACCAGGCCGGTAACGATGCCGAGCAACAGGCCGATAACAATAAATACAGTCAGCCGCTTGGCCATTCATTCCCTCCCGGATTCGCCGCTAAGGGAAGGGGATTGCGAGCGCCGGGTCAAGCGCCGTATCGTTTCGCGATGCCCTTCACCCCCTCGCGCCGCACGTTTCTCGCCGCGGCCGCCGCTACGCCGCTGCTCTCGTCGGCCATGCTTCGTGCTGCCGAACCCGACCTGTCGGCGTTGCGCGACATTACCACCGGCGCCCGGCCGATCGGTCCCGACGAGCGCGCCCGCCGCTTGGCCCGCGCTCAGACGCTGATGGCGCAGAACGACATCGGCGCCGTCCTGATCGAGCCGGGATCGTCGATGATCTACTTCACCGGCGTCCGCTGGGGACGCAGCGAGCGTCCGACGCTCGCCATCCTGCCCCGCGAAGGGCAACCGTTGATCGTCACCCCCTTCTTCGAGGAGCCCTCGGTCCATCAGTCGCTCGCGGTCCCCGCAGAGGTGCGCGTCTGGCAGGAGGACGGCAACGCGCTCGCCATCGTCGCCGGCTGGCTGAAGGAGCGCGGCCTCGCCAACGCCAGGATCGGCATCGAGGAAACCGTCCGCAGCTTCATTCCCGCCGATCTCGCCCGCTTCGCATCCGCCGCACGGCAAGTCAGCGCCAACCCGGTCGTCCGCGGTTGCCGTATGGTGAAGACCCCGGCCGAACTCGCGCTGATGCAGACTGCGACGGACGTCACGCTGGCGGCCTATCGCTGGCTCGCGCCCCGCGTCGAAACCGGCATGATCGGCGCGGAGATCGGCGCGCTGATGAACGCTGCGACGCGCAAACTGGGCGGCGACCCCGAATTCGCGCTCGCGCTGATCGGCCCCGCAGCCGCACTGCCCCACGGCAGCCGCGAGGTATATCGCGTCACGCCGGGCGAAATCCTGCTGATGGACTGCGGTTGCACCGTGCAGGGCTATCAGTCCGACGTCTCGCGCACCTGGGTGCCGAAGGGGACGCCCGGCGCGGAACACCGCAAGGTCTGGGATCAGGTCGCCCGCGGCCAGCAGGTCGCCTTCGCCGCCGCGAAGCTCGGCGCCACCGCTGGCAGCGTCGACGATGCCGTCCGCGGCTATTACACCAGCCTGGGCTACGGCCCCGACTATAAGCTGCCCGGCCTGTCGCACCGCACCGGTCATGGCATCGGCATGGACGGCCACGAACCCGTCAATCTCGTCCGTGGCGAAGCGACGCGCCTCGCACCCGGCATGTGCTTCTCCGACGAACCCGGCCTCTACCTCCCCGGGAAGTTCGGCGTCCGCCTGGAAGACTGTTTCCACATGACCACCGACGGCCCCCGCTGGTTCAGCACGCCGCCCCGCTCGATCGATCGGCCGTTCGGATGAAGCAGGCGCTGGCAGAGCACGGTTTCACCCTATGGCCGGGACGGCTCGACGCCGTGGCCCTCGCCGAATTAGAGCGGCTGTTCAACGTCATGCCTGCCGATCGCCCGGGTTTGCGGATCGCACCCGGAGACGCGGCCCATTTGAGCGCCTGCCGCGCGATCAGCGACGATGTGCGGCATGTGATCGGTTCCGCGGCGCGGCCGGTCCGGGCGCTGTTGTTCGACAAGCGAGACGTAAACAATTGGGCGCTGGGCTGGCATCAGGATCGCACGATCGAGGTCGCCGAGCGCGTCGATGTTACCGGCTATGGGCCATGGACGGTCAAACAGGGGCGGCTGCATGTCTCACCACCGATCGACGTGCTGGAAACGATGCTGACCGTACGCCTGCACCTCGATCCCGTCGGGCCTGATAATGCACCTCTCGAAGTCGCTCCGGGATCACACCGGCTGGGGCTTGTCTGGGAAGACGCGATTCCCGACGTCGTTGCCCGATGCGGCACGGCGACGTGCCTCGCCGAGGCGGGTAGCGTCTGGTTCTACGCCACGCTGATCCTGCACGCGTCGGCGCGCAGCGCGCCCGGCCTTCGCCGCCGCGTGCTGCAGATGGACTTTGCCGCGACCGATCTGCCTGGCGGCCTGCGCTGGGCCGCCGATCATGCTTGAGGGGAGGGGCGCTCTCGCCTAAGTCACGACGCCTATGATCTCGACCAACGACATTCGCCGCAGCTTCCTCGAATATTTCGCGAGCGCCGGCCACACCATCGTGCCCTCCGCGCCGTTGGTGCCGCAGAACGACCCGACGTTGATGTTCGTCAACGCCGGCATGGTGCCGTTCAAGAATGTGTTCACGGGGCTGGAAACCCGCCCCTACGTCACCGCGACGAGCAGCCAGAAGTCGGTACGCGCCGGCGGCAAGCACAACGACCTCGACAATGTCGGCTACACCGCGCGCCACCACACCTTCTTCGAAATGCTCGGCAACTTCTCGTTCGGCGACTATTTCAAGGAACAGGCGATCCACCACGCTTGGACGTTGCTGACGAGCGTCTGGGGCATTCCAGCCGAAAAGCTCACCGCCACCGTCTACCATACCGACGACGAGGCGTACGGCCTCTGGACCAAATACCTGCCCGAAGAGCGGATCATCCGCATCGCCACGAAGGACAATTTCTGGGCGATGGGCGACAGCGGGCCATGTGGTCCGTGCTCGGAAATCTTCTACGACCACGGCGACCATATCTTCGGTGGCCCTCCCGGCAGCCCGGATGAGGACGGCGACCGCTTCGTCGAGATCTGGAACCTCGTGTTCATGCAATATGAGCAGGAGGCCAATGAGATCGTTGGCGAACTGCCGAAGAAGTCGATCGATACCGGCATGGGGCTGGAGCGGATTGCCGCGGTCCTGCAGGGCGTGCACGACAATTACGACACGGATACGTTCAAGGCGCTGATCGCCGCATCCACCTCGCTGACCGGCACCGATGCCGAGGGCGAGCGGCGCGCGTCGCATCGCGTCATCGCCGATCACCTGCGCTCATCGGGCTTCCTCGTTGCGGACGGCGTGCTGCCGGCAAACGAAGGGCGCGGTTACGTGCTGCGCCGGATCATGCGCCGTGCGATGCGCCACGCGCATCTGCTGGGTGCCAAGGAGCCGTTGATGCACCGGCTAGTGCCGGCGCTCGTCGCAGAAATGGGCGCCGCCTACCCCGAGCTCGTCCGCGCCCAGCCGCTGATCGAGGCGACGTTGCGCCAGGAAGAAACGCAGTTCCGCAAGACGCTCGACAAGGGGCTGAAGCTGCTCGACGAGGCGACCTCGGGCATGGCCGAGGGCGATACGCTCGCCGGCGAAACCGCGTTCAAGCTCTACGACACCTATGGCTTTCCCTACGACCTGACCGAGGACGCACTGCGTACGCAGGGGCTTCACGTCGATCGTGCCGGCTTCGACGCCGCGATGGCAGAACAGAAGCGCGCGGCGCGTGCGGCATGGAAGGGGTCTGGCGCCAAGGCATCGGACGATCTGTGGTTCGACATCGCCGAGGAAACCGGCTCGACCGAATTCATCGGCTATTCGGCCGATATCGGCGAGGCGGAAGTCGTCGCGCTGGTCAAGGACGGTGCGCGCGTCGACACGGCGAGTGCAGGCGACACTGTCGCGATCATCGTCAACCAGACGCCGTTCTACGGCGAGAGCGGCGGCCAGGTCGGCGACAGTGGGACGATCTCGACCGACGCGGGCCTGCGCGCCACCGTCAGCGAAACCTCGAAGCAGCTCGGCCGCATCTTCGTCCATCATGCGGTGGTCGAGGCCGGGTCGATCACGGTCGGCGATGCGGTGAAGCTGCAGATCGACGTCGCCCGCCGCGCCGCGATCCGTGCCAACCATTCGGCGACGCACCTGTTGCACGAGGCGCTGCGCCAGCGGCTCGGCACCCATGTCGCGCAAAAGGGCTCGCTGGTCGCGCCGGAGCGGTTGCGCTTCGACGTGTCGCACCCGGTCGCGATGACGCCGGCCGAACTCGCCGACGCCGAAGCCGCGGTCAACGCGCAGATCCGCGGCAATGGCGCCGTCACCACCCGGCTGATGACCCCGGACGAGGCGATCGCCGAAGGCGCAATGGCGCTGTTCGGCGAGAAATACGGCGACGAGGTCCGCGTCGTCTCGATGGGCACGGAGGTTGGTGGCAAGACCTACTCGATCGAGCTGTGCGGCGGTACCCATGTCAACGCGCTCGGTGATATCGGTCTGTTCAAGGTGGTGGGTGAGGGCGCGGTGTCGTCCGGTGTCCGCCGCGTCGAGGCGCTGACCGGCGAAGCGGCGCGCGCCTATCTGGTCGGCCGCGACGAACGCCTGCGCGAGACGGCGGCGACGCTCAAGACCACGCCGGACGAGGTGCCTGCCCGCGTCGCCGCGCTGCTCGACGAACGACGCCGGTTGGAGCGTGAGCTGGCCGAGGCGAAGAAGGCGCTCGCCATGGGCGGCGGCGCCGGTGGTCCGGCTGGGCCGGAGCAGGTCGGCGGCGTCGCCTTTATCGGGCAGGTGCTGGACGGCTTCGATGCCAAGGGGCTGCGCGGTGCGGTCGACGAGGCCAAGCAGCGGCTCGGCGGATCGGGCGTCGCGGTGATGGTCGCGGTGAACGATGGCCGCGCCTCGATCGCGGTCGGCGTGACCGATGATCTGGTCGGGCGCGTCAGTGCGGTCGACTTGCTGCGCAAGGCGGTGGCGGTTCTCGGCGGGCAGGGCGGCGGCGGTCGTCCGGACATGGCGCAGGGCGGTGGGCCTGATGGCAGCAAGGCCGCCGATGCGGTCGATGTCATCCGTTCGGCGCTGGCTGAGGCTCCGGTCGCGGCATGAATTTGGGAGGGCGCCGGGCCGATGGGCCGGCGCCTTCCTAACCCGGATCAATCAGAAAAACCTATATCTCGCCGAGACTTAGGCCGTCTTTGGCCGTTGATCGATTGTACCCTTCAACGATCGAAAGACAGCACGCCATGACAGCCCAGCCGGACCGCCTGCGCGACCTCTTCATCGTCGGCCTGCGCAATGCGCACGCCGTGGAAAAGCAAGCGCTGTCGATCATGACGCCGCAGGTCAGCCGCATCGAACATTATCCCGAAGTCGCCGACCAGCTTCGCCGCCACATCGAGGAAACCAACCAGCAGATCGCCCGGCTCGACGAACTGCTCGAAGGATTCGACACCAGCGGCTCGCTGCTGAAGGAGGCGGCGCTCAGCCTGTCCGGCACGATGGCGGCGATCGCCCACGTCCCGGCGGGCGACGAGATCCTGAAGAACAGCTTCGCCAATTACGCCTTCGAGCATTTCGAAATCGCGGCGTACAAATCGCTGCTGACCCTCGCCGAAGACGGCGGGTTCAGCTCTGCGACGACATTGCTGTCGCAATCGCTCGGCGAGGAAGAGCGGATGGCGGCATGGATCGACGACGCCTTGCCGACGATCACCCGCCGCTATGCCACCCTCTACGCCGAAGGCGGCTCGAGCGCCGCCAAGGTATAAGCCGCTCTACGAACCCAGGAACGCAGCGGTTCGCGCCGCTGCGGCTTCCCACGCGACGCCATGGGTGCTGAGCCAGGCATCGTCATAGTACGTACAGCCGTACCGCTCGCCCCCGTCACACAGCAAGGTGACGACGCTGCCGGTGCGGCCTGCCGCCGCCATTTCCTCGATCAGCGTCATGCAGGCGATCAAGTTGGTGCCGGTCGATCCGCCGACCCGTCGCCCCAGTCGATCCGACAGCGCGCGCATCGCGCCGATGCTGTCCGCATCTTCGACCGCGATCATCCTATCGATGACGCTCGGCACGAAACTCGGCTCGACACGCGGGCGGCCGATGCCTTCGATCCGCGAACCGCATCCTTCAGGCAAGGCAGTCACCGAACAATTGCAGAAATGGCGATGGAACACCGAATGCACGGGGTCGGCGACGCACAACTCACTGTCATAGCGACAATAGCGGATAAAGCGCCCGATCGTCGCTGATGTGCCGCCGGTTCCCGCGCCGCACACCACCCAGGACGGCACTGGATGCTCTTCCGCCGCCATCTGCGCGAAGATCGATTCGGCGATGTTGTTGTTGCCACGCCAATCGGTTGCGCGTTCCGCATAGGTGAACTGGTCGATGAAATGCCCGCCGGTTTCCGCAGCGAGCCGGTGCGACGCTTCGTAGATCGCCCGCGGATCGTCGACCGTGTGGATCTCGCCGCCATGGAAGCGGATCGCATCAAGCTTCGGCGCCGCGGTGCTGGCGGGCACCACGGCAATGAACCGCAGCCCCAGCATCCGCGCGAAATAGGCTTCGCTCACCGCGGTCGAGCCCGACGACGCCTCGATCACGCATGTATCGGGCCCGATCCACTCGTTGCACAAAGCGTAGAGGAACAGCGAGCGCGCCAACCGGTGCTTCAGGCTACCCGTTGGATGCGAACTTTCGTCCTTCAAATAGAGCGTGATACCCGGAAAGCGCGGCAGATCGACGCGGATCAGATGCGTGTCGGCGGATCGGTTGAAGTCCGCCTCGATCCGCCGCACCGCCTCGGCCAGCCACGTCCGGTTCGTACGCGTCCGCATCATTGCAGTCCGTGCCGCACCAGCATCGCGACCGGATCGGGGTCGCGACCACGGAACGCGCGGAAGCTGTCTGCCGCCGGCCGTGTCGCGCCTCGCGCCAGCACTTCCTCGCGAAACAGGTCCCCGGTCGTGCGGTCGACGAGGCCCGCCTCACGGAAGCGGTCGAAGCCATCGGCGGCCAGCAGCTCTGCCCACAGGTAGCTGTAATAGCCCGAGGCATAGCCGCCCGCGAAAATATGGCTGAACGCATGCGGGAAGCGATTCCACGCCGGCGGCCGGATCACCGCCACCTCGTCGCGCACTGCCTCGATCACCTCGATCGGGTCGGACCCCATCGTTCCGAGGTGGAGCAGCAGATCGAACAAAGCGAATTCCACCTGTCGGACGATGAACAGCCCCGCCTGGAAATGCCGCGCCTTCACCATTCGGTCGAACAGGTCGCGCGGCAGGCGCTCGCCGGTCGCGACATGACCGGACATGCCGGTCAACACATCCGCATCCCAGGCGAAATCTTCCATCAGCTGGCTGGGCAGCTCGATCGCGTCCCATTCGAACCCGTTGGTGCCGGCGATGCTCGGCCGGTTCACCCGCGTGAACAGCAGATGGAGGACGTGGCCCGTCTCGTGGAGCAAGGTGGTAACGTCGTTGTGGCTCAACAGCGCCGGCGACCCTTCGCTGGCTGGCGGGAAGTTGCACACCAGATAGGCCACTGGATTGGCGATCGTGTTGCCGTCGTGAAGCCGCGGCCGTGCCTCGCTCATCCAGGCGCCGCCCCGCTTGCCGGCGCGGGCGTGGAGGTCGAGGTACATGCCGGCCAGCACCGTGCCGCCCTCGTCGATCACGTCGAAATAGCGCGCGTCCGGGTGATAGAGCGACACGTCGTGACGCTCGACCAGCGTGACGCCGAACAGTCGGGTCAGCAGCGCCTGCCATCCCGCTACGACGCGTTCGACGGGGAAATAGGCGCGCACCAATTGCTCGTCGACGGCGTAGCGCGACTGGCGCAGCTTGTTCGAGGCGAAGCCGACGTCCCATGGCTGCAGGTCGGCGATGCCCAGCTCCGCGGCGGCGTAGGCCCTCAGCTCGGCCAAGTCGCGCTCCGCGGCCGGCTTGGCCCGGCGCGCCAGGTCGCGCAGGAAGGCGAGCACTTCGCCGGCATTGGGCGCCATCTTGGTGGCGAGCGACCATTCGACCGGATCGGCAAAGCCCAACAGCCGGGCGGCCTCATGCCGCAGTTCCAAGATGCGGGCGATGCGCGGCGAGTTATCGAATTTCCCGGCGTCCGGCCCCTGATCCGATGCGCGCGTAGCCGACGCCCGATAGACCCGCGCCCGCAGGTCGCGGTTCGCCGCGAAGGTCAGGATCGCGTTGACGCTGGGTTGTTGCAGCGTGACCAGCCAGCCGTCGAGCCCCTTGGCCTTCGCGGCGGCGGCGAGCATCGTCTTGTCCGCGTCGGACACGCCGTCGAGCAGCGCCGCGTCGGTGACATGCTCGCTCCAGCTTTCGGTCGCATCCAGCACCGCGCTGCCAAACGCGTTGGACAGTGCGGATAGCTCGACCGAGATGTCGCGAAAGCGGTCGCGATCGTCGGCATCCAGCGCCACGCCCGACAGGCGGAAATCACGCACCGCATGCTCCACCGCGACACGATCGGCCACTGGCAGGGCGGCGAAATCGGGCGATGTCGTAAGGCCGACCAGGATATCGTGGAAGTCGCGGTCCTGGCCGACGGCGATGCTATGCTCGGTCAGCCGGCGCTGCGCTTCGGCATGCGCAGCGCGAATGTCGGGCGTGTCGGCGACGCCGTGCAGGTGCGACACCGCCGACCAGATCGCGTCGATGCGCGTGTTCGCCCGCTCATAGGGGAGCCATACGGACGCGAAATTGGTGGGTTTCGCTGCCTTGATCGCGGCGACCGTCGCTTGATGTTCGGCCAGCGCCACGTCGAGCGCGGGCGCGATCATCTCGGGCGTGATCTCGGCGAAACGGGGCAGCGCATCGGTATCGAGCAGCGGATTGGTCGTCGAAGTGTCCATCGCGCCGATAAAGCCGCTCGCGCAACCAATCGCAAATCCGAATTGACGATAGGGCCATCAATCGTGCGAATGACGGGACGGCGGACCGTGGCTCAGGACACCGGTATCTCGAACGCCCCCACCGGCAGGCCGGCATCATCGGTGAGGTTGGTGATGGCGGTGTCCCCCCATGCGTAGCGCACGCGCGTGACCGGCTTGCCGTCGCCCGACAGCATCACGCCGTCGTTGTCGACCGTGCTGCCGGCGGCAAAGCGACACGTGCCCGGCCCAGCGCCGCACAATTCGAAGCCGATTGCCTGCGCGGCGCCCCGTGCATGGAGCGCCCCGGTGACACCGCTAAACCGCAACGCCACGCCGGTGCCGCTCGCCCGGGCCGTCGCAATCGCTGGCCCGGACGCGCCGATCGCGTCCTTGTAGACGACGGCGCGCATGACGCGGGCAAGCCGCTGGCCCACGGCATGCTTCTCGCCGGGGTGGATATCGAGCGGATCGCCGATATCGTGCGATACCGCAATGCCCGCACGTCCGTCCCGCTCGGCGACCATGCGTTGCGCATTGCGCACCTCGCCCCAACCGCTTTCGGCCGGCGCGGCGGGGACGGCACCATAAGACGATAGTTGTACGACGCCCCATGCCGCCTGCGGGCTGCCCAGCCGCGCGCGCCAGTCGGCAAACAGGGCGGCAAGGCGCCGGTCATATCCCGGGATACCGGTATCCGATTCACCTTGATACCAGGCGATGCCGGCGACATGCGTATGCCCCAGCGGCGCGATCATCGCATTGTACAGCGTGCCCGCGCCGTTGATGTCGTCCCAAGGCACGCGCGGTGCGGCGCCCGTCAACCGTTTGGCGATCGCGTAACGCCAGCCGGAGCCCAGCGGAATGCTGCTGCCATCGGCAAAGGTGATCCGCATTGCCTCGGCCGGGCCGGTCATCCCGCCGAGCGCATAGACGTCGTCGTCATTGACGGTGATGACGTTGCGGCCCGCGGTCAGCGTTCCGGCGGGAAGCGCGTAGACCCGCATCTGCGATGCCAGGCTGCTGCCGCCAACCCCCTTGCCGTTGACCCAGGTCCGATCCGCATCGTCGATTGCGCCCAGCGTCAACGTCGCCGGTCCTCGTGCCTGCTGCGCCGAGACATCGACGTCGCGGCTGTACCAGAGCATGCCGTTATACTCGGCGAGTTCGGGCACGCCCCAATGTTCGAAGTTGGTCATCGACGGCACCGGTCGCCAGTCGAGCCGCGCCCCCGGCTGCCAGGGCTCGCGCCCCGCGGCATCGCCCGATCCCTTTCGCCACCACTCCTCCCACGCGGTCATCGCTCGCGTGTTGGCTGCGGCGGGATCGCGCGCGTACAGCGCCAGCAGGTCGGCGGCATCCGCCATGCCGGCACGGCGCAGGGCGGCATCGCTCATCCACGCGCTGATCCGTGACCCGCCCCAGCTGGCATGGATCGCGCCGATCGGGACGTCGGCGGTGCGGCGGAGGGCCTGCACCATGTAATAGCAGGCGGCCGAAAAGCCGGGGACGCTCTCGGGCGTCGCCGCGACCCAGCGGGGCTGGTCGGCAAAGCGGGCCAGCGGCGTCGCGGAAGACACTTTCGCTACGGTGAGCAGCCGCAGTTTATCGTCGGCGGGGGCATGCGCGTCGGCGATCATGTCCTGCGCGCTCGAAACGGTCATCTCCATGTTGCTCTGCCCCGAACAGAGGAACACGTCGCCCACCAACAGGTCGCGTACCACCGCAGCGCCACTCGGAGCGGCGATGGTCAGGTCGTAGGGGCCGCCGGCGGGCAGCGCGGGAAGCTGCGCGGCAAAGCGGCCGGTTCGGTCGGCGCGCGCAGTGACGCTGTGCCCGGCGAGCGTCACCATCACCATTTCGCCGGGGGCCGCATCGCCCGATAGGTCGACCGGTTGTCCCCGCTGGATCACACCATGGTCGGTCAGGACGCCATCGAACCGAGGAGCCGCATCGGCCACGGCACTGGTGCCGATCAGCAACAAGGCAAACAGCGGCTTCATGGCAGACCCTCTCGATGATTGGCGCCTTACGACGACGCCTTTCGGCTAGTGGTAACGCCATCATAAGGGCGAGGAAAGGCTGCAACGGAAAGAGCGATGGGCCGCTTTTCACACAGCGAAACTTCTGACACATCGTTATGCTAACGATATCACAAAGGGAGAGGGCGCATGGATCGCCGCGATTTTCTGACGAAGGGCATGTTGGGGGGTGCTGCCGGTTTGGCGGCCAATGGTCTTGCCACAGTCGCGGGTGCAGATCCGATGACACCGCAGGACCTCAGCTTTCCCAAGGATTTCCTGTGGGGCTGCGCCACCGCCTCCTATCAGATCGAAGGCGCGGTGAAGGAGGACGGCCGCGGGCAGACCAATTGGGACGTATTCTCACATACGCCGGGCAAGGTCGCCAATGGCGATACCGGCGATGTCGCCTGCGACAGCTATCACCGGTACAAGGATGACATCGCCCTCCTGAAGGCCCTCGGCGTAAAGGCCTATCGCCTGTCGCTCGCCTGGTCGCGCATCTTTCCCGACGGGCGCGGCAAGCCCAACCAAAAGGGCATCGACTATTACAACCGCGTAATCGACGGCCTGCTGGCGGCGGGCATCCAGCCCAATGTCACCCTGTTCCACTGGGATCTGCCGCAGGCACTGCCCGGCGGTTGGCAGAATCGCGATACGGCGAAGGCCTTCGCCGATTATGCGGGCTTCATGGCGGGCAAGCTGTCCGACCGCGTCCACCGCTTCATGACGGTCAACGAACTGCGCTGCTTTACTGACCTGGGTCATATGGTCGGTATCCATGCGCCGGGGCTGAAGCTGCCCCAGGGGCAGGTCAATCAGGTCCGCCATCATGGCGTGCTGGCGCATGGCCTGGGGGTCCAGGCCATTCGCGCCAATGTGCGGGCCGGGACCGAGGTAGGCCTTGCCGACAACGCCAATATCTTCGTCCCCGTCATCGAGACGCCCGATCATATCGCGGCGGCGAAAAAGGCGCTGCGCGACGACAATGCCATGTTCCTGACCGCGATCATGGAGGGGGCATATCCGGACAGCTATCTCGCCGCCGCCGGGGCCGACGCGCCCAAGGTACAGGCAGGCGACATGGCGGCGATCGGCAGTCCGATCGATTTCGTCGCGCTCAACATCTATACGCCGACGTATGTGAAGGCCGATCCGTCGGCCCCGCGCGGTTACACGCCGCTGCCGCATCTGCCCTCGTCACCGCGGATGGCATCGCCCTGGCTGTATGTAGGACCGGAGGTCGCCTATTGGGGCGTGCGTGCGGTCAGCGAGTTGTGGAAGCCCAAGGCGATCTACATCAGCGAGAACGGGTGTTCGGCGGACGATCCCGTCAACGCGAGCGGGCTGGTCGATGACTCCGACCGGATCATGTACCTGCGCAACTATCTGGGCCAGTTCCGCCGCGCCGCCGCCGAAGGCTATCCGCTGAAGGGCTATTTCCTGTGGAGCCTGATGGACAATTTCGAATGGGCGGATGGCTATGGCAAGCGCTTCGGCATCCACCACGTCGACTTCGCCACGCAGAAGCGGACCCCGAAGCTGAGCGCTCTGTGGTACAAGGAACTGATCCGCCGCAACGCATTGGTCTGACGCGTGCGCCGTCCCGTCACGCGCAGAGCGTGGCGGGCGGCAACGGGGCGTCGACGGGAATGGGAACCCCCTTCGCCGCTGCTGCGGCTTCGAGCGTCGGGCTGGGGCCGGGCAAGCTCAGGTTAGTCGCTGCCGCGTAGAAGGGGTCCGCTTCCGCGCGTTGCAGCGTCGTGAAGGCGAAGCCCATCTCGCGATACTGCGCCAGCAGGCGCGGCATCATCCGCGCATCGAACGCCCCCAGATGCATCAGCAGGACATAGGGAATGTCGCGCCCTAACGCGGCTTGGGATAATGCGCGCGAGCGGAGCGCTTGCGCACGCGCGGCGGCGAGGAAGCTGGTTTCGAGCGTCGCGATGGCGGCGTCGTCCCTCTTCTCCACGCAACGCGCATATGCGTCGTTCCAGCCGTAATCGCCGAAGCTCATCGTCACCGCGGCAATACGATAGCCTTTCGCCCGCAACCCTGCGCGCACTGCGCCGACCTGCGCGACATCCTTGCCCTCGCTGAGGAACGGGTAGCGGAACCAGCGCCAGTCGCTGCCCTTTCCGGCCGCAGCCAGCGTCGGCTCGTCGCGGGCGACGTCGGCGAGGAAGGCGGGCGCCGTCGTCGTCGCCAGATTGCCGTGGCTCCAACTGTGGTTGCCGATCGGAAGCCCGGCACGGCGCCATGCTGCAACCACCTGAGGCGCCGTCGCATCACTTGCGAATCCGCCGTTATAGAAGCCGAACGCGGGCGCCCGTTCGGCCTTCAGTGCCGCGATAATGCGCTGCGCGATGCGCAGGCGGTCGTCCCCGATCGGCAACGGACCATGAGAGGGCAGGTCGTCGAAGGTCAGCGCGATCTGCGGCGACATGGGCTGCGGCCCGACCGTGATCGGGGCGGCGGCGCCAGCAATCCGTCGCTCGGTGAAGAACGACAGCGGGATCGCCTGAGCCATCGCGCGATAGCCGGCTTCGTTGGGATGAAGGTGGTCGCCAGTATCATAAGCGGGCAGCAGCCGGTCCGGATGCGCCGGGTCGCGGACCGCCGCGTCGAAATCGACCACCGCGTCGAACGTGCCGGAGGTACGGATGAAGCGATTGATCGCCTGCCGGTCCGCCTCCGTTTCAGGGCCGTCGTGATAATTCGCGTTGCCGACCAGCGGCGTGATCGTGCCCCCGATCAGCCGGATGCCATGCGCATGAGCCCGCGCTGCGATGTGCCGATACGCAGCGGTGATGGCGGTGATCATCGCGCGATGGGTCGCGGCATCGACAGGTCGGTCGCGCGTCAGCATACCGAGATCGTTGACCCCTTCCAGCACGATCGCCGCGCGTACGTTGGGCCGGTCGATCACGTCCCGATCGAACCGTGCGAGCAGATTGGGGCCGGCGCCGTCGAGCAGCACGCGATTGCCGCCGATCCCGGCGTTGACCACCGACAGGCCCGCGGTGGCGCGGTTTGCGGACAGGCGGCGTGCCAGTTCGTCGGGCCAGCGCGTGTTCGCATCGTCACGCACGCCGCGGCCATCGGTGATCGAATCGCCGATCGCGACGATCGTCCCCGTCGTGCCGCCACCGCTGACCTCCACATCGGCGAGGCTCCACCAGCCGCCGACGGTCTGCGGGTCGATCAGCGATGCCGCAGCGGTCTGGTCGCCGCGCGCGGCAAAGGTCGTCGCGCGCGCGCCGGGGTGGCCAGTGCGCGTGGCGGGCGCGTCCGGGAAGAACAGGCTGATCGTCAGATCGTCACCCGCCTTGGTTGCGAGCGGCAAGGGGTCCGAATAGACTTCGGCACCCGCCGGGATGGTGACAGCACGTGTGCCCGCGAAGGTCAGCGGCGTATTGCCGGTGACAATGGCGCTGGCGGGCGCGCCCTTGCCCAGCGCAGCGGCGTCGATCCGCAGCGGCGCGGTGCCCGCGATATTCGACAGCCGCACGCGCACCATCGTGCCACCGCCCGAAAGGTGGACGGTCTGTCGCACCGTCACTGGCCCCAGCGCCGCCAGCTTGTCCGCTTCGGCCTGGGCGGCGACCATTTGCGCCGATCCCCAGGCTGGCACCCAGTGCGGTCCCTGCGCCCAACCCGCAGCCGCCATCCCGGCGAGCACCAGCGTGCCGCCCGTTACCATCGTCGCCCGCCGCACCCGGCCCCGCCATGCCGCCTTCATTCGCCCGATCCTCTCTCGCGCGATGCCTAGCGCGGCATCGCCAAATACGTCGCGACCCAGACCAGCGGCGCGTTCCAGTTGATGGCCACTTCATTGTCCGCAAAGGCCCGCGAATCGTCCAGCCAGCATCGCTGCGCAACGCATCGCCCCTTCAGCGAGGCCGAGACGGGATCGGCGAAGGACGTGTTGTTCGCCCCCCCGCTCACCACGCCCGGCGGCGGCCCCGGCAGCCGCGCGTCGAACTGATGCGCCCAGAAACGATGGTGGGGGTACTGCATCGGCTTCCACCCGAAGCCGGTGACATAGCTCTGATCGAGCGGATTGCGCCCCAGCACGTAATCGGCGGTATCGACCACCGCATCGCGGTAGCGCGCCTCACCGGTAAAGCGCGCCGCCAGCGCCAGCACGATGCCGCGGCTCAGGATCGCGCCGTTCGATCCCCAGACATAGTCGGTGGTCGCATAGGGCAGGTGATACCCCGACCGCTCCCGCTCCGCCAGAAATGCATCGGCGAGCGCCACCAGCTTCGCCCGCGCCGCCTCGCGTTCGGCCACGGGGATGCCCTCGGCGGTCGCCAGGGTGATCGTCCCCAGCGTCCCGACATTGGCCCAGCCCGCTTCGCCCCACAGCGGTGCGGCATGCAGGGGCATGCGGCGCAACGCCTCGGCCAACTCGGGCATCCTGGTCGTCGCATACAGCTCCGCGGTCGCCCAATACCGCTCGTCGTCGAGGTGCGTGTCGCCATAGCCGCCGCTGCCCTCGAAATCCTGTGCGGCGTAGATATCCGGGTTGCGCACCGCCGCTTGGTAGGCCTTGCCCGCCGCCGCCAGGCAGCGATGCGCGAAGGCTTTGTCGATCGCCCGCCAGATCCGCGCGCATTGCGCGGCGGTGGCCGCCAGGTTCAGCGTGGCAGCGGTGCTTGGTGGATACAGCAACCGCTCCTCGCGATCGTCCGCGGGGATCGTCGGCAGCGGGGTCCAGTTGCGATCGGCGACCTTGTGATGCGCCATGCCACCGGCATCGACGCTGGTCAGGGTCGTCGGCCGGCGCGATTGCGGCCCGACCGGCAGCGCCAGTTGCGTGCCGTCGGGCACCTGCATCGCCAGCAGGAACCGCATCTCCCATCGGCTTTCGTCGAGCAGGTCGTTGATGCCGTTGCCTGCCTCGGGCAGCATCGCGCTACCATCCGCGAACGGCGGCGCAGCGGCATTCACCTCGTACAGATTCTGCAACGTCCACAGCGCGATGCCGCCGTTGACCACATACTTGCCGTGATCGCCCGCATCGTACCAGCCACCCGTCACATCCAATGTGTAGCGGCAGCCCGGCCAGACCGTCCCTGCGGTGTCGCGCCCGGCAAAACAGGTCGCCACCTCATGCGGATGGCCCGCCGCGCGCGCCCATTGCGGGCCGCCGGCATAGCGCGCGTCGATCGCGATGCCCGCGCGGTTCTGGTAGAAGAAGTTCAGCGCCGCGCGGGCCAGCGGCGCATAGGTGTCGACCTTGATCGCAAAGGGATGGCTGGTCACGCCATCCACCGTCAGCCGATAGGTGCCGGGCACCCGCACCGCGCTCAGGTCGATCTGGTGGACGTGATCGCCTGATGCCGCATCGTCGCCGAACGGCTGGGTCTTGCCTTCTGCCACGGCCTTGCCGCTTGCGTCGACGACGCGCCAGGGCAGCGGCGCCTTGGCGTCGTCCGACAGGATCGCCCATTTCGCCGTGTCGGGACGAAAGCCGATCTGGTTGAGATGCACCGCAGGCGGCGGCGACGCCGCGCCCGCCAGCGCCAGCGGCAACAGCTGCGCCAAGGCCTTCCTCATCGAGCCTGCCCCCAATTGGCGAGCGGGGAGGGCGCCACCATCCGCAGAAAATCGCCATGCGACGGCAGCCGCTCCGCAGTGTCCGCATAGCCGCGCCGCATCGTCTCCATCGCCTCGGCGACCAGAGTTTCGTCCAGCGCGTCCGCAGCCGGCTCCCAGGTCGATGGCACAAGTCCCTGGCCCAGGCACACCGCGACCCAGCTCGGCACGCTGAACAGATCATATCCCTCGCGAAACAGCCGCCCCTTGCCGCGCCACAGGTCCAGCTTGCGGGTCAGACTGTCGGGCAGCGGCATTGTACGGACCCGATCCCAGAACGGCGTGTCGGTCCGCCGGGTCTGGGCATAATGCAGGATGATGAAGTCGCGGATGTCCTCGTACAGACCGTGCAGCTGGCGGTTGAACTCGTCGCGTTCGGCGGGGTCGAAGCGCGTGTCGGGGAACATCGCGACGATCCGCTGAATGCCCGCCTGGACCAGATGGATGCTCGTCGATTCGAGCGGTTCGATAAAGCCGCTCGACAGCCCTAGTGCGATGACGTTGCGGTTCCAGCTTTGTCGCCGCCGTCCCGCTGTGAAGCGCAGCCGGCGGGGATCGCCCAGCGGCTCGCCCTCCAGACTGGCGAGCAGATCGAACTCCGCCGCCTCGTCGGACAGATCGTCGCTGCAATAGACATAACCGTTACCCATCCGGTGCTGCAGCGGGATGCGCCACTGCCAGCCAGCCGCACGGGCGGTGGCGCGGGTGTACGGGTCGGGCTCGCGCGCATTCGGCAGCGCACACGGCACCGCCACCGCCCGGTCGCAGGGCAGCCACTGCGCGTAGCTCTCATATCCCGTATGCAGCGCTTCCTCGATCAGCAGCCCGCGATAGCCGGAACAGTCGATGAACAGATCGCCCGCCACCTGCCGCCCGTCGGCGAGCGTCAGCGCTTCGACATAGCCATCCTCGCCCCGCAACCGGACGTCGGCGATTCGCCCCTCGATCCGCGTTACCCCGCCGCGCTCGGCATAGCCGCGCAAATAGCGCGCATAGAGCGAGGCATCGAAATGATAGGCGTAGAACAGCTCCCGCACCGGCGAGCGTGCATCTTCGCGCGCCCGGCCGAACCGCCCGCGCGCCGCCGCCTGCGCGCTCATCGACCAGGCGGTGATGTCCGGAATCGCCCGGCGGCTGCGCTCACGCAGCCACAGTTGGTGAAAGGATATGCCCTGCAAATCCTGACCGAAGGTGCCGAACGGATGGATGTAGCGATCGCCGATCGCGCCCCAGTCGCGAAACTCGATGCCCAGCTTGAACGTGCCTGCCGTCGCCGCGAGGAATTCGTTTTCGTCGATCCCCAGCATCCGGTTGAAATTCAGCAGCGGCGGGATGGTCGCTTCGCCGACGCCGACCGTCCCGATCTCCTCCGATTCGATCAGTGTGACGCGCGTATAGCCGGTGTTGAGCAGGCGCGAGAACGCGGCGGCGGCCATCCAGCCCGCGGTGCCGCCGCCGACAATGACGATATTGCGGATGGCATGGTCGGGGACGGGCAGGGTCATCGGGCTAGGCGCCTCGCTTGCGCCGCGAGCCAGGCGGCATGGGTGGGGGCATGCGGCAGTGCCGCCGCGATGGCATCGGTGACGCCGTGCATCGCCGCATGCGCGTCGGACAGCGGGATGGCGTCCGCCAGCGGATCGATCCGCCGCGGGCGTATCCCCTGACCGATCAGCACAGCCGCCCAGCCGTCGCGCGTGAAGGTTTCCTCTTCGTAGAAGGGCAGGCGCCCGCGCTCTTCGAACTGGCGCATCGTATGCGCCAGGCTGTCCGGCGGCGGCACCGCCGCGACCGCACGCCACATCGGTTCCGGCCGGGCGGTGGCACGGTAATGCAGCGCCATCATGTCGCGCACGCGTTCCGCCTCCGCCAGCGTCTGGCGGTTGAAGTCCGCCGCCTCCACCGGCGCCATGTCCCGGTCGGGCAGCATCGCGATCAGGCGATCGATCGCGCTCAGCGCCAGATGCAGGTTGCACCATTCCAGCGGATCGATCGCCGTTGCGGCATCGCCGATCGCGACGCAATTGGCACGCCAGGGCTCCCGGCGCGTCCCCGGCTGGATTGTGATGGGCGTAGCATTCGCCGTCCCTAGCAATGCCGCCGCATCGTCATCGGCCAGCCGGTCGGCGGCATAGACGACACCGCGCTGCGTGCCGCCGTCCCACGACCAGCCCGCCGCATGCGCGGTGACGGGCGTCAGCAGCGGCGGTTCGGCCGTTGTCCCATCGGCCAGCATCACCCGATCGCACGGCAGCCACGCGCTCCAGTCGTCACGCGCACTGTCGATCGTATCGCGCAGCCGTGCCTCAGGCCCGGTCGCATCGACGTACAGGTCCGCTGCCAGCCTTCCCCCACCGGCGAGCGCCACCGCCGCGATCCCGCCACGTTCATCGCGCTCGATGTCGGCGATCTCTCCCGCCACGACGTCGATGCCGACGTGCGCGGCAAAGGCCCGGATCATCCGCATGTAGCGCGGCAGGTCCAGCGTCAGCGCAGGCTGGTGCCGGGCGAAGATCGTCCCCGGCGTCGGCGGTGCGTATCGCCCGGACCGACCGAGCGCCGCGGCCGGCGCGAATGCATCGAACCGCGGCACCGCCCCCTCCTGCGCGGCACGCAGCCAGTGGAGGTGGAACGCCGTGGCGCCGAACGCCTGACCATAATGATCATAGGCATGGACATAGTCTGCGTCGTCGCGCCCCCACCTGACGAAACGCGTGCCCAGCCGATAGCCGGCACCGGTCCGCACCACGGCATCCTCGTCACCGATGCCCAGATCGGCATGAAAGCCGGCAAGCGAGGGCAGGGTACAGGCGATCCGATCCGCCAGCGCATTCGGCGACCGCGCCCCGTCAAGCAGCGTCACCGTCAGAAACGGCGCGCGCCGCTTCAGTGCGGCCGCGGCGAGCCAGCCGACGATCCCGCCCCCCGCCACCAGAATGCTGCGAATGGCGCGATCCTGCGTCACGCCGCCTCCGCCATCGGGCAATAGCCGTCGATGAAGGCGCGATGCCCCGGCCGTCGCGCCACATCTGCGGCAATCTGTTCCGCAAGGCTGCCGATGCCACGCCGCAGGTCGCCCTCGGGCGGAACGTCGGCGCGCGGGTCCCAGCCCGCAGGCACGATGCCCTGGCCCATGTAGACCGCGATCCACGACGCATCCAGGAATACGCCCTCGCGATATTTCACTACGCGCCCGCGTCGGCGCCACAGCTCCAGCTTTTCCGCCAGGCTGTCGGGGATGGGCATCGTCCGCACATAGTCCCAGAACGGCGAATCGCTCCGCGTCGTCGCATGATAGTGCAGGATCAGGAAGTCGCGGATCCGGTCATATTCCAGATCGATCACGCGGTTGAACTCGTCGCGATCGGCAGCGCTGGTGCGCCCGTCCGGGAATAGCTCGACCAGCAACGTGATCGCCTGCTGCACCAGATAGATGCTGGTCGATTCGAGTGGCTCCAAAAACCCGCTCGCCAGCCCGATCCCGATGCAATTGTGCGACCAGCTGTGCCGCCGCCGGCCTGCCTTGAAGCGCAGCGGCCGCGGGTCGGCGAGCGCTTCGCCCTCCACCACGCTGCGCAGCGCCGCGGCGGCGGCATCGTCGCTCAGGAACGCGCTGGCATAGACATAGCCGTTGCCGGTCCGGTGTTGCAGCGGGATGCGCCAGCGCCACCCCGCCGGCATCGCGATCGCGCTGGTATAGGGCGTCACCGCCGTCTCGGTCCGGCACGGCATCGCCACCGCCCGATCGGCGGGCAGCCAGCGCGACCAGTCTTCGAACGGCTCGCCTAACGCCTCGCCCAGCAGCAGCGATCGGAAGCCGGAGCAGTCGACGAACAGGTCGCCCTCGATCCGCGTTCCATCGGCCAATGTCACCGCGACGATATCGCCGCTCTCGCCGTCGCGCGCGACGTCGACGACGATCCCCTCGCTGCGCCGTGCGCCCATCTCTTCGGCAAGGCCGCGCAGATAGGGCGCGAACAGCAGCGCGTCGAATTGATAGGCATAGCCGAACGTCCCGGCGAGCGACCGCCGGTCCGTCTCCGGCATGGCGAACCGCCCCTCGCGCGCCAGCGCACAGGCATAGGACAGCCGGTCGAGCGGCGGCAGCTCGGCGCCCTCGCGCAGCAACCGGGCATAATAATGGTGGAAATCGACCGCACCCGATCCGGTGCCGAACGTGCCGAACGGGTGGATGTAGCTGTCGCCGATCGCGCCCCAGTCGCGGAATTCGATGCCGAGCTTGAAGGTCGCGCGCGTCCGCGCCATGAACTCCGCTTCGGGGATGCCGAGCCGTTCGTTGAAGGCGCGAATATGGGGCAGGGTGGCCTCGCCGACGCCGACCACGCCGATCGCCTCCGACTCGATCAGGTGAACCTCGGCGCGATGCGGCAGCAATCGCGCGATCGCCGCCGCGGTCATCCAGCCCGCGGTCCCGCCGCCTACGATGACCACGCGGGTCGCCTGTCGCCGTTCCCCGGCCATCCTCATCCCTCCCCGACTCCCGTATGGTGGCGCTCCCACTCATGCAATGTCCTCTTTGGTCGACGGTCTACAGCAGTTCCGACGACGCGCCAATGTTGCTTGAAAATCACACTGGAGACATAAAATGTAATGGCACCGGACCGGGCGTTACCGCAACCATTGCAGTTCAACCGCCGCTCTGCTCAGACAAATAGAGCATGAGACCCGCGGATTCGAAACCGTGCGGCTCATTGGGGAGGATCATCATGCGCCCAACCGCGCCATCGCATTCGACTGCCACATCGCTCGTCCGCCTTCTGCGCGGCGCCTCGGTCGGCGCCCTCTGCATCGCCAGCGTGACCGGCGTCGCCCATGCGCAACCGGTCGAGCAGACCGAACAAACCTCCCCGACTGCGGCGAAGGCCGGCACCGGCACGGCGGGCACTGCGTCGGCCACCACGCCTGCCGCGAGCGCGCAAGTCGATCCTGCCGCGACGTCGCAGGCGAGCGATACGTCGGGATCGCCCGACGACATCGTCGTCACCGGCATCCGTCAGAGCCTCGCCAATGCGCAGAATATCAAGCGCAATTCGGATACCGTGGTCGACGCCATCACCGCGACCGACATCGGGGCGCTGCCCGATCGCTCGGTCACGGAAGCGCTGCAGCGCGTGCCGGGTGTCTCGATCAGCCGATTCGCTGCCGCCAACGATCCCGACCACTTCTCGGTTGAAGGATCGGGCGTCGTCGTACGCGGTCTCAATTTCGTCCGGTCCGAATTCAACGGCCGCGACGCCTTTGCGGCGGGTATCGGCGGCCAGTCGCTCAATTTCTCTGACGTTCCCGCCGAGCTTCTTGGCTCGGTCGAGGTCTACAAGAACGTCACCGCCGCCGCGATCGAGGGCGGTCTCGCCGGTACGGTCAACCTCAACACCCGCAAGCCCTTCGACAATCGCGGCTTCCACATGGGCGTCGATGCGGAAGGCAATTACGGCGACTTCCGCAAGAAGTGGACGCCGACGGGCTCGATCCTGATCAGCGACACCTTCGAAACCGGGATCGGCACGTTCGGCATCCTGGGCGATCTGTCCTATTCGCGCATCCGCAGCCGCGCCGATGGCGTGCAGATCACCAACTTCCAGACGCGCGATAACACGCAGGTGCCGTTCCAGAACGGGAACGGCGTGCTCGTCTGCCGCAACCCATTGCCGAGCAACAGCAACACGACGACGCTGCCGCCTGCCGGGTCGGCATGCGGTACGGCATCGACGGCCGGGGCGGATGGTTTCGCCGATTTGCTGCCTAAGGCCTATGCGCCGCTCGGCGGCCAGTACCGGACGCAGGAATTCGACCGCAAGCGCGACGGCATCGCTCTCGCCGCGCAGTTCGAAACGCGCGACAAGTCCTTCCTGCTGACCGCGCAATATCTGCGCTCGCACACCACCAACACGACGGATGAGCACACGTTCGAAGCGGCGCCCGATCTGTCGGAATACAGCACCTTCCCGGTCGGCTGTGTGCAGAACAACGACGGCCCGCTGTACAATGGCAACGGCACGGTGCGGGCGGAATGCCCGGTCGGCCAGTTCAAGAATTACGTCTACGATTCGAACGGACTGTTCCAGAGCGGCTACATCACGTCCCCGGGCACGGGCTATCGCACCAGCCGCAGTGGCGCGCCGGCTACCACCTTCCTGCCGACCGGCGGCGCGCAGCTTCAGCTCGCGCGCGGGCAGACCTACGATCGCAATCTCGTCAACGATTACGGCCTCAACGCCGAAATCCATCCGGCCGAGCGTTGGTCGATCAACCTCGACGCAGACTATACGCGGTCAGAACACAACAACTACAGCCTCAGCATCTTCGGCGCGACCTTCGCCGATCAGGAGCTGGATCTGACGGGCAAGCTGCCCAGCGTCATCTCGCACAAGCCGAACACGCTGTCGGCGAGCTGGGCGCAGCCTGCAAACACGATCCTCGCTGGCGAAACCGACGCTCAGTATTTTGCTGATCCGCGCGCACAATATTGGCGTGCGGCAATGGACCACAGCGAAGACAGCGTCGGTCAGGAATATCAGTTCAAGGCGGACGTCACCTATGACTTCGCCGACGACAGCTTCTTCAATAAGGCTCGTTTCGGCGCACGCTATGCCGATCGCGACCAGAATGTGAAGTATTCGACCTATAACTGGGGCATGCTCAGCGAAATCTGGGCGGGCGATTATCCTGTCACGCTGGACCAATACGGCGGCAACCAGGCGCAATATTACACCTTCCCCAACTTCTTCCGCGGAGCCACCAACTCGCCGCCGGGCGCCTATTTCTACAATGGCGATATGATCAACGGCTACGGCACGGCGGTGAACTTCCTGAAGCAGGTGGAAGCCGTCTCGCGCAATCAGAACGGCAATACGCAGCAGCAGTGGATGCCCCTCGCCGAGCGTCCGGGCGTCGTGGCCGGCACATCCTATCTGCCCAGTGAAATCCAGCGCGTGCATCAGCGCGATACCGCCGCCTATGCGATGATCTCGTTCAAGTCGCGTAGCGGTCTCGATTTCAGTGGCAACGCCGGCGTTCGCTATGTCCGCACCGGTCTCGATTCGTTCGGGACGACCACGGTGCCCAACCAGGCGACGCTGAACATTTCCAACCCGTATAGCTCGCGTTGCGCCATCGCGGCTCCCCCCGCCGGTGCCCCTCCGGGTGCGACGCCCAGCACGCCGGGCGGCGTCTGCAACCTTGGGCCGACGGGCTATGCGCTGCTGCAGCAGTTCGCCGGGGTGAACTCGGTCAACCTCTACAACCAGGCGAAGAACAGCTACACCTACTGGCTGCCGAGCGTGAACCTGAAGTTCGGCGTCACGCAGAACCTGATCGCGCGTCTCGCCGGATCGAAGGTGCTGACGCGGCCGGATTCGGCGCTGATCCGCAATTTCCAGCAGATCACGATCGACGGCAACGGCAACTTCCTCAGCACGGTCGGCAATCCGTATCTGAAGCCGGCAACCGCATGGCAGTTCGACGCGACGGCGGAATGGTACTTCTCGAAGGTCGGGTCGCTGACCGTCGATGCCTTCTACAAGGACGTGTCCAACTTCTTCTACCAGTCGGTGGTCAGCCTGCCGCTGCAGAACAATGGCGTGACGTTCCCACTGCTGACGCGTGGGCCGGCGAACTATAACGGTCACGGTAAGATCAAGGGTGTCGAGGTCGCCTATCAGCAGACGTTCAGCTTCCTGCCCGGCTTCCTCAACGGCTTCGGCTTCACCGGCAATTATTCGTATATCGAAAGCTCGGGTCTGCCGAACTCGTTCCTCAACGGCGGTGCGCCGGTGACCAACGTAGCCGCGCAGACGGTGCGTGGCAGCCTGCCGCTGGAGGGCCTGTCGAAGCACAACGTCAACGCGACGCTCTTCTACGAAAAGGGGCCGATCTCGCTGCGTGCCGCCTACAACTGGCGGTCGAAGTATCTTCTGACCGCGGCGGACGTGATCTTCCCCTATACGTCGATCTTCCAGGACGCCTCCGGCCAGCTCGACGCGTCCGCGTTCCTGAACGTGACGAAGGCGATCAAGATCGGCGTCCAGGGTGTGAACCTGACCAACACCGTCACCAAGACGTTGCAGGCGTATACGGGCGATCCGGCCCAGCTCGCCCCGCGCTCCTACTTCATGAACGATCGCCGCTTCTCGTTCATCCTGCGCGGCAATTTCTGACGAAAAAGGCGGCGGGATATCCCGCCGCCTCCACCTTGCCGGGCCGGTTCCTCGTGATCGAGGAGCCGGCCTTTTTTCGTATCCGTCAGTTGTGCGGCAGCTTCGACCGATCGAACCCGGCACCCAGGTCGAGCAGGAACGCTGGCCCCACCTCGATCACCTGCTTCGCTCCGGCCAGCTGTACGCCGATCCGCGCCTTGCCCGCCGCGAACGCCTGGTTCGACAGGCCCGACACGAAATAGCGCTTCCACCCCGGACCGACGTTCACCGTCTCGCCGGTGACCTGCGGGTAGGGGGCGTCGGCGCCGCCGACGTTGACCGGGATCGGCACGGTCGTACCGTCCTTGGCCTCGGGCGCGCGTAGATACACCATCACGAGCAGCGTATCGCCGGCGGCGATCGGCTTGATCGTCGGATAGGTCGCGCCGACGTCCCACACGTTCGCGCCCGCCTCGCTCACCTGCACCCGAACGGCGGCCCCGCCGGGCACGTCGGCCGCCGGCACCTGCTTGGCGGTCTGGCCGGGACCATAGACGCTCCACCCGATACCGGGCTGGTTGATCGCCTTGTCGAAGATGCTCCCCTGCGCCGGCGCCGATTGTTGCCCCGCCGCCACGGCGCTCAGCGGCACCGTGGCGAGCGCCAGTGCGATCATGGCCTTCATCATCGTCTCCCCTCATTGCCGGCCGGCTCCATGCCGGTCCGGAAAACAGTTCAGCGCGGGCGCGCCGCAGCAAAGGCCTCCGCAATGGCGGTCCGCATCGGCTTGGGCCGCAGCGCCGCGTCATACGGCGTCGGGCGCCGCGCGGCACGATCGGTGCGGGGCTCGAAGCCCGGAATCCAGCTGTGCGCATCGCTCAGGCCCCACACCAGTACGTCGCGCAGCTGCGGATAGGCGAGCGTCACGTCCAGATAGCCGCGGGTGAAGTCCGCCACCGCGCGATCCCGCACCGCAATGTCCGCTGGCAGGTTGTTGTCGCGCACGTCGAGCTCGGTGATCAGCAACGCATAGCCCATCCCCGTCACCGCATCGAGGAACCGTCGCCACTCGCCCTGCAACCGCCCGACATCCGCGCGGCCGTCCGCGCTCTGGGTGATGAGGTGCGATTGCACGCCCAGCGCGTCCACCGGCACGCCGCGTCGCCGGAACCCCTCGAGCAGCCGCAGCACGCCCGCGCGATGCGCCTCGTTGTGCGGTTCCCAGCTCATATAATCGTTATAGACCAGCTGCGCGCCCGGCGCCGCCGCGCGCGCGGTGTGGAAGGCGAGGTCCAGCGTCGGTTCCGCCCCGCCGATCGCCTTGGACAGTGCGGTTTCGTACAGGTGGCCGTCCGCCGGATCGACCGCCTCGTTGACCACGTCATAGCTGCGGATATTGCTGCCATACCGGCCGAGCACGGTGCGGATATGCGTTGTCAGCAGCCGTTCGCCTTCGGCGCGGGGCCGGCTGCCGAAATCATAGGCGTTCAGCCACTTCGGCTGCCATTTCGGCTGATGCCACAACAGATTGTGCCCACGCACCGCCAGACCGTTGCGCTCCGCCCAGCCGACGATCGTGTCGAAGGGCGCGAAGTCGAACACGTCGGGCGCCGGGCGCAGCCGCTGCCACTTCATCTCGTTTTCGGCGACGACCAGCCCGCATTGCTGGGCGATTAGCCGCGCATAGCCTGGGTCGCGGACTGGCAGGCCCGCCGGGGAGCCCGGCTGCCATGGGATCGCCGATCCGAAGCGCAGCCCCTTGCGCGCGGCGATCGCCTCCAGACTGTCGTCAGGGTGCGCGGCCCATGCGGCCGGCGCCGCCATGCCGGCGACGGCGAGCGCCGCACCCCCCAGGATTTCGCGTCGCGACGGCGCTGCCATGATAGCCTCTCCAACTTTCGTTATCGCTATCATTGGCCTCGCCGACGCCGCCGTCAAGGACGCAGCGTCGCTACCGCCCGATCACCATGACCAACGGGTCCAGCGCCTGCCCGGTCGGCAGCCGTCCCTCAACTGACAGCCGGCCGCTGGCGTCATTCCACACCAATGTCGCACTGCGTCCGCCCCCCGTGCGCCAGGCGTTGGTCGTCCCGTCATCGTCGTACAGCGTGAAGCGCGCGTCACGCCCCGGATAGACGCGGACCTTGGCCAGCCCCTGCTCGCGTGCGGTGCTTTGCACCTGTTCCCCGATCGGCAGGATCGATCCGGCGCGCACGAAGACCGGGATGCGGTCGATCGGCGCCGCCGCGTCGATCCACTGGCTGCCGGTGTAGCGCTTGTCCGTCCACAAATCGTACCAGTCCGTCCCGGCGGGCAGATAGACGCGGCGGCTGGTCACCCCCTGTTCGGTGACGGGCGCGACGAGGAGGGCGGGGCCGAACATATATTCGTCGCCCAGCGTCTTGGCCGTCGCATCGTTGGGGAAATCCATGAACAGCGCCCGCATGAACGGTGCGCCGGTCAGGCTGGTCTGGCGTCCCAACGCATAGATATAGGGCAGCAGCTCGTACCGCAGCCGCAGCGAGGCGGCGAGCACCGGTTCGGCCGCCGTGCCATAGTCCCAGATCGCCGTCGCCGGTCGCTGGCCATGGATGCGCAGCGTCGGCGTGAACACATTATACTGGAACCAGCGCACGAACAGTTCGGGATAGTCGCGATACGACGGCGCCATGGCGGTCGCGCCCGCCGGATCGAGGAGCACGGGGCGCCGGGCCGCCGGGCCGTTGGGCCACTGCCACCCGCCCGTATCGCTCGACCAATAGGCGATGCCGCTCGCCGTCATGCCCAGGCCCGCCGGCACCTGCCGCCGCAACGCCTCCCACGTCGAGCGCACGTCCGACGACCAGAACAGACAGCCATTGGCCTGCGTCCCCAGATACGCCGCCCGGCACAGGATCAAATTGCGCATATCCGGTCGATCGCGCGCCGACCCTTCCGCGACGCTCAGCGTATGCAGCAGCGGAAAGACGTTGTGATAGCGATCGCCGGTGCCGATCGCATAGTGGAAGCCGTCCGGCACCAGATCGGGCTCCGTCTCGTCCAGCCAGGCGAAGTCGAAGCCTGCGCTGAAGATATCGTCGCGGATCTTGCCCCAATACCAGGCGCGCGCGTCCGGATTGGTGCTATCGATCAGTGCGCCCGCGCGATCCGACCGGATCGGTAATCCGTCCACCGGCTTGCCGTCCGCGTCGTGCAGCAGCCAGCCCTTGGCGGCGAGCGTGTCGAACCAGCGGCTCTCCTTCTCGAACCGCGGCCAAATGCTGACGATGCTGCGGACGCCCTGCGACTTCAGGTGGGCGTTCATCGCGGCCGGGTCGGGAAAGGCCGTCCGGTCGATGTCCATCTGCCCCATCCGGGTCCAGTAGAACCAGTCGAGCACGATGATGTCGAGCGGATAGCGGCGCTGCCAATAGCCGTCCGCCACCGCGGTCAGCTCCGCCTGTGTCTCGTAACGCGCCTTGCTCTGGATCAGGCCGAATGCCGCTTTGGGCGGCAGCGGCGTCGCGCCGGTCAGCCTGGCATAGCCCGCATACAGATCGTCACTGGTCCGCCCGGCGATGACGAAGAACGACACGCGCTCGCCGACATTGGATTGCAGATGCGTCTGGCTGTGCAACCCCGGCGAGACCATCGTCGCCGACGGATTGTCCCACAGGATCGCATAGCCTTTGTCCGTCACCATGAACGGCACGCACACCGCTTCGCCGGCGGGGCGATCGTAATCGTGGCGGCAGTCGATTGTCCGCCCGCGCAGATCGAGCACGCCGTCCTGATACTGGCCGAGGCCGTAATAATGCGTGTCGGGCGTGTCGGCGAAGGTCGCGCCGACACGGAACGTATGCTCGCCGGTCACGTCGTGTGGCGCCATCTCCCACCCGGTCATCGCCGTCAGCGGCGTGCCGTCGGCACGATCGAAGCGGATCGACACCGGCGGCAAGGACGGAGCAAAATAGCGTTCCATCTGGCTCGGCGGCTTGGGCCAGGGTTGCGCCGCCACGGTGACGCGCAGGTTGCTCGAGGCGAAGACGTCACTGCCGTCGCTACCACGCTGCCGGGCCCAGCCCGCATCGTCGCTTTTGCCGGAAATGCCATATCCCGGCAGGCCTTCCGCTTGGGCCCGATCCGTCGCGATCGTCACGCGCACGATCCCCGGTCCGTAGGGCTCGACCGACACCAGCGCCCCATTGCGCTCGACGGTCGCCAGCCGCTGTGCATAGGCGGGCGTACTGCCGGCCAGCAGCGCGGCAATCAGGGCGAGGCGCTTCATCGGCCCGCTCCCCGTCCACCCAGCGCCCGGCGGATCGCCGCCTCCGCCACGGGCCGCATCGCCGCATAGCCGGCCGCTGTCGGATGCACACCATCGCTCGCCAGCCCCGGCTTCATCGCGCCCCGTCCGTCGTTCAGCACGGGATGATAATCAACATAGGTGAACCCCTCGCGCTGGGCGTAATCCCGGATCCACGCATTCAGCGTCGCGATCTGCGGCACCGGCTGCTTGTCCTTCGCCCAGGGGAAGGCGCCCGCCGGCGGTACGGAGGCGAGGATCACCCGGATGCCATGCGCCCGCGCCAGCTCCGCCATGCTCGCGATATGCCCTTCCACCGTCTCGATCGTCGCCGCACCGGTGTTGCCGGCAATGTCGTTGGTGCCGATCATGATGTGGACGGCCTGCGGGTGCAGATCGATTACGTCCTGGCGAAAGCGGACCAGCAGCTGCGGCGTCGTCTGCCCGCCGATGCCGCGATCGATTACGCCGTTGGTGAAAAAGGCGGGATCGAAATTGATCCAATTGTCCGTGATCGAATCCCCGGCGAACACGACCCGCGGGCGTTCCGTCAGCGCGGCATTTGCGGCACGATAGCGGCATAGCTGCCCGAAATCGCGGGTCAGATTGTGCAGCTGCTGCTCGGTCCAGCTAACCTTGGGATGGGCAGGGCAGGGATCGGCGACGATCCCGGTCGGGTCGCTTGTAAAGGGATCGCCGGCGGCGCTGACCTGTGCCGCGGCGGGCACCGCGCCCGACACCAGCACTGCGGCGCCCATGACACCCAGCCAACCACTGCCCACGACATTCTCCCCTGCTTCTTGTGAGCGCTATCGTAGCCGCCCGGTCGCGCGTGTCCAACCTCTCAGCCGGTCGGATTGAAAAAGGGGCTGTCCTACACGCTTCGTTCGATCTATGTTCCCGGCATAGGCCAAGGGATCGTCACGGAAAAACACCCTCTTCGGCGTGACTTTTGTGACCTTTCGAAGGGACGTTCGTGGATCAGTTGCTTGTCGTTGCCATTCTCGCGCTTGCCGCCGGCCTGCTGATTGGTTGGCTGCTGGCGGCCCGTCGCAGCGGCCGGCTCGCCGCCGATCTGGCGGTCGCGCAGAGCAAGGTCGCCGACGCTGAGCTCGTCGCCCGGACGCGCGACGCGGTGGAGCGCGAACGCAACGACGCGATGCGAGAACTCGCTGGCCTGCGCGCCCAGGTCGACGACCGGATCGCCACCGCCGACGCGCTGCGCACCGAACTCCTCGCCGTTCGCAGCGACCGCGATGCGGCGCGCGCCGATCTCGCCGCCGCGGGTGCGCAGGTCGAGGCGGCCGAGGTGCGCCTGATCGATCTCCGCGCGCAGATCGACCAGAGCCTCGCCGCTGCCGACCTGCTCCGCCGCGAACTCGCCACGATCCGCGCCGATCGCGATGCCGCCCGCGCCGATCTCGCCGCGATGCAGGCGCAGAGCGAGGCGTTCGAAGCCCGCCTCGCCGACATGCGCGAAGCAAAGGAGTTGATGGCGACGCAGTTCAACGATCTCGCCAACAAGGCGTTGACCGACGCGCAAAAGGCGTTCCTCGACCGCGCCGAAGCACGCTTCCGCCAGTCCGAAGAGCTCGCCGGCAGCAACCTCAAGTCGCTGCTCCAGCCGGTCAACGACCGCCTGGCGCGCTATGAAGAGGGTGTCGCCAAGGTCGAGGCCGAACGCCGCGACGCCTTCGGCGATCTCAAGGGCCAGATCGAACAGATGCGCCTCGGCCAGGAGCGCGTTTCGGGCGAAGCTGCCAAGCTCGTCAACGCGCTGCGCAACGCGCCCAAGGCCCGCGGCCGCTGGGGCGAACAGCAGCTGCGCAACGTGCTCGAGACGTGCGGCCTCGCCGAGCACACCGATTTCGCGATGGAGGTCAGCGTCGCGGACGGGGAGGGCGGGCGCCTGCGCCCCGACGCGATCGTCCGCGTGCCCGGCGGCAAGTCGCTGATCATCGACGCCAAGGTGTCGCTCAACGCCTATCAGGACGCGTTCGGTGCGGTCGACGAGAACGAACGCCATATCGGCCTCACCGCTCACGCCGCCTCGATGCGCGCACATATCAACGGCCTCAGCGCCAAGGCCTATTGGTCGCAATTCGACGACACACCCGAATATGTCGTGATGTTCGTCCCCGGCGAACACTTCCTCTCCGCCGCGCTGGAGCATGACGCGGGGCTATGGGATTATGCCTTCGACAAGAAGGTCCTGCTCGCCACCCCTACGAACCTCATCGCCATCGCCCGCACCGTCGCGGCGGTCTGGCGTCAGGAAAAGCTCGCCAGCGAAGCCCGGGCGATCGGCGCACTGGGCAAGGAGTTGTACGACCGTCTCGCCAAGGCCGGTGAGGATCTACGGAAGGTCGGCAGCGGCCTCACCACGGCGGTGAACAATTACAACAGCTTCGTCTCCAGCTTTGAGAGCCGTGCTCTGGTGTCCGCACGCAAGTTCCGCGACCTCAACATCGAACCCGGGGCACGCGAGATCGGCGTCGCGGAACCGGTCGAGGCTCTGGCGCGCTATGGAGACGACGTGCTGCGCCTACCCGACGCGGCCGAATGAGCGAGGCCGCTATGAAGGGCATGCACCCCGGCGATATCGTGATGGATCAGGACGGCCGCATCGCCGGCATGGTCGCGGGCGATGTCGTCATTCGTCCCGGCTGCGACGTCCGCATCAGCGGCATGGTCGCTGGCGACGTCTATGTCGAAGAGGGTGCCCGCGCTCGGATTACTGGCATGGTATCCGGCCGGGTCTTCAACGACGGCGGCGCGGTGCGCATCAGCGGTATGATCGGCGGATAGATGGCTTGCTGTTACCTGCGGCCCCTTTGCGGGCAGCATGGGTACAGCAACCGAAACGATCAGCCCCGATCGTTTCCGCCAAGGTGTTGATGTTGTCTATGTTGCCGGGAAATGCGGCGACTACTGGCTCTGCTGTGCCAGAACCTCATAGGCCATCACCGCCGTCGCCACAGCGGCGTTCAGGCTGTCCGCCTTGCCCAGCATCGGAATCTTGACCAGCAGGTCGCATGCCCCGGCATAATCCGCCGGCATCCCCTGCGCCTCATTGCCCGTCAGCAGGAACGTCGGCGCTGCGTAGGTCGCACCCCGATAGTCGTGGGTGGTGTCGAGGCTCAGCCCCACCAGCTGCCCCGGCCCCTGGCGCAGCCAGCCGAGGAAGTCCTCCCAACCGCTCCGCACGACGGGTACGGTGAACAACGCCCCCATGCTCGCGCGAACGGCTTCGACCGAGAAGGGATCGACGCACTCGCCGATCAGGATCAGTCCGCCGGCTCCCACCGCATCGGCAGTGCGCAAGATCGTGCCGAGATTGCCCGGATCGCGCAGTCGCTCGGCGACTAGCCAGATGCCGGCACTGTTGCGGTCGAGATCGGCAAGCGTGCGATCGAATTCGTCGAATACGCCGACGACCGCCTGCGGGTTATCCTTGCCCGACAGCTTGGACAGGATGTCGGGAGTCGTCTGGATCGACTCGCCGCCCGCCATCTCGACGTCGATCGACAGGGCATGGACCAACGGATGATCGGCATTCGCCGCGGCGTAGAACAGGATGCGGGGCAGGCGGCCCGTCTCGCGCGCTTCGGTCAGGATGCGCAATCCCTCGGCCATGAACTGCCGCGCGCCGCGACGATGCTTTTTGTCGCGCAGCTCGCGGGCATATTTGACCAGCGGGTTGGAAAAGGCGGTAATCTCTCGGGGCATCGTGCGTCGTGCCTTCGCGCCAGCCAAGGGATGGCGCAAGGCCAAAACGACGCACACGGCCGGCGCTGCTCCGCGCGGCGCGTTCAAGTCAAACCACCGACCCGTACGGGTCGGCGCGCTCAGTCTTCGCCGAACTTCGCCTCGACCAGCTCGCACAAGGCGCTCACCGCCGCCTCCGCGCCGTCGCCGGCAGCGCTGATCGTGATCGAATCGCCCTTGGCGGCGCCCAGCATCATCAGTCCCATGATCGACGTGCCGGTGACGGCGCCGTCATCCTTGCGCACCTGCACCTCGACCGGCTGGCTGGAGGCGAGGGTCACGAACTTGGCGCTGGCACGCGCGTGTAGACCGCGCTTGTTGGTGATCAGGACGGTCCGCTCGATCCCGGCGCTCATGCCGCCGCCTCGCCCAGCACCTCGGATGCGACCGAGATATATTTGCGTCCCGCCTCGCGCGCCGCAGCCACCGCTTCGACAACTTTCATCGATTTGCGCGCAGACCCCAGCCGGATCAGCATCGGCAAGTTCATCCCCGCAATCACCTCGACATGCCCGCGCGTCATCAGCGAGATGGCGAGGTTGGACGGCGTTCCGCCAAACAAGTCGGTCAACACGATGACGCCGCGCCCCGTATCGACGGCGGCGATTGCCGCGGCGATGTCCGCGCGGCGCTCTTCCATGTCGTCGTCGGGGCCGATCGAGATGGTGGCGATCCGCTCCTGCGGCCCCACGACATGCACCATGGCGGTCACGAACTCTTCGGCGAGCCGTCCGTGCGTCACCAGAACCAGGCCAATCATATCGGTTACGTTACTCATTTGCTGGCCGGCGGCCCCTCGAGCGAGTCCTGCGGTGCGGCCCCCAGGTCGCGATGCGTGATGGTGGGCGAAAAACCCGCGTCGCGCAACCGTCGAGCGAGATGTTCCGCCACATGGACCGATCGGTGCCGGCCGCCGGTGCAGCCGATCGCGACGCTGACATAGGCTTTCCCCTCAGCGCGATAGCGCGGAATCAGCAGTTCGAGCAGGCTGCCGATCTGCTCCATCGCGGCGGGATAGGCGGGGTCTGCGGCGACATAAGCGGAAACGTCGGCGTCTAGGCCGGTACCCGGTCGCAGCACGGAGTCCCAGTGCGGATTGCGCAGGAAGCGCATGTCGAACACCAGATCGGCGTTGCGCGGGATGCCGCGGGCGAAACCGAACGACTGGATCGACAGCACCGGCGCGTCGCTGCCCGACACGGCGAAGGTCGACCGTACCTTTTGCGCGAGCATGTTGGCGCTGAGGTCGGTCGTATCGATCAGCCGATTCGCCCATTCGCGCAGCGGCGCCAGCAGCTCGCGCTCGCGCGCGATGCCATCGCTCGCCGGCCGATCCGGTGCCAGCGGATGGCGCCGCCGCGTCTCCGAATAGCGCCGCTCGAGCTCGGCCCCCGCGCAATCGAGGAACAGCATGCCGACGTCGAGCCCATGGCCTTCGCGTAGCGCGCGGATGCGCTCGATGATCCGCTTCGGGTCGAAGTCGCGCGTGCGCGCACCGATGCCCAACGCCAGCGGCTGCGTGCCATCCGCAGCACCCTGTGCCAGCGGCGCTTCCAGCAGTCGATCGAGCAGGGCGAGCGGCAGATTGTCGACCACCTCCCAGCCCAAGTCTTCCAGCGTCTTCAACACGGTCGACTTGCCCGCACCCGACAGGCCGGTGACGAGCAGAATGTCCTTGGTCATCAATACGTCCCTGCAAAGCGGGCGGAGAAGGGAGGGCGTGTCACGCGGGCGTCGCCCCAGGTTGGCGGACCGCCCATTCGATCTTGAGCGGGGTTGAGGCGTGATGCGCGTCGAACGCAAGCTCGCGTACGGCGATCCCCGCAAGCAACCGTTCTCGCCGCTCAGGCATGCGCTGCGCCTCACCGCCCAGATGCACGATCAATGCGACCGGCAGGTCATCCACCTGCGCCATGCTGACGATGCCGAGGCCCCGCACCTCGATCCGGCCGCGGATCGTCTCCGGCGCCCGCGCGCGCAGCGTGGTTCCCTGCCGTACCACGAGCGTGCGATCGTCGCTGACCAGCACCGCCCCGCGATCGATCAGGCGCAGCGCCAGATCGGACTTGCCGGTGCCGGACACGCCCTGGATCAGCACGACATGCCCGTCGATCGCGACGCTGGTCGCGTGCAGCATTTCCGATGAAAGGATGGTCATGATGCTCAGTCCGCCGCAGATGGCGCGCCTGCGATCGGCAAGCGCACGACGAAGCGCGCGCCCGCCAGCCGGTCTTCGCGCGATTCGACGATGATGCTGCCCTGATGCGCCTCGACGATGGTTCGCGCAATGGCGAGACCCAGGCCGCTGTGCTGGCCGAATGCCTCGCTTTCCGGCCGGATCGATTGGAAGCGCCGGAAGATCGCCTCGCGCGCTTCTTCGGGTACGCCAGGGCCCTCGTCTTCGACCCGGACGACGACGTCTTCGTCACTGCATGCCGCGGCAATGGCGACGACGCCGCCGTCCGGGGAGAAGGATAACGCATTCTCGATCAGGTTTTCGAACACCCGTTCCAACCGCGCGCCCTCGCCGAGCACGACCAATGGCAGGCCATCATCGTCGACCCGCAGCCGGATGCCGCGCTCCACCACGCGCTCGATGCGCTGGGCGACGAGCGCGCGGATCATCGCGGCGACATCGATCGGTTCGAAATGCGCGCGGCTGAGCTGCGCATCGAGGCGCGATGCCTCTGAAATGTCGGTGATCAGCCGGTCGAGCCGATGCACGTCGTCGCGCACGATACCGAGCAGCCGAGCTTGCAACTCCGGGTCCTTCACTCGTCCTAGCCCCTCGACGGCCGACCGCAGCGAGGCAAGGGGGTTCTTCATCTCATGCGTCACGTCGGCCGCAAACGCCTCCGTCGCATCGATCCGCGCCCGGAGCGCAAGGCTCATGTCGGACAGGGCCCGAGCAAGGCTGCCAATCTCGTCGCGGCGCGAGGGCAGACGCGGCACCACGACCTCGCGGGCACGCCCCAGCCGCACCCGCACCGCCGCCCGCGCCAGCCGTCGCAGCGGCCGGACGATGGTGCGCGCCAGAAACAGCGACAGCAGCACCGAAACGAGCGTCACGACGAGCAGCACGATGCTCAGCCGGAACCGTTCGATCCGCACCGTCTGCGTGATGTCGCGCGCGTTGATCGTGCTCATGACCACGCGTTTGCCCGGCAGCGGCGCCGCGACAGTGATGACGGGAGTACGATCCGGCGCCCGCCAGATGCTGCCCGACACCTTGCTCTGCGCTGCCGCAATCGAAACGTTCGGCCATTCGCGTCCGTCCCCGCGCTCGCGATACAAGGGCGGGCGGACAGCGCCGACGATCGTATCGATGGCCGCATCGAGGAAGCGGGCGACGCTCTGGTTCCATGCCTGCTTGTCCGGGTCGAGCAGCACGGCGTTGCGGACGCCGAGGTCGCGACTGTCGGCGATCGTCCGCCCGCCATCGTCGAAGATACGCAGCCGAGCGCCGGTGTCTCGCGCCAGTCGCGTAATGAGGTCATCCCGCTGCTCCGGCCCCACCATCGCCAGCGATTCGGCGATCAGCCGCCCTTCGCGAACATATTGCGCCACCCGCGCATCGAGCAGCCGGCTGCGGTACGAATCGAGGTAGAAGAACCCGCCCGCCAGCAGCAGCAACGCGAAGATGTTGACCGCCAGGATGCGGCGAGTGAGCGAGATCTGGCCCGACCAGCGGAGCGCGAGGTCGCTCGCCTCGCGTCGCCGGTCGCTGCCGCCGCTTTCACTCTTCGGAGAAGCGGTAGCCGGCGCCATACAGCGTCTCGATGGCGTCGAATTCGGGATCGACCTGTCGGAACTTGCGCCGCAGCCGCTTGATGTGGCTGTCGATCGTCCGGTCGTCGACGTAGATGTCGTCCTGATAGGCGGCATCCATCAACTGGTTGCGCGTCTTGACGATCCCCGGGCGCTGCGCGAGCGTTTCGAGGATCAGGAATTCGGTGACGGTCAGCGTGACCGGCGCATCGTCCCAAGTGGTGCGATGCCGCGCCGGGTCCATCGACAGGCGCCCGCGGACGAGCGGGGCCGCAGCAGTCGTTTCGCCCTCCTCGGCGGGGCTCGCCACCGCCTCGGTCCGGCGCAGGATCGCACGGATGCGGGCGATCAGCAGGCGCTGACTGAAAGGCTTGGCGATATAATCGTCCGCGCCCATCGCCAGGCCCAGTGCCTCGTCCAGCTCGTCGTCCTTGCTGGTCAGGAAGATGACCGGAATCTGGCTCTTCTCGCGCAATCGCCGAAGTAGCTCGAGGCCATCCATCCGCGGCATCTTGATGTCGAAGATGGCAAGGTCAGGCGGGTTGTCGGTCAGTGCCTTCAACGCCGTTTCGCCATCCGAATAGACACGGGTCAGGAACCCCTCCGTCTGGAGCGCGATGGAGACGGACGTCAGGATATTGCGGTCGTCGTCGACCAGCGCGATCGTCGCGGTCATGCTCTGGGGCGCCTTCGATCCATGTAGGGTGGCGTAGGGCAAAGCGCGCCGCGGCTCAACACCTGCCCCTGCGTCAAGTGTTTGACGTGTTAAACGCTGTATCCTATATGATGGGATATCAGCGGCGTGCGCACAGCCCTCCCCAGGATGTGCAGGCCGTGGCGAGTCATGGGAGGATGATTGTGAACGAGCGCATTCCGCACGCGGGTCTTGCTGCACAGGGTATCGAAACGCGGGCCGACCTGCACTGGAACTTGGTGACGGCGCGATTGGTCGAAGCCGCCGTCGCGCGCGGCGAGGGCAAGCTCAGCGCCGACGGACCATTGGTCGTCGAAACCGGCGCGCATACCGGCCGGTCCGCGCAGGACAAGTTTATCGTTCGCGATGCCGAAACTGACGGTACGGTCTGGTGGGGCAAGTCGAACAAGGCAATGGCGCCGGAGCATTTCGCCGCGCTGAAGGCGGACTTCCTGACAGAGCTGGGCAGCAAGGAACATCTGTTCGTCCAGGATCTGTACGGCGGATCGCAGCCCGAAAACCGAGTGCGCGTGCGCGTCATCAACGAACTCGCCTGGCACAATCTGTTCATCCGGACGATGCTGGTCCGCCCCGAAGAGCGCGAGCTGCGCGACTTCCAGCCCGAATACACGATCATCGACCTGCCGACCTTCCGCGCCGACCCGGCGCGTCACGGCACGCGCAGCGAGACGGTGATTGCGGTCAACTTTACCGAGAAGCTGATCCTGATCGGCGGCACGCGTTATGCCGGCGAAATGAAGAAGAGCGTGTTCGGCCTGCTCAACTATCTGTTGCCGACGACCGGCGTGATGCCGATGCACTGCTCGGCGAATATGGGCGCGGATGGTTCGACCGCCGTCTTCTTCGGCCTTTCGGGTACCGGCAAGACGACGCTGAGCGCCGATGCCAGCCGCACGCTGATCGGCGATGACGAACATGGCTGGTCGGACACCGCGGTCTTCAATTTCGAGGGCGGCTGCTACGCCAAGATGATCCGTCTGTCGGCCGATGCCGAGCCGGAAATCTTCGCGACCACCAAGCGCTTCGGCACCGTGCTGGAAAACGTCGTGATGGATCCCGTCACGCGGCAGCTCGACCTCGACGACAACAGCCTCGCCGAAAACAGCCGCGGCGCCTATCCAATCGATTTCATCCCCAACGCCTCCAAAGAGAATATGGGAGGCGTGCCGAAGAATATCGTGATGCTGACGGCGGACGCCTATGGTGTACTGCCGCCGATCGCGAAGCTGACGCCCGATCAGGCGATGTACCACTTCCTGTCGGGCTATACCGCTCGCGTGGCGGGGACCGAGATCGGCGTGACCGAGCCCGACGCAACCTTCTCGACCTGCTTCGGCGCGCCGTTCATGCCGCGTCATCCGTCCGTGTACGGCAATCTGCTCAAGGAACGCATCGCCAAGGGCGGTGTCGACTGCTGGCTGGTCAACACCGGCTGGACCGGTGGTAAATATGGCGTCGGTAATCGCATGCCGATCAAGGCGACGCGGGCGCTGCTCAACGCCGCGCTCGACGGCAGCCTGAAGGACGCGGAGTTCCGCACCGATCCCAATTTTGGTTTCCAGGTACCGGTCGCGGTGCCGGGCGTCGATGCCGCAATCCTCGACCCGCGCAGCACCTGGGCGGACAAGGACGCCTATGACGCGACCGCAGCGCGTCTGGTCGACCTGTTCGTCGAGAATTTTGCGCAATTTGCCGACCATGTCGATGAAGGCGTCCGTCAGTCCGCGCCGCGGGTGAAGGCGACCGAAGCCGCCTGACGAGAACCGACGCCGCGAGTCTGGAGGGGCTCGCGGCGCTGTCACGCGATCATCGCAGGACTTTCCCCGGCGCGTCACAATCCGCGCGCATGGCGCCGCTCGACGGACAGCCGAGGGGTGGGCAGATGACGGGTAACACGCAGAAGGCCGTGGCCGCAGCGATGCAGCGGCACGGCCATCTTTCCAAACAAGGCCTGCTGGAGCGCGCCTTCACCTGGGCGTTTCGCGGCCTCGTCTATGCGCAGATCTGGGAAGACCCGGTCGTCGATATGGCGGCGCTGGCGATCACGCCGGATTGCCACGTCGTCACCATCGCATCGGGCGGCTGCAACGCGCTGTCGTACCTGACCGCGAATCCGGCGGCGATCACTGCCGTCGACCTCAACACCGCGCATATCGCGCTTGGCACTTTGAAGCTCGCTGCGGCCCGGCACCTGCCGGATCACGCGAGCTTCTTGCGGTTCTTCGGCCACGCCGCCAGCGGCGACAATCTCGATGCCTATCAGCGCTACATCCGCCCGCATATCGATGAGCCGACGCGCCGCTATTGGGAAGGCCGCGACCTGATCGGCCGACGCCGCATCGGCGGCTTCGCGCACGGCGTCCACAAACGCGGCCTGCTGGGCCGGTTCATCGGTGCGGCGCATCTGCTCGCCAAGCTCAATGGTGTCGACCCGCGCCTGCTGCTCGACGCGCGATCGATCGAGGAACAGCGTGCGATCTTCGATCACAAATTTGCGCCGGTCTTCGACCGGCGCTTCGTCAAGTGGCTGACCGATCAGCCGGCATCGCTGTTCGGCCTCGGCATTCCCCCGGCCCAGTTCGATGCGCTGGCCGGCGAGGAGCGTATGGCCGGCGTCCTGCGCCAGCGCCTCGAAAAACTCGCCTGTGGCTTCGACCTCAAGGATAATTACTTCGCCTGGCAGGCCTTCGGCCGCCGATATGGCGAAGGCCCCTCCGCGCCGCTGCCGCCCTATCTGCAGGCCGAGCATTACGACGCCATCGTCGACCGCGTCGGCCGCATCACGCTCGCCCACGCCAATCTGACCGAGCATCTCGCGAGCCTCCCCGACGCCTCGCGTGACCGCTACATTCTGCTCGACGCGCAGGACTGGATGACGGACGAGCAATTGTCCGCGCTGTGGACGCAGATCACCCGAACGGCGCGCTCCGGCGCCCGCATTCTGTTCCGCACCGCCGGCGAGGCGGACATCATCCCCGGCCGCATCCCCGATGCCGCCCTGTCGCGCTGGGCGTATCAGGCCGAGGCATCGAAAGCCTTCACCGCGCAAGATCGATCGGCGATCTATGGTGGCGTCCACCTCTACATCCTGCAGGACGCGTAAGGTGGATCACGCCGCGCGGATGGACCGCATCTACGCCGGCCAGCGCCACATCTATGATCTGACGCGCAAATATTATCTGTTCGGGCGCGATCGGATGATCGATCGCTTGGACCTTCAGCCGGGTGCCACCGTGCTGGAGGTTGGCTGCGGAACGGGACGCAATCTGATCCGGGCGGCGCGGGCGTGGCCGGACGCGCGCTTCTACGGCCTCGATATCTCGGCCGCGATGCTCACGACCGCGCGTGCCAAGGTTGCGGCGGCGGGTCTGTCCGGTCGGATCACGCTGGCGCAGGCCGATGCCGCGGACTTCGATCCCGTCGCGCTGTTCGGCCTCGCGCGCTTCGACCGGGTCGTATTCAGCTATACGCTGTCGATGATCCCGCCATGGCGCGCCGCATTGCAGCAAGGGCTGGCGGTAACGGCAGCGAACGGGCGGCTCGCGGTGATGGACTTCGGCACGCAGGTCGGCTGGCCCGCCTGGTGGCGTACAGCGTTTCTTGCCTGGCTGCGCCATTTCGACGTGACGCCGCGCGCCGACCTGACGGAAGAGGTTACGCGCCTCGCGACGCAAGCCAACCGACAGGCCGATGCCCGGCCGCTATGGGGTGGTTACGCTTGCGAGGCGACGATCGCCTGAGCCATCGTTAGCGGCGTTCGACCAGACCCGTCGCGGGCAGGGGCCCTTCGCCGAGCTGGAAGAAGCGCTCGACGATATCGCGTGCCAGTCGCGCGGGCCGGAGCGTTTCCGCATCGAGGCAGCACCAGCTCGATTTCACCTCTGCGACCACTTCTTCACCGCGGCGGATGACGGTGTCGTAGAAGGCGCGTGCGCCCTGTACCTTTTCCAGCAATACCGTCGCGATCACGTCGTCGCCGAGGAAGGTCGGCTTGCGATAGGTGATCTCGTGCTTCAGTGCGACCCACAGGTGAGCGGCGACCGCATCGGCGGGCGCGAGCTTCTGCCAATGGCTGACGACGGCGTCCTGCACCCACTTCAGATAACTTGCGTTGTTGACGTGCCCCATGAAGTCGATGTCGGCCGGATCGATCGGAACCGGAAACTGATGCGGAATGCTCTGCGTCACGCCTGTAGATATAGCAGTTCCCGCGTGATCCGACAGGGCCGATCGGGATGGATGCGACGAATGGCCCGGCGAACGTCGATCAGTCGCCCGCCGCTTCGACGGTAACCATGCCGCCGTCGACCGCAACGATGCGGACGCGCTCCCCCACTGCCGCATGCGCTCCTCTCGCCGGCCAGCTGCCATCGCCGATTCGCACCCGGCCGCCGGCCTCGCCGATCGCGACGTCGACCAATACGACTTCGCCGATCATACGCGCCGCCCGATCGTTCAGCTTGGGGTCGCTGCTCGACACGGGGAAGTCGCGATACCAGCGCCGTCCGACCAGCACCGCGATGACGCTCCAGACGGCGAAGGCGGCGATCTGCGCGGGCAGCGGCAGATCCGGCACCACCAGCACGACCGCGCCCACGACCGCCGCGGCTGCCGCCAGAAAGATGGCGAACACGCCAGGGATCAGCAGTTCCGCAATGCCGAGCGCCAGCGCGGCGATCAGCCACGCACCGCCGGCCCCGCCGATCGTGTCGAGCGTCACGCCTGCGGCAACTCGAACGGCCCGCGCTTTGGTTCGGGCTTGGCCGGGGCGGCGGCAGGGGCCTTCGCCAGCGCATCCTTTGCCAGCTCGCCGATGCCGCCCAGCGTGCCGATCAGCTGCGTCGCTTCCACTGGGAACAGGATCGTTTTGGCGTTAGGGCTGGTGGCGAACTTGCCGACTGCCTCGACATATTTCTGCGCGACAAAATAGTTGATCGCCTGCGTCCCGCCCTGCTCGATCGCCTCCGACACGACGCGCGTCGCTTTCGCCTCCGCCTCCGCCGCGCGTTCGCGGGCTTCGGAATCGCGATAGGCCGATTCGCGCCGTCCCTCCGCTTCCAGGATCCGCGCCTGCTTCTGGCCTTCCGCCCTTAGGATTTCCGATGCGCGCGTGCCCTCGGCCTCTAGGATATTGGCGCGCTTCTCGCGCTCGGCCTTCATCTGCCGGCCCATGGCGGTGACGATATCGGCCGGCGGACGGATGTCCTTGATCTCGACGCGGGTGATCTTGACCCCCCAGGGTACCGTCGCATGATCGACGACCGACAACAGTCGCGCGTTGATTTCGTCGCGCTTCGACAGCGTCTCGTCCAGGTCCATCGATCCCATCACGGTGCGCAGGTTGGTCGTCGTCAGCTGCAGCAGCGCGGTATAGAGATTCGAAACCTCATAGGCGGCCTTGGCCGCGTCGAGCACCTGAAAGAAGACGACGCCGTCGGTCGAGATGATCGCATTGTCCTTGGTGATGATTTCCTGACCCGGAATGTCGATCACCTGCTCCATCATGTTCATCTTCCGACCGACCCGGTAGAAGAAGGCGGGGTAGAAGTTGAAGCCCGGGCTCGCCGTGGTCGTGTAACGGCCGAAATGTTCGATCGTATATTGGTAGCCTTGGCGGACGATCTTGATGCTCGTCATCAGGTAGAAGAGCACCAGGACGAGGGCGAAGGCTGCGATCGTTATGGCCATCGGTGTCGTATCCCCTTGCCGCGCGAATCTGCCCCGCGCTGTCCTGCGACGATAGCACAGTCCGCCAGTCATGCACGGCCCTCTAGCGCTTCTGCTGCACTGCGGTTACATGGCCCGCCACTTACTCCCCTCCCGCGAGGACATGGCACCTTGGATATCCGGCTCGGTCTCACCTTCGACGACGTATTGCTCGTACCGGGCGAGTCGGACATCCTGCCGAGCACCGCGGATACGCGCACGCAGCTGACGCGCGGCATCGCGCTTAACATCCCGATTCTTTCTTCAGCCATGGATACCGTGACCGAGGCCGACATGGCGATCGTCATGGCGCAATTGGGCGGGATCGGCGTGCTCCACCGCAATCTGTCGATCGAGGAACAGGTCGCCGCAGTGCGGCAGGTCAAGCGCTTCGAATCGGGCATGGTCGTCAACCCGATCACCATCGCGCCCACCGCGACGCTTGCCGAAGCGCAGGCGCTGATGGCGCACCACCGGATCAGCGGCATCCCGGTCGTCGAGCGCGATGGCAAGCTCGTCGGCATCCTGACCAACCGCGACGTGCGCTTCGCCGGCAATCCGAAACAGCCGGTCGCCGAATTGATGACCCATGAGAACCTCGCCACGGTCACCACCGACGTCGGGCAGGAAGAGGCACGCCGGCTGCTCCACCAGCGCCGGATCGAGAAGCTGCTGGTCGTCGACGATGCCTATCGCTGCGTCGGTCTGATCACGGTGAAGGACATCGAAAAGGCGGTTACCTATCCATCGGCGACGAAGGATGCCGCCGGTCGCCTCCGCGTCGCCTCCGCGACGACGGTCGGCGACAAGGGCTTCGAGCGGACCGAGGCGCTAGTCGACGCCGAATGCGACCTGATCGTCATCGACACCGCGCACGGCCACAACCGCGACGTGGCGCGCGCGGTCGAGCGGGTGAAGAAGCTCAGCAATTCGGTGCAGGTCGTCGCCGGCAACGTCGCGACCGGCGAAGCGACACGCGCGCTGATCGATGCGGGCGCGGATGGGATCAAGGTCGGCATCGGCCCAGGCTCGATCTGCACGACGCGCGTCGTCGCCGGTGTCGGCGTGCCGCAGCTCACCGCCGTCATGGATTGCGCGGAGGGCGCCGCGAAGGCGGGCGTGCCGGTGATTGCGGACGGCGGCCTGCGCACCTCGGGCGATCTTGCCAAGGCGCTCGCTGCGGGCGCCTCGACCTGCATGGTCGGCTCGTTGCTTGCGGGCACGGAGGAAGCACCGGGCGAGACCTTCCTGTACCAGGGCCGCGCCTACAAGTCGTATCGCGGCATGGGATCGGTCGGCGCGATGGGCCGCGGCTCGGCCGATCGCTATTTTCAGGGCGACATCAAGGATCAGATGAAGCTGGTGCCAGAGGGCATCGAGGGACAGGTCGCGTATAAGGGGCCAGCGAAGGACGTGATCCACCAGCTGGTCGGCGGCATCAAGGCGGCCATGGGCTATACCGGATCGGCGACGATCCCTGACCTCCAGACGCGTGCGCAGTTCGTCCAGATCACCGGCGCGGGCCTAAAGGAAAGCCACGTCCACGACGTGACGATCACGCGCGAAGCGCCCAATTATCCGACCCGTTAAGTGACGCCCGCCGCCCGCACCCAGGCCGCGATCGAATTGCTCGATGCGGTGATCGACGCCGCGCGCAGCGGCGGCGCGGCGGCAGACACGTTGATCGCGCGCTATTTCGCGACGCGCCGCTACGCCGGATCGAAGGACCGGCGCGCGGTGCGTGACCTCGTCTATGCCGCGATCCGGCGGGCAGGGGACGTACCGGCATCCGGCCGCGCCGCCATGCTGTCGGTGGCGGCGAGCGACTCCGCAGTCGCCGCAACCTTCGACGGCTCGGCGCACGGACCGGCACCGATCGCCGCGGACGAACAGATGGCGGCCAACGGTGTCATGCCATCATGGCTCGCGGAAGCCTTGTCCGCGTCCCGCGTCTCGCCTGATCAACAGGCAGCCCTCATCGACCGTGCGCCGTTGGACGTGCGCGTCAATCGCCTGCTGGCCGACCCGGCGTCGATCGCCCAGGCATTGGGTGGCGAACCGATCCCCGGCGTGCCCGATGCGCTCCGCCTGCCAACCGGCACCAATGTCGACGGCTATGCCGGGCAGATCGAGGTACAGGATGCCGGCAGCCAGATCGTGAGCCTCGCCGCTCGTGCTCAGCCCGGCGAGCGCATCGTCGACCTGTGCGCCGGTGGGGGGGGCAAGACGCTGGCGCTCGCTGCAGCGATGCGTAACGAGGGGCATATCCTCGCCACCGATATCGACCGGGCGCGACTGTCCCGTCTGATGCCACGTGCCGAAAAGGCCGGCGTGACGGTCGTCGAAACGCGCCTGCTCGATCCGAAGCGCGAGGCGGCGGCGCTGACCGATTGGGAAGGCACGGCCGACACCGTGCTGATCGATGCGCCCTGTTCGGGCACGGGTACGTGGCGCCGCAACCCCGAGGCGCGGTGGCGGCTCACCGCCGACCGCCTCGCCCGTTTCGCCGAGCAGCAGCGTCATGTGCTGGAGGTTGGGGCAGGACTCGTCCGACCGGGCGGGGCCTTGGTGTATATCGTCTGCTCGCTGCTCGACGCCGAAGGGGCAGGGCAGGTCGAGGCTTTCCTCGCGCATCATTCCGACTGGCGCGCGGAACCGCTCGACCTACCCGCGGGGAACCCACGCGGCGCCGGCCTGCGACTTGATCCGGCAAGCCATGGCACCGACGGATTTTTTGTCGCGCGGCTGATCCGCGCCTGCTAGTCCTCGGGGCGTGCCCCCCGTGGAGACCTTCATGCGCGTTATGTCCGTCGCCCTTGCCGCTGCGCTGACCCTAGTCTGCGTCTCCACCTCGCTTAGCGGCCAGCGTCCCGACGACCAGATCGACGCGCGGTCGCTGCAATTGCTCAGCGAAGGACGCTCCGCCAAAGCCGCGGGCAACCTCGACCAGGCGACGGACCTGCTCGAAACCGCCCTCGCGGTCGATCCTCGCAACCGTCAGGCGTTCATCACGCTGGCGCAGGTTGCCGAAACGCGTGGGCTGCCTGGCAAGGCGATCCGCCTGTATCGCGAGGCGCTGACACTCGAGCCCAACGATGTCGCCGCCTTGCGCGGACAGGGCGAGGCGCTGGTGATGAAGGGCGCCGTGGCGGTGGCGAAGGGCAACCTCGCCAAGATCCGCACGCTCTGCAAGGGTGCCTGCCCGGAGGCCAACGAACTCGCCGCGGTGATCGCCAAGGGCCCGCCGGTGACGACGGCACAGAACGACGCGAAGCCCGCGACCGCCAAGCCTTAAGCGCCGACACCAACCTCGCGGGCAATAGCAACGAACTCCGCGACGCTCACCGTTTCCGCCCGCCGGGTGGCGTCCAGACCGAGCCGCTCGAGCGCGGTGAGCGCGCCCGGCACGCCCTTCAGGCTCTGGCGCAGCATCTTGCGTCGCTGGCCAAAGGCCGCCGCCGTTACCCGTTCCAGCACACGCACATCGACGCCGTCAGGCGCTTCGCCGGGCACGATATGGACGACGGCGGACATCACCTTCGGCGGCGGCGTGAAGGCGGAGCGATGCACCGGCATCGCGATCCGCGCGGTCGAGCGCCACTGGCTCAGCACCGCGAGCCGGCCATAGGCATCGTCCCCGGCGTCGGCGACGATCCGGTCCGCGACCTCCTTCTGAAACATCAGCGTGCATGATTGCCACCACGGCTGCCAGTCGCTGGTCAGCCAGCCGATGAGCAGCGCGGTGCCGACATTATAGGGAAGGTTCGAGACGATGTGCGGCCGCCCCGCGAACAACGTCGGCGCGTCGACCTCCAGCGCGTCGCCTTCGATGACGCGCAGCTTGCCCGGATAGGCTTCACTGAGTTCGGCGAGCGCGGGAATACAGCGTCGATCGCGCTCGATTGCGGTCACCTGCGCCCCCGCCGCCAGCAGTGCCCGCGTCAGGCCGCCAGGACCGGGCCCGACTTCCAGCACCTCGGCACCGGCCAAAGAGCCTGGCACTGCCGCAATGCGGGCGAGCAACTGCCCATCGAACAGGAAATTCTGCCCCAGCGCCTTACTGGCGCTCAAGCCGTGCCGGGCGATGACGTCGCGCAAGGGGGGAAGGGCCGGCGCAGGCGCACCGGTTGCTGCCGCATCGCTCATGCCCGAGCGCGCCGGTCCGCCGCCTGTCCCGCCATCGCGATCGCCGCGATCATCGCGCCGGGATGCGCCCGGTCGCTGCCCGCCAGATTGAACGCGGTGCCATGATCGGGCGAGGTCCGCACGATCGGCAGGCCCAGCGTCATGTTGACGCCTTCGTCGAAATGAAGCGTCTTGATCGGCACCAGCGCCTGATCGTGGTAGCAGCACAGGGCCGCATCATAGTGTTTACGCGCGCGGGCATGGAACAGCGTGTCCGCCGCGAACGGCCCCTTGGCGTCGATGCCTTCGGCGCGGAGCTGGGCGATCGCAGGCTCCAGAATGTCGATTTCCTCGCGTCCGATCGTCCCGCTCTCGCCCGCGTGCGGATTGACGCCAGCGAAGGCCAAGCGCGGTGCCGCAATGCCGAAGTCGCGCCGCAGGGCGGTCGCGGTCGTACGCGCCTTCGTCACGAGCAGATCGATCGACAATAAAGACGGCACTGCCGCTAGCGGCACATGGGCGGTCAGCGGCACGACGCGCAGCGACGGCCCCGCCAACATCATCACCGCATCCTCGGCTGCGACGCCGCAGCGTTCTGCGACGAACTCTGTTTGCCCCGGCTGATTGAAGCCGATGCCGTAAAGTTGCGCCTTGGAAACTGGCCCGGTGACCAACGCCCTCGCGGCGCCACGTTGGGCCAGAGCGATCGCGTATTCCAACGCGCTCAGCGCGGCCCGCGCGCCGGGAATCGTGGCCGTGCCCGGTACCACGTCTCCAGCGGGCTCAGTCGCCAGGACCGGAAGCGCCCGATCGAACACGACGGGCGCCGCGGCGATGTCGTCGATCACCTCGATCGGGCCATCCCACACACGTGCGACGGCACCGGCATCGCCGACCATCGCAAAGGGCGGCAGGCTGCGCAGCGTGCGCACCACCCAGCTCTTGGCGATAATCTCCGGGCCGACCCCCGCGGGGTCGCCCATCGCAATCGCCAGCGCCGCCCCGCTCGTCATATCAGCGATACTCGATGACCGCGTCACGACGCAGGTCGCGCAGCTTGCTTTGCGCGCGTAAGTTGACGCGCTGCTGTTCCAGCTGGCCCTGAATTTGCGCGGCGCCCGGCACCGACGAGGCCTGCGGATCGTCACGACCGCACAGCACCAGTGCGCGCACGCCTTCGGTCGGCGAACCGAACGGTGGGGTCGCCTGGCCAACCTGCATCTTCAGCAGGATTTCCTGAAGCGGCGCGGGCAGGTCGCGGATGCGGATCGAATCGTTGTCGACCACTTCGGCGCCGATGCCGGCGGCAATCTTCTCGACCGTACCGCAGCCCTGGATCGACTGGACCGTCTTGGCGAAGGTCGCTGCGCGCGCCGAGGCCTGTGCCTGCGTCGTGCCCGCCGGGAAGGCGACGGTCAGCTGCTTCAGGCTCAGCTTCGCATCGCGCGGATCGGCCGCACCGATCGTCCGCTTGTCGGTGAGGTACAGGATCGAGAAGCCGCCCGGCGTCTCGATCGGACCTGCGATCTGGCCGACCTGCATCTGCTGCGTCGCCTCGGCGAGAGGCTGCGGCAGCGTGACGAGGCGGATCCAGCCGAGATCGCCACCGACACCGCGCGTCGAGGCTTCGGAATAGTTGCGCGCGAAGAGTTCGAAGGGCTGCTGCGCCTTCTGGATTTCGCCGATGATCTGCTTGGCCTTGGCGAACACCTGCGCACGATTCGCGTCATTGGCGCTCAGGTAGATTTCCTTGAGGTTATATTCCTCGGTGCCACGCGATGCCTCGATCCGCTTCTGGATCGCCGACACTTCTTCGTCGCCGACGTTGACGAACGGCTCGATCTTGCGGCGCAGGTAACGGCTCCAAGCCAGTTCACCCTCGATTGCGCGGCGCAGCGAGCGTTCCGACGATCCCGCCTTGCGCAACGCGACGCGCAGCTGCGGCACGGTCATGTTGAAACGCTTGGCGAGGCCCGCCTCGCTCTGGTCGAGCTCGACCTGCGTCACGGTGATTTCGGCGCTTTTCGCCTCCTGGATTTCCAGCGTCTCGTCGATCAGCTGGCGCAGGATCTGGAGCTTGAACTCGTCGATCTGGTCGGGCGGCGGCGTGCGGCCGCCATTGTTGAAGACGGTGAGCGCCAGGCGCTGGTCGACGTCGGTGCCGGTGATCACCGTGTCGTTGACGATCGCGGTCGGCTTGCGGACGTTGGGGTCGAGCTTGCCGAAGATCTGCAGGTTTGCGGGGATGTTCAGGTTCGTGTCGGGCACTTGCTGGTCGGCGACCGTCTGCGCGATCGCGCCGGTGCTGAAAGCGGCCAGCGCGGACCAGCCGAGCAGGCGCACGGCCTTGCCGCGGAGATTGCGTCGAATGTTGTGCGTCACGTCGTTCCGTTACCCCAAAAAGCGCGGGCGCGCCGCAGCACGGCCTTGCGGCCCGTCTTGCCCCGTCGCAGCTGAACTTCGGCTTAGCGGCCGAGGTTGGTCAATGCCAGCGTCAACAGGAAGCTGTTGCCCGAGCGAGCGTCGCCCGTATCCTGATAATCGCGGCGCCAGGTCGCACCCAGCCGGATGCAATCGTCCTCATATTGCACGCCGATACGGTGGCGGATCGGATCGAATCCATCGGACAGCGACAAGGGGTCTTCGTTGCGGTCGGTCAGATCGATGACGGTCGATCCGAACGCCGACCAGAAACGCGCGAATTGGACGCGGCCGGCAAGGCGCAATTCCTCGCGGTCCTGCAAATCCTCGATCTCGGGAAAGATATTGCGGTTTAGCCTCAGATAGCCCGCCATGACATAGGTGGAGCGCGACCCGATCGTCGCATCCACCTCGTTGCGGCGCACGGCAAGCCCGTCCTTGTCGAGGCGGTAACGATGCGTGATCGATACGAAATCGCGGATGCGGAGCGTCGTGCGGCCGACGATGTCGGAAAAGCGATCCGACAGACCCGTACCGCTCGGCAGGATGGTTGGCCGTTCCGACAGGCGATAGCTCTGGCCGATCACCGCATCTAGTGTCGCGCCGGGCAGCGCGACCGACCATTCCGCGCCGTACGTGGCCCGGCTGCTGTCCTCGAACCGGTCGTACCCGGCGAAGCGGTTTAGCGCGAACAGGTTCGAATCCTCGAGGTCGACGGCCCGCGCATCCTCGTTGGGGACGGCAAGGTTCGCGATCCGCGGCGCGCCGACGATCTGCACCCGCGGCGTCAGGCGCTGCGTCCCGCCCAGGAAGCTACCGACGAACGGCCACTTCACATCCACCGCCACTGCGCCGATCGCGCGGGTCTGGAACCCATCCAGTCCGCGATAGCTCGCGACGCTGGTCAGCTGCGTATCCTGCGTGTTGTATGCGTCGAGCCGGGCATAGCCGGTGAGCGTCACTTCCTGGCCCCAATTGGTCAGGCGGCGAAGGTCCCATTGGCCCGCGACGAACGCGCGTTGCGTATCCTGCCCGGCGGTTCGGGTGAGGGCGAGCGTGTTGGCCTGCAGCTGCAAACGCCCACCGGCAAGGTCCATCCGCTTGCGAAAATCGAGTTCGGGCAGCGCGATCGGCTGCGTCCCCTGCGGATCGTTGACGCGCATCGATTGCACGTACCAGCCGGTCAGCGCGAAATAGGTATTGGGGTCGATCCGCTCCAGCGACGCCGTCGTGCGCAGCCGGTCATCGCGTGAGATGTTGTAGCGGCGCAGGAAGGTGCGGTCGCTCGCCAGGCGCACCGAACCGCTGACGCTCCAATAGGGTGACAGCTGATAGCGGGCGACGCCATCGATATAGCCGCGCAAGGCCCGCTCGGTATCGGTCGGGGTAATCGTCACGAGATCGTCGCTACGCCGGCTTTCGGTGCCATAGGCCGTGATGCGGAAGGCGCCGTTGGTGCCCAGCGCCTCATATTGCGCCTCCATCATCGGCAAGACGGCCGAGAAGACGTGCGGCGTCAGCGTCAGCCCCTTGTTGGGCGCCAGCCGGAAATAATACGGCGCCACTAGTTCGAGGCCGTTGACGCGGTCGAGCTGGAAGTCGGGCGCGAGCAGGCCACTCTCTGCCCCGCCACCGATCGGCAGGGAGAAGGCGGGCAGGGGAAGCGCTGGCAGGCCGAACAGATGAAACTGACCGCCACCGAAATACACGCGTTCGCGATCCGGACGGTAGGTGATGCGGATCGCCGTGATCTTCCACGACGGTTCCTTAGGGCAGCCCTGCGGATTGGTCACCGTGCAGGGCGTATAGGCCGCCTTGTCGAGCTGGAGCGTGCCGTCGGCGTAGCGCTGCCCGCGCTCGGCCGCCATGCGCCCGCCCTGTTCCAGCACGACGAGCATGTTTTCGACGACGCCGTCCTTCATCGAATCGGTCAGCTCGATCGAATCGCCGTAGGCGACGTCGCCTTCGGGGTTGGTGACCGCGATATTGCCCGTGGCGACGACGCGCCCGGTCTTGCGGTTCCACACGACCTTGTCGGCGCGCAGGCGATCGCCCTGCCGGAACATGCGGACGTCGGTCAGTGCGGTGACGATGTCGGTATTCGTATCATATTCCAGGCTGCCGGCACTGAACTGCACCTGCTCGGAGTCATTGGGCTTGGCCGCGGGCGCAGACAGAGCCGGATCGCTGGAGGATGGCGGCGCGACGGGTCGGCTTTGCAGATCCTGCGCATGCGCCGATCCGGCGATCAGGGTCGCGGCGAGCGCACAGCCGGCCAGTAGGTCGAAACGCAACACGATGATCCCGGCACCCTTTTTCGTACATGGCGGCCTCGCCCTGATCGACGCCGCACGTCTGCCGCCTATCGCACCCCTGATGCGCACCTGCAATCGTTGTGCTTCACCGTCCGCGATCCTAGATCGGGCATCTGTCACAGTCGTTGCCGGAAAGTCGAAAGATGCAGATCGCCTTCACCTCCACTGCGCCCAGCGCGCCCGCCATTCTGGCGCTTCCTATCGACAAGGATGCTGCCGGTCGCGCGCAATGGGGCGGATTGGACGAAGGCCATCAGGCTGTCGCCGATGCCGCGGCCAGGGCGGCCCGGTTCGACGGTGAGGCGGGTGCCATCGTCGAGTTGTTCGTCGCGGACGACGGCAAGGCCACGCAGCTGCTGCTGGTCGGCGTCGGGTCCGGCGACGAAGCCGGCTGGAGCAAGGCCGGCGGCGCGCTGGTCGCGCGGTTGCTCACGTCGGGCGCGACCGATTTGGTCGTCGACCTGAGTGGGGTGGACGTCACCCCGCAGGCCGCGGCGCGCTTCGCCGCCGCCGCCGCCCAGCGCGCGTGGCGCTACGATCACTATCGCACCAAGCTCACCGACAAGCAGAAGGTCAGTCTGACCACGCTGACGATCGCCGGGGCACCCGACGGCACCGATGCCGCATGGGCCGCGCAGGACGCCGTGACGCAGGGTCTGGAACTCACCCGGAACCTCGTCGCCGCGCCCCCCAACATTCTCTACCCTGAAACCTTCGTCGAACAAGTTCGCGAATCGGTCGAGGGGCTTGGCCTCGAGATCATCGTCCTCGGCGAGGATGAGATGCGCGAACATGGCATGGGCGCCTTGCTCGGCGTCAGCCAGGGGTCGGTGCGCGATGCGCGCATTCTAGCGCTGAAGTGGAACGGAGCGGGCGAGGGCGATCCCACCCTCGCGCTGGTCGGCAAGGGCGTGACCTTCGACACGGGCGGCATCTCGCTGAAGCCAGGCGCGGGCATGGAAGACATGAAGTGGGACATGGGCGGCGCAGGCGCGGTCGCGGGCACGATGAAGGCGCTCGCCGGTCGCAAGGCGAAGGTCAACGTCGTCGGCGTTATGGGCCTCGTCGAGAACATGCCTGATGGCAACGCACAGCGTCCCGGTGACGTCGTGACCTCCATGTCCGGCCAGACGATCGAAATCCTGAACACCGATGCCGAAGGGCGGCTGGTGCTCTGCGATGCGATCACCTGGACGCAGAAGACGTTCCGGCCGATGACCATCATCGATCTCGCCACGCTGACCGGCGCGATGATCGTCAGCCTGGGCAACGAATATGGCGGCCTGTTCTCCAACGACGACGGCCTCGCCGACAAGTTGCTCGCCGCCGGCACCGCGACCGGCGACAAATTGTGGCGTTTCCCGCTGTCGGACACGTACAATAAGCTGATCGATTCCCCGATCGCCGACATGAAGAACGTCGGACCGCGGGGCGCCGGTTCGATCACCGCGGCGCAGTTCATCCAGCGTTTTGTCGATGAGGGCGTACAGTGGGCACACCTCGACATCGCCGGCATGGTGTGGAGCGATAAGGCCGCCGCGACCTATGACAAGGGCGCGACGGGCTATGGCGTAAAGCTGCTCGACCGCCTCGTTGCGGAGCATTTCGAAGGATAAGCTGCAGCGCTGCGGGGGTGGAGCCATGCCGGCCGGCAGGCTACACCCCCCGGCATGCAGGTCGACTTCTACCATCTCACCGCGACGCCGCTGGACCGCGCGCTGCCGCAGATCGCGGCGAAGGTGGTGGAAAGCGGCGCGCGCCTGCTGATCGTCACCGCGCGTGACGAGCAACGCGCCGACCTCGACCGCCTGCTGTGGACGTACCGCCCCGACAGCTTCCTGCCGCACGCACAGGCGGGGGCAGGGGACGACAGCGTACAACCGGTACTGGTTGCACCTACGGTCACCCCGACCAACCAGGCCCGCCACGTCGCGCTGGTCGATGGCCAGTGGCGCGATGAAGCCCTGGCCTTTGATCGCGCCTTCCACTTCTTCGAGGACGAGCACATCGTTGCCGCGCGTGAGGCGTGGAGGGCACTGGGTGGGCGCGACGGCGTGGAGCGGCGCTATTGGAAACAGTCCGATACCGGTCGCTGGGAACAGGCGGCCTAAACCCGAAGCGGTTGCAAAGCCGCCGCCCCCCGACTAGGGCGGCGCCACTTTCAAACCCCTCCCAAATCACAGGAGCCCGTGACCATCATGGCCGCGACCCGTACCTTTTCGATCATCAAGCCCGATGCCACCCGCCGCAACCTGACCGGCGCGGTGACCAAGATGCTGGAGGACGCAGGTCTGCGCGTCGTCGCGTCGAAGCGTATCCACATGACCCGCGAGCAGGCAGAAGGCTTTTACGCCGTTCACAAGGAGCGCCCTTTCTTCAACGACCTGGTCGAGTTCATGATCTCGGGTCCGGTTGTCGTTCAGGTTCTCGAGGGCGAGAACGCGATGCAGCGTAACCGCGACATCATGGGCGCAACCAACCCGGCGAACGCCGAGGCCGGCACGATCCGCAAGGAGCTCGCCGAGTCGATCGAGGCCAACACGGTCCACGGTTCGGATTCGGACGAGAACGCCGAAATCGAGATCGCCTATTTCTTCAAGCCTGAAGAGATCGTCGGCTGATGACCGACTGGCGGCTGCGGCGTGCGTCCGTCGAGGATGCGCCCGCGGTCGCTTTGGTCGCCTGCGCCAGCTTTCTGACGACCTTCGCCGGCATCCTCGATGGCGCGGACATCGTCGCGCACGTCGCGAAGAACAGCGCGCCGACGACCTTCGCCGCATGGGTCGGCGATCCTGACAGCGTCGTCACCCTCGCCGAACACCGGACTGGCGCTGCTCCTGTCGGCTATAGCGTCCTGACCACGCCCAATCTGCCCGTCGACACCGACAGCGGCGATATCGAGCTCAGGCGCATTTACACGCTGCCCGGCGCCCAAGGTACCGGCTTGGGCCATGCCCTCATGCATCAGGCGATCACTGATGCCCTAGCGATGGGGCGAACGCGCCTGCTGCTCGGCGTATTGGGCCGCAATGCACGGGCGCGCGCGTTTTACGAACGTCAGGGCTTCGACGTCGTCGGACAGCGCCAATATCGCGTCGGCAGCGCCCTGTGCGATGACGTGATCTACGCGCGTCCGCTATAAGCCCCCTCCCGATCCTGTCGGGAGAGGGCTAATCTATCATCAGGCTGGCGCGAACACGCCGTCGTCGTCCATCACGTGCAGCACGCCGTCCGCGATCGCGAAATAGGCGCCGCGCAGTTTCAGCGTGCCCTGCGCCTCGCGCTTCGCCACGAAGGGGAAGGTGCGCAGGTTGTTCAGGCTGACGCGCACCGCCTCATGCTCCATCTCGCGCGATGCATCCGGGCCGTCGCCATGCTTCGCGATCACCCGCTCGCGGGCGGCGTCGAGCATTCCGACCCAGTCGGAAATGAACTTGCCCTCGCCGGCCTTGGCATCCTCGAACCCATGGGTCAGTGCCGCCTTGCAACCGCCGCACGATGCGTGGCCCATCACGAGCACCTCGGGAACTTCGAGCTGCGTCACCGCAAACTCCAGCGCCGCCGACACGCCGTGATAGCCGCCGCCGACTTCATAGGGCGGCACCAGATTGGCGACGTTGCGGACGACGAAGATTTCGCCGGGGGAGGTGTCGAAGATTTGCGACGGATCGACGCGGCTGTCCGAACAGGCGATCACCATCACCTTCGGGCTCTGGCCGTCCTTCAGTTCGTCCCAGCGGTCGCGCTGTTCCGACCAGCCGGTGTCGCGAAACCGATGATAGCCACCAATCATGTCGGAAAAGTCGGTCATTGTGCCTCCGTTATGGTCTAGGTCCGGTTCGGCGGGGATAACGCGTTCAGGGCCGACTGGTGCCCTTCCCGGCGCGCCAGCAAAGCAACGTCACAATCGAGCGACGGTTGTTCCATTCGCTCGACATCGCTATCTCGCCCGGATGAACGAGATGACTCCGGTGGCCCGCCCCGAACGCCAGCGCAAGCCCGACTGGATCCGCGTGAAAGCGCCGACCAGCGCCGGCTTCGCCGCGACACGCGAGTTGATGCGGTCCAAGAGCCTGACGACCGTCTGTGAAGAGGCGGCCTGCCCGAACATCGGCGAATGCTGGTCGAAGAAGCATGCGACCGTCATGATCCTCGGCGACACCTGCACGCGCGCCTGCGCCTTCTGCAACGTAAAGACCGGCATGCCGCGCGCGGTCGACCCGATGGAGCCGAACAACGTCGCCGATGCGGCTGCGCAAATGGGCTTGGAACACATCGTCGTCACCTCGGTCGACCGCGACGATCTGCCCGATGGCGGTGCCAAACAGTTCGTGAAGGTGATCGAGGCGATCCGCCGCGCGAACCCCAAGACGACGATCGAAATCCTGACGCCCGATTTCCGCAACAAGCACGAAGCGGCGGTCGAGGCGATCGTCGCCGCACGGCCGGACGTCTACAACCACAATCTCGAAACCGTGCCGCGCCTGTATCCGACGATCCGACCTGGCGCCCGCTATTATGCGTCGATCCGCCTGCTGGAGAGCGTCAAGAAGCTCGACCCGTCGATCTTCACCAAGTCCGGCGTCATGCTCGGGCTGGGCGAGGAACGGCTCGAGGTGCATCAGGTGATGGACGACATGCGCTCGGCCGATATCGATTTCCTCACCATGGGCCAGTATCTCCAGCCGACGCCTCGCCACGCTAAGGTCGCAGAGTTCGTCACGCCCAAGGCGTTCGACAGCTATGCCGCGATCGCACGTGCCAAGGGCTTCTTGCTCGTCGCATCCTCGCCGCTGACCCGCTCCAGCTACCACGCCGGCGACGATTTCGCGAGGATGCGTGCCGCGCGTGAGGCCAAGCTCGCCGTCCATGCCTAAACATTCGGAAACGCGGCACCTGCCGTATTCGCCCGAGCAGATGTTCGACATGGTCGCCGACGTGAAGCGCTATCCGGAATTTCTGCCCTGGGTCAGTGCGATGCGCGTGCGCCAGGACAGCGATACCGCGACGCTCGCCGACATGATCGTCGGCTTCAAGGGCCTGCGCGAGACGTTCACGTCGAAGGTCGAGAAGCAGCGCCCGGGCAGCATCCACGTCGAATATATCGACGGGCCGCTGAAGTACCTTCACAACGATTGGCGCTTCCGACCGGAGGAGGGCGGCTGCGCGGTCGATTTCAGCGTCGACTTCCAGTTTAAGAACCGGATGTTCGAGATGATGGCGGGGCAGGTCTTCGGCGTCGCGCTCAGGAAGATGATCGGCGCGTTCGAAGATCGCGCCCGCGTTCTTTACGGCAGCAGCAGCTCCAGCGCGACCAACGCCGCCTGAAGGCGGATCCCGCCGCGTCCCAGGTCGCCGAACTGCTTGCGGTCGGCATGGACGTCGGCGGGGTCGCCGCCCCGTTCCGCGCGGGCGAAGACGACCGTACCGACGGGCTTCTTTTCCGACCCGCCACCGGGACCTGCGATGCCGGTGATCGCTACCGCGACATCCGCATCGCTATTGGCGAGCGCGCCCTGCGCCATGCTCCAGGCGACGGCGATCGACACCGCGCCAAATGTTTCGAGCACGTCGGAATTGACCTTCAAAAGCCGCATCTTGGCTTCGTTTGAATACGTCACGAAGCCGGCGCCGAAAACATCGGACGAGCCCGGAATTTCGGTCAGCGCCGCCGCGACGAGGCCGCCGGTGCAGCTTTCGGCCAACGCCACGGTCCGTCCGGCGGCGCGGTTCGCCTCCACGACCCGCCGTGCGGCATCGATCAGTTCGGCGGGGAGCAGGCTGTCCATTATCGCGCCTCCGGACACAGCGGCAGGTCAGGCACATTGATAGCCTTGCCCTTCGCCTTTTCCGCCTTGAAGTAGCGCAAAGTCGTCACGATGACTCCTGCGGTATTCTGCGGGGGGAGGGGCGCGAGCTGCGTCACGAAGCGATCGATCGTACCGCAATCGGCGGGATTGATCCGGCCGACGAGCAACGGCGCCAGCGCTGCCGTCAACAGCGGGCGGGCGAATTCGGATTGCAGCAGCGAATCGATCATCGGATCGGACAATTTGACGATCGCGGCACGGGCGTTGGGCCAAGCCCGATCCGCGGCGGACTGATAGCGCGCCAAGAAGTCGCTGTCCGTCTGCCGGATGAGGCTCGTTGCGGGCAATCGAGTCGAACACACGATGCCGGTCTGCTGAATGATATCGGGCAAGGCGACCAGCGTCATCGCCTCCGCCTCGGGCGTGGTGATGCAGCGGCTTTGCGCTTCGGCGGGCGCGGCCGCGAGCAGCGCTGTGATGGCGAGCAGCGCGGTCTTCATCGCGGCAGGCTCACGGTTGCCACCGCCTGCGCAGCGATGCCTTCACCGCGGCCGGTAAAGCCCAGCCGCTCCGTCGTCGTCGCCTTGATGCTGACCCTGTCTTCCGACAGCCCGAGCAGCGCGCCGATCCGCGTGCGCATGGCCTCGCGGTGCGGCCCGATCTTGGGGGCCTCGCAGATCAGCGTCAAATCGACGAAGTCGATTCGGCCCCCCTTGTCGGCGATCAGTGTGGCGGCATGCTGCAGGAATTGCGCGGAATCGGCGCCCTTCCACTGCGGGTCGCTCGGCGGAAAGTGCGTGCCGATGTCGCCCGCGGCGATCGTGCCCAGCAACGCATCGGTCAGCGCATGCAGCCCGACATCGGCATCGCTATGCCCTGACAAACCCTTGTCGTGCGGGATGAGCACGCCGCCCAGCCACAATTCCTCGCCCGCTTCGAGCCGGTGGACGTCGAAGCCTGAGGCGCTCCGCGTTTCCCAGGCGATCTGGGCTTCGGCCGCGGCGAAGTCCTGCGGATGCGTCACTTTGTCGAGCATCGCATCGCCCTGCACCAAAGCGATGCTCCCGCCAAGCCGCTGCACCATCTGCGCATCGTCGGTGGCCTCTTCATCGGCCGGCCAGCCGGCATGAGCGTCGCGTAGCGCAGACAGGCGAAAGCCCTGCGGCGTTTGGACGCGGAACAGTCCGTCGCGCGGGACGACCGAGCCGTCGCGTATCAGTGTGTCTGCAACCGCGAGTCCGGGGATCGCTCCCTCGTGGGTGTCGAGTGCGGTCAATATCCGGTCGATGACCTGCGCCGGCACGAACGGCCGTGCGGCATCGTGGACCAGCACCCTGTCGGCCTCGAGCACAGCGAGCCCGCGCGCGACCGACTCGCGCCGCGTCGCCCCACCGACGACCATGCGCACCGGCCCGAGCGCGGCGGCCGCCAGCGACTCCGCCCCCTCGGCAATCACCACCACCACCTCGTCCACCGCCGGGTGGCTGGCAAAGGCGTCATAGGCGTGGGCCAGCAATGCCTTGCCACCCACGCGGGCATATTGTTTCGGGATGGCTCCGCCGGCGCGCGAACCACTGCCCGCCGCCACGATCAGCGCGACCGTCCGTTGCTCTTGCATCATCGCTGCCGCCTAGCGCAGACCCGCAATGCTTGCCAGAGCGGGCATAGGACGGTAAGAGCTGCCCGTTTTTCAGGCAGATCCATGGCCCATCTCACGCCCATTCAGATCGGTCCCATCCGGATCGAGCAGCCCGTCGTGCTGGCGCCCATGACCGGCGTTACCGACATGCCGTTCCGCACGCTCGTGCGGCGCTACGGCTCCGGTCTCAACGTCACCGAAATGATCGCGAGCCAGGCGGCGATCCGCGAGACGCGGCAGTCGCTCCAGAAGGCCGCGTGGCACCTGTCGGAAGAGCCGGTGTCGATGCAGCTCGTCGGGTGCACCCCGTACGAAATGGGCGAGGCGGCGAAGCTCGCCGAAGATCGCGGTGCGGCAATCATCGACATCAACATGGGCTGCCCGGTCCGCAAGGTGACCAACGGCGACGCAGGATCGGCGCTGATGCGCGACCTCAAACTCGCCGCTGCCCTGATCGATGCCGTGGTAAAGGCGGTAAAGGCTCCGGTGACACTAAAGATGCGCATGGGCTGGTGCCACGACAGCCTCAACGCGCCCGAACTGTCCAGGATCGCGCAGGACCTGGGGGTGAAGCTCATCACCGTCCACGGGCGCACCCGCAATCAAATGTACAAGGGATCAGCCGACTGGCGCTTCATTCGTTCGGTCAAGGACGCGATCGACCTGCCGGTGATCGCCAACGGCGACATCTGCACGATCGACGATGCGGTGGACGCCATCGATCAGTCCGGCGCCGATGGCGTCATGATCGGCCGTGGCGCCTATGGGCGGCCGTGGATACTCGGGCAGGTGATGCACTATTTCGCGACCGGCGAACGGCTTCCCGACCCGTCGCTCGACGAACAATATCGCGTCATCGTCGAGCATTACGATGCCATGCTCGACCATTATGGCGAGATGACCGGCGTCAACATGGCGCGCAAACACATCGGTTGGTACACCAAGGGGCTCACCGGATCGGCCGAGTTCCGTAACGCGGTGAACCAGGAGCCGAGCGCGGCACGGGTGAAGGCGATGCTCGCCGATTTCTACGCGCCATACCGCGATCAGCCTTCCGCAGCCGTCCGCCAAGCCGCCTGATACGCGCGTGACCGATCGTCCGGGCTTTGCCGAACTGTTCGCGGCGCTGCCCGTCGCCGTGCTCGTGATCGATCGTGAAGACCGTATCCAGCACGGGAACGCGCAGGCAGAGCTGCTGCTCAATTTGTCCGAACGGGTCATGCGCGGGCAGTCGCTGTCCGCGATTCTGCCACGCCCTCCGGCTGGCGACCGGCAGGGGGGGCACGGCTATGCGGTCTACGACACTGAGATCGCGACGCCGCACGGCCCCAAAATCCGTGTCGACTTTTCCGAGGCGCAGCTCGCCGATTATCCCGGTTGGCGCGTCATCACGCTGCACAGCGTTGCCGGTACGCGCAGCGTCGGCCAGCTGGGCGGACGCGGAGCTAGTGCACGGGCAGCGAGTGGCGCCGCGGCGATGCTAGCGCACGAGATCAAGAACCCGCTGTCCGGTATCCGCGGCGCCGCGCAGTTGCTCGATGCCGGCGAACTGACCACGTTGATCGTGACGGAGGTCGACCGCATCGCTGCGCTGATCGACCGTATGCAGGATTTCAGCGACACACGCCCGCTGCCGATCCAGTCGGAGAATATCTATCCGCTCATCGGGCACGCCCGCCGGCTGGCGCTCGCCGGCTTTGCCCGCGGCGTGTCGATGGAGGAGCGGTTCGATCCCTCGCTGCCGCATGCTGCGATCAATCGCGATGCCCTGCTCCAGATTTTGATCAACCTGCTGAAGAATGCTGCGGAAGCGACGCGCACCGTCGCCGATCCACGCATCGTCATTACCACCGCCTATCGCCACGGCATGTCGGTGGCGGCGACGCCGGGAGGCCCGCGCGTGCCCTTGCCGATCGAGATCTGCGTGACCGACAACGGTCCCGGCGCCCCCGCCGACATCTCCGAATATCTCTTCGATCCGTTCATCTCTGGCCGGCCGGAGGGGCAGGGGCTTGGCCTCGCGCTGGTCGACAAGCTGATGCGCGACATGGGCGGGATCGTTCAATATGCCCGTGAAGGATTGCCCGAGATGACGACCCTCCGCCTCCTGCTGCCACGGGCCGCCCAGTGAGCCGCGTTCTGGTCGTCGACGACGACGCTGCAATCCGCACCGTCGTCGCCCAGGCGCTACGCCGCGCCGGACACGACGTTCAGACGGCGGAGACCCTGTCGCAGGCCGACCGCGCTTTGGCGCAGCGGCTGCCGGATGTTCTGATTAGCGACGTCGTGCTGCCCGACGGCGACGGCATCGTTCATGTGGCAGAGGTCAATGCCCGCCACCCCGACCTGCCGATCATCATCCTGTCGGCGCAAAATACGCTGACGACGGCAGTGCGTGCGAACGAGGTCGGCGCGTACGAGTATCTCCCCAAGCCTTTCGATCTCGACGATCTGACCCGCGCCGTCGCCGGTGCGCTGGTCCGCCACGCGGCGATGCCGCCACAAGGGGAGGGGGAGGACCCCGCGTTACCCCTGATCGGTCGGTCGCCGGCAATGCAGGACGTCTACCGGGTCATCGCCCGCGTCGTCGCGACGGATCTTACCGTGCTGATCTCCGGCGAATCGGGCACGGGCAAGGAGTTGGTCGCGCGCGCAATCCACGATCTCGGGCGACGCCGGGGCGCGCCGTTCGTCGCCATCAACATGGCCGCGATTCCGCGCGAGCTGATCGAGGCGGAATTGTTCGGTCACGAACGCGGCGCTTTCACCGGCGCGGGTCAGCGTAACGCCGGCCGCTTTGAACAGGCCGCGGGCGGCACGCTGTTCCTCGACGAAATCGGCGACATGCCGATGGACGCCCAGACGCGTCTGCTTCGGGTGCTCCAGTCGGGCGAGTTCACCACTGTCGGCGGCGCTCGGACGATGCGGGCCGATGTGCGCGTCGTGGCTGCCACCAATCGCGACCTCACGCAGCAGGTCGCCTCGGGCCAATTTCGCGAAGACCTGTTCTATCGCCTCAACGTCGTCCCGATCGTGCTGCCCGCGCTGCGTGACCGGCGACAGGACATTCCGTTGCTCGCCCGCCACTTCCTCGACAGCGCTGCCGCCGAGGGCCTGCCCCGTCGCCAGCTGCAGCCGGAGGCAGAAGCCGCGCTCGCCGCATATGATTGGCCGGGCAACGTCCGGGAACTCGAAAACCTGATGCGGCGTCTCGCGGTGCTGGCGCGGGATGAGCTGATCGATCCGGCGACGATCCGCGACATGATTGGTGTGCCGGGTGCACAAGTGGATTTGCCCGACGCGGGGATCGCCGAGGCTGTGCGCCACCTGATCGAACGGATCGCCCGCGAGCGTCCCGGTGCCCTGGACGATGGCACCTTATACGATCGCGTCATCGGGGAGGTGGAACGCCCCTTGATCGAGGCGATGCTGGCCCGCCACGGCGGCAACCAGTTACGCGCGGCGCGCGCCCTGGGGCTCAATCGCAATACGCTGCGCAAGCGATTGGATACGCTGGGGATCAGCGCGAAGGGCGACGATTGAGCTGTAGCGGCTGACCGCCGCGCTTGATCGCACTGTGGCCCCAAACCACCGCAACCGGCAATTATGTGGTTTCCGTGCAACAATCCGCGTTGTACGGAGGGACGAATGCACGCGGCCCCCACGCCCGATTTGAACGATATGCTACCGGTTCGCCGCCGGCGGATCACGCCCGCGGTCGAAGGGCTGGTACTGGCGCTCGCGTTGGCGATCGCGGTAGCGACCTATTTCGTGCTGACGGGGGGGGCATCCGACACGCGCGTGATTTCACCGCCGTTGGTCGCCTTGCTGCTTGTCGCCAATCTGGTGTCCGGCACGACGTTGATGATGCTGATCGGGCGGCGGATCGCGAGACGGCGCGCAGTGCAGTCCCAGATTGGCGGCAACGGGCAGTTGCATGTACAATTGGTCGCGTTGTTTTCGCTTGTCGCAGCCGTCCCGCTAGTGCTGGTAAATATCTTTGCGTCACTGCTGTTCCAGTACGGCGTCGAGTTTTGGTATTCGGACCGCGCTCGTGGGATGTTGGAGAATTCGACCGCACTTCTGCAGATTAACTATTATCAAGAACTGGATCGTATTGCTGCTGAAGCGAGCGCCATGCGCGTAGACCTTGCGGGTTATTTTCGAGAATATCCAATCAATAGTGAAACGTTTGCGAAGGCGCTCGTCTTTCAGCTGAAGCAGCGCAACATGTCTGAAATGGCAATCTTCGTGAAAGGTGATCCGGTTCCGATTGCCTTCGTCAATCCGTACGAACGGCGGCTGGACCGCGTCGTAACCCCCGGCATGATCAGGAAGATCGATTCTGGTACGCCGAGCGTCGTTATTCAGGCTAAGGATCGGGCCGCGCTGTTGATGCCGTTAAAGTACGGCAAGGGCGCCTATCTTTATGTGGCGCGGGTCTTCGATCCCGGCGTGGTCGAACAGTGGAAGCGCGGCGAGAAGCTCGTCGCCGACTACCGAGACATGCAATCGCGTTCGCGGGCGTTGCAGTTGCGGTTCAACTCAGCCCTGCTCGGCATTTCGTTGTTGATCGTGGCCCTTGCGGTGTGGATTGCGCTCGCCATTGCCGACCGTCTCGTTCGCCCCCTGGGCGAGCTTGTAGGCGCGGCGCGGCGCGTCGCGGACGGTGATCTGTCGACGCGCGTACCTGATCCCCGCACCTTGGATGAGGTCGGCACACTGGCCAATGCGTTCAACCGAATGACCGGGCGGCTGCAGGAGCAGAACCGCGCGCTCGTCACCGCAAACGATCAGCTCGATAACCGGCGTGCGTTGATCGAGGCCGTCATGGCCGGCGTATCGGCGGGCGTGATCGCCTCGGGCGAAGACGGCACGATTCGCATCGCCAACAATTCGGCGTCCGAACTTATCGGCACGGGCATCGACAGCGTCGTGGGACAACCGCTGGCTCTCATCGCGCCGGAGCTCGCCGATCTGGTGGCGAGTGGCCAGCGCGAGGCGATCGTCCAAGTCGTGCGCGGCGGCGAGACGCGTACGCTCGCGGTCCGGATCGCGCGGACCGACGCGGGGCCCATCCTGACCTTCGACGATATCACGCAGCAGTTGCTCGACCAGCGCCGCGCGGCCTGGTCGGACGTCGCGCGCCGCATCGCGCATGAGATCAAGAATCCGCTCACTCCGATCCAGCTCGCCGCCGAGCGCCTGCAACGCCGCTACGGCAGCAAGATCGATCCCGCAGATACCACCTTCGCGCGATTGACCGAAACGATCGTCCGGCAGGTCGGCGACCTCAGGCGGATGGTGGACGAGTTTTCGTCCTTCGCCCGCATGCCGAAGCCGGTGTTCCGCGAGGAATCGCTCGTCGACATCGCCCGCCAGGCTCTGTTCCTGCACGAGGTCGCGCATCCCGCCATCCGCTTTGCGCTCGACCACGACTTTCCGGCCCCGCAGCTCGTCTGCGATCGCCACCAGCTCGGTCGCGCCTTCACCAATATCGTCAAGAACGCGGTCGAAGCGATCGAGAGCAAGGGGGATGGCGGCGGCGCCGTCACCATGGGCATCCGTGAGGATGGCACGACGATCGTCGTCGAGGTCGCGGATACGGGCGTCGGCCTGCCGCCGGATCGCGACCGGATCGTCGAGCCCTATATGACGACCCGCGCCCGCGGCACGGGCCTAGGCCTAGCGATCGTCAAGAAGATCGTCGAGGACCATTTCGGCACCATGACCTTCGCCGACCGTGACGGCGGAGGCACCGTGGTGCGCATGACATTCGATGCCGCGGCACTCGCGGCGCTCGATCAGGGGGCAGCCCCACCCGAACCGGTGACCGAACATGACGGTGCCGGCCAGCTTGCTGCACTCACACGCAATCGGAATTAGAGATTATGGCGCTCGACATCCTCGTCGTCGACGACGAACACGATATCCGCGAACTGGTCGCCGGCGTCCTGGAGGACGAAGGCTATGACACGCGCTCCGCGGCGGACAGCGACGCCGCGCTGGAGGCGATCGCCACTCGACGCCCGTCGCTGGTGCTGCTCGACGTCTGGCTGCAGGGCTCCCGCCTCGACGGACTAGAACTGCTCGACGAAATCAAGCGGCGCGATCCCTCGATCCCCGTGCTCGTCATTTCGGGCCATGGCAATCTCGACACCGCCGTCGCCGCGATCCGCCGCGGCGCCAGCGACTTCATCGAAAAGCCGTTCGAGGCAGAGCGGCTGCTGCTGCTGGTCGCCCGCGCGACCGAGACCGAACGGCTGCGTCGCGAACTCGCCAGCCTGCGCGTCTCGGCCGGTCGCGAGACGGACCTTACCGGCCGCTCGGGCGCGATCAACGGCGTGCGCGCCACACTGAAGCGCGTCGCCGCGACCGGCAGCCGCGTGCTCATCATGGGGCCGGCAGGCGTCGGCAAGGAGGTTGCCGCCCGCCTGCTCCACGGCTGGAGCAATCGCGCCGAAGCGCCCTTCGTCATCGTCAGCGCCGCGCGGATGACGCCGGAGCGCGTCGAGGAGGAGCTGTTCGGGGTGGAGGAGGGGGGGGACCTCGTCCGGCCAGGCCTGCTCGAACAGGCGCATGGCGGCACATTGTTCCTCGACGAAATCGCGGACATGCCGATCGCGACGCAGGCGCGCATCCTGCGCGTGCTGACCGACCAGAGCTTCAGCCGCATCGGCGGCACGCGAACGGTGAAGGTCGACGTCCGCGTGGTGTCCGCCACCTCGCGCGATTTGACGCAGGAGATTGCCGAGGGGCGGTTCCGCGAAGATCTCTATTACCGGCTCAACGTCGTGCCGGTGATGCTGCCGGCTTTGGCGGAGCGCCGTGAGGACATTCCCTCGCTCGTCGAGCATTTCATGGCGCACTACGCCTCCGAACGCCGCGTGCCGACTCCCGAGATCGCACCGGACGCGATGGTCGCGCTGCAAAGCTATGATTGGCCCGGCAACGTCCGCCAGCTGCGCAACGTCGTGGAGCGCACGATCATCCTCGCGCCTGGCGATCGCATCGGCCGTATCGATCTCGACCTATTGCCCGCCGAAGTCCTTGGCGATCAGGGCGATCTGGCCGGCGGCGGTGGCGGCGCGATCATGGGTGCGCCATTACGCGAAGCCCGCGAGACGTTCGAACGCGAATATCTCCGCGTCCAGATCCGCCGCTTCTCGGGCAACATCAGCCGTACCGCGAGCTTCATCGGGATGGAGCGATCGGCGCTGCACCGCAAGCTCAAGCTGCTCGGCATTACCGACGTGCGCGAGGATTGACGCCTTTACGGCACGGGCCTTCGTTCATAGATACAGGATCGCTGTCCGGCATGGGCGGCGATCCCGACGCCGGGAAACGGCGCGATAGCGGGCGAACGTCCCGCCAATAACGGAAAAAGGCTCACATTCATGGCCGAAAAGCAAGGCTCGCTGCAGGATCTGTTCCTGAATTCGCTGCGCCGCTCAAAGACCCCGGTCACCATGTTCCTGGTGAAGGGCGTCAAGCTCCAGGGTATCGTGACCTGGTTCGACAATTTCTCCGTGCTGCTCCGCCGCGATGGCCAGTCCCAGCTGATCTACAAGCACGCCATTTCCACGATCATGCCGTCGGGCCCGATGGATCTGGCCGGGATCATCGAACCCGTAGGAGAAGCGCAGCGCAAGCAGCCGCTTTTGCAGGAGATTTTCCTCAACGCGGTGCGCAAATCCGAAGATTCGGTGACGATGTTCCTGATCAACGGCGTGATGCTGCAGGGTCAGATCGCCGGGTTCGACCTGTTCTGCATGCTGCTCCAGCGTGAAGGCATGGCGCAGCTCGTCTACAAGCACGCGGTATCGACCATCCAGCCGTCGCGCGCGCTCAACCTCGCCGATGAGGGCGAGACGGACGAATAAGCGATGAGCACTGGCTTCAACCGTGACCGTGACGAGTTCGCCCGTGGCGGTCGCGCGCTGATCGTCCTGCCTGATCAGGGCGATGCGCATCGCGACGCCGAGGCGCGGCTGGAGGAGACCGCTGGTCTCGCCGCCGCGATCGGCCTCGTCGTCACCGACAAGGTGGCGGTACGCGTCCGGCAGCCCAAGCCTGCGACACTGATCGGCAGCGGTCAGGTTGAGCAGCTCGCCGTGCAGGTGCGGCAGGACGAAGCAGACCTCGTCGTATTCGACGCCAGCCTGACGCCGGTGCAACAGCGCAACCTCGAGACCGCGCTGGAGGCCAAGGTGATCGACCGCACCGGCCTGATCCTCGAAATCTTCGGCGAACGTGCCGCCACGGCCGAAGGGCGGTTGCAGGTCGAACTCGCCCACCTTGATTATCAGGCCGGCCGGCTGGTCCGCAGCTGGACCCACCTCGAGCGGCAGCGCGGTGGCTTCGGCTTCCTCGGCGGCCCCGGCGAAACGCAGATCGAGGCCGACCGCCGGCTGATCCGCGATCGCATGGCGCGGCTGCGGCGCGAACTCGAACAGGTGAGCCGCACGCGCGGACTACACCGCGAACGGCGCCAGCGCGCGCCGTGGCCGGTGATCGCTTTGGTCGGCTATACCAATGCCGGCAAATCGACGCTGTTCAACCGCCTGACCGGCGCACACGTGATGGCGGAAAACCTGCTGTTCGCGACGCTCGACCCGACGCTCCGCCAGATCTCGCTACCCGGCATCGACAAGGCCATCCTGTCCGACACCGTCGGCTTCGTCTCGGACCTGCCGACGCAGCTGGTCGCGGCGTTCAAGGCGACGTTGGAAGAGGTGGTATCGGCGGATCTGCTGATCCACGTTCGTGACATCGCCCATCCGGACACCGAGGCGCAACGCGCCGACGTCGAAGCCGTTCTGGCCGAAATTGGCGTGTCTGAAACGACGCCGCGGTTTGAGGCGTGGAACAAGCTCGATCTGCTCGACGCGGACCAGCATGAAGACGTGCTGGTGGAGGCGGCACGCCGCGACGACGTCGTTGCGCTGTCCGCACTGGATGGGGAAGGGGTGGATCAGCTCATCGAGCAGGTCGCGGCGAAGCTGACCGCCGGCCACCGCCGCTATTGGATCACGCTTCCGGCTGGAGACGGTGCGGGCGCCGCGTGGTTGCACGCGCATGGCGAGGTGCTGGGGCAGGAAGATGAGGGCGAGGGGCTGTCGACCCGCTACGAGGTTCGGCTCGCCGAGCGGGACTACGAGCGCTTTCTCCAGCGTTGATTGAACGGGCTCAGCCGCGCTTTACCTGCTGCCAGAGCGCTTCCTTGTCCTCGAGGCTCAGTGCGGCGAACGCCTCGCCGCCTACGGCTTCCATGGCTCGGAAGCGACGCTCGAACTTGGCGTTGCCTGATCGCAAGGCGGCTTCGGGATCGACACCCAGGTGTCGCGCCCAATTGACGACGGCGAACAGTAGATCGCCGATCTCATCCTCACGCTGATCTTCGGAAGCCGTCTTAACCTCCTCGATTTCCTCCACGATCTTGGCAATGGCGCCAGTCTGATCGGGCCAGTCGAACCCGGTTCGGGCGGCGCGCTTTTGCAGCTTTACGGCCCGCATCAAAGCGGGAAGGCCCGCTGCGACGCCGGCCAGCGCGCTATCGTCTTTCGTCATCTCGCGCCGTTCCGCGGCCTTCAATTCCTCCCAACCGGGGCTAACCGATGCCTCGCCGAAAATGTGCGGATGGCGCCGCTCCATTTTGTCGCTGATGGCGGCCACCACATCGGCAAAGGCGAAGGCGCCGGCTTCCTCTGCAATCCGCGCAAGGAACACGACTTGCAGCAGCAGATCGCCCAGTTCGTCTTTCAGATCGTCGGCATCGTTTCGCGCGATCGCATCGGCGACCTCATAGGCTTCTTCGATCGTATAGGGTGCGATCGTCGCCCAGGTCTGCGCCACGTCCCATTCGCAACCATGCTGCGGATCGCGCAGGCGCGCCATGATCGCCAACAGCCGCTCAACCGCCATACCGGGCTTCCACCATAAGATTGATAATATACATTATGTAAATTTCTGGTGATGGTGTGGTACGAGGATCAGCGTGTTGCCCTCCACCCGCCACGATTTCAGCTTCGACAGGAAATTCATGCCGAGGACGTCGGTGTCGCCGAACGCGGGCGATACGACCACCGGCAAATCGCGCGCGACGATATCGCCGAGTTTCAGATCTCGCACTGTCGCGCTCCGCGCCTGGATACGTCCGTTTGCCGTATTGAGCACGATCGGGATCAGGCTGTCCCTCACGTCGAGTGACGCCGCCGTCGCGGTTTCTGTCGACAATGCCGTCAGGGTCGCTCCGCTATCGACGAGCATGCGCCGGTTCACGCCATCGATCGTCACTTTCGCCCAGAAATGCCCGTCGGCAGACATTCTGATGCGGGTCTCCTCGCCGACGACATTCTGGTCGTCCAGTTTCAGCAGCCGCGTAACATATTGCAGATACGGGTCGAACCGCTCGCGCTCGGTGATCACCACCAGCAGCAAGCCTGCGATCACCGCCCAACTGACCAGCGACAGGACGACCCGCAATACCGGCACTCTTCGAGCGATCAACGCCGAGATCGGCAGGATGAGCAGCAGCAGATAGATGACCGCCTGGCCGCCGGAGTCGAGGTTCATAAGACGAATTCTAATCCATCGTAGCCGGGTTCGACGCCGGACGGCAGATCGCGGACCAGCGTGGCGTAATCCATGCTCTGGTCCATGTGTATGAAGGCTGACCGTTTCGGCCCGAGCTCTGCGATCCAGTCGAGCACCTCCGGCACGTGCGGATGGGTCGGATGCGGCGCATAGCGGAGCGCATCGACGATCCAGACGTCGAGCCCGGTGTAAAGCGCGCGCATCGCCGGAGTCAGTTCGTGAAAGTCGGTAGCATATCCCACCACCGCGCCACCCGCAGAAAAGCGTAGGCCCGCCGAGGTGATATGGCCATGCGGCTGATCGACCACGTCAATCGTGATCGCACCGATCGTCAGCCTGTCCGGTAACACAGCGCTCTCCACCGTTGGCGGATAGCCCTGACGGCCGGCGAAGACATAGGCAAACCGATCGCGGAGCGCGGCGAGCGTGCTCGTCCTGGCATATCCCGGGACCGGCCGGCGCATAGCATGGAAAATCTGTCGAACGTCGTCGATGCCGTGACAATGATCGGCATGATCGTGCGTCCAGAGGATCGCATCGACCGTCGAGACATCCGCTGCGAGCAATTGCTCGCGCATATCGGGGCCTGTGTCGATCAGGATACGCGTGTCGTCGTGCTCCACGAGCAACGATACGCGCGTACGCCGGTTGCGCGGTTCATTGGGATCGCAGGCGCCCCAGTCGTTCCCGATCCGCGGCACGCCAGATGACGTGCCCGAGCCGAGAATGCGGACTTTCATGCGCGCGCCTTGTTGAACAAGGTAAAGAAGTTATCCGCGGTTCGTGCCGCTAACTCTTCGATGGGCTCGCCGCGAAGCTGAGCGAGGAAGGTCGCGGTGTCCGCGACGAAAGCAGGCTCGCCCTGTTTGCCGCGATGCGGCACCGGCGCCAGAAATGGGGCGTCGGTTTCGATCAGCAGCCGTTCGATCGGCAGCCGCGCCGCCGTCTCTTGCAGGTCGCGAGCGTTCTTGAACGTCACGATCCCAGAAATCGAAATGTAGAACCCCAGCTCTAGCGCCGCATCGGCAAAGGCGCCGCTCGCGGTGAAACAGTGGATGACGCCCGTATAGGCCCCCTGCTGCATCTCGTCCCGCAGGATTGCCAGCGTGTCCTCTTCCGCATCGCGGGTATGAACGATCAGCGGTAGCCCGGTTTCGCGACACGCTCCGATATGGCTACGAAAGCTGGCCTGTTGGCGGGCACGATCGGAGTGATCGTAGTAATAGTCGAGGCCGGATTCACCGATCCCGACGATGCGCGGGTGCGCCGCCCGGTCGACGAGGCGCGCGATGTCCACGTCGGGATGTTGATCGGCTTCGTGCGGGTGGATGCCGATCGAGGCCCAGACGTCGGGTTCGCGCTCGGCCGTAGCCACGACCGCGTCCCATTCGCTTTCGCGCGTCGAGATGTTCAGCATCGCCCCCACCCCACGCGACCGCGCGCGAGCAAGCACGTCACCCTGCTGCTCGAACACCCCCTTGTAATTGAGGTGGCAGTGGCTGTCGGCGAACATCATGCTTCGGCGGCAGGCAGTTCGAGCCGCGGGAAGACCGGCGACGGGGGGGCGATCGTAAAGCCTGTGGCCTGCTGTCGGGCATACCAACCATCGTCGTCGATCGCGGCATGGTCACGCTCGACCGCGCCGAGCTGATCCAGCACCTTCCCCGCCGACTGCGGCACGACCGGCAGGATCGCGATCGCCAGCATACGGATCGCCCGCACCAGCGTGCCGAGCACCGCGTGCATCCGTTCGGGATCGGTTTTGCGCAGCGCCCAAGGCGCTTGAGCGTCGATATATTGATTGCAAGCGAAGACGCCGCGCATCCACGCCTCGATCCCCTGGCTCAGCATCAGGTCGTCGAATGCCGTGCGAAGTCCGGCGCAGGCGACGACCATCTCCTCGATCAGCATCGCATCCGCCGGATCGCTGCGACCGGCCTCCGGCAGCGCGCCATCCAAGTTCTTTGCGATGAACGAGAGCGTGCGCTGTGCCAGATTGCCGAAGCTGTTGGCGAGTTCCGCATTGACCCGGGTCACGATCGCCTCGGCCGAATAGCTGCCGTCCTGCCCGAAGCTGACTTCGCGCAGCAGGAAATAGCGGACCGCATCGACGCCGAACGCATCGGTCAGCTCGTCGGGGCTGACGACGTTGCCGACAGACTTCGACATCTTCTCGCCCCGGTGGAGCACGAAGCCGTGCGCGAACACCTGCTTCGGCAGCGGCAAGTTCGCCGACATCAGGAACGCCGGCCAGTAGACGGTGTGGAAGCGCGTGATGTCCTTGCCGATCAGATGCAGATCGGCGGGCCAGAAGCGTGCCATCGTCTCGGCATCGTCGGGATAACCCGCACCAGTTAGGTAATTGGTCAGCGCATCGACCCACACGTACATGACGTGGCCGGGGCTGTCGGGCACCGGCACCCCCCAGTCGAAGCTGGTGCGCGAGACCGACAGGTCCGACAGACCGCCCTCGACGAAGCGCATCACCTCGTTACGGCGCGCCTCGGGCCGGATGAAATCGGGGTTGGCGGCGTACAGCTCGAGCAGCGGCTGCTGATACTTCGACAGGCGGAAGAACCACGTCTCTTCGGCAGTCCATTCCACGGGCGTACCCTGGGGCGACAGCTTGGCGCCCCCTTCCCCCTCGACGAGTTCCTTCTCGTCGTAAAAGGCTTCGTCGCGCACCGAATACCAACCCTCATACCGATCGAGGTACAGGTCGCCCGCATCGCGCATCGCCTGCCAGATCGCCTGGCTGGCAGCATAGTGACCGGGTTCGACGGTGCGGATGAAACGGTCGTATGAGATGTTGAGCGTGTCCGCCATCCCGCTGAAATATGACGACATCTCGTCGGCGAAGGCACGCACGTCGATGCCGCGGGTGCGCGCGGTCTGCGCCATCTTCAGCCCGTGCTCGTCGGTGCCCGTCTGGAAGCGCACGTCGCGCCCCGCCTGCCGCTGGAAACGCGCGATCGCATCCGCGGCGATCATCTCATAGGCATGGCCGATGTGCGGACGGCCGTTGGGGTAGTGGATTGCGGTGGTGATGTAATAGGGATCGGCCATAGCGCGCTTCCCTAGTCCATCGATCCGGCGAGGTGAAGCGGCGTCAGCGCAGCCGCGCGACGATCGCCGCCATCTCGAACACCGTCGCCTGAGCATCGAGCGAAAGGCCCATCGCTGCGCCGGCGAGGTCGCGCGCAGCAGCCTGGGCGTCGAGTGCGGTTTTCAGCCGCTTCCCCGCCCGTCCACGGGCTTCGCGCGCAATGATCGCGGGAACCCGATCCAGGAATACTTCGTAACGCGCGGCATTCCCCTTTCCCGCTAGCGCCTTGGCAAGCGCCGCGCGGCGCGTGTTCATAGGATCCCCGTCGGTGGCGATCGCGGCGATCGCGGTATCGAGGCCGGCAACGTCAAGCCCCGCATAACGGATCGCGCGGCCCGGCGAGCCCTCCCCCGCCGCGATCAATGTCCCGATCTCGTCGCCGTCCGCATCGGGCAACGCCTCGTGCAGCGCACGGCGCATGTCGCCTTCGTCGAGTGCGGCGAAGCGCAGGACCCGGCATCGTGATCGGATGGTCGGCAGCAATCGTCCGGGGGCATGGCTCACGAGCAGGAACACCGTCCCCACCGGCGGCTCCTCCAGGTTCTTGAGCAGCGCATTGGCGCCGTTGCGCTCGAGATCGTCCGCCGCGTCGATGATGACGACGCGGCGCGCGCCCATCGACGGCGTCGTCGCGAACATCAGTTGCAGGCTGCGCACCTGCGCGATGCTGATCGACCGCGCGATATCCTGGTCGGACTTGTCGGCATCCTTCGGCAGACGGCGCAGGATGCGTAGGTCGGGGTGCGACCCGGCGTCGACCAGCGCCCGCGTGGGGTGATCGTCTGGCACGATCAGTCCCGGCGCGCTGACGCCGCTCGCACTTGCCTCGGCGAGCATGCGCAACGCCGCCATCTCGGCGAAGCGTGCCTTGCCCACGCCTTGCGGCCCGACCAACAACCAGGCGTGATGCAGCACACCGCTACGCAGGGCGGCCGTAAAGGCCTCCTGCGCTTCGGCATTACCGAACAACGCGGTCATCGCGGTCGCGCGATCAACCGAAGAACGAGGTCAGCCCCGCCCAGGCGCGACCGAAGAAGCCCGCCTGACCGACATCCTTGTCGGCGACGAGGGGCAGACGCTGTTCGGGCAGGTCAGGCGACGTCACGACGAGGTCGGCGATATGCTGGCCCTTGGTGATCGGCGCCTTGATCGGGCCTTCGTAGACGACCTTTGCGCTCATCTGCGGCACGGCGCCGGCGGGCAACGTGACGGTCAGCTGGCGCGGGGCGACGAGACCGACGTTGCTGGAGCTGCCCATCTGCACTTCGGCCGTGGACACTTGCTTGCCCGCCGCGACGACGGGCTTCGCCTGCCAGGCGCGGAAGCCCCATTCCATGAAGCGCACCGATTCCTCCGCGCGATCCTTGGACGACGTCAGCCCGGCGACGACCATCACCAGACGGCGGCCGTTCTGCTCGGCGGAGCCGGTGAAGCCGTAACCGGCCTCTTCGGTGTGGCCAGTCTTCAGGCCGTCGGCGCCGGCGACGCGGCCCAGCAACGGATCGCGGTTCGCCTGCGTAATGTCGGCCCCGGCGCCCAAAGTCTTGCCCCAGGTGAAGTTCGGCAGCGAGTAGAAGCGCTTGTAGAGATCTGGGAAGTCCTGGATCGTGGCGGTCGCGAGATGGGCGAGGTCGCGCGCGGTGACGTAGGTCACGCCATTGTCCGGCCAGCCGTTGGCGGTGCCGAAATGGCTGTTGGACAGACCCAGACGCTTCGCCTGCGCGTTCATGCGGTCGGTGAAGGTCTGCTCGGTGCCCGAAATGCCCTCGGCCAGCACGACGCAGGCGTCGTTGCCCGACAGCGTGACGATGCCCTTCAACAGGTTTTCAACGCTCACGTTTTCGTTGGGCGACAGGAACATGGTCGATCCCGCCTGCGGTCCGTGCCACTTCGCCCAGGTTTCGGGGCGGACGGTGATCATCTGGTCGAGCTTCAGTTCGCCCTTCTTGATCATGTCGAACGCGACATAGACCGTCATCATCTTCGCCATCGACGCCGGCGGCATGCGGCGATCGGCGTCACGCTGGTACAGCACCGCGCCCGACGACAGATCCTGCATGAAGGCGATCGGTGCGATGCCCTGGAACTGCGGCGCCGCGGCGACGGAGGGCATGGCGAGCGCGACGATGGCGAAGGGAGCGGCGATCAGCGGTTTCATGACGTCGGGTTCGGCTTTCAGCAGGGTAATAGGGGTGGAATGGGTCAGGCATAGCGCCGCAACTGCGCCGCGTCAGCCCTCAACCGCGTCCGCGAGCAGGCCGACGGACAGCGCGTAGAAATTCGAGCAATTGTAATCGAGAATCACACGGTAGTTGCTGGTGAGCAGATAGGCGGTGGCGTTGGGACCATCCGGCTCGATCAGCGTCGCCTGCACGCTGTCGGCGGGCCAACCCCTGCCCTGCGGCACCAGGCCCAGCGCGCGCCATTCCGCCATCGTCCGCCACTGGCTGTGCCGCTCGAACACGCGCGGACAGCGAGGCGATACCATCCGTGTCGTCAGGGCGGCGCGGTCGAAGCCGGCGGGGACGCGCACCGCGATGCCCCAGGGCTGACCCGGCCGCCAGCCGGCGTTCTCGAAATAATTGCCGATCGATGCGAGCGTATCGGCCGGGCTGGTCCAGATATCCGCGCGGCCATCGCCATCGCCATCACGGGCGAGACGCAGATAGACCGAAGGGAGGAACTGCGGATTGCCCGTGGCGCCCGCCCAGCTGCCCTTCAGTCGCTCGCGCGGGATGCCACGGTCGAGAATCTTCAAGCCCGCGATGAACTCGCTCGCGAACAGCTCGCGTCGGCGGCCCTCGTACGCGAGCGTCGCCAGGCTGCGGAGCAAATCGAAATTGCCGGTATAGGCGCCGTAATTTGTCTCATGCCCCCAGATCGCGACCATGATCGATTCGGGGACGCCCGTCTCACGCTCGACGCGGGCGAGGCGCGCCCGCTGCGCCTGATAGGTGCTCCGCCCGCGGCCGATCCGCGCGGCGTCGACGTGACTGATCCGATAGGGCGCGAAGGGTGGTGTCGCGGTGCGACCCGGATTGCCCGGCTGCGCGCGGTCGAGCTCGATCGTCCGTTCGCTCAGCGTCAGGGTCGGAAACACTTCGTCGACTGTCCGACGCGTGACACCCTCGGCTAACGCCTGTGCGCGCAGGGTGCCGAGATAGGACTGGAAGCCCTGCTCGTCCTGCGCCGCGACCGGTCCGGCCGAAGCCACCGCCAGTATCGCCGCCATCAAACCGGCCTTCAGCCCGCGCGTCATCGGATGCCCCCACATGCACTCGCAGGTGCCACAGCCGGCATCCCGCGTGAACCTCCTATCGTCGCGGGGCTTGCACGGACAAGCGCGGTGCGCGTATTCGGTCCCCGCGCGGAGGGATGGCCGAGTGGTTTAAGGCAGCGGTCTTGAAAACCGCCGTAGGTGGAAGCCTACCGTGGGTTCGAATCCCACTCCCTCCGCCATTTTAGTACCCGAGCGGGCACGCCGATCCCACCGATTTCCTCCTGGCGCCGCGACCAGCGTCTCGAGCAGGTCGCTTTGGGTTGCACAGCGGCGTTGAATGGCATCACGCGGCAGCTAAGCCTCGCGCGTGCCGACTGACCCGGGATGAACGTTCGTCCGTCTCCCTCGCGCTCCGATGGCTGTCATCCAGTCACCGCAGACGGGCAGCTCACGTAAGCCATTTTGCCGCTGCCACGACCAGACTGTGCGGCCAGGCAGTTAGCCACCACCGCCCTTCACCGATCCACTTGCACGAGTTGCCCGGGCGTCGCCGTATTGCGTCAGCGTCTGGCGGGTGCTGCCCGGCCGAGCGGCCTCTCCCGCGTCGTTGACCAGATGCGCGATCGTGCCCTTGCCGCCGCCCAAAGAGATCGTCGTGACATTCGAGACGCGCACACCCGGCGTATCGGGCACCTCCACCGCGCTTGCGAGCACGATCGACGGATCGGTGGTGAAATTGGCATAGATCCCCATGCCGACCGCCTGATGCTGGCGGACGTGATCTGCAACCTTGTACGCCGCCCACCCGCGCGGCGAATCCGCACGCCAGGCGCGCTGGCTAGGCGGATCATACGGCAATTCGTTCTGGTAGAAGAAGGTGCGGCCGTCCTCGCCATTCCACAACGTCTGCCAGCCCTGGAAATGCTCGACGAACAGACCATAGCAGGTGACATGATCCCCGTTGACGACGAGGCCGTGGGTCGCCCGGCTCTCGTCCCAGCCGACATGGACGCGGCCGCCGTCGCGATCGCCGTGGTCAGCGCGCCAGATCCAGAGATGGTCGCCAATGACGTGGTGGCTGTTGATTTCCAGACAGGTCCCGGCGTTCCCCACGGCAGCCCCGCCGACCCGGAAGAAGAGATCGGCGAGCACCGTCGGATTGTCACGATGATCGCCGTCCGCGCCGCGCGGCCCGATTTGCACCAGTACCGGCGTCATCTGCGGCCCAGCATCGACGAGCAGTCCGGCGATCGTTACCCCCGGCACGTCGGCGACCGTGATGGCAGCTGATCCACCTTCGGCAAGAAGGGTCGCGAGACCTAGGCCGAGGATAACCGTATCGGCCCGCACCACGCGCAGCGGCTCGCGCAGGCGATACACGCCGGGCGTCAACAGCAGATGGCGCCCCGCCGCGAGCGCGCGGTTGATGGTGGCGATTGGCGTGGTCGGATCGGCAATGAGCACCGTGTCCAGCGGCACATGGCGTCCGGCGGGTGCCTGATCCCAGGATATTCCGCGCGCATCACGGCGGAGGGCCGGGACGAAGATCGTCCATTTGCCCCCCGGCCCGACGCACAGGAACGGCTTCTCACGCACCACCGGCACGGTCGCCACCGTCGTATAGGGTGGTGCCGGGAAGGTCGACGCGGGCGCGCCCGCGACACCCATGAACATCATGTTCCAGTTCGATCCCTCCCAGCGCTGCATGCGGCTGTTGCGGGTGAACCATTGCTGCTGCGAACCGGAGCGGATCGTCCCGTCCACCCGGCAGTCCGCCATGAAGCCGCCGCTCGACCAGCCGCCATCGTCCAGGGCCAGGTCGCCGGTCAGATGGATGCGGCGATAGGGCGCAGCCTGCGACACGGCCCAGCGATCCATACCGTCAGGTGGCCGGACCGCCAGATTTTCGACGCCGCGCCAGAAATTGACCAGCGCCATGCCCTTTGCCCAATCCGCCTCGGCATGGACATGGCCGGTCACGGTGACGTCGCCTGGCATGAGGCCCAAACCCGCGACCTGCGTGAAGAAGCCGACGTTGATATCGAGGCGGTGTTTGCCGGGTTTGAGCAGGATCGCACGGCGCCTGTCGGTGAAATGCGCGCGCTCCTGTTGCTTGAACCAGCGGTCGAGCACCGCCTGCGCGCCCGGCACGTCGGCATCGACGACCAGAACGTTTGGACCCAGGTCGGGATCGCGGCGTCTGACGACCGGTGCCGCATTCGCAAGCGTGCCGATCCCGATCGCCGCCATGCCTGCGACCAGTTCCCGACGTGTCGTATTGTGCATCCTGCCCTCCCCTACATTTCGGTGCCGCATCGACCGTCCTGTCCTCTTAGCTTGGCACAAGGCAAACGGGCGTGGCCCACGTGAACGGACAAGTGGGTAAAAGCGCGCTGGCGCGCATATCGTTCACGTTGCGAAAAGCGGGTAGTCCATCACCAGTACAGATCGATGAACGTCTGGCATCGGCGAGACCGATCTGCCCGATGAACGCCATCGCTTGCGCCTGATATAATCGGGGTTGAGCATGAGAAATGGGCTGGGTGTGCAAGACGGGACGGACCTACGCCGTTCTGATGTGTTGCCATGACGGCGATCCGGCGACGTATCGGGTTGATGCGATCGACCTTAAGGTCATAATTCTGATACCCAACGATGATGACCATGATCGCTGGCGTCGCGTACCCACCGGAGAGGGTTTAACGCTGGCAGCGTCGTTTCCTTCTCAGCCGATGGCCGTGATCACCTAGTTTGCCTCCAAGGCATGTCAGGCTGCTTCCGTCCGACGTGCCGAGATCGGTGATCCAACGGGCGACGTATACATGCGAGCCGCAAACCAAGGTGTGATCAGCAGGTGGGGAATAGCCAACGCGGCGATGGCCGCGAACAGCGGCCTAACCCCGGTAGGATCCCAGCTCAGCATTGTGATGCCGATTAGTACGACCAGAAGCACAGCGGCACCCAAGACGGGGCTAACCGCCCGCAAGTACGAGGCAATGGAGAAACAGCGGAGCTGCACTTTGCGCTCGATCGTCTGTGGTAAGGCGTGAAGGACAAGAAAGCCGACCGAAAAGCCGACGAGCGGCGGGAGGAGCAAAAGCGCCGCCGTTCCAAACAGCAGGCGCGTGTCGGTACGCTGAATGCTGAGGATCACCAGCGCACCACCAGCAATTGCGCCGCTGATGGCCAAGGAGCCGGCCATGATGGACGAGACACCCTCCGGCGCACCGGCAGCGAGAAGAATGTTCGACAGCGATGCCACGTGCAGTGTTGCCGGCGTCGCGATCAGGCTCACCCCTCGTGCGACACGTTCAAGAACGCTGCCGTGCGGAGCGTCTTCAAGTCCGAAGTGAACAGCTGATACGATCAGAAATATCGGAAGAGCGATGGCGGGATCCGCAACCCACCACGCAAGACACGCGGCGCCTGCTGTCAGATAGAGCGTCACAAACAACGGGCGCTGTGGTCGAGGCACGATCGCGAGATCGCTGGCGCCGTGAGCCATCCCAATCACACCAACGGCAAGAATCGCGAAGCCGAGCTGCACGGCAAGCGATCCGAAGGAGGCGGCGGTTGCCGCCCCCGCCAGAGCAACCCAACCGGCACCCGAAGCGTGGGTCACTGGAATGAGTCGCGTGCTTCGTCGTGTTGGGTAAGGGCCTTGTCGAGGTTCGACGCGGCATAGAAGGCGTAGACGACCTTCGCGACGACATCCATGACGAGAATAGCCCAGACCGAGGCGCTGTCGGTGATAATCTTCAGCCCTTCGGGCCCCACCGCGAACACGATCGGGTACAGGAACCAGACGACCGTCAAGAACGACACGTTCTTTGTGTAGGCGTCACCCAATGCTTTCCCACGGCTCGTCGCGAGCGCTTTGAGCGGCCCCCATAGCAGATACAGTACACCCACGAAGGCGACGCAGGACCAGCCGAACCAAACCCACTTGACTACCGGAGCGCCTGCGAGCGACGAGATAAGCCCGGTCACGATCATGAGCACGTCGAGCACAATGATCGATGTGAGATACCCTCCGACTTCACCAGTGCGCCCGCGTTCATGGAAAGCGGCCAGCACGACACTAGCCAGCAAAATCGGAGTCGTGATCGACCAGTCGACGTAGCGCGCGAGGTATATCGCGGATCCGTCTGGCTTGATGAGAGTACCGATACCGAACGCCATCGCGAGGTACGCCGTCGCTGCGATGAACGGCACACTGGCGTGCAGCAACGTGTGATGGCCTGACGGATGGGTTTTCTTGCCGGTCGCATAGATAGCCAATGAGCCGAGCGACATGATTGTGAAGCCGGCCAGGAAGGCGGTCTGATCCATGTGGGAGTTCCCCATGTGAAGGGGCGACCCCATGCCGACCCGACCGCCTCAACACCGATTGTATCTTTTTGTGTCCAGACATGACGCTTAATTCATGATCGGCCGTCGCGCGTGGGGATTGTGCGTGGTTAAGGGATGTATCGAAGTAGATTCCGCTGCCCGGACAAATATCTCGGGCAGCGTCACCACGGCGGGGCGGGTCGCACAACACTGCCTCATCGGCACTGACATACCGCGGGGTGACGGTTGAAACCCTTCTAGATGCGCCTCTTTGCCATATGCGCTACGCGCTACAAATGACCGCCCGTCGCCACGCTATTTTGGTCGCTCTGGCATCGCTGACGCCCGCATGCACAGCCGCACCCGCGATCGATGGGCCAGTCGGCATCGGCCAGACGGCGGCAGTCGGTGGACCGCACGTGCGACCCGATCGCGTGATCGAGGACAGCCGCTGCCCGGTCGGCGTCACATGCGTATGGGCGGGCCGGGTCGTTCTGCGGGCGACCGTCAGCGGCGGCTCCTGGTCGAAGCCAATGGACCAAATTCTCGGCGTGCCGGTCGACGTTGCCGACGGCAAGTTAACGCTCGTCTCGGTCGCGCCGGCCCGCAGGAAGGGTGAGACGGCGCGCACCACATCATCTCGCTTCGCCTTCAAGTTCGAGGGCGGACTGTAGCGACAGGAACGGGGCGCTCGCGGCGTCGACGACGCTCGGCGAGCGTCGCAGCATCGCTATTTTGCCGACGCAAGCGCGGTAATTGATACGTCTGGAGCCGTTCGTTCACAGGTGCCCGTGATGATCCCCATCCGAAACTGCCCTCTCTACGCTCAACTCGCCAAGGCGGCCAACGTCCTGGCGACGGCGGCTTGATCGCGCATTTCCCGCTCGACATTCTGTTCCAGCTCGCTGACCAATGCTTGCGTGACCTCTCGCGCGTCGGGAAACGCCTCGCCCAGGGCAGCCAGCACCTTGAACGTGCGTATCGCAATCTCCTCCTCACCCGAACCCTCGCGGATGATCGGCGCGAAGCCGGCGCGAACCAAGTCCTCTACCGACGGCCGCGGCACATATACGGGCGGCAGATCACCGTCCAAGACCATCTCTTTCGCAGGCAATTCGTTCAGGGTCCGCAAGATCGCATTCAGAACCTCTATCGCAGTACCGGGATCGTTGGTGGCAGGGGCAAGCGCCCGCCCCGCAATCTCACCCAATGCGATCAGGCCAAGCCGGGGATCGTGATCAAAATCGCGATGCCGCTCGATCATGAAAGCCTGCGCCAATCTGCGATCCTGCCCGTCTTCAGTGCTGCCGACGACGTGAAGGAGCGGACGCCCCGTGTGTACTAGCGTACCCGGAATGGCCGCCACGTAGATGACCAAGCCAGAGAGCCGGGCTTGTGCTGCGAGACGATCGAAGTCGATATGCGTCACATAGCCGATCGTATCAGACAGGACCGGTCGCGCGCCACTCGGAACTGGTATCGCCGGTCTCCCCCCACCATGGGGGTTGTTGGCGAAAGCCACCATCGCTGACCGCGCCGCGTCCTCGACCCGGTCGATCACGTCCGACATCCGGCCGAAGGCCGCGAGGTGGGCGATCCAGCGCAGGAGGGTCACGACCACGAGCGCCACGAGGAGAATGGTGGCGATCAACAATAGCACGCGTCCCTGCCCGCCATACAACCGCGTCTGCAGGCCAATGATGCCGACGATCGCGAAGATGAACGCGCCGAGAAACGTCGAGAGGGCGTTCTGCGACATGCGATCGGAGATGAGCAATTGCGTCGCGCGCGGCGTCGCCAGCTGGGTCGCCGAGGAATAAGCGCTGACCATCGCCGTCAATGAGAAGGTGGTGACGGCGAGCATCGATGAGGCGATGATCTCCAGCAGGGTGCCGACCGCATCCTGTCCGATATCGCCAGTGAAATGATACGGCACCGCTCGCGCGACGATCCCGGCAAACGCCGCCACCACCACGCTGGCGGCGCTGATAAGCGCTGCCCGGAACCAGATTTTCCGGGCGACACGTCGTACGAGCCAGCCGATGCGAGCCTTGGAGATCACCGGGTCTTCAGTCCTTTTCACAATCGATAGGACCTAAATCGAACGTGATCGTTATGGGTCCGTCACCCGGCCACGGGCGTCGGATCAATCGAAATATGGAGATTGCGTGAGGGTTAGCGGAGCGACCGGCAGGCATCGGCAGGCGGTCCGCCCGGACATGCTGCGCTGGATGGTCCTGTCGTGGCGGACAGTTCGATCGCCTTCGCCGCCTTCCTCGCATTGATCCCGTTGATCGGCCTGATCGCTGATGCCTACGGATTTTTCGTCCCGGCTGAGACGGTCGCACACAATCTGGCGACGTTGACCGCGATCATGCCAGTGGACGCCCGACCGATCGTGTCTAAGGGCCTGCATAACGCGCTGGCGCCGAACAGGGCGTCGCTCGCCGCTTTTGTCCTTTCGATCGGCCTCGCGTTGTTCAGTGCGCGTCGCGCCGGACGGTCGCTGCTTCACGGCATCAACCTTGCGTATCGGATCGAACGGGAGCGCAAGGGCGTGCGCCGGCAGCTCGTGTCGACGGCGCTGGTGCTTTGCTGCGCGGCACTCGTGCTGACCGCATTGATATCCCTGTCCGTTCTCGCGTTCCTGCAAAGCTATGTGCCCGATGGTCTGCCCGGAGCGCGTCTTGTCTCTACGGTCACGCTCTTTGGCGCGTTGACGCTGGGGGCTGGCGCCGGGCTGGTCCTGACCTATCGTTACACTCCGGCGGCGGAGCAGGCGATCCCGTGGCGCCATGCCTTGCCGGGTACGATCGCGGGCGTGACCATGTGGCTCGTCGCGACCACACTGTTCCGGATGGACGGGGCGCGGCGGACGGAACGCGGCACGCCCGACGCCGAATCCACCGTTTGCCCCGTCGCCGATACGACCGTCACCTCGTCCTGCTGCCGAGGCGGCCGGTCCTCGAAATAGCTGCCGATCGCCAAGCCGAACCCGACGACGATACCCACCGCGAGGAGCAGCGACAGCAGCGCCGCCCGGCGTGTCATGGCCGACGGATGTTGCTCAGCACCCCCAGCCATCCCGGCGTGGCCTGCGCCAGCTCGCCGTCGGCCGCGAACGCTGCGGGTCCGTCTGATGCGTCTTGCAGCTTCCACATGAACCAAGCCGTCGGATAGCCAAGCAGCGGATATACGCCGATGTTGCACAGGCCCGGCAGCTCACCGGCCTTGCATCCCGGGTTGCCCTCAATCTCGGTATGCCCCCCGAACGCGATCACGCCCATCGCCTTGTCCACCGCGTTGGACGTCGGCGTGTAATAGCCAAGGTTTGTCGGCAGGCTCGATACCACGTCGAGATCGCCGCCGATGTAGAAGATCGATCCTCGCGTCACCTGCGGCAGCGCGCCGAGGTCGATCGTGCAATTCGCGACCACGCACACGGCACGCAGCGGCGTTTCGATCGGCACATAGGTCTTGAACAGGGGATCGTTGCGCGAAAAGAGCAGCGTCGCTGTTGCCGCCCCTTGCGAATGGCCCGCCAGGCCGATCTTGGCGGCATCGACCTTGTCGAAAAAGACGCTCTGCGGATCGCGCGACAGGCCGAGCAGATAGTGCGCCGTGTCCCTCACCGTGTCGCCCTGCCCGGTCCCGCCGTCGCGCGATCGGATGACGATGAATCCCCAACTGGCGAGGTGCCGGAGGAAATAGGCGTTTTTGTCCGCCGCTACGCTGTCGGCCGTCCCGTTGGCGAAGACGATCACGGGGTGGCGGAAGCCGTCCGCCTGCCCCTTCAGCGGGTTGGAGCCGAGGTCGGAAGGATACCAGATGTCGCAGACATGGCCTTCGCGGTCGCACGGACCGCCCGAGACGCTGGTCGTGGTCGCCCACGGCCCCTCGACGGCGTAGCGCCGCTCGATCGGCCCCTTCGCCTGATAGGTCGCGGCCGTCGCCGACTGGGTCAGCAGCATCGCACTCAACGCACACCATAGCGCCCAACGCATCGTCCCGTCTCCTCGTCAGATGGTCATCCTCTCGCGGCAGTCTCTTGGGACCGCTCGTGTCATGTCGTCAGCCAACCGTGCGTGCCGAGCCAGGTCAGCAGGGCCTGGGTCCAGCCGGAGCTGGTCGTGCCCGACTTGCCGTCAAAGCCGAAGCCGTGGCCGCCATGTTCGTAGACGTGGAGCTCGACCGGCCGCCCGGCACGGCGCCAGCTGTCGGGCAGGCCATATCCCTGCTTGCCGAACAGCTCGTCATCGCTCGCCACGGCGACGAACAGCGGCGGCGCGGCCGGAGCGACGGTGGTCGGCGCCATCGATGGATAGATGGCGGCGAACAGGTCCGGCATCGTGCCCGGTGCCGCCGTCTTCACCAGATCGACGCCCATGATCGCACCTGCTGAAAAGCCCACATAGGCGACGCGTTTGGGGTCGACGCCCCATTGCGCGGCGCGAGCGCGCACCAGCCGCATCGCCGCCTGTGCATCGACAAGCGCCGGCGCGGGTGCGGGAATGTCCGCGCCCCCTTTCGCGCCCGCCACCGCGGCGGCGGCGAAGCGCGCCAGCGCCGCCTGCTTAAACGCGTTCATCGGCGCGGGCGTCGGATCGAGGCGGTATTTCAGGACGAAGGCGGCTATCCCGTGATCGGCGAACCAGCGCGCGGGCTTCATCGCCTCCGCCTCCATCGATTCCATCACGAAACCACCGCCGGGTGCGATGACGACGGCAGCGCCCGTCGCCTTGTCCTTGGCGGGCAGCACGGGCAGCAGCGTCGCGGTCGACACGTTGCGCACGGTGGGACGGCCGGCAAGCGTGAACCAGCTTTCCGGCGGCATGCCCGGCACGCCGCCAGTGCCGAGTGGGATAGCCCCCGACTGCGCCGGCGTCGCCATCGATTCGACCGGAATGCCCTGGCCCGAGGCGGACATAGGGGTAGCAAGCGCGATCAGGGCGCCGAGGATACGGATACGCGACATCGGACGATCCTTTGCTGTGAGTGTCAGCGCCATTGGCGCGCCGGCAGGGTAACGGTGACGACCGGGCCAAGATCGGTGGCAGACCGGCCGAGCGCGAAGCCATAGGCACCCGCCGGCATCGTCCAGCGGCCGTTCCGGCTGTCGGCGAGAAGACGCGGGTCGATCGGAATGGTCGCAGTGGCGGCTCCGCCGGGCTGCACCGCCACCTTGGCAAATCCGGCAAGGCGCAGGGTGCGCCCGGCTGGCGTCGAGACCAGATAAAGCTGCGCGACCTCACTCCCCGCGCGAGCGCCCGTGTTGCGGATCGTGGCAGCCGCGCGCGGACTGGAGCCGCCCATCACCTTCAGCGTGCTATGGTCGAACGTCGTGTAGCTGAGGCCGAACCCGAACGGGAATAGCGGGGTCATCCCCTTACGCGCGAACCAACGGTAGCCGACATCCGCACCCTCGACGTCGTAATCGATCGGATAGCTCTTGCCTGCTGCCAGCCCGGCAGCGAAATCGCGGTCGATCATGCCGACATAGGGCAGCGCCGGCCGCGGCAGTTGCGCGACCGAGGCGGGGAACGTCACCGGCAACCGCCCCGACGGGTTCACATCGCCGAACAGCGTTGCCGCGATGGCGTCGCCGCCTTTCGCGCCGCCATACCAAGCCTCCAGCACCGCAGCCGTCTGATCGAGCCACGGCATCAGCACCGGGCCGCCGGTTTCGAGCACGACGATCGTCTTGGGATTGGCCGCCGCCACCGCGGCGATCGTCGCATCCTGGCCGCCGGGCAGCGACAGGTCGGGCACGTCCGCGCCCTCTGCCATCCACTGCGTTGCGAAGACGATCGCGACATCGGCATGCGCGGCGGCGGCCGCCGCCTCGGCTGGGTAGCGGCCGTCGACGAACGTCACCTTTGCGTTGGGCGCCAGCGCCCGGATTGCGGCGAGCGGCGCGGTGCCGTGGAACGTCTGGTTGTTGTACTTGGCGAGCGGCCCCTCGCCGCCCATCGGCAGCGACACCGCGGGCCCGCCGACCGGCTGCACCTGCGTCGATCCGCCGCCCGACAGCACGCCGGCATCGGCATAGCCGCCGATCACCACGATCGACGCGACATCCTTCGACAGCGGCATCAGCGCGTCGCGGTTGCGCAGCAGCACGATCCCCTCATCCTCGACCGCACGGGCGACAGCCGCGTTGGCGGCGAAGTCGATCGCCCCCCTCACCGGCGGATGCGCATCCAGCCCGACCGCATAGATCGACCGCAGGATGCGCCGGTTCATGTCGGCGACGCGCGCGGCATAGGCCGGATCGCGCGCCGCCGCCGCGGCTAGCGGCGTGCCGAAGAACACCTGCTTGTCGATTTGCGCACCCGATTGCTGGTCGAGCCCGGCCAGCGCGTAATCGACCGCGCCGACCGCACCCCAGTCGGACATTACGAAGCCGGGATAGCGCCAGTCCTGCTTCAGCACCCGGTTGAGCAGATAATCGCTGCCGCATGCCGGCGCCCCGTTGACGCGGTTGTAGGCGCACATCACCGCACCGGGCCGCCCCTGGTCGATCGCGATCTCGAAGGCGAGCAGGTCGCTCATGCGGAAGGCGTCGTCGGTGATCCGGCCATCGACCGCATGCCGGCCCGTCTCCTGCGCGTTGAGCGCGAAATGCTTGACCGTCGACAGGACGTGCTGCGATTGGACGCCGTCGATCGCCGCACCGCCCACCATGCCCGAATGCAGCGGATCCTCACCGAAATATTCGAACGTCCGCCCGTTGCGCGGGTCGCGCATCAGGTTGATGCCCCCGCCCAGCAGCACGTTGAAGCCCTTGGCCCGCGCCTCGCCTGCAATCATCGCGCCACCGCGACGGATCAGGTCCGGGTTCCAGGTCGACCCCATCGCCGTCGCCGAAGGCAGCGCGGTCGCGCCGTCTTTGCGCAGCCCGGCGATATACGACACGCCCAGGCTGGCGTCCGTTTCGATCAGCGCCGGAACGTTCAACCGGGGGATGCCGCTGACATAGCCCGCACCCAGCACGGCCTCGGCGGGTATCGTCACGTTCGGGATCAGCGGGATCGCCCACAGACCATGGGTCAGCACCGTCCGTTCGTCCGTTTGCATCCGTCGTTCGGTGTCCGTGGCACGCCTCTCGGCGGACGCTGCCTCGATCCGCGGTGGCGCCGTTTGCGCTCCGATTGAGCCGGCCGAGCAGAGCAGGACGGCGCAGGCCACAGCGCGTCGGTGCCGAAATGTCATCACATCCTCCCAGATGATGCGCAACTTACATACGAGCTTGACAGTATGTTTTGTCAAGGCGATGCTTAAAGTCAAGCGGCGTGGACCGTGGACTGGGTGAGGATACGACGATGCGTGGATTGGCATTGCTGATGGGTACGAGCGTGCTGGCATGGGCCGGCGGCGCGCAGGCGCAAACGACGCCCCCGCCCGAATCCCAGGCCGCCACGCCAGCGGCCGATGCGACCTCGGCAGACGGCGACATCGTGGTGACGGCGCAGCGCCGTACCGAAAACCTGCGGGACGTGCCGATCGCGATCACGGTGGTGAATGGCCAGTCGCTGCGCGAAACCGGCGCGAACCAGCTGGCCGACATCACGCAGCGCGCCCCCAGCCTGAACTTCACCGCCACCCCCGGCGTGCCCAATTTCGCCATCCGCGGTGTCGGCACCAATTCGTTCGATTACGGCATCGAATCCGCGGTCGGCATCGCCGTCGACGACGTCAACATCACCCTGCCCCGCTACGTGCCGCTCAACTCGCTGGCGGATGTCGAGCGCGTCGAGGTGCTGCGCGGACCGCAGGGGCTGCTGTTCGGCAAGAACACCACCGCCGGCCTGATCTCGATCACCACCGCCCGACCCGAGCTCGGCACCTGGAGCAGCAGCGGCCGGGTACAGGCCGGCAGTCGCGATCAGGTCCAGTCGCAGGCGGTGGTCAACGTGCCCATCGGCGATACCGCGGCGCTCCGCGTCGTCGGCGGCTATCAGTATCAGAAACCGTCGACGCAGCTGGTTGGCCCCGGCCGGCTCGATCCCGTGCGGCGCTGGTTCGGCACGGGCAAATTGCTGTGGAAGCCGACGGATCGCCTCAGCCTGTATGCGATCGTCGACAATCAGAACAACAGCGGGATCGAGGCCTATTCGACAATCCGCAAGTTCGGCGGCAACGATCCGACGCCTATTCCCGCCGCCTTTCGTCCGCTGGCGCCCGCCAATTTCGTGTTCGCGCAGAACACCGCGCTGGGCGTCGTCGCCTCCCCCACCAACAACAAGACCGCGATCGGCAGCACCAACGTCGTGCGCGACGAAAAGAGCTTCGGCGCGCAGCTCGCGGTTAACTACGATGCGGGTCCGGTAGCAATTACATCGGTCACCGCCTATCGCAACCTCAAGGCGCGCGCGAACAACGACGTCGACCAGACGCCGGTGCCGTTCTTCGACACCAACATCGCCAACTCGCAATCCTATCAATTGTCCGAAGAGCTGCGCATCGCCAATGCCGAGCGGGGCGCGATCGACTATACCGCCGGTCTCTATTTCTTCCGCCAGCATATCGACGCGCAGATCCTGCAGGCGGGCACGTTCGGCATCTTCCCCGCCAGCACACCGGTCCGCCTGTCCCCCGTCAACGGGCAGTCGAACTTCGACTACACGACCAAGAGCTACGCCGCCTTCGCGCAGCTGACCTTCAACCTGACGCCGCAGCTGCGTCTCATCGCCGGTGGCCGCTATACCCGCGACGAGATCGATTCGACGACCACCGTGACCGCGGTGCAGGGCGTCTGCAATCTCGTCACGTTCCTGCTAAGCGGTGGACAGCGCTGCATCGGTGCGCTTGCCGCCCCGATCGTGTCGGGCCGCAACGCCGACGGCTTCTCAGGACGCGCGGGGATCGAATATGCCGTGGCGCCGACGGCGAAGCTCTACGCGACCTATACGCGCGGCTATAAGGGGCCGGCGATCAGCTCGGCCGCGGGCGTCGCCTTCGCCGTCGATCCCGAAACGGTCGATGCCTATGAAATCGGCGCCAAGTTCGACGTGCTCGATCGCAAGCTCAGCCTCAACGTCGCGGGCTTTATCAACGACTTTCGCGATTTTCAGGCGCAGGTGTTCGATCCGTCACTCAACGGCGGCCTCGGCTCGTTCCGCACCGGCAACGCGAGCGCGCTCAAGACCCGCGGCGTCGAGGCAGAGGCAATCCTCCGCCCCGCCCGCGGCATCACGCTCAACGGCGGCGTCACCTACCTCGACGCGACCTACGGCAATTACAACGTCGCCTGTTACTATGGGCAGACCGCGGCGCAGGGCTGTTCGCTCGCCGGGCCGAGCTTCAATGCGGCGGGTACGCCGCTCGTCGGCGCCTCGAAATGGACGACCAGCCTTGCCGCCAGCATCGACCAGCCGATCGGCAACGACCTCAAGGTCTTCGTGACCGCCGACTGGCGCTATCGTAGCCGCTTCTATTACGCGATCAACGATCCCAACACGATCCAGCCGGGTTATTCGGTGGTCAACGGGACGATCGGCATCGGTGACATCGGCGATCATGCCCGCTTTAGCGTGTTCGTGCGCAACCTGTTCGACAAGCGCTATGCCGCCGCGATCTTCCCGGGCAACTTCTCGGTCGGCCAATATGTCCAGACGCTGCCCGACAACGCCTTCCGTCGTATCGGCGGTGCATTCGAGTGGCGCTTTTGATGGATACGGCCTTGTCTCGCGCATCCGGACGCGCGCATGCTCGCAGCATGTCGAGGGAGCGAGGATGAGCGGGACGAAGGTGCAGCGGCGAACGCAGGAGCAGCGTACAGCCGATACGCGCGCGGCGCTGTTCGAAGCGGCGGTGCGGGCGATCAGCCAGCTGGGCTACACCCGCGCCAGCAACGCGGTCATCGCCGACGAAGCCGGGGTCAGCCGCGGTGCGATCACGCACCATTTCGCCTCGCGCGCCGCCTTCATCGCCGAGGTGGTGCGCTGGGTCTTCGACGAAGAAGTGCTCGCCTACCGCGAATTACAACGCGAACGGCAGATTGGCTCGCGCGTTTCCGACTGGCCGCGCATATCGTGGGACGTGCTGTCGCGTCCTTCGGGCATTGCGGTGCTTGAAATCTTCGTCGCGTCGCGCAGCGATCCCGAGCTCGCCGTGCTTATCAAACCGGTGCAGACGGCGATCGAGGAACTTGCAGCCAAGGCGTTCCGGGAGCGTCTGGGCACCAACGTCGCCGACAATTCGGCGATTCGCCTCGTGGTCTGGGCAATGCGCGGCATGTCACTGGGCCGCGAGTTCATCGACGATCCGGAAGCGATGATGGAATCGGTCGACCTGCTCGCGTCTCTGCTGGACCGGGCCGCACCGAACGGGACAATAGAGGAAGTGTTGAACGGTTCCGCTCAGTCAAAAGGCCGCACCTGAGCCCGACGGCACATTTCGCTGCCGGTCCCGATCAATCGGGTCGATTGTCACACTGCATGCAACCTGTAAGCCGCGCCGTATCACCGACAGTCCGGTGTACGGGGGTTGAAGCGATTTGAAGGGAGAGTAGTTATAGTTTGAAGGGAGAGTAGTTATAGTACGTAGGCGTCTGTAGACGAGCGCGTGGGCGGCTCGTCCTCTGCAAACACCCCTCCGCCAAGACTCCCCGGCCGAAACCGGGGAGGCGACGGCGATTACTTTGCTGGCTGCGCCGGACCCATCAGCTTCTGTGCGAAATAGGTCATCTGCAGCGCCTGCAGGCGGGCGCCCTGTTCGATGTCGGCATCGCCCGAATGGCCGCCGGCGGTGTCCTCGTAGAACAGATACGGCAGGCCGTATTCCTTTAGGCGCGCGGCGAATTTGCGCGCATGCTGCGGACCGACACGGTCGTCCTTGGTAGTCGTCCAGATATAGGGTTCGGGGTAAGCCACGCCCTTCTTGATGTTCTGGTAAGGCGAGATGGTGCGCAGGAACGCCTTTTCCGCCGGCACGTCGACCGATCCATATTCATCGACCCACGACTTGCCCGCCTCGATCTGTTCGTAGCGCATCATGTCGAGCAGCGGGACCTGAATGGTCACGGCTTTCCAGAGGTCGGGGTGTTGATTGAATTCGACACCCATCAGCAGGCCGCCATTAGAACCGCCGTAAATGCCGAGTTTTTGCGGGCTGGTGAGCCGCCTCGCGAACAGGTCCTTCGCGACGCTGGCGAAGTCGTCGTAGATGATCTGGCGCTTGGTCGTGCGGCCGGCATCGTGCCAGGCGGGGCCGAATTCGCCGCCGCCGCGGATGTTGGCGAGCACGTAGGAGCCGCCACGCTCCAGCCACAGCTTGCCGGTGATCGCCGAATAGGCGGGCAGCATCGGCAGCTCGAACCCGCCATAGGCCGTCATGATCGTCGGCGTGCTGCCGTTGAGCGCAATGTCCTTATGGTGGACGATGAAATACGGGACCTTGGTGCCGTCGGTCGAGGTCGCCTCATGCTGCTCGACCACGAGATCCGCCGAATCGAACTTGGGCGGCAGCGTCTTGACCGGCTTGCCGACGCTCGCCGTCGCGGCATCGAGCGGCAGCAGCGTCGTCGGCGTCAGGAAGCCGGTGACGGTCATATAGCCATGGTCGCTGCGATCGTCGGCACTGGCGACGCCGAGCGAGACGTTGTCCGGCAACGCGATCGGCCGCGCGGTCCAACCGGCCTTGCCCGGGGTGTAGATCGCCGCACGCCCGCGAACGTTGTCATTGTAGATCAGGACGACATGATCCTTGGTCGTCACGACCTCGTCCACCGATTGGCGTGGATTAGGCGCGAACAGCACCGTCGGCGTCACCCGGCCGCTTTCGACCATGGCGAGCGGGGCTGAGGCGACCGAGCCGGCGGCGACGGCGCCCCAGGGATCGCTGGTCTGGAACAGCACCTGCCCCGCGACCATGCCGGCGGGGAAGGTGCGCGCCGGTATGTCGAGCTTCTTGGTGCCCTCCGGGGTCCAGACGTGCGTCTCGCCACCGAAGAAGGTGGTGCGGCGTTCGATCGTGACCAAGCGGTGGCCCTGCCCGTCGGTCATCACGCCGGCATAGGTGCCCAGCTGATCAGTCGGCGCGCCGCGGAAGATTTCCTTGGCGGCATCCAGCGGCTGGCCGCGTTTCACCATCTTGACGACGAAGGGATAGCTCGACCCGGTCATCGTGCCGGCGCCCCAATCGCGGCTGACGAGCAGCGTATCCTTGTCGAGCCAGCTCGCGCCCTGCTTCGACTTGGGCAGCGCGAAGCCGCCCTGGACGAACTGCCCGGTCGCCAGATCGAATTCGCGATAGCTGATCGCGTCCTCGCCGCCTTCAGACAGCGCGACGAGACAGAGGCGCTCTTCGGGATGGAGGCAGCTTGCGCCCTTCCAGACCCACTTCTTGCCCTCGGCCTTGGACAAGGCGTCGAGGTCGAGCGCGGTGGTCCAATTGGGTTGGGGCGAGGCGTAATCCGCTTCGCTCGTCCAGCGCCAAATGCCCTGCGGATGATCGGCGTCGCGCCAGAAGTTGTAGATGCGGCCGAACAGTTGGTTCGGCATCGGGATGCGATCCTTGGCGGAGGCGATCGCCAGCGCGTCGGCGTAAAAGCCCTTGTAGCGCGGATCGCTCTGCAACCGGGGCAGCGTGCGGGCGTTTTCGGCCTCGACCCAGGCGAGCGGCTTGGCGCCGTCCTTGTCTTCCAGCCAGATATAGGGATCGGTATCGGTCACGGGCGTGCTCTGCGCGAAGGCGGAGGTCGCGGCAAGCATGGTGGAGGCGATCAGCAGCGTGCGGACGATCATCGGGGTGGAATCTCCCAGGGGTGCTACGGGCAGCGATGAACCGGTTGTGCCGGGCAACGACGCCATGGGCAAGGCGGGTGCGCGCGAAAGCGGCGATGGCTTGCCCCTGCCCCGCCGCTTCGTGGCAATCGGCGCGGTTTCGGCCGGCACCGCGCTGACGATCATCGATGGCGGCATCGCCACGGTTGCGCTGCCGACGATCGCGACGGATCTGCACGTCGGCAGCAGTGCGGTGGTGTCGGTCGTCACTGTCTACCAGCTGATCCTTGCGATGATGATCCTGCCCTTCGCCGGCCTCGGCGACCGGTTCGGGCTGAAGCGCACCTATCAATTCGGGCAGCTGCTGTTCACGGTGGCGACGGTGCTGTGCTTCTTCGCCAAGAGCCTGCCGTTCCTGCTGGTGGTGCGGGCGGCGCAGGCTTTGGGTGCGGCGGCGGCGTTGAGCGTGTCGTCGGCGCTGATCCGGTCGATCTATCCCTCGTCGCAGCTTGGCCGGGGCCTCGGTATCAACTCGGTCGTCGTGTCGAGCTCGGCCGCGCTGGCGCCCACCTTGGGCGGGCTGGTGCTCGGAATCGCGCCATGGCCGTGGGTGTTCGCGAGCGCTGTGCCGTTCGCGATCATCAGCCTCGTTCTCGGCCGTGCATTGCCGGCGCCGCAGCCGCGCAAGGAACCGTTCGACGTGCTTGGCGCGGTGATGTGCGCGAGTATGATCGGCCTCGTCATTTCCGGGGCGGAAAGCGCGGTGCACGGCGACAGCCCGGTCGTCTCCGCCGCGATCGTCGCGGTCGGCGCCGCGATCGGCTGGGTGTTCATCCGTCGCGAGCGTGGCGAAGCCAAGCCCATCCTGCCGGTCGATCTGCTGGCGAAGCCCGTGATCGCGCTGTCGGCGATCGGCGCCTACACCGCCTTCACTGCATCGATGACGCTGCTGCTGTCGACGCCGTTCCGGTTGACGCACGGCTATGGCTGGAGCGCCGCCGCGGTGGGCGCGGCGATCGCGCCGTGGCCGCTGACCAACATGATCGTCGCGCCGCTGGCTGGCTGGCTGTCCGACCGGGTGCCCGCGGGGCTGCTCGGCGGCATCGGCATGGCGGTATCGATCGTCGCGCTGACGCTGATCGCGCTGCTGCCGGCGGATGCGACCTATATTGATATCGCGTGGCGGATGGCGCTGTGCGGATCGGGGTTCGGGCTGTTCCTGCCGCCCAATGCGCGGCTGATCATCGGTTCCGCCCCGCGCGAGCGGGCGGCGGCGGCCGGCGGGCTGGTCGGCACGGTGCGGCTGGTCGGCCAGACGACCGGGGCCACGCTGGTCGCGGCGCTGCTGGCGATGGGCGTGGGGGCGACATCAACCCCGCCGTTGGTCGCTGCGGGGCTGGCGCTGGTGGCGGGCCTGTGCAGCCTCGCTCGACTGCGCCCGTCGATCCGCAATCCGCGCAGCGACGAGGCGGAGGATGAGCAGCCGGGCACGCAAGTGTCGCGGTAGCGGCATCCGACAGCATTCCATCACCCCGGCCGAAGAGCCGGGGTCCCGCTTCAATACCTGATGCGCGCAAGAAGCGGGACCCCGGGTCAAGCCCGGGGTGACGGGTAGGTTACGACCACAACACCGCCTAGGCCGCTGCAGCTGCGGAATGGCCCGTGGAATGCCTTCCACGCCTTTCGACTGCCGCGCCGGGCTGGCGCTGGTGGCCGCCTGTGCAGCCTCGTTAAACAGCGGCCGTCGATCCCCAGTCTGCGCAGCGACGAGGCGGAGGATGAGCAGCCGGGCACGCCGGTGTCGCGGTGGGGCATCCAACCACACTCCGTCATCCCGGGCTTGACCCGGGGTGACGGGTGAGGCGGGATCAGAACACCGCCCGCGCCGTGTCCTCGCCCATCATCTGCTGTCGGACGAGCGGGATGGCCGGGCCGCCGTAGCTGAGGAACTGATCGTGGAATGCCTTCCACGCCTTGCGCCCGCCGCGGCTGGCGGTCCAGTCGTCGCGGAGCTTGCGGATGAGCAGCTTGCCCATCGTGTAATTGAGATAGGCGGGGTCGTAGGTGCCACGCGCCGCCTGTTGCCGCGCATTGCCTTCATCCTGATAGCATTGCTCGCGGAACATCTGGAGGCTCTGCGCCTGTGTCATGCCGCGTGCGTGCAGGCCGATGGCGGACAGGAAGCGGCAGTCGCGCAGCAGGGCGTTGCTCAGCTGGCCGATGTGCGTTTCGGGCTTGCCGTTGTCGACGCCGGCTTCCCACATCATCTCCTCGGCATAATGCGCCCACCCTTCGGCGAAGGCGTAGCCGACGAACAGGCGACCGATCGGCGATTTGGCCCGGTTCGAATGCAGGAACTGGAGGAAGTGGCCAGGCATCACCTCATGGATCGAGGTGAACAGCAGGTCCTTGCGCCCCGGAACGAACGCGTCCTGCGTCTTCTTGTCCCACGCGGGATCGGGCGGTGAGATATAATAGACCGAAGGCACGTTCTTCTCGAACGGCCCTGCGGGATCGATGTACGCCGAATTCTGTCGGTTATAGGGCGGGCTTTCCTCGACCTTCGCCTCTTCGGTGCCGGGGATGGTGACCAGGTCCTTGGCGATCACGAAGGCCCGCAAGGTCGGGATCTGACGACGTGCTTCGGCGACGGGACCGTCGGGCGCCTTGTCCGCGTTCATCTTGTCGATGCACTGCGGGATCGTCTTGCCCTTGGCATACAGCGCACAGGCGGCGGTGAGCGCGTCCTGATTGCGCTTCAGGTCGGCCCGGCCCGCTGCCTCGAGCTGATCGAGCGAGGCGTCCACGCCCTCGGTCGCGCGGACCATCCGCTGGAAGCGATCGGCACCGAGCGCGAAATCCTGCGTCGCGCTGCCGCGTTGGGAGGCGAGCCACGTGCCGAGGCCGCGCATCGCCTCGCTAGCCGCGGCAGAGGCGGTCTTGAGCTGCTCCTGCAGCGCGGGATCATTGACGTCGGCGAAGGCCTTGACCGCGTCACCGCTGTAATAATCGGCAAATCCGTTGAAGCCGGCGACGCCATAATCGACGAACGACAGCGGCATCGGCGTCTTCAGGTTCGCGCGGATGTTGCCGACCGCCGACGGCACGCGTTGCAGGAAGGCGATCACCGCCTTCATGCGCGTCGGCGCATCGGCATAGGGCCGTGCGATATAGACATTGGGATCGAGGCCGCCGCCGACATAATAGGCCGGGTTGCTGTGCGGCTGGTCAGCGTCGTCGAGCCAGAACAGCTTGCCCTCCGCTACGCGCACCAGATAGTCGCGTTCGAACCGTTCCTGGGGGGACAGATCGGCGTTGCCGAACGCCTTGGCGCGATCGATCGTCTGGTGGAGGAATTCGGACTGGCGCTTCAGCCCGGCTGCGCTCCAGTCGGGCAGCTGGCCGTCGAAATCGTGGCGGCCTTCATATACCGCGAACGCGGGATCGATCCGGAACCAGCTTTCGATGAAACCGTCGCGAAAGCGCGCCCAGTTGCTCGGGGTCGCGACGGGTTTCGGCGTGGGCGCAGTGGCAGCCTGATTGGCGGCAGGCGCCGCGCCGCGCGAACAGCCGGCCGATACCGTCGCCGCGATCGCCATTGCCAAAAGGGATGCCGTTACCCTCACCGTCATATCCGTCTCCACTCCGCCGTTCCGGCGCTTGTCGCAGCCGATCCTGACAGGCCGGACCGGATGGCGCCACCCCCTTCCCCGGATTGCAGACATGCGACCCCCCTGGCGAACGGTCTGGCCGAAATGTGATCCAGGTTACGGAACGGCCTCATGATCCGCCTCGTTGGGGGCAGCGCATTACCCAAGAGGACGATCGCCATGCCCTATATCAAAACCCGTGACGGCACCGACATTTACGTCAAGGACTGGGGCTCCGGCCGTCCGGTGATCCTGATCCATGGCTGGCCGCTGTCGGCGGACAGCTGGGACCCGCAGATGATGGCGCTGGCCGACGCTGGCTTCCGCGCGATCGCTTATGACCGGCGCGGGTTCGGACGGTCCGGCCAGCCGTGGAGCGGTTATGACTACGACACGCTCGCCGACGATCTCGCCGATGTGATGGCCGCGACCGGCGCAGACAGCGAGGCGACGCTGGTCGGCTTCTCGATGGGCGGCGGCGAGGTCGCGCGTTACATGAGCCGTCATGGCGGCAAGGGCGTGATCGCCGCCGCGCTGGTCGGATCGGTCGTGCCCTATATGCTGAAGACCGATGACAATCCCAACGGCGTCGCCGAAGCGGATCTGGCCGAGATCGGCGAGAATATCCAAAAGGATCGGGCACACTTCTTCCGCAGCACCTTCTTCAAGCAGTTCTTCGGCGTGGGCGTGATCAGCCATCCGGTGAGCGATGCGGTGCTGGATGCGGCGACGGCGACCGCGATGCAGGCGGGGCTGAAGCCGACGCTCGCCTGCGCCGAGGCGTTCGGCCACACCGATTTCCGCCCCGACCTCAGCGCCTTCCGCGTGCCGACGCTGATCATCCACGGCACGTCCGACGTGACGGTGCCGATCGACGCTACTGGCCGCGCGGCGGCGGAAGCGATCGCGGACAGCCAGCTGGTCGAATATGACGGCGCGCCGCACGGCCTGTTCGCCACGCACGGCGACCGGCTGACCAACGATCTGCTCACCTTCCTCGGCCGCTGACGCTACGGCTGGCGCCGGGCGAGATGCATCGGTAAGCAGTGCCGCGGGCGCCCAGGAGGTGCCCGCGGTTTTGAGTTGGGGGAGCGTGATGACCGATCCAGAAATCTATCCGATCACCGGCAATTGGACGAACGCCAGCCTCAACGCCAAGACCTATGCCGAGCTGTACGAAGCGGCGGCGAGCAACCCGGGTGGCTTCTGGCTAGACCAGGCGACCAAGCGCCTCGACTGGACGCGCGCGCCCACGATTGCCGGCGATTGGTCGTTCGCCGAGGCCGATTTTCACATCAAATGGTTCGCCGACGGCAAACTGAACGTCGCTGCCAATTGCATCGATCGGCATCTGGCCGCGCATGGCGACACGGTGGCGATCATCTGGGAACCCGACGTGCCGACCGAAGAGGCGCGGCACATCACCTATCGCGACCTGCACGCCGAGGTCTGTCGCTTCGCCAATGTGCTCAAAAGCCAGGGCGTCGGCAAGGGCGATCGCGTCACCCTGTATATGCCGATGATCCCCGAGGCGGCCTATGCCGCGCTCGCCTGTGCCCGGATCGGCGCGATCCATTCGGTGGTGTTCGGCGGCTTTTCGGCGGACGCGCTAGCGGGCCGGATCGAGGATTGCGGATCGCGCATCGTCATCACCGCCGACGAAGGCCGGCGCGGCGGCAAGCGGATCAAGCTGAAGGCGTGTGTCGACGAAGCGGCTGCGCGTGCGCCGACGCTGGAGAAGGTCATCGTCGTCAAGGCGACCGGCGCCGATGTGCCGATGGGCGACCGCGACGTCTGGTATCATGACGCGGCAGCGGCGGTGGGCACCGATTGCCTTGCAGAGGAGATGGACGCCGAGGACCCGCTCTTCATCCTCTACACCAGCGGTTCGACCGGCAAGCCCAAGGGCGTGATGCACACCTCGGGCGGGTATCTGCTCTGGGCCAGCCTGACCCATGAGATCGCGTTCGATTACAAGCCCGGCCAGATCTTCTGGTGCGCGGCCGATATCGGCTGGGTGACCGGCCACACCTACATCCTCTACGGCCCGCTCGCGAACCGCGCGACGTCGGTGATGTTCGAAGGGCTGCCGACCTGGCCCGACGCCAGCCGCATCTGGCAGGTGGTCGACCGGCACAAGGTCCATACGCTGTTCACCGCCCCCACGGCACTGCGTGCGCTGATGAAGGAGGGCGACGATTTCGTCCGCAAGACCGACCGCAGTTCGCTGAAGGTGCTGGGATCGGTCGGCGAGCCGATCAATCCGGAGGCGTGGCGCTGGTACCACGACGTGGTCGGCGAAGGCCGTGCGCCGATCGTCGATGCCTGGTGGCAGACCGAAACGGGCGGCATCATGATCGCGCCGATCCCCGGTGCGGTGCCGATGAAGCCGGGCTCTGCGTCCAAACCCGTGCCGGGCGTCACGCTGCAACTGGTCGACGATCAGGGCAGCCCGCTAATCGGCGAAGCGCAGGGCAACCTCTGCATCACCGAAAGCTGGCCGGGGCAGATGCGCGGCGTGTGGGGCGATGCCGAACGGTTCTTCCAGACCTATTTCACGACCTACAAGGGCAGCTATTTCACCGGGGACGGCTGTCGCCGCGACGCGGACGGTTATTATTGGATCACCGGCCGCGTCGATGACGTCATCAACGTCAGCGGTCACCGGATGGGCACCGCCGAAGTCGAGAGCGCGCTGGTGCTGCACGAGGCGGTGGCGGAGGCCGCGGTCGTCGGCATGCCGCATGACGTCAAGGGCCAGGGCATCTACGCCTATGTGACGTTGAATGCCGGCCGCGAGGGTTCGGACGAACTGCGCAAGGCGCTGGTCGCCTGGGTGCGGCAGGAGATCGGGCCGATCGCCACGCCCGACAAGCTCCAGTTCGCGCCCGCATTGCCCAAGACGCGATCGGGCAAGATCATGCGCCGCATCCTGCGCAAGATCGCCGAGGGCGATGTGTCGAGCCTTGGCGATACGTCGACGCTGGCCGATCCTGCGGTGGTGGACGATCTGGTGGCGAACCGGGTGGAGTAGCTTCACCCCCCTCCCTTCAAGGGAGGGGTTGGGGGTGGGTGGCGTCCAGGTGGTACGGCCGCTCGCGCGCTGCCGGAATCGTATCACCAGGACCCTACCCACCCCCTGCCCCTCCCTTCCAGGGAGGGGAGACACGGGTTGCCCCTCCTGTCCCGCCCCTCTACGCGTCTTCTACAAAGGGAGACGGAACGATGGGCATCGCTAGCAGGATCGGCTGGATCGTCCTCGCACTGGTCGGGGCAGCGGCGTTGGGCGTCGTGGCGACCGCACGCGGTGAGGCGGTGAATGCCGTCTGGATCGTCGTCGCGGCCGTCTCCGTCTATCTGATCGCCTATCGCTTCTACGCGCTGTACCTTGCCAAGATCGTCGGCATCGACCCCGCCCGCCCCACCCCGGCGGTGCGCCATCCCGATGGTCTCGATTTCGTCCCCACCGATCGGCGCGTGCTATTCGGTCATCATTTCGCGGCGATCGCCGGCGCGGGGCCGCTCGTCGGGCCGGTGCTGGCGGCGCAGATGGGCTATCTGCCCGGCATGCTGTGGCTGCTCGCCGGCGTCGTGCTGGCGGGGGCGGTGCAGGACTTCATGGTGCTGTTCCTGTCGATGCGACGCGACGGGCGCTCACTCGGCGAGCTGATCCGCATGGAAATGGGCGCGGTGCCGGGCACGATCGCGCTGTTCGGCGCCTTCATGATCATGGTGATCATCCTGGCGGTGCTGGCGTTGATCGTCGTGCGTGCGCTCGCCGGCAGCCCATGGGGCCTGTTCACCGTCGCCGCCACGATCCCGCTCGCACTGCTGATGGGCGTCTATACGCGCTGGATCCGGCCGGGGCGCATCGGCGAGGTGTCGCTGTTGGGGCTCGTCGGCCTGATCCTTGCCATCATCTACGGCCAAAATGTCGCGGAATCGGCGACGCTGGCGCCGTGTTTCACCTATACGCCCGTCCAGCTGTGCTGGATCCTGATCGGCTATGGCGCCATCGCCGCCCTGCTGCCGGTGTGGCTGTTGCTTGCGCCGCGCGATTACCTGTCGACCTTCCTCAAGATCGGCGCGATCGCTGCCCTGGCGATCGGTATCGTGGTAGTCGCCCCGCCGCTGCGCATGCCGGCCCTGACGCAATTCATCGACGGCAGCGGGCCAGTGTGGTCGGGATCCTTGTTCCCGTTCCTGTTCATCACCATCGCCTGCGGCGCGGTGTCCGGCTTCCACGCGCTGATCGCCAGCGGTACGACGCCCAAGCTGATCGCGAGCGAAGGAGATGCGCGTTTCATCGGCTATGGCGCGATGCTGATGGAAAGCTTCGTCGCGATCATGGCGCTGGTCGCGGCATCGGTGATCGATCCGGGCGTCTATTTCACGATGAACAGCCCCGCCGCGGTCGTCGGCACCGACCCCGCCAGTGCGGCCGCCGCGGTCACCAAGATGGGCTTTGCCGTCAGTGCGGATACGATCGCCGCGACCGCAAAAGACGTCGGCGAGACGACGATCATCAGTCGCGCAGGGGGCGCGCCCACGCTGGCGGTCGGCATGGCGCACATCTTCAGCCGGCTGATCGGCGGCCGCGAGATGATGGCCTTCTGGTATCATTTCGCGATCCTGTTCGAGGCGCTGTTCATCCTGACCGCGGTTGACGCCGGCACCCGTGCGGGGCGCTTCATGTTGCAGGATCTGATCGGGCTGGTGGTGCCGAGCTTCCGCAATGCGACCTCCATCGTACCGGGGCTGATCGGCACAGGTCTGTGTGTCGCGGCTTGGGGGTTCTTCCTCTACCAAGGCGTCACCGATCCGTTGGGCGGCGTGAATACGCTGTGGCCGTTGTTCGGGATTTCGAACCAGATGCTCGCCGCGGTCGCGCTGACGCTGGCGACGGTCGTGCTGTTCCGCATGAAGCGGCAGCGCTACGCCTGGGTCACGATCCTGCCGGCGAGCTGGCTGGTGCTCTGCACCGTTACGGCAAGCCTGATGAAGTTGTTCGCATCCGATCCGCGCGTGGGCTTCCTTGCGCATGCCAGCCGTTTCGCCGATGCGGCGGCACGCGGCGAGGTGCTGGCACCGGCGAAGTCGCTGGCCGAGATGCAGCGGATCGTGATGAACGACCGGATCGATGCGGCGCTGTGCGCGCTGTTCCTGGCGGTGGTGGTCTCGATCGTCGCTTACGGCGTTCGTACGTGCCTCGCGGCACGGCGGATCGACGCCCCGTCGGTCAGTGAGCTACCAGCGACCGCGGGAGCGGCAGCGTGACGGTTGCGTGGACGATCCGTACGCTCCGCGATGCCCTGCACCTATTGGTGGGCATGCCGTCCTACGAGAAATACCGGGCGCATATGGCGGAGGTACATCCGGACCGGCCGATCATGAGCGAAAGCGCGTTCTTCCGCGACCGGCAGCAAGCCCGGTACGGCGGGCGCAACGGCGGCCGTTGCTGCTGACGCGCAGCGAAGGGTTCGGCCATGACGCTGTCGGCGGTCAGCCGAGCAGCAGGAACGTCACCGCACAGATCGAAGCCGCCATGCCGCTGGCGCAGCACAGGATTCCAAATCCGCATTGGCACAAGGTCGGTTGATACCGGTCCACAGCACCTCTCCTGTCGATCGCGTCGTTGCGCGACGAACGGAGCGTAACATGGGCCGGATCGGAAGGAAATAGCCCGGATTTGCGAGTCAGGCGGCGGGCGGCTCCTGCGCATCGAGCTTGGCAGACAGTTTCGCGAACAGCATTGAAAGCTGTGCCTGCTCGTCGTCGTCGAGGGCGCCGAACACGCCGCCGATCAGCTCCTGCCGCAGCGGTTCGGTTTCACCCAGCACGCGCCCGCCCGCTTCGGTGATCGAGATCTGCTTGACGCGGCGATCGTGCGGATGCGGCCGGCGTACGACGAGCCCATCACGCTCCAGCCCGTCGATCGCCTCGGTGACGGTGCGCGGCGCCTGATCGAAGAAGTCGGCGATATCCGCTGCGCGGGACGGCCCCCGCCGGTCGAGAAACAGCAGCAGTTTCGTGCGCGCCAACGAAGCGCCCTGCTCCGCCAGACGCTTATTCATCATCCGGTGCATGCGCAGGAACAGGCTGAACAGGTCGGAGGCGAGATTTTCGGTGCAGGCCATAACTGAGGACCCTCATTAAATGGTCTTGCGCTATGCTGCAAGTGCGAGCATGTAGGCGCCTCACGCAGTCTGAAAAGATGAAGAGCATGGCAGACCACGAGCAGACGCAGGACGATCATTCCGATTCGCAGGACGATGCCGAAGCGAAGAAGGCGTCGCCGCTGAAGAACCCGCGGGTGCGGATCATCCTGTTGCTGGTCCTCGCCGTCGCGGTGATCGGCGGCGTGCTGTGGTATGTCCGCTACCAGAGCGTGGGCAAGTTCATGCAGGCCACCGACGACGCCTATATCCAGGCGGACGCCGTGACGATCGCGCCCAAGGTATCGGGCTATGTCGACCAGGTGTTCGTCACGGATAATCAGGCGGTTAAGGCCGGGCAGCCGCTGCTGCGGATCGACGCCCGCGACTATCGCGCGCAGGCCGCGCAGGTCGAGGCGCAGATCGACGTGGCGCGCGCGAATGCGGAGGGCGTGCGTGCCCAGATCCGCGAACAGCAGGCGGCCATCACCAAGGCGCAGGCCGACCTCACCGCAGCGCGCAGCGACGCCGCCTTCGCGCATGCCGAAGTGGCCCGGTACCAACCGCTCGCGGCGTCGGGCGCCGAGACGCGCGAGCGTCTGTCGCAGCTGCAAAATCAGGCGCGTCAAGCCGATTCGCAGGTCGCCGCAGCGCAGGCCGCGCTGACCAGCGCCAATCGCCGCGTGGGCACGTTGCAGGCGCAGGTGCAGCAGGCGCGCGCGCAGGGCGAAGCGAGCCGGGCACAGCTGACCGCCGCCAACGTCAACGTCGGTGCGACTGTCCTGCGCGCCAGCATCGACGGCCGCGTCGGCGACAAGACGGTGCGCGTCGGCCAGTTCGCGCAGGCGGGCACGCGCCTGATGTCGATCGTGCCGGTCAAGCAGCTGTACGTCGAGGCGAACTTCAAGGAAACGCAGCTCGGCCTGATGCGGGTCGGCCAGCCGGTGACGCTGGAGGTCGATGCGCTGCCGGGTGTCGAGATCAAGGGCCACGTGCAGAGCGTATCGCCGGGCACGGGCGCGCAATTCTCGCTGCTGCCGCCGCAGAATGCGACGGGCAATTTTACCAAGATCGTCCAGCGCATCCCCGTCCGCATCGCGATCGATGCCGGCCCCGAAACGCGTGCCCTGCTCGTTCCCGGCATGTCCGCGGACGTGACGGTCGACACGCGCTCGGCCAAGGGTGCGGTGCAGCGCATCCGTGAGGAGCAGGACCAGCATAACGAACGCCGGGCGCAATGAGCAGCGCGGCGCTCCCCGCCGACACGGCGTCGCCGAAGCGGGACGCCGACGCACCGCCCGAACGTGCCGACCTCGGCGCGTGGCTGGCGGTGGCGGCGGGCAGCCTCGGGGCGCTGATGGCGACGCTCGACATCTCGATCGTCAATTCGGCGCTTCCCGTCATCCAGGGCGAGATCGGCGCGAGCGGGACCGAGGGCACGTGGATCGCGACCTCCTACCTTGTCGCCGAAATCATCATCATCCCGCTCGCGGCTTGGCTGGAGCGGGTGCTGGGCCTGCGCACCTTCCTGCTGATCGCCTCGATCCTGTTCACCGGCTTTTCGGTGGTGTGCGGCCTGTCGACCTCGCTCGGCATGATGATCGTCGGCCGTGCGGGACAGGGCATCACCGGTGGCGCGTTGATCCCCACCGCGATGACGATCATCGCGACCCGCCTCCCGCGATCGCAACAGCCGATCGGCACCGCCTTGTTCGGCGTCACCGCCATCCTCGGCCCCGTGCTCGGGCCGCTGATCGGCGGCTATCTGACGGAGAACGTCAGCTGGCATTATGCCTTCTTCCTCAACGTACCCGTCGGCGCGGTGCTGCTCGCGCTGCTGCTCGTCGGTCTGCCGCACCAGAAGGCGCATCTCGAGGAGCTGCTGAAGGCCGACTGGCTCGGTATCGCCGGCCTCGCGCTCGGGCTCGGCGGCCTTACCGTCGTGCTGGAAGAGGGGCAGCGCGAGCAATGGTTCCAGTCGGCGCTCATCATCAAGCTCACTGCGCTGACGGTGCTCGGCCTGGTCATGCTGTTCGCAGGGCAGTTCATCGCCAAGAACCCGGTGGTAAAGCTGCGCCTGTTGCTCGACCGCCAGTTCGGTAGCGTCGCGACGATGGGCCTGGTGCTCGGCATGGTGCTGTACGGCAGCAGCTATGTGATCCCGCAGTTTCTTGCGGCGATCGCGGATTATAACGCGCTGCAATCGGGCAAGGTCGTGCTGCTCAGCGGCATCCCCAGCCTGCTGATGATGCCGCTGGTGCCGATCATGATCCGGCATCTCGACATCCGGCTGGCGGTGGCATCGGGCCTGTTGCTGATGGCCCTGAGCTGTCACCTCGACACGACGCTGACGGCGGACTCGGTGGGCAGCGCTTTCACCGATTCGCAGCTGCTGCGCGGGGTCGGCACGATCCTGGGCTTCGTGTTCCTCAACCAGGCGGCGATCGCCTCGGTCAAACCATCCGAGGCGGGCGATGCCGCGGGACTGTTCAGCGCCGCGCGCAACATCGGCGGATCGTTTGCGCTCGCGGGCATCGCGACGTTGCAGGATCAGCGCAGCTACCTGCACGCACGCCGGATCGACGAGACGCTGAACGCCAACTCGATCGACCTGCAATCCTATCTCGCCGCCACGGGGCGGGCGCTGGGCGATCCCGCTGCGGCGCTCAGGGCCCTTGGTGGCACGATCCAGCGCGAGGCGTTGGTGATGACGTATAACGATCTGTTCTGGCTGTTGTCGGTCGGCATCTGCTGTGTCGTGCCGCTGGTCCTGTTCCTGCGCCCCCTGCCGCAAGGCAAGATGGCGGCGATGCATTGAGGCGATTGATGCGTACCCTCCCCCTTCTCGTCCCGGCGCTGCTGCTTGGCGCCTGCACCGTCGGTCCCAATTATGCCGGCCCGCCGAAGACGCTCGCCGATGCGACCGGCACCGCTGGCTTCAAGCGCGCGGGGCCCGCGACCACCACCGCGGCACCGGCCGTCGCAGATTGGTGGACGCAGCTGAACGACCCGACTCTGACCGCGCTCGAGCGGCAGGCGCTGGCGGGCAATCCCAACATCGCCGTGGCGGAAGCCCGGCTGCGCCAGGCCCGCGCGGGCTTGCGCCTGCAACGCGCCAATCAGGCACCGAGCGCCAATGCCTCTGCCGTCTACGCGCATGCCCGCATCCCCGGTATCGACCTGACCGGTAAGGGCGATACCGGCGCGAGCGCGGTCGACCTGTACAACCTCGGCTTCGATGCGAGTTGGGAGGTCGATCTGTTCGGCGGTCAGCGTAGGCAGGTGGAAGCGGCGCGTGCGCAGGCGCAGGCGGCGGAGGCCAATGTCGCCGACGCGCAGGTCAGCCTGACCGCCGATGTCGCCAACGCTTATGTCGCGCTGCGCGATCGGCAGCAGCGGATCGCGCTGTCGCGCCGCTCGGCCGAAATGCAGCAGCGCATGCTCGACCTCACCCGCCAGCGGTTCGATCAGGGTGCCGCCTCGGCGCTCGACGTCGAGCGGCTGACCGGGCAGCTCGAGGCGACCAATGGGCAGATCGTGCCGTTGCAGGCCGAACTCGAAAGCTATCTCAACGCGCTGGCCGTGCTGACGGGACAGGAGCCGGGCGCGCTCGATGCCCAGCTGACGGCCCCCGCACCGGTGCCGCTGCCGCCCGCGTCGGTCGCCATCGGCGATCCCGCCGCGCTACTGCAACGCCGCCCCGATATCCGCGCTGCCGAACGCCAGCTCGCGCAGCGCACCGCGCAGGTCGGCATCGCCGATGCGGCGCGCTTCCCCCGGCTCAACATCCTGGGGCTGATCGGACTCGGTGGCACGCAACTGTCCGACATCAGCCCCGACAAGCTGCTCGGCATTGCAGCGCCGATGCTGCAGTGGAATTTCCTCGATTTTGGCCGCGGCCGGGCGCGTGTCGATCAGGCCAAGGGCCAGCGCGACGAGGCGGAGGCGCAATATCGCGGCGCGGTGCTGGGGGCGCTGCGCGACGCGGAGGATTCGCTGTCGCGCTTCGGCCGCCGTCGCGAAACGGTGGCGAGCCTGATGCGAAGCAAGGCGAGCGCCGATCGCGCGGCGGGGCTGATGCAGCAGCGGTTCCGGGCGGGTACCGCGACGCTGATCGATACGCTGGACGCGGAGCGCCAGCGTGTTGCCGCGGAGCAAAATCTGTCGGCCGGCCTCGCGGCACTCACCGGCGATTACGTCTCGCTCCAAAAGGCGCTGGGCCTCGGTTGGGCGCCGTTGCCGACGGTCGAGGCGACCCCGGCGAAATAGCCGCGGCCCGGGTCAGCCCGACGCGCGCGCCTCCGATCGCCTGACGATGAGCGACACGGCGCTACCAGTGTCGGCGAAGCGGAGGTCGAAGGCGTGCAGATCTGCAATCGCCTTGACCAGGCTGAGCCCCAGCCCCGCGCCGCCGCCATCGGCGCGCGCGCGATAGAAACGCTGGGTCACGAAGGCGCGATCGGCGGGGGGTATGCCATCGCCATCGACCGCGACGGAAACGACCGCGCCCTCGCTGAGGAGCCCGACCGAGACGTGGACCGTCCCGCCCGCCGGGCCGAATTTCATCGCATTGTCGATCAGATTGGCGAGCGCTTCCATCAGCAGGCTGGCGTCGCCCTCGACGGGCGGCACCGGCTCGATCGAGCACAGCAGCGTCAGGCCGCGATCCTCCGCGGCGGGGCGATACAGGTCGCAGGCATCGTCGACCAAGCGCGCGAGGTCGACGGGCGCGAAGCGGCTGCGGCGAGCATGATCCTCCATCTCCCGCAGCCGCAGCAGCGCGCTGACGATGCCGAGCAACGTATCGATCTCGGCAAGCGCCTGATCCGCCACGGCAGCGAACGCCGCGCGATCGGCGGCATCGCGCAACCCCCGATCAATCCTGGCACGCAGGCGCGTGAGAGGGGTTCGCATTTGATGCGCGATGTCGTCGCCGATCCCGCGCACGTCGCCCACCAATTGCTGGAGCCGGTCGAGCATCGTGTTGATATGCGCACAGAGCAGCCCGAAACTGTCGGGGTAGGGCGCCACCGGGAGCCGCTGTTCGAGGTCCCCCGACACGATTTGCTGCGTCAGGCGGCGGACGGTATCCACCTGCCGCGCGGCGCGGCGCCCGGCGACGAAGCCGAAAGCAACGGCGAGCAGCACGCCCGGCACCAGCCCCAGCAGCAAGGATTGCCAGATCAACTGCAACGCTTCTTCGGTATCGTCGAGGTCGATGCCGGTCAGCAACCGCGTGCCATCGGGCATGGGACAGACCATGACGCGCGCTTCGTCGCTCCGCTTGCCGGGCAATTCCGTCGGCGCGAGATCGGCGACGAAGGATCGGTTCTTCGGCTGCGCCGTCGGAAGTCGGGCAATGTTCCCCGCGATCAGGCGACCGCGCGCGTCGAACAGCCCCAGGAAGCGATCGCGATGAATGTCGCGGGTCAGCTTTTCGCGCAATTCCTCGGGCCGCTCCTCCGCCGGGGTCAGGGCGAAGAAGGCGCAATCCTCGCCCAGCGCATGTTCGATCGCGCGGCGGTGGCTGCCGTTGGCGAGCATCCAGAAGGCGGCGGTCATCACCAGCGACTGGACGACCAGCATCGCCGCCAGTGCCCCGCCCCAGCGCCACGTCGATCGGGTGCGCGGATCAAAGCGGCGCGTCAAGGATATACCCCTGGCCGCGCACGTTGCGGATCATCGGTGTTTCGCCCTCTCCATCGATCTTGCGGCGCAGGCGACCGAGGTGGACATCGACGACATTGGTGTCGGGTTCGAAGCTATAGCCCCAGACGTCGCGCAGCAGCATTGCGCGGGTCACGATCTGGCCGGCGCGGCGCACCATATAGTCGAGCAGCTTGAGTTCGCGCGGCAGCAAGCCCAGCGGGCGTCCGGCCCGCGTCGCGGTGCCGGCCAAGAGGTCCAGCTCCAACGGCCCGGCGATCAGCCGCGTCGCGCGCGTATCGTTGGGCCGGCGCAGCAACGCCTCGACCCGCGCGACCAGTTCGACCAGCGCGAAGGGTTTGGGGAGATAATCGTCGCCACCCGCGCGCAGGCCGCGCACCCGGTCGTCCAAGCTGCCCAGCGCGCTCAGCACCAGCGCAGGCGTGCGCTGGCCGTTCCGTCTGAGGTCGGACAGCAGCTCCAGCCCCTCGCCATCGGGCAGCTGGCGATCGAGGATCAACAGATCGAAGGGCTCGCCGGTCGACAGCGCCCGTGCCGGTTCCAGCGCGGCGGCGCGCGTAACGCCATGCCCGCTCGAGGTCAGCTCCAGACTGATCTCGTCGGCCGTGCCGTCGTCGTCTTCGATGAGCAGAATGCGCGCCATGACGGGTCTGATCGCCTTGCGGCTGGGTCTGGGTCAACTGAATAGCAGTTTAGGTTTGACCGGCGTGTGCGGCGCTAACGGCTCATCACCCTTTGGCTGGGGAGACAAGGGCACACTCCGCCGGACGGCGATCGGCCACGGAAAATAAACCGTGATTTAGTCGACACCTGGCCGCGCCGATGCCTACCAGCCGGACAACAGGAACCCCGGAGTTTGCGATGCGGACCGTTGCGTGCGTCTGTCTGATGGTTGCGGCGTCGCCTGCGGCGGCCCAATCCACCGCCCAGTCTACCGCGCTATCGCTCGATGCGCTCGCGCAGGACGTCGTCACCCACAATCCCGAACGGCAATTCTACCAGCGGCAGATCGAGACGGCGGGCGTCGAGCGCGATGCGGCTGGGCGCTGGGCCGATCCCGAGGCAGTGGTCGAATTCGGACAGCGCCGCGCGCAGGACGTCACCAGTGGCGCGGTCACCGGCGAAGGGCTGACCTATGCCGTGTCGGTCGTCCAGCCGATCGAGTTCGGCGGGCGTATCGCGCTGCGCCGGGCGATTGCTGACCGGCAGGTGGCGCTGGCACGGATCGGCTTGCAGCAATTCGACGCGACGCTCGCCGCCCGCGCCCGCTCGTTGGGCTATGGCCTGTTCGCCGCGGACGAAAAGGCCGCCGCCGCGCGCGAGGTCGCCGGGCGGATGCGGACACTGGCGAAGGTGATCGTCTCGCGCGATCCTGCCGGGCCGTCGCCGCAGCTGGAGGCTGCATCGCTGGTCGCCAGCGCGATCGGCGCGGAGCGCACCGCCGCGACGGCCGATGCAGAAGCCAATTCGATCCTCTACGAACTCAACCAGCTGCGCGGCGCCCCCTTCGCCGCGCGCATCCGCATCGTCCGCCCGGATATGGCGCTGCCCGCCCTGCCCTCCGGACAGGTGCTGGCGAACCGGGCCTCCGAAAACAACTTCGAGCTGAAGGCGCTGCGCGCGCAGTTCGAGCAGCAGGGGTTACGCGTCGATCTCGCGAAGAAGGCGCGTATCCCGATCGTCAGCGTCGGCCCCTATTACGACCGTGCCCGGTCCGACATCCGCGAAACCAATTACGGCGTCCGCCTGTCGACCAGCATTCCGCTGTGGAACCGGCAGGCGGGCGAGGTCGCGGTCGAACAGGGTCGGCAGGCGCAGGCCAATGCGACGCTGATCAATGCCGAACGCCGGATCGCGCGCGACGTCTTCGATCGGACGGCACAATATGCGGCAAAGCGCGAGGCGCTGGCGCAATGGGACGGCGAGACCCCCAAACGCTTCGCACAGGCGGCGGTCGACGCCGATCGCAACTATCGGTTGGGGGCGATCCCGCTGACCACCTACACCCAGATGCAGCAAAGCTATGTCGAGGCGGTCAACGCCATGCTCGATACCCGGCGCGAAGCACTGGAGGCGCTGCTGCAATTGCGCGCGCTGAACGGCGGGGAACCGCTGGCGCGATGAACCGCTGGCTGCATTATGTCACGCACCACCGGTTTGCGGTGGCGCTTATCACAGTACTTGTCGCCGCGGCAGGCCTGTGGTCGTTCGCCAGTCTGCAAATCGATGCGATCCCCGATATCACCGGCGTGCAGGTGCAGATCAACACGCAGGTTCCCGCGCTGGCGCCCGAGGAGATCGAGCGGCTGGTGACGCTGCCGATCGAGCGCGCGATGGGGGGGCAACCCGGGCTCGACCAGACGCGTTCGCTGACCAAGACCGGGCTCAGCCAGGTCACGTTGCTCTACAAGGACGGCACTGATCAGCTGAAGGCCCGCCAGCTCGTCACCGAACGGCTGACCGCGGTACAGAACCAATTGCCCCCCGGCAGCACGCCGCAACTCGCCCCGATCACCACCGGTTTGGGCGAGATCTATTACTACACGCTGGAATGGCGCCGCCCGCCGGCGGGCATGGACGCGCAGCGCCAGTTGATGGAGCTCTACGAGGCACAGGAATATACCGTCCGCCCGATGCTGCGCGCGGTGGCGGGTGTCGCCGACGTCAATTCGAACGGCGGGCTGGAGGAGCAGTTCGTCGTCGCGCCCGATCCCGTGCGGCTGAGGCTGCATGGCGTCACGGCCGGCGAACTTGCCGCGGCGGTGGCGAAGAATGTCGAGAACGCGGGCGGCGGCATCATCCGGCGCGGGCCTGAGCGTTTCACCGTCCGCACCGATGCGCGCGTGCTGAATGCGACGCAAATCGGCGCGATCCCCGTGAAGTTCGCTGCCGGCGTCCTGCCGTTGCAGGTGCGCGACCTCGCCGATGTCGTGATCGGCGCGGCCCCGCGGCAGGGCGCAGCCACACAGAACGGGCGCGAGACGGTGCTGGGCACGGTGATGATGCTCGTCGGGCAGAACAGCCGCGAAACCGCTTTGGCGGTCGAGGACGCGTTGCCGGGCATCCGCGCCGCGCTGCCCAAAGGCATGGTGATCGATCGCCAGTATAGCCGCGCCGATCTGGTCGACCGCACCATCCATACGGTCGAGAAGAATTTGGGCGAGGGCGCGCTGCTGGTCGCGCTCGTATTGTTGCTGGTCATGGGCAATTGGCGCGCGGCGCTGATCGTGGCGCTCGTCATCCCGCTCGCCTTCCTCGTCACCGTGTCTGGGATGCATGCGATCGGCGTGTCGGGCAATCTGATGAGCCTCGGCGCGCTCGATTTCGGGCTGATTGTCGACGGCGCGATCGTGGTGGTCGAGAACAGCCTGCGGTTGATGGCCGTCCGCCGCCGCGACAAGGGCGAAGACCTGACCGTGGAGGAACGCCGTGATGTCGTCGCCCATGCGGCGCGCATGGTCGCGCGCCCGACCTTCTTCGGCATCGCGATCATCGCCCTGGTCTATGTCCCGGTGCTGAGCCTCGGCGGAGTGGAGGGCAAGCTGTTCCAGCCGATGGCGCAGGCGGTGATGCTGGCGATCGTCGCGGGGCTGGCGTGGACCTTCACGATCGTCCCCGCTTTGTCGGCATGGCTGCTGCGCTCCCCCGCCGCCGACGCGGAGGAGGATCATCGCAAAGGCTTCGTCGGCGTGGCGGAGCGTGTCTACTCCCCCGCGCTGAACCGGGCGTTGGCGCATCCGGTGTTGCTCGTCATCGGCGCGGTGGCGCTGCTCGCCGCGACGTTCCTCGTCTTCAAGACGCTGGGATCGCAATTTACCCCGCAGCTCGACGAAGGCGCGATCACCGCCATGGTCTATCGCCCGGTCGGCATGTCGCTGGAAGAAAGCCTGGCGATCGAGCAGAGGACCGAGACCGCGATCCGCCGCGCCTATCCGCAGGTCACGCACACCTTCTCGCGGATCGGGACCAGCGAGGTCGCGACCGATCCGATGCCGCCGAACGAGAACGACCTCTACATTTTCTACGGCCCCCCAAAGGACTGGCCGACCGGCGACGGCATGCCGCGCACGAAGCAGGAGCTGATCGCCGGCATCGAAAAGGTCGCACGCCGCGTCTACGCCGGCCAGAATTTCGAATTCGCCCAGCCGATCGAAATGCGCTTCAACGAGATGCTGGAGGGTGTGCGCGCCGACGTGTCGGTCAAGATCTACGGCGACGATTACGACCGGCTGGAGCAGGCCGCCGCGAAGGCGAAGGCCATTCTGGAAAAGCTGCCCGGCACCGAGGGCGTCGAGTTCGAGACGGCCGGCCGCCCCAAGAGCATCGTCGTCGATCTCGATCGCGAGGCGTTGATGCGCCTCAATCTCGGCGCCGAGGAGGTGAACAACGCGATCCGCGACGCCCTTGCCGGGGCAGAGGTGGGCTTCATCCCGCATGGCCCCGCGCGCCATGCGATCGTGATCCGCATGCCCGAAAGCCTGCGCGCCGATCCGTCCGCGATCCTCGCACTCCCCCTGCGGGTCGGCGAGTACGGCATGGTGCCGCTGTCGCGGGTCGCGCGGTTGCGGCAGACACGGATCGTCGAGCCAATTCTACACGACGACACCAACCGCCGGGCCGCGCTGATGGTCAATCTGTCGACCAGTGATCTCGAAGGCTATGTCCAAAGGGCGAAAGCCGCAATCGACGGGCAGGTGAAGCTGCCGCCGGGCTATCGCATCGAGTTCGGCGGCCAATATCACCAGCTGGAAGCGGCGCAGAAACGCCTGTCGATCGTCGTGCCGGTCGCGCTGATCCTGATCTTCGCGTTGGTCTATGCGGCGCTCGGCAGCGTGCGCGAGGCGGCGATCGTCTACACGGGCATCCCCTTTGCCGTGACCGGCGGCGTCCTGGCGCTGTGGCTGCGCGGCATGCCGTTTTCGATCACCGCCGCGATTGGCTTTATCGCCTTGTCCGGAATCGCGATGCTGAACGGCTTGGTCCTGATCGACCATATCAACGCGCTCCGCGACGGGCGCGAGGGCGATCCGCTGCCGGTCGAGGATGCGGTGCGGCAAGGTGCGCACGATCGGTTGCGACCAGTGCTGTCGACCGCGCTGGTGGCCTCTGTCGGGTTCGTGCCGATGGCGATCGCGACGGGCGCGGGGGCGGAGGTGCAGCGGCCGCTCGCCACCGTGGTCATCGGCGGGATCATCACCTCGACGATCCTGACGTTGCTGCTGTTACCCAGCCTGTACGCCTGGATCGAACGGCGGGCGGCGCGACGCCGTGCCGACGAACAGCCGTCGGCATGATCGCAGCCGGTTGTGGACCCCGCAGGAATGATACAAAGTCACCGCCGAGTCTCACATCCGAGTTCGGTCATGCCCATCGACACCCTCCCCTCGTCCGTTACCCGCCCTCCCATCCGCACCGCGGCGATCGTCGCGAGCGGCCTGCTGCTCGCCTTCGGCGCAGGTGGCAGCACTGCGAAGAGCGATACGCCCGGTTATCTCAGCGCCGGGGAGTTTGACGTGACGCATGTCCTCGAACCGGCGCCGCGCAAGGGCGATCCGCGCTATGACACGGACCGGATTATCTTCCGGGCGACGCGCAAGCTGGTCGGTACGCCGCGGTGGCAGCTCGCGACGAACGACGCCGATACCTCGCGGCCGGCGCTGATGCGCGACTTCAACTGCGCGATCGGCGTCACGCTGACGCCGGAGACCGCGCCGTTGACGCTGCGCCTGATTTCTCGCGCCGGCGCCGATACGGCGGCGCAGACCAATATCGCCAAGAATTTCTACCGCCGCGCCCGCCCCTATCATCAGGACAAGGGCAAGGTGTGCCAGCCGGTCGCGCAGCTTGCCGACAGTTACGATTATCCGTCGGGGCATACCACCTGGGGGTGGACTTGGGCGCTGATCCTCACCGAACTGGCGCCCGATCGCGCCGGGCCGATCCTCCGGCGCGGCCGGGCCTATGGCGACAGCCGCTTCGTCTGCGGCGCGCATAACGAAAGCGCGGTCGAGGGCGGCATGCTGTCGGCGAGCGCGACGATGGCGCTGGTGCGGACCAAGCCGGCATTCCAGCAGGACTTGGCAGCTGCGCGCGCCGAGATCGACCGGCTGCGCGCCGATCCCGCGACGCCCCGCCCGCAGGGTTGCGCCGCGGAAGAGGCGCTGGTCGCGCAACGCGTGATGCCGAAGCTCGACCGTTGAGGTCGGCACCAATCCTGATCGCGCTGGCCGCCACGGCCGCCAGCGCGCAGGACTATCAGCCGCGTGAGACGTTCGCGCCATTCGACATGGCGCAGCCGATCAATCGCTATCGCAGCGCGAACGGGCTGCCCGGCCCGGATTATTGGCAGAACCGCGCCGACTATCAGCTGCGCGTGACGCTCGATCCCGTCGCTAAGACGATCGCCGGGAGGGCGACGATCACCTACACCAACAACAGCCCCGATACGCTCGACGTCCTGTGGCTGCAGATTGATCAGAACCTCTACAAGCCCGGCTCGCGCGGCGGCATGGCGCGGGGCGGCGCGGCGGGTGGCCATACCGACGGGATGACGCTGGATGCGGTCGGCGTCGCGGTCGGCACCGGCAAGGCCGTGTCCGTCACGCCTCTGGTCAGCGATACGCGGGCGCAGCTGCGGTTGCCGACCGCGCTTGCGCCGCATGCGAAGGCGGTGGTCACGATCCGCTATCATTACACCATCCCGGGGGAATGGGGCGGACGCACCTCCTGGGGGCGATCGCGGGACGGCGAGATTTACGACATCGCGCAATGGTATCCGCGCATGGCGGTGTACGACGACATCCGCGGCTGGGACACGGCGCCGTATCTCGCGCAGGAATTCTACCTCGAATATGGCGACTTCGATTATTGGGTGACGCTGCCGGCATCGATGCTGATGGCGGGGTCCGGCGAATTGATGAACCCGCGCGAGGTCCTGACCCCGACGCAGGCCGGGCGGCTCGATGCGGCGCGGCGCAGCGACACGACGGTGCCGATCCGCAGCGTCGCGGAGATCGGCGACCCGGGGTCACGGCCGCGAAACACCGGCACGCTGACTTGGCATTATCGCATGCAGAATACGCGCGACGTCGCGTTTTCGGCCTCGTCCGCCTTTGCCTGGGATGCGGCGCGTATCCGCCTGCCGGACGGCAAGACCGCGCTCGCCATGTCTTATTACCCCGCCGAAAGCGCCGGCACCGCGCGCTGGGGCCGATCGACGGAATATGTGAAGGATACGGTCGAGCGCTTCTCGGCGCGCTGGTATCCCTATCCATGGCCGGCCGCGATCAACGTCGCCGGCCCGACGAGCGGCATGGAATATCCCGGCATCGTATTCGATGCGCCGGAAGATGCGGGCAAGGAATTGTTCTGGGTCACCGCGCATGAGATCGGGCACAATTGGTTTCCGATGATCGTCGGTTTCGACGAACGGCGGCATGCATGGATGGACGAGGGCTTCAACACGTTCATCGACGTCTACCAATCGGACGATTTCAATCGCGGCGAATATGCGCCCAAGCGCGACAGCGAATATGCCGAAGGCGGCGGCAATCCGGTCGACGAAATCCTCCCCGTCCTCGCCGATCCTACCGCGCCACCGATCCTGTCCCGCGCCGATACGGTGATCGAGAAGTGGCGGCATCCGGTCACCTATTTTAAGTCGGCGCTGGGCCTTGTCCTGCTGCGCGAGCAGATATTGGGACCGGACCGCTTCGACCCCGCCTTCCGCCGGTTCATCGCTGCTTGGGCCTATCGTCACCCGCAGCCCGCGGACTTCTTCCGTGCGATGGAAAGCGAGGCGGGCGAGGATCTGTCCTATTGGTGGGACGGCTGGTATGCGCACAATTGGCAGCTCGATCTGGCCGTGGCGGGGATCGAGACGGCGAAGGACGGGACGCCGCTGGTCCGGGTCACGTCGCGCGACCGACTGGTGATGCCCGCGACGTTGCGCGTGACCTATGACAACGGCACGACACGCGATGTACGCCTGCCCGCCGAAACCTGGATCCGGCAGGCATCGACCGCGGTGTCCGTGCCCGCGGGGACGATCGTAAAGGCGGAACTCGACCCCGGCCATAAGCTGCCCGACCGTGATCGGTCGAACAACGTCGTGCAACGCTGACGACGCTGAAGGCCGATGAGGTCGCGCGGGCAGCCTATGACGCTTCGTTATGGGCGGGCGTCATGGTGGAATGGGTTGCGGGCAGCGGCCATGCTATGCGCGCTGTCATGGACGGCAGGACGATCCGAGGCGCGGCCAGACCCCGCTTCCACCGCCTCTCGCGTGTCGGGTGGCTGGTAGCAGGGGCGGTATGCCTCGCCGCCTCTCCTGCCAGTGCGGCGGCCGCGGCCGACAGATGTCCGATCCTCCACGATCAGGCACCAAGGCCCGACACGCGGTTCGCACCGATCGACGCCGCCGTGCTAGGGGGTGTCGGCACGCTGTACCCCGGCGCGGTGCTGCTGATCGCGCATCATGGCGCGATCGTGCATCGCGTCGCCTTCGGCAATGCGCAGACGCTGACCTCGACGTCGGAGGGCAATCTACGCCCCCTCTCCCCGCCGCGGCCGATGACGGTCGATACGCCGTTCGACATGGCGTCGATCACCAAGGTGGAGGCGACCACCGCCGCGATCCTTCACCTCGTGGGGCGCGGTCAGCTGTCGCTCGACGATAGGCTCGGCACGCTGCTGCCCGCCTTCCGCAATACCGACAAGGCGGGCATCACCGTGCGCCAGCTGCTGACGCATCGCAGCGGATTGTGGGAATGGCAGCCGACGTGGCTGCATCGGGCATCGTCGGGGAACGCCCTGCCCTATCTCGCGGCGCTACCGCTGCGCTATCCGACGGGGGCGCGCTTCGCCTATTCCGACCTCGGCTTCATGATCCTGGGCGAGGTCGTCGTTAAGGTTTCGGGGATGCCGCTGGATCGCTACGTCCGCGAGCAGATCTACCGGCCACTCGGCATGACCGACACCGGCTTCCTGCCGGACGCGGGCCAGCGTCGACGGGCTGCGGCAACCTCGCAAGGGGATGGGTACCAGCGCCGGATGGCAGAGACGGGTAAGCCCTATCCGCAGGCCCCCTACCCGATGGCACAGTCATTTTCAGGCTATCGAAGCCGTGTGCTGGTCGGCGAGGCGAACGACGCGAATGCCGCGCTCGGCTGGGGCGGCGTCGCAGGGCATGCGGGACTGTTCTCGACGGCGACGGACCTTGCGCGCTACGCGCAGGTGCTCAGCAACGGCGGCTGCTACGGCCGCTGGCGCCTGGCGCCGGCCGCGACGGTGTCGACGTTCGAGCAGACGCCGTTCGATCCCGATCAGGCCCTCGGCTTCCACAAGACGCAGCTCGCCGGCATAGCGGCCCCCTTCTTCGGCCATTCCGGCTTTACGGGCGCGTGGTTCGCCGTCTCCCCGCAATTGGGCCTGACCGTCGTCCTGCTCACCAATCGCGTCCATCGCCCCGATGGCGAGCCGTATCCATCGCTCGAGGCGCTACGCGAGACGGTGTTGCGCGGCGCGGTGGCGGCGTCTGGCCAATGATCCGAGACGGCAGAAAGGTACGGCTATGACGGTGAACCTCGGCGTGATCGAAGGGCTGTTCGGCAAGCCTTGGAGCTGGGCCGATCGCACCACCGTATTGCGAACGCTCGCCCCGGCGGGCTATCGATTCTACCATTACGGGCCCAAGGCCGATCCCTTCCTCCGCCGTCGCTGGCAGGAACCCCACCCGCCCGAACAGTTCGCCGCGCTGGCCGCTTTTGCAGCGGAGTGCCGGGCGCGGGGCGTTCGCTTCGGCGTGGCGCTGACCCCGGTCGGCAGCACGCATCCCTTCGATGACGCATCGCGCGCAGCGCTGCGGCGAAAGCTCGCCCACCTCGACACGCTCGGTCTCGACGACCTCGCCATCCTGTTCGACGATCTGCCCGCCGAACTGCCCGACCTGGCGCGGAGCCAAGCGGATCTCGTCGATTTTTGCGCGAACGCCACCCGCGCAAGCCGCGTGTTCTTCTGCCCCAGCTTCTATTCGGACGACCCCATCCTCGAACGGGCCTGGGGCCGCCGCCCGCCGGCCTATCTGGCGGATCTCGGCCGGTTTCTCGACCGACGCGTCCAGGTCTATTGGACCGGCGAAGAGGTAATTTCGCGAGAGATCGGCGTCGCACATCTGAAGCGGGTGCAGGACGAACTGGGTCGCAAAGTGTGCCTGTGGGACAATTATCCGGTCAATGACGGTGTGCGGATGTCGCAATACCTTCACTTGCGCGCCTTTACCGGGCGACCTGCGGCGATCCGGAACCATGTCAGCGGCCATGCGATCAATCCCGCCTCGCAACCGTTGCTGTCCTGCATCCCGGCGCTGACGCTGGCGGCGAGCTATCGCGAGGGGGACGGTTATGCCTATGGCCAGGCGTTTTTGACTGCGGCGACGGCGGTGCTGGGGCCCGATTTCGCGGCGACGCTGCGCCGTGACATCCTGCCGCTGCAGGATACGGGGCTCGACAATCTGGGGCCCCGCCATGCCGAATTGCGCGCGCGCTATGGTGCCATCGATCATCCGGCAGCACGCGAGATTACCGACTGGCTGGACGGCCGCTTCCGCACGACGCTGGAAGAGGTGCAGACGCAATAGCGGGGGACCGGAATGACGCGTTTTTTCCTGGGCGTGGATGCCGGCGGCAGCCATTGCCGCAGTCGTCTGGTCGATGCGAGCGGCCGGGTACTGGCTGAGGCTCAGGCTGGGCCTGCCAATGCCGGACTGGGGCTGAACGCGCTCCACGCGACGCTGCGCGACGTGACCGATCAGGTGGTTCATCAGGCGGGGCTCGACGCGGCCGACGTGGCCCAGACCAGTGCGGCGATGGGCGTGGCGGGCATTTCCCGCGCTGGCGTACGCGCGGCGCTGGAAGGCTTCGCGTTTCCCTTCGCCGCCACGGTCTTCGACAGCGATGCGGTGATCGCAAACCTGGGGGCGCACGGCGGTGCCGATGGCGCGATCCTGATCATCGGCACGGGCAGTATCGCGCTGGTGCGCGCGAACGGCGATACCTTTCGCATCGGCGGCTATGGCTTCCCGATATCGGACGAAGGTAGCGGCGCCGCGCTAGGCCTCAGCGCGATGCGCCATGCAATGCGCGCACTGGACGGCCGCACCCGCGCGACGCCGCTGAGCGCGGCCGTGACCGAACGATTCGACCACGACACCGCCCGGGCGATCGCGTGGATGGATCAGGCGACCCCGCGCGATTATGGCAGCTTCGCACCGCTGGTCATGGCGCATGCGGAGGCGGACGACGTAATCGCGCGGTCGATCGTCGAGGATGCGGCGGGCCATATCGAGCGCTTCATCGAGACGATCTTCGAACGCGGTGCGACCCGCTGTGCCCTGCTGGGTGGTCTGTCGCAGGCGATGCGTCCGTGGTTACGGGCGCGGACCGTGGCGCGGCTCAGCGAGCCGCTGGGGGATGCACTGGACGGCGCGTTGTATCTCGCGGGACTGCCCGTCTGCCCGAAGGAGGGCATGGCATGATCGACCGCCGCAGGGTCCTCGCCGCCGTCGGCAGCGCCGCGCTGGCGCCGGTGGCTCGCGCCATAGCGCTGCCCCCGGCGCCCCCGCTACTCGCATCGAGCGCGCTGGCCGCATTGCTGGCCTAAGACCCCGCCACTCAGTTCGCGGCGGCAACCGCGACCAGGGCTGCATCGATTGCCGCGGTCGCGCTCGCGTCCCCCGGCATATCGTTGGCATAGGCCGAGAAGATCAGCGTCCGCCCACTCGCTGCCGTGAGATAGCCGGACAAAGCATTGGCTGCGTTGAGCGTCCCGGTCTTGGCAGACAGCCGTCCCGCCAGTGGCGTGCCGACGAACCGCCGCGTCAGCGTACCATCGGTCGCCGCGATCGGCAGCGTCGCCCGCCACGCGGCGCCCCATGGCTGGGTCATCGCCCAGCGGAGCAAGGCCACCGTCGCGCGCGGCGTCACGCGGTTATAGTTCGACATGCCCGCCCCGTCCGCAAAGTCGAACGCCGGCGTCGCCACGCCCGCGCGGGCAAGCGTAGCGGCAACCACCGCATGACCATCCGCGACCGACCCACTGGCCGTCAGCCGGCGCAGCAGCAGTTCGCCATGGAGGTTCTGGCTCATCTTGTTGGTGCGCTGGAGGTCTTCGACCAGCGGCAGCGGGGTCAGCCGAGCAAGTACCGGCAGCGGGGTTGCGCCAGCCGTCGGGCCACCATCGCCCTGCATTGCCGCGGGAGCGGGCGGACGGTGCCGCACGGCGATGCGCCCCGTCACCATCACGCCGGCCGTGCGCAACAGCTGCGCGAAACGCCAGGCGGCGTGATGCGCAGGATCATCGATCCCGAGGGGGACGACGATCGGCGCGTGTTTGGCGGGAACGCTGCCCGAGACGTGCACGCGATCGCTCCCCGGCATACGCTCGACCGTCAGCGTGCGAGCGCTGCCAGCCGGACCGGTCGTCGCGCTATTGTCGATCTGGAAATAGCCGTCGCCCGTCACCGTAAGCGGCGACCCTGGCGTCGTCGGCACGACAGTGAGTGGCAGGGCATTGTCGTCCAGCGTCAATGCCGACACGCCGGTGCCATAGACGCTGTCCATGTTATTCCAACTCATGCCCTGCGGCCAGCGTTCGTCCGGGAACGCGGTATCGTCGCCGACGACATCGCCGACGATCCGCGTGCGCTCCGCCACCGCGGTCGCCAACGTCGACAGGCAATCGACCCGGCAATCCGGCGCGGAGGAGAGCCGCGCGTCGCCATGGCCAGCGAGGATCACGGTGGGCCTTTCCGCGCCTTCGAGCCGCACCGTCGCACCGCTGCTCGTATCCGGCGCGGCTACGTCAAGCGTCGCGAAGGCGGCAGCGGTGGTGAACAGCTTGGTGTTCGATGCGGGAATGAAACGCTCGTCGGGCCGGATCGCGACGATCTGACGCCCATCGGCATCGACCACGAGCAAACCGATGCGCGTGCCGGGCGGAGCCTTTGCCAGTCCCTCCGCCACCGCAGGCGGGGGTGGAGGCGGGGTCGGCGACGACGGTGGGGATGGCAGGGCCGCCTGTCCCGCCAGCATCAGGGGTAGCAGCAGGGCCGTACCGATCATCGGCGTTCGATTTCCTCGCTCAACAGGGTCAGAAACTCGGCGGCCAGCGCCGATGGCGGGCGGTCGAGTAGGTGGATCGCATGGACATCGAACGTCACCGAAGGACGCAGCGGGCGCATCGACAGGCCCTGGCTGATCGACGCCGCTGCGGTGAAATTGTCGACAATCGCCACGCCCACCCCCGCCTGCACTAGAGCGGCGGCGATGTAGAAGGTGCGCGCGACGGCTACCTCGTTCAACGCGAGACCCAGACGGTCGATCTCATCGCCGAGCAGCTTGCCGATCGGGCCGCTGCCCTTCATCGAAATGATCGGCTGATCGACCAGTTGCGACAGCTCGATCCGCGGCGGCGCATCCGGCATCGTCTGCTCGCGATACAGCACCACGAGCTCCCCCTCGCCCAGCCAACTGCGCGACAAAGCGACGCCGCGCGGCGGCTCGCTGGCGATGGCGATGTCGCTTTCGCGCTCGTACAATTTGCGCAGCAGGTCGTCGTGGTGGACGGTCTGCAAGTCGAAACTGACGTCGGGATGGCGCGTCAAAAACCGCGCGACCGCATCGGGCAGGACGCTGAGTGCCAGGCTGGGCAGCGCCGAGATGCGCAGCGTCGTCCCGGCACCGACGCGCAGGTTGCGGCCCGCCTCGCGCAGCGCGCGGACGCGTTCCTGAATGTCGGCGACATCGGCGAACAGGGCATGTGCGTCCTCAGTCGGCAGCAGCCGTCCGTTGGAGCGTTGAAACAGCTCGAACCCCAGCAGGCTTTCGGCATGCCGCAGCGTCTTCGATACCGACGGTTGCGACACGTTGAGCGCGCGCGCCGCGGCCGAGACGGAGCCGTTGACGTAGACGGCGTGGAAGATCTCGATGTGGCGCAGGTTCATGGACAACAGCCTAGCGAAGCCGAGGCTATTCGGCCACCGGCCCGCGGAACCGCGCGGCGTCCAACGCCCCTTCGCCGCGCGCGACCAGGGTCGCCACCGTCAGATTGGCGGAGGCCGAGGGGACGGTGCGCGTCATGTCGAGCAGACGGTCGAACGGCAGCACCAGCCCGATCACCAGCGCGGTCTGCTCCGTGCTGACCCCCACCGCCGACAGCATCGCCGCCAGCATGAACAGCGAGGCGGACGGCACGGGTGCGGTGCCGAACGCAGCGAGCGCGCCAGTCAGCAGCATGGTGACGAGCATCGTCGCGTCGGGAACGATGCCCAGCGCCTGCAACGCAAACTGGCCGAGCAGCCCGACATACATGGCGGTGCCGTCCTTGCCGATCGACGCGCCGAGTGGCAGGACGGTGGAGGCGATCGCGCGCGAGACGCCCAGATTGTCCTGCGCCACCCTCAGTGCGACCGGAAGCGTCGCCGACGACGATGCCGTCGAAAAGGCGACGATCAGCGCGTCCACGATTCCCCGGAAAAACCGCGTCACCGGCAGGCGCGAGACGAATCGGATCAGCCCGGCATGCACCACCAGCATCTGGACCAGCGAGGCGAGCACCACGGCAAGCGCCAGCCAGCCGACATGGACGAACACGCCCGCGCCATTGGCCGCGACCGCCTGCGCGATCAGCGCCAATACGCCGAACGGGGTCACCTCCATCACCAACCGGACGATCTGCAGCAGCACCGCCGACAAGCCCTGCAACAATGCCGCGACCGGCTTGCCCGCCTCACCCGCCAGGATGGTCCCTGTGCCCAGCAGCACCGCAACGAAGATGATTGCAAGCATGTCGCCGCGGACCAGCGCTTCGACGATGTTGAGCGGTACGATCGACAGGAGCTGATCGGCCGGCGTCACTGCTGCACCCAGAGGATGCGGCACGACGCTGCCCAGCGACATGGCCGCGCCGGGGCGCAAGATCAGGCCTGCCGCCATGCCGATCGATACCGAAACCAGGGTGGTAGCCGCAAACAGGCCTACGGTACGCAGGCCGATCGACCCCAGCCGGCGCGGATCACCCAGCGTGGCGATCCCGGCAGCTATGGTGACCAGCACCACAGGCACCACCAGCATCTTGATCAACCGGACGAACAGATCGCCGATCAGCCGGATCGCGCCCGCCGCCTCGGGCCACAACAGCCCGAGCGCGACGCCCAGGATCAACCCGCTCACCACCCGCTGCCACAGCGGAATGGCGAACCAGCCCCGGATCAGGCGCAAGCGGGCGTGCCCCAAAAGCCAGGCACGGGCGCGGACAGGACGCCGTCGCTGTCCCGCGCGCCGCCGTCGCGATCCTGCGCCAGCCACAGCGGGCCGTCGAGATCGACGAAATCCGCGCCACTCGCGACCAGCATCGCCGGCGCGATCCCCAGCGACGAACATACCATACAGCCCACCATCAGCCCGAACCCCCGCTCCCGCGCCTCGCCGGCGAGCGCCAGGGCTTCGGTCAAGCCGCCCGTCTTGTCGAGCTTGACGTTCACATGGCTGTAGCGGCCGGCCAGCCGATCGAGATCGTCGCGGGTGTGCAGCGCTTCGTCCGCGCAGATCGGGATGGCGCCGGCCAGTGCCGCCAGCCCCTCGTCGTCATTAGCCGGGACGGGCTGTTCGAGCAGATCGACCCGCTGCGCCCGGAGCAGCGGCAGGTGCGCGGCGATATCCTCCGCCCGCCAACTCTCATTGGGATCTACGATCAGCCGGGGGGCAGGCGCGGCGGCACGGACCGCCGCGATCTGGGCTGCGGCCTCCTCGCGGTTCACCTTGATCTTCAGCAGCGGCACGTGCGCCACCGTCGCCGCGATGGCGGCCATCGCCGCGGGCGTATCAATGCCGATCGTGATCGCGGATGGCAGCGCCGAGACGGGCGGCACGCTTGCCAGCGTCGCGACGTCGGTACGGCCTAGCCTCGCCTCCAGGTCCCATAGGGCGCAGTCCACCGCATTGCGCGCGGCACCCGGCGGCATCGCCCGGGCGAGATCCTGCCGTGTTCCGCCGGCTTCGATCAGCGCGCGGACGCCGTCGATCGCGGCAATCGCACCATCGATCGTTTCGCCATAGCGGGGATACGGGACGCCCTCTCCCCATCCGCGCACGTCGCCCTCCGCGATCGTGACCGTCACCACATCGGCCGCCGTCTTCACGCCGCGGGCGATGCGGAACGGCGCCCTCAGTGGGAAGCGGTCATGGCGAACGGTGAGGGTGCGGCGCATGATGTCTCCAGCAGCAGGTCGATGATCGCCTCCGATCCGAAGCGATAGGGATCGGTGCAGGGCAGGCCCAGCGCATCCTCGGCCTCGCGGCACATCCGGCGCGCGGTCAGTTCGTCGAGCTTCGCCGTGTTGAGCGCGACGCCGACGCCGCGCACGTTCGGGCTGGTCAGCCGGGCGACGCGCAGGTTCGCCTCGAGGCATTCGGCAAGGCCAGGCATCGGGCAATGCGGCAGGCCGCGCATATGCGGGCGCAGCGGATCGTGGCACAGCACCAGCGCGGCCGGCTGCGCGCCGTGCAGCAGTCCGGTCGACACACCAGCGAAGGCCGGGTGGAACAGCGATCCCTGCCCTTCGATCAGGTCCCAGCCATCATCCTCGCGTGCCGGGGCGAGCGTCTCGATGGCCCCCCCGATGAAATCGGCGACCACGGCGTCGAGCGGTACGCCCTCGCCGGCGATCAGGATGCCGGTCTGGCCGGTCGCGCGAAAATCGGCGGTGACGCCACGGGCGCGCAGGGCGTCGCGCAGGCCGAGCGTCGCATACATCTTGCCGACCGAACAATCGGTGCCCACGGTGAGCAGACGGTTGCCCGCGCGCCGACGACCGTTGCCGACGGGAAGGCCCGCCGGCGCGTCGCGCACGTCGAACAATTCGACCCCCGCCGCCTTCGCCGCCTCGACCAGTTCCGGCACGTCGCGCAGCCGCTCGTGCAGACCGCAGGCGACGTTCAGCCCGGCACGGATCGCGGCGAGCGCGTCGCCGATCATCCAGCCGGGAAAGCGCCCGCCGGGATTGGCGATCCCCAGCACCAGCGTCCGGGCGCCCGCGGCACGGGCGGTGTCCGCATTCATCTGCGGCAGGCCGAGCGTAAAGGGGCAATCGCTGTGCCGCCATTCGCCGACGCAATCCTCCCCGCGAAAGGCGGCGAGCCCGCGAGAGGTCTTGAGGCCGATCTCGTCATCGGAATGGCCGAGATAGAGCAGATAGGGAGCGGGAATGGTCATGATGCCAGCATGATAGAGGGGGGATCGCCCGTGTTGCCAATCGCGCTCGCGGGGCTGCCTATAACGTTCGGCTATTGGTCGCAGCCCGCGGGACGCGGGCGGAGCAGAGCCCGTCCGGCAGCGGCGCCGGTCGCCGTGCCATTGGTCAGCGCGCGCCGGCCGTTGACGAACAAAGCGACGACGCCGACGCTCGTTTCGCGGGGATGCAGATAGTCGGCGCGCGGCGCATAGCCTTTGGGGTCCAGCACCACGACGTCCGCAAAATAGCCCGGGCGAAGATACCCGCGTTGCGGAATTCGGTACATGTCCGCGGTCGCGCCGGTCGACCGGCGAATGAACTGCCGCAGCGTGATGACCTTCCGATCGACGACATAGGTGCGATACAGCCGGGGGAAGGTCGCATATTGGCGCGGGTGGCCGTCCGAACCGTCCGACGACGTCACCACCCACGGCTGCTTCATGATCAGGTCGACGTCGCGATCGACCATGTTGAAGCTGGCGACATCCGACCCCGCCGGGCCGTCGCCCGCTGCATTGGGCGTACGAAGGATGCGGATCGCCGCGTCGATCGGCGAGAGCTGCCATGCCGTCGCCATCTCGCCAAGCGTCTTGCCGGTCCACGGCTGGCCCTGTGCGGTGAGCAGCAGCGCCCCCGCCCCGCCCCGGCGGCGTAGATTGTCCGCCATCGCCGACTTCAGCCGCACCATCGTCGCCGGATCGTCAAAGCGCGCAAGCAGTCGCTTATAGCCGCCGTCCATCGCCCAGCCCGGCACCAGCGCGGCATCGACGCTGGAGCCCGAGGCGAGCCACGGATATTGGTCGGCCGTCACGACCTGCCCCGCGCGGCGTGCCGCCTCGATCGTCGCGATCAGCGCGGGCGCCTGCCCCTGCACGGGCACGCCCAGCGCCTTCAGATGCGCGATATGCACCGGCATGCCGGCGCTCTGCCCGATCGCGATCGCCTCACGCGTCGAGGCGAGCAAGCCGATCGAATAGTTGGATTCGTCGCGCTGGTGCGTGTCGTACATCCCGCCGCGCTTGCCCGATTCGCTGGCGACGGCCGCCACCTCGTCGGTCTTGGCGAAGCTTTGCGGCGGATAGAACAGGCCGGTGGACAGACCATAGGCCCCTTCGCACATCCCCTTGGCGGCAAGGCGCCGTTCCTCCGCAAGTTCGCTCGCGTTAGGCGCGCGGGCATCCTGCCCCAGCACCTGCGTGCGGATCGCGCCGAAGCCGACGAAGGGCACGATATTGGTGCCGATCCCGCTCGCCTCCAGCGCGTGCGTCTCCTTGGCGACCTCGAACGTGCCATAGCCGTCGACCCCGATGACGACTGTAGAGACACCCTGCGTCAGCCACGGCAGGTTGAGGCGTGCCTTGGGATCGGCCGAACGGATGTAGCTGTCGGGATGGGTGTGCGCATCGATCAAGCCCGGCGCGACGATCATCCCCCGCGCATCGATCATCTCGCCCGCGGCAGTGCCGCGCGGCCGCCCGACATAGACGATGCGGTCGCCGGTCAGCTCGACATCGCCGACGAACGGCGGCGCCTCCGCCCCCGTATAGATCGTGCCGCCGCGGATCACGACATCGACGCGCGGGTTGCTGGCCGAGGTGGCGATGCACCAGACGAGAGCGGTCAGGGCGAGGCGCTTCATCGCGGGCTCCTTTCGGGTCGAAGGTGGGTGGTGGCGGCGGCAACCGCGTCGACCGCCGCCCGGCTGAAGGGCATGGGCAGCATCCGGCCCGCGATCCACGGGCGAGCCTGATCGTCGCGATGGACGGAGCGTGGATCGTTGGCCTGGCCGGGCAGATTGAGCATGACCGATCGGTCCCAGTCGCCGACATCGATCACCTGCAGATAACTCGCGCCGCCGCCGACACGCCAGTCCGGCCCGTTGCCGAGCCAGCGCGCCATCACGGTAAAACCGTCACCGCCGGACCCGCCGACCTCGATCGGCGGAAAGGCAGCCGCGATTGCGGGGATCCGGGCCAGCGGATGGGCGATCCGGACGCGGTGGAGCATATCCCACCGCCACGCCGCCGGATCGCCGCCCAGCAGCGTGATCGCCTGTGCCCAGCCATCGGCGAGCGCAGCGTCGATCACTCCGGGCCGCTTGGCGGCGACGCGCAGCAATTCGGGCGGCTCGATCGCGGGGATGAGGCTGCGGGCGCGCTCGGGCACCAGCACGGCGATCATCTTCGCGTTCAGGTTGCGTAGCACGATCTCGTACAACGCCGCCGCGCCGCTCGCGCCGTCGATCCGGCCGTCCCAGCGCGCCAGCATCGCGACTGCGGCAGCGGCCCCGGCCGACGGCGCGCGAGGCAGCATCTTCTGGAACCGCCGGGCGGGCAGCGACAGCGTATCATGTTGGAGCGCGACACTGTCGGCAATGCTGTGGCGGGTCTGGGCGGATAGCACCTCGGTGATCCGGTCGTAGCGCGCGGGGCTGCGGAACGAAAAAGCGGGGCTGTGGTCTACGGGCCAGCCGGTGGGCAGATTGTTCTGATTGGCCGAGGCGAACCAGCCGGCCGGCGGATCGATGACGCCGGGCAAGGCACGGAAATCGCGCATCCCGTTCCAGTCGTAACGGCCGTCGCCCGGCACCGGCAGCAGGCCATGGCCGCGCTTGCGCTGCGGCCAGAAGCCGATGGCCTGCCAGCCATGATGGCCGCGCACGTCGGCGTAATGGAAATTGGTCGGCGACGGGTGCAGCTTGAACGCATCGCGCAAGCCGTCCCAATCGTGCGCAAGGTTGATCGCCACCATGGCGAACGCGCCCGATCCGCCGGGCTGCATCTCGACCGAGGCGAGTGCGGTGGCGCGCGACCGGGCCGGATCGTGGGCGATGACCGGCCCCTGCACGGCGTAGCGCAGCCGCACGTGGCGGGGCGCGGCGTCCTTGACGGGGATCGCGACGTCGACCGCCGTGAACCGCTTCCATCCGCCATCGTGGCGGTAGCGTTCGGGGTCCGCCGAATCGAGCTCCAGGACGAACAGGTCCTCCTGGTCAATGTGGAAGTTGGTGCGGCCGAAGGCGAAGCGGTCGGTGTGGCCCTGCATGATGCCCGCAAGCCCCGGCGCGCCGCCGCCGATCACGTCCAGCCCCGGTGCGGTCAGATGCGCGACGTGGCGCGGCCCGAACCCGCCGATGCCGAGGTGCGGATCGTTCGCCAGAATCGGGCGCCCGGTCGCCGTCCGGCTGCCCGCGACCGTCCAGGCATTGGAGCCGGCATTGGCGGCGTTCAGGAGCTCGTCCGGGTCCTGCGTGTGCGTCTCGCGCCCGAACGGCAACGGCCCCAGGCGCAGCACGCCCAGATCGGCCTCGCTGACCTGGGCGGGGTCGAGGCCGTCCGGCACGTCGAGCGGGATCGACGGGCGTAGCGGCGCCACCAATCCGTCGAGATCGAGCAGCCCCAACGCCGCCAGCTGCGCGCGGCGAATCTCGTCATCAACATTGCCGATGCCCCCGCCCCGCGCGAGCACGAGGTCGCGCACGTCCCAGCGCAGCGGCATGACGCCGAGGATACGGTATTCGAGCGGCAGCAACGACCGGTCGCGCTCCACCTCAGCGATCCGCGCGTTGATGCCGGCGATATAGCCGCGCACGCAGTCCAGCACCTCGCGCGGGATGCGGGCCAGTTCGGCGTCGAGATCGCCACGATAGTGGAACAGCCGCGCCGCCGCGTCATGCGCGGCGAAGTCCGCGCCGAATACCTCGGCCATCTGCCCCATCTCGCGACGATGCGCGAAGTCGATCTGGAACAGGCGGTCGCGCGCGACCACATAGCCTTGCCCGAAAAAGGCATCGGGCTTGGTCGCCGCGCGGATATGGGGAACGCCCCACAGGTCATCGACGATGGTGACAGGCTGTGACAGCCCCGGCACCGTGGCATAGGCGGGTGCGGCGGAACGCCGTGCCGCCGCCCGCCAGGGCGCAAGCGCGCCGAATGCCGTGGCGCCGAGCAGGAAGGTGCGGCGAGAGACCATGGTTTCCCCTTGTCCGGCCGACCCACGATACGGCCGCGCAAGATCGGCGGCGCAACGGTCGGCGGGGCGGTTCGCGACGGAGCATAGGCCGGCGTCGAGGCCGCGCAATGCCACCATAATCGCAGGCTATGGCCCACCCAACGATCGGTGTCGGTCAACCCTTGACCTAGGTTGCATCCCGCCTGCACCATCACCGTCGCCCGGATCAGCGACAAGACCATGACCGGCCGCAGGGTGATCACGCTCCAGGGATCGTGAATAAGGGGGATTGCAGATGACGGACGGATCATGGCGCGGGTTGATGGCGACCGGGACCGCATTGACGGCCTTGTCGATGGCGCTCGCCGCCCCGGCCTTCGCGCAGACGACGCCGGCGGCGCCCGCCGACGCCACCCCACCCCCACCGCAGACCAACCCGGGCGACATCGCGCCGGACGACATCATGGTCACCGGCACGCGAATCGTCCGCGACGGCTTCAAGTCGCCGACGCCGCTGACCGTCGCGACGCAGGAGGATATCCTCAACACGTCGCCGACGAACAATATCGCCGACTTCGTCAACCAGCTGCCCGCGCTGGTCGGGTCCACCCGCCCCTCGAACTCGCGTCTCGCGATCAGCTCCGGTCTCGCCGGCATCAATGCGCTCAACCTGCGCGGGCTGGGTGAAATCCGCACGCTGGTGCTGCTCGACGGGCGCCGCACGGTGGGGTCGAGCGTCACCGGGCTGGTCGACGTCAACACCTTCCCGCAGGCGCTGGTGAAGAGCGTCGAGATCGTCACCGGCGGTGCGTCGGCGGCCTATGGCTCCGACGCGGTCGCCGGCGTCGTCAACTTCGTGCTCGACAAGACGTACAAAGGCATCAAGATCCAGGCGGATAGCGGCGTCACCGAACGCGGCGACGGCGCAAACTATTCCTTCAGTGCTGCGGCGGGCCTCGCCTTCGGCAGCGACGATCGCGGGCATTTGTTGCTCAGCGGCGAATGGGCGCATCGCGACGGCATTTTCCGCGTCGATCGCGACTGGAACGCGCGCGGCGTCGTGCGGATCACCAACCCCAATTACACCAATACCAACGGGCAGGCGCAATTCCTGATCCGGCAGCCGGTGGGCGTCGCCAACACCACGCCTGGCGGCATCATCCTCAATTCCAGCGGCGGCGTCGCCAACCGGCTGCGCGGCATCTATTTCGGCCAGGGCGCGGCGGCGAGCCAGTTCCAATATGGCGCGCTCACCTTCCCCGCGGTCGGCGGCGCGACGGCGCCCTCGCTGACGCAGGGCGGTGATTGGCAGGTCAACGACCAGGGCCGCAATATCGGCCTCGACGCCGACGACGATCGCCGCGGCGCCTTCGGGCGGCTGAGCTATGAAGTCGCCACCGGCGTGACGCTCTTCGCCGAAGCCTCGTACAATTGGCAGAAGACGCTGTTCAACGCGGGGCCGCAGTCGACGACCTCGATCACGCTGACGTCGGCCAATCCGTATTTGCAGAGCGCACTCGCCAATGCGGTGTCGGCGGGCCTCATCACCGCGGCAGAGCGCGCGGCCGTCACGTCGGTGACGGTCGGCAGCACCGCGGTCGACCTGCCCTATCGCAAGAACAACAGCAGCCGCGACGTGCAGCGCTATGCGATCGGCGCTGAGGGTGAGTTCCAGGCCTTCGGTCACAAGGCGTTCTGGAACATCTACGGCCAATATGGCGAGACGAACGCGCACGAGCAGCTGCGCGACATCATGAACACGGCCAACATGGCCAATGCCACCGATGCGGTTGCGGCGCCGGCCGGCAACGCGCTGGGCGTGGCGGCGGGCACCGTCGTGTGCCGCTCGTCGCTGACCGCGCCGACCAACGGCTGCGTACCGCTGAACCGACTGGGCATCGGCGTCGCCAACCCGGCCGCCTTCGCCTATGTGCTGGGCGACCCCTATCGCGACCAAAAGCTCAAGCAGACGGTGGCGGGCGTCAACCTGTCGCTCACGCCATTCGCGACCTGGGCGGGCGACGTCAGCGTCGCGGTGGGTGGCGAGTATCGGCGCGAATCGGTGTCGGGCTCGGTGCCGACGCAGTTCCAGACCGGCTGGTCGGTGGGGAACTTCCTGCCCACCTTCGGCAGCTATAACGTCAAGGAAGCCTATCTCGAAACGGTCGTGCCGCTGGGCCTCGGCCTGGAGTTCAACGGCGCGGTGCGCGGCACCGACTATTCGACGTCGGGCTATGTGACGACGTGGAAGCTCGGCGCGACGTGGCAACCGATCCCCGACATCCGCTTCCGCGCGACCCGCTCGCGCGACATCCGTGCGCCAAACCTTAGCGAATTGTACGCATCGGGCACGTCGCGCACCAACACGCTGACCGATCCGGCGACGGGGCGCACGACCGTCACCTTCCGCGAAACGACGACCGGAAACCCGAACCTGCGCCCGGAAAAGGCGGACTCGGTCTCGATCGGCGTGGTGTTGCAGCCGACGTTCCTGCCGGGCTTCTCGGCCTCCGTCGACGGGTTCGACATCAAGCTGAAGGACGCGATCGGCCAGTTCTTCGCGCAGGACATCATCAACCGCTGCTTTGAGGGGCGGACCGAATTCTGCGCCGCCTACGGCCCCGATCCGACGGGCGATCGCGAGCTGTTCTTCCGCGCCAGCCCGTTCAACTTCGCCCGCCAATGGGTCCGCGGCATCGATTTCGACGCGAGCTATCGCCTGCCGCTCGCCACTATCATCCAGCGCGCGCCGGGCACCGTCACGCTGCACGGCCTGGCGACGCGCTACATCCATAACATCACCGACAGCGGCGTACCGAACGTGATACCGGTCGACACCGTTGGCCAGCTGAGCGGCATCAGCCCGCCCAAGTGGATCTATCGCTTCAATGCCAGCTATGAGACGGACAGCTTCTCCGTGACCGGCACCGCGCGCGGCGTCAGCAGCGGCACCTATGGCAATGCGTATATCGTCTGCGATGGCAATTGCCCGACGGGCCGCCCCGCCGCCACCGTCTCGCAATTCCCGACGATCGACAACAATTCGATCTCCGGCGTCACCTATTTCGACCTCAACCTGACGACCAAGATCGAAACGCACAGCGGCGGACGCGCGGAGCTGTTCCTCAACGTTACCAACCTGTTCGATCGCGATCCTATCCTGTTGCCTGAAACCGGGCTGGCGGCGAACAGCACCTATTCGGATCTGCTCGGCCGCGCCTTCCGGGTCGGCATCCGCTTCCAGACGCGCTGAGCCGGGCGGCGACGATGACCCATCGTCGCGCAGCCAGTTTGGCACCCCGCACCGCCATCGCCCCGCCCGGCGATACGGCGGCGGCGGGGTCGTGATTAGCGTCGCCGGAATGAACGGTACGGCGGCACGCGGTCCGGTGACGATCGCGGACGACATATGGGGCGTGCCCCATATCCGGGCTGGCTCGATCCCCGACGCCTATTTCGGCCAGGGCTATGTCGTCGCGCGCGATCGACTGTTCCAGATCGACCTGCAGCTGCGCCGCGACCTCGGGCGGCTGGCGGAAAGCTTCGGGCCGCGGTTCGTGCCCTATGACCACGCCGCCCGCCTGCTCCTGTACCGCGGCGATGTCGCGGCGGAGCTCGACACTCTGCCGCCGGATGTGGTGGCGTGCGCGCGCGCCTATGTCGATGGAATCAATGCGCGGATTGCAGAACTGGAGGCAGACCCTGCGCTGCTCCCGCCCGAATATGATGCGCTGGGTCTGACGCCGCTCCGCTGGGATATCGCCGACCTAGTGCGCATCCGCAACGGCGACATGGGCCGGCCCGACGACGAGGTGCGCCGCGCGCGGCTTGCGGCGCGCGGGTTGCTCGACCTCGACTGCCTGATGACGCCGCTCGCCTGGGATTGGCAGCCCGTGGTGCCGGACGGGCTCGACGTGGCGGCGGTGGCCGACACCGACCTTGGCGTTCTCGCGCTGACCGATGGGCCGTTGCCGTGGGACACGGCGGTGCAGGCACGCTACGATGCCGTCCACGATCGGCTCGACCGCGACGCCCATGGCAGCAATGCGTGGACGATCGCCGCGGACCGCTCCGCAACCGGTCGCCCGATCCTGGCCAACGATCCCCATCTCGGCATCGGCGGCTTTTCGCCGCGCCACATCGCACACCTGACCGCCCCGGACTTCGACGTGATCGGCGCCGGCAGCCCGGGCATGCCCGGCATCATGCAGGGCCATACCGATCATTATGCGTTCGGGCGGACCAACTCGCATATCGATCAGGAAGACCTGTTCGTCCTGGACCTGCACCCGGACGATCCAGAGACCTATCGCCACGATGGCGCCTGGAAGCGGTTCGAGACGCTGACCGAGACGATCGGGGTGAAGGACGCGGCGGACGTGACCGTCACGATCCGCCAGTGCGTACACGGCCCGGTTCTGTCGCACGACCCATCGCGCCGACGCGCAACGGCGATGGCGTCGGTGTCGCTGCAACCGGGCGCGAACATGACCTTTGCGATCATCGCGCTGAACCTCGCGCGGAACTGGGACGAGCTGGCACAGGCTGCGCGCCTGCATGTCGCTCCCACCAATTTGCATTATGCCGATCGCGACGGGAACACCGGCTGGCGGATGCTGGGCCATGTGCCGGTACGCCCGCATCACGACGGGCTGATGCCGGTTCCAGGCGACGGACGGTACGACTGGCAAGGCCTCGTCGCGGCGGAGGACATGCCGGCATTGCTGAACCCGCCCGACGGCTGGTTCGCATCGGCCAATCAGCTCAATCTGCCCGCCGATTGGAGCCCCGACAAACGGGTCAGCAGCTTCATCTGGAACGCGCCTTATCGCTACGATCGGATCGTCGAAGCGCTCGGGCAACCGGGCCAGCATAGTCTTGCCGACAGCGTCGTGCTGCAACATGACGATCTGTCGCTACCGGCACGTGCGCTGGTGGCGCTATTGCCCGACCGCCTGGATGGGAGTGCGGCCACCGCCGCCGCGATCCTCCGAGACTGGGACTGCCGGTTGAGCGTCGACAGCGCGGCGGCGGCCCTGTTCGAGATGGTCTGGATCGCGCTGGGCCAGGCCTTTCTCGCGGCCATCGTGCCGGACGCGGCGCGCGACCTCGTCACATCCGTCGATCCCCGGCCGATGCTGGCGATGTTGTCCCATCCCGATGCCCGCTTCGGTCCCGAGCCCGCAGCCGCGCGGGATACGCTGCTGGCGACGGCGCTGGCCGCGGGATGGGACGCCGCCATAGCCGCTTTTGGTCCCGATCCTGATGGCTGGCGCTGGGGAGACGCGCACCGCGTCGTCCTGCGCCACCCGCTTTCCGCCCTACCGCAGGTCGCGGCCGTCAGCCCAGCGATCGAGGGCGGACGATCGGGCGGCGATGCCTTTACGGTAATGGCCCGCGGCTATGTCGCGGCGCGCGATTACACCGTGAGCCACGGAGCCAATTTCCTGATCGTCTGTGACGTCGGCGACTGGGACGAATCGCTCGTCTGCGCGCTGCCCGGCCAGTCGATCGACCCACGCTCGCCGCATTATCGCGACAGCTATGCCGCATGGGTCGCGGGCGAACCGCGCCGCCTCGCCTTCAGCCGGCAAGCCGTCGATGCGTCCATCCGCCAGATCACGGAGCTTCGATCATGAAAGGCCTCCTCAAGGCAGCGGCCCTCATGTCCGCTCTGAGCGCCGTAACCATGGGCCTAACGCCGACCCCAGCAGTCGCGGCCGAGCGCGCGCCGCACCTCGATGCCGCATTTGGGGAGGTGCAATCCTGGGTCGGCAAGGCGTTCCCCGGCGCGGTGGTCGCGGTTGGCGTGCACGGGCGGCTGGTCGCGTTGAAGGCCTTCGGGCACATCTCCTCGGCACCTGACGCGTCGCCCATGCCGCGCGATGCGATCTTCGACCTCGCGTCCCTCACCAAGGTGGTCGGCACCACGACTGCCGCGGAAATCCTCTACGACCGCGGCCTGCTCGACCTCGACCGTCCCGTCGTCGCGTATCTGCCATCCTTCGCCGGCACGCCGGGTCATGAGCAGATCACCGTACGTCACCTGCTCAGCCACAGTTCGGGCCTCTTCACGTCCGAGCTGTTATGGCAACACAGCCACAACCGGCAGGAGCTGCTCGCGCTGATCGACCGGATGCCGATGGCCTGGGCGCCGGGCACCCATTATCAGTATCGCGACGAGAATATGATCCTGATGGGCGAGATCATCGAGCGTCTCTCCGGTCAGCCGCTCGACCGCTTCCTGCATGATGCCGTGTTCGCGCCGCTGGGCATGAGAGACACCGGCTTCAATCCGTCAGCCAGCCGGATCCGCCGGATACCGCCCACCGAACAGGACGACCTATTCCGTCATCGCCTGGTGCGGGGCGAGGTGCATGACGAAAATGCGTTCGTCCTGGGTGGTGTCGCCGGTCATGCGGGGCTGTTTTCCACCGCAAGAGACCTCGCGCGATTGGCGCAGCTCTATCTCGACCATGGCCGTCACAACGGACGCCAATTCCTGAAGCCTGGCAGCCTCGCCGCGTTCACGACCCGGCAGGCCTTTCCGCCGGGAAGCTCACGCGCGCTGGGATGGGACATGCCCGATCCTGCGGGCAGCTTCGCGGGGCCCCTCGCCTCCCCCGATGCGCTGATCCACACCGGTTTTACGGGAACGTCGATCTATATCGACCGATCGCGCGACGCGTTCGTCATCCTGCTGACCAATCGCGTGAATCCCACCCGGACCAACAAACAGATCGCCGAGGCCCGGATCGCGATCCATACCGCCATCCTCTCCGCGATCGACGCATCGACGCGGCCGTCAATTGCCCGCCAAGCACACCACCGCTGACCCGCCGCGACGGCACGATACGACTCGTCACGCGAAACGCCGTAGGGCGTCGCGTTTAGGCTGATGTATTCGCGAGATGAAATGGTCGGGGCGACAGGATTCGAACCTGCGACCCCCACACCCCCAGTGTGATGCGCTACCAGGCTGCGCTACGCCCCGACCGAGGGACCGTGCGGCGTTCGCTGCCGATCCCAGAGCGCGGGCCTTTAGGCGGGGCGGACCGGCGATGCAAGCGCTGATCGCGCTTGCCCGGTCCAATTGCGTCGGCCGGTGCCGTTGCAGCGGCGCAACATTGCGCGACGGCGCGTGCGATGCTAGCGCGCGGCGCTTCCAGTGCGGGGGATTTCCTCCGCCGATCAGCCATGCACGGATCAGATGTTCATCTCCCCAGCCTATGCCCAGACCGCGGGTGGCGCCGCTGAATCCGGCGGCCTTGCCTCGCTGATCAGCTTCGCACCGCTGCTTCTCATCTTCGTCGTCTTCTACTTCCTGATGATTCGCCCGCAGCAGAGCCGTATGAAGGCGTTGCAGGCGGCGATCGCGGGCGTGAAGAAGAACGACAGCGTCGTGACCGCCGGCGGCATCGTCGGCCGCGTGACCAAGGTGGAGGACGCCTTCGTCGAGGTCGAGATCGCCGCCAACACGCGCATCCGCGTCGTCAAGGCGACGCTCGCCGAAGTCACCAGCCCCAATTCGAAGCCGGCGAACGACTGATGCTGGACTTTCCGCGCTGGAAGGTGGTCACGATCTGGACGGTGCTCGCGCTATTGTGTGCGCTCGCCATCCCGACGTTCCTGCCCGAATCGACGACGGCGAACTGGCCGTTCCACCCCCGCGTCAACAAGGGGCTGGACCTCGCCGGCGGCAGCTATCTGATGCTGGAAGCCGATACGCAGGATCTCGCCAACACGCGGATCGAGGCGATGCGCGATCAGATCCAGGGCACGATGCGCAACGGCACGCCCCGGATCGACATCGGCGACATTTCCACGCGGAACAACCAGATCAGCTTCATGCTGCGCGACCCGACGCAGGTCGATGCGGCACGCGAACGGCTGCTCGGCATCACCGGTGGTGGCGCGGGCATGACCGGCCAGCGCGAATGGGACATCCAGGTCGTCGACGGCAGCCGCTTCGTGCTGACCCCGACGCAGGCGGGCCTCAACCAGGCGATCAAGATCGCGATGGAAGACGCCACCGACGTCGTGCGTCGCCGTATCGACGCGCTCGGCACGCGCGAACCGACGATCGTGCGCCAAGGCGACAATCGCATCCTCGTCCAGGTGCCGGGTCTTCAGAACCCGCAGCAGCTGAAGGACCTGCTCGGCAAGACGGCGCGACTGGAATTCAAGCTGGTCGATACCACCGCCAACCCCGTGGATGCGGCCAAGGGCATCGCGCCGATCGGCAGCCAGGTCCTCGCCTATCCCAACAGCCGTGACGGATCGCGCTTTGCCGTGGTGAAGCGCCAGGCGGTCATCACCGGCGACATGGTGGCCGACGCCCGCCAGGGCTTCGACCAGCAGACCAACGCCCCCAACGTGCAGATCACGTTCAACGGCGTCGGCGGCAATCGCTTCGCCCGCGTCACCCAAGCGAACGTCGGCAAGCCCTTCGCGGTCGTCGTCGACAATCAGGTCGTCTCGGTCGCCAACATCAACGAACCGATCCTCGGCGGTTCGGCAGTCATCAACGGCGGCTTTACCGTTGAAAGCGCCAACCAGCTTGCGATCGCGCTGCGGTCGGGCAAGCTGTCGATCAACCTGAAGGTGATCGAGGAATCGACCGTCGGTCCCGAACTCGGCGCCGATTCGATCCGCGCCGGCATCCTCGCCTGTTCGGTCGCGGTGGTGCTGGTCATGGCGTTCATGTTCCTGACCTATGGCCGCTTCGGCGCCTATGCGAACCTCGCCGTCGTCATCAACGTGTTCGTCATTCTCGGCGTGTTGGCGCTGCTCAGCGGCACGCTGACGCTGCCCGGCATCGCGGGCTTCGTGTTGACCATCGGTACCGCGGTGGACGCGAACGTGCTGATCAACGAGCGTATCCGCGAGGAACGCCGTCGAGGCCGCACCGTCGTGCAGGCGGTGGAGCTGGGCTATAAGGAGGCCAGCCGCACCATCTTCGAAGCGAACATGACGCACGCCATTTCGGGCATCATTATGTTTGTGCTCGGCTCGGGTCCCGTGAAGGGCTTCGCGGTCGTGCTGCTCATCGGCATCTGCACGTCGGTCTTCACCGCCGTCACGTTCACACGCATGCTCGTCGCGCAGTGGATTCGGCGCGAGAAGCCCAAGACGATCAACATTTGAGGCGAAAGGACACCTCATGCGCCTCCTGAAAATCGTTCCCGACAACACCAACATCGACTTCGTCCGCCTGCGCGGCTGGGCGTTCGGGCTGACGCTCGCGCTCAGCCTGCTCGCGGTCGGGCTGACGGTGGTGAAGGGCCTCAACTTCGGCGTCGACTTCGTCGGCGGCCTGATGATCGAAGAGAAGTTTCCGACGCAGCCCGACCAGACCAAGGTCCGCCAGGTCATCGACGGTCTGGGCGTCGGTGAAGCCGCGCTCCAGCAGGTCGGCGATCCCAAGACGCTGACCATCCGCCTGCCGGTGCAGGAAGGCGCGGACGAAGGCGCGACCAACGCTGTGGTCAAGAAGGTCGAGGCGGCGCTGGGCCAGGCGTTCCCGGGCGCGACGTTCAGCCGCTACTCGACCGTGTCGAGCAAGGTGTCGGGTGAGCTGATTCGCAACGGCGTACTCGCGGTCGTGCTCGCGATCCTGGGCATCGGCCTGTTCGCGATCGTCCGCTTCGAATGGCAGTTCGGTGTGTCGACCATCGTCGCCATCGTCCACGATCTGCTGATGACGGTCGGGTTCTTCGCCCTGACGCGGTTCGAGTTCGACCTGAACATCATCGCCGCAGTGCTGACGATCATCGGCTATTCGATCAACGACAAGATCGTCATCGACGACCGTATCCGCGAAAACATGCGCCGTTATCGCAAGATGGACATGCGCGAGATCATCAACCTGTCGGTCAACGAAACGCTGCCGCGCACCGTCATGACCTCGGTCACGATCCTGCTCGCGCTGATCGCGATGCTGCTGCTCGGCGGTCACGTGCTGCGTGGTTTCACCGCGGCGATGATCCTCGGCATCGTCGTCGGCACCTATTCGTCGATCTACGTGTCGTCGTCGCTGCTGATCACGCTCGGCCTGCGCGCCGATCCGAATGGCGGCGACCGCGCGGCAAAGGGCGGCATCAGCAACGCGGAGCGGGTCGGCCCGCGCGAGGGCTGACGCGATGCGCATGGACCGTGATGCCGCCGCGGGCGGCCCGATCGTCCGCGGCTTCGTCGGCTCGGGATTCCGTGTCGACGAAGAGCGGGTCTATCGCGCGCTGCTGATGACGGTGGAGACGGCGTCGGTATGGGCGCCGCCCCCGCTCGACCGGCTCGACACGGCGGCGTTGCAGTCGCTGGTCGACGCGGCGCCGGAGTTCATCCTGATCGGCACTGGCGCGCAGCTGACGCGGCCGCCGGTCGCTCTGGTTCGCGCACTGGAAGACGCCGGCATCGGCGTCGAGGCGATGGACAGCCGGGCCGCGGCGCGCGCTTGGGGCGTGCTGCGTGGCGAGGGCCGCGTGATCGGCGCAGCGCTCTACCCGCTGGACGCCTGATCCCGCTCGCGCCGGCGGGCGACGAGGCTCGAGAGGTGATCGACCAGCGCCGCGGTATTGGCTTCCCACGTGAAGCGCTTCACCGTCGCAGAAACCGCGTCCGGCACAGGCGGAGCGGCGATCAGCTCCCGAATGGCGACAGCAAAGGCCTCCGGGGTCCGCGCGACGATCCGTCCGCCGTCCGCTGAGGTCACCACCTCCGCCGCCCCGCCGATGGGCGGAATGACGACAGGGGTGCCGCAGGCGAGCGCCTCGATCCAGGCATTGGCCAGCCCTTCCGAACTCGACGCCAGCGCCATGACGTCGGCCGCCGCGATCACCGCCGGCAGCGCCTGATGCGGCACGCCGCCCATGATGCGGACGCGATCGGCGATGCCCAATGACGCGGCAAGCGCGGTAAGGCTCGCCCGCTCCGGCCCCTCGCCGACGATCATCAGCGTGACCTCGGGCAGCGCCGCCACCGCCCGCAGCACGATGTCATGGCCCTTGCGCGTGATCAGCGCCCCCAAGGACAGGACAAGCGGTCCGGCGACGCCCAGCGCGGCCTTGGCAGCGATACGATCGACGGGGTGGAAGGCGTCCGCGTCGATGCCCGTGTGATGCACGCGGATGCGTTCTTCCGGCATGCCGAGCGCGATCATGTCGTCACGCATCGCGCCGCTGACCGCGAGCAGGCCGTCCGCTCCGCGCCCCGCCGCCCGCACCTGCGCGGTCGTAGGGCCCGATCGCCCCCACAGATGGATATCCGCGCCGCGTGCCTTGATCGACACGGGAACGCCATAGCGCCTTCCGAGCATCACCGCGGCCGGCCCATCGGGGAAGAAGAACGACGCGTCGATCACGTCGAACGGAAAGTCGTGCCGTATCGCATCCAGCACCGGCACCAGCGCGCGAGCCAGCATGCGGGCATGCCAGCGACCGGCGGTGCCCGGAATCGCGGTAAAGCGCGGCCGGTACACATCGACGCCCCGCCAGGTCTCACGCGCCGGCAGAGTCAGCCGTTCGCCTTGCCGCCAGCGCGACACCGGCCATGGCGCGATGCCGACCGGCGCGACGACCCGCACCGTGACGCCGTCCGCGGCCGCCAGTCCCTGCGTCTGCCGTTCGACGAACACGCCGAAATTCGACCGGTTCGCATCTGGATACAGGGATGACAGGGTCAGGACGCGCAGCATTGCGGCTTTGCCTAACGGTGCCGGGTTAAGGCTTCCCCTACCCGGCCCCCGCCCGCGAATCAGATGCGCTGCGTGCCCGGATAGGCGAACAGCAGGTCGGCGTCGGTGCTGCTCGTGATCGTCTCGCTACCTGTGACGGTGACGCATTCGCCCGCCTTGAACGCGACGCCGGCGACCTCGCCCGACCCGCGGATCGGCACCAGCCAGCCGGTCTGCCCGTCCTTCAGCGCGACCTGATGATCGCCGCCCGTCCAGCGTTCGAGCACGAACTTCGGCCCTTCGACTAGGATGTCGCGGCCCTCGCCCGCCGCACCCGGCGAAACGATCGGCTGGTATGGGGTCAGGTGCGATACCGCGACGCCGTCGTCCAGGTGCAATTCCCGATCGCTGCCGTAGTCGTACAGGCGATAGGTCGTCTCGCTGTTCTGCTGCACCTCGATCAGCGTCAGGCCGCCGCCGATCGCATGGATCGTGCCGCTGGGGGCGTAATAGAAGTCGCCGGCCTTGACCGGCACCCAGTCGAGATCGTCCTCGATGCTGCCGTCCTGCGCGTCGGCGCGCAGTTGCTCCGCGGTAATTGGCTGCTTGGGCCCGAGCGCGATCGTCGAATCGGGGCGTCCAGCCAGGATCGTCCAGCATTCGTCCTTGCCACGCGGCAGGCCACGGGCATGCGCCTGCTCGTCGTCGGGATGGACCTGCACCGACAATTTGTGATCGGTGAACAGATATTTGATCAGCAGATCGGGCGTGCTGTCCCCCGGCTCCTGGAACCAGATCTCGCCGATCGGCTCGCCGTCCTTGGGCGCATCCTCGAAGCCGAACCCCAGGTCATGCCGGCCCCACGGCTTTTCGACGCGGTGGGTGTGGAGCAACGTAGCAGGCATGAGGGTCCTTTCGAGTCCGTAACAGGCGCGCCAACGTGCGACGGAGGGGATTGTTCGCTGGCACGCGCTTACGCTAAGAGCCTTAGCCGATGCGTATCCCACAGTCCAAGGCGCTTGCCGCCGCGATGATCGCCGTCCTCGCGCTTCCGGTCGCCGGTTGCGCCCGTAACAAGGCGAAGTCCGACCTGCCCTATGTCGCCCGCGACGTGGGCACGCTCTATTCCACCGCGAAGACGCGACTGGATCAGGGCCGCTACAAGGAGGCGGCGCTGCTGTTCGACGAGGTCGAGCGCCAGCACCCTTATTCGATCTGGGCGCGCCGCGCGCAGCTGATGAGCGCCTTCAGTTACTATCTGGACCGCGATTACACCGCGAGCATCCAGTCGGCGCAGCGATTCCTGTCGGTCCACCCCGGCAACCGCGACGCGCCCTACGCCTATTACCTGATCGCGCTGAGCTATTACGAACAGATCCGCGACGTCACGCGGGACCAGAAGATCACACTCCAGGCGCTGAGCGCTCTGGGCGAACTCACCCGCCGCTATCCCAACACCCGCTACGCCTCCGACGCGCGCCTGAAGATCGACCTCGTCAACGATCACCTCGCCGGCAAGGAGATGGAGATCGGGCGGTTCTACGAAACCCGCGGTCAGTGGCTGGGCGCGGCGCTGCGCTTCCGCACCGTGATCGACAAATATCAGACCACGACGCACACGCCCGAAGCGCTGATGCGCCTCGTCGAATGCTATCTGGAACTGGGGCTGCGCGGCGAAGCCGAAAAGGCTGCGGCGGTGCTCGGTACCAACTATCCCGGCAGCGACTGGTACGCGCATGCGTACAAGCTGATGCAGGAGCATCCCTTCACGCCGACCGCGCCGATCCCGGCCGGCCAGCCGATCATCCCGCCCAACACGCCGGGCACCAAGAAGCTAGCCGAACCGGGCGAGGTGGAAGCCGCCAAGCCCAAGGCGGAAGCCCCCACGCCGCCGACGCCGGTCGCTCCGAGCGGTGGCACTGCAGGCGCGCCGGTGCCGACCACCGAGACGCCGACCAACTGATCGGCGCCCCGGCCGTCATGGCGGCGATGAGAACATTTAAGGATCAACATCGCCGCGCGGGCGCGCTATAGCGCGTGCGATGCTGACCGCGCTGTCCATTCGCGATGTGGTGCTGATCGAGGCGCTTGACCTCGAATTCGGGGCCGGGCTCGACGTGCTGACCGGGGAAACCGGGGCGGGCAAGTCGATCCTGCTCGATGCCCTCGGGCTGGCGCTGGGGGGGCGTGGCGAATCGGGGCTGGTGCGCCATGGTGCGGCACAGGCCATCGTCACCGCGACCTTCGATCCGCCCGTCGGCGCGCTCGGCGTTCTGCTCGAAGAGAATGGCGTCGAGGTGGAGCCGGGCGAACCCCTACTCGTCCGCCGCATCGTCAAGGCCGATGGCGGCAGCCGTGCGCTCGTTAACAACCAGCCCGCAGGCGTCGCGCTGCTGCGTGAGATGGCGCCGATGCTGGTCGAAATCCACGGCCAGCACGACGATCGCGGCCTACTCAATCCACGCGGACATCGGGCGCTGCTCGATGCGTTCGGGCGCGTCGATCCGGGCGATACCGCGCGCGCCTGGGCAAACTTGCGGGAGGCGCAGGCAAAGCTCGCCGCGGCGCAGGCCGAGATCGAGACGGCCGCGCGCGATCGCGAATGGCTTGAACATGCGGTGGGGGAACTCAGCGCGCTGGCCGCCGAACCGGGCGAGGAGGAAGCGCTCGCCGACAAGCGGCGCGGCATGCAGCGCGCCGAAAAGATCGCGGACGAACTGGCCGCCATCGACGATTATCTGGAAGGATCGAACGGCGGCCTTGCCCAGCTGCGCCAGGCGGCGCGTGTGCTGGAACGGATCGCCGAGGATCATCCCGCGCTCGGCGAAGCGTTGGCGGCGATCGATCGCGCCGTGATCGAGGCGGCCGCCGCCGAGGAGCAGCTCGTGGAGGCGCGCCGTGCCCTCGCCTTCGACCCACGGGCGCTGGAAGAGGATGAGGCGCGCCTGTTCGAGCTGCGCGGTATGGCGCGCAAGCACCGCGTCCAGCCCGACGATCTCGCTACGCTGACCGAGGACCTGCGCGGCCGGCTCGAGCGGCTGGAGGCCGGTGAGGACGGGATCGCGCTGCTTGAAGCGACCGTCGCCGCTACCCGCGCCGATTATGACGCCGCCGCCGATATCCTGTCGCAACGCCGCCGTGCTGCGGCCGAACGGCTCGACGCAGCGGTCGCGGGCGAACTCGCGCCGTTGAAGCTCGATGCGGCGCGCTTCCGCACCACGGTGGTATTGGTCGGTGCCGACGGTTGGTCTGCGCACGGCAAGGACCGCGTCGAGTTCGAGATCGCGACCAATCCCGGCGCACCCTTCGCCCCGCTCGCCAAAATCGCCAGCGGTGGCGAACTGTCGCGCTTCATCTTGGCCCTGAAGGTCGCGCTGGCGGAAGAAGGCGGCGCGGCAACGATGATCTTCGACGAGATCGACCGCGGGGTCGGCGGTGCGGTGGCGAGCGCGATCGGCGAACGCCTCGCGCGGCTCGCCGAACACACGCAGCTGCTGGTGGTCACGCATTCGCCCCAGGTGGCAGCACGCGGCGCCGAGCATCTGCTGATCGCCAAGAGCCACGACGGCACCGTCACCCGTACGGGCGTTCGGGTGCTGGACGAGGCGGAACGACGCGAAGAGATCGCGCGGATGTTGTCCGGCGCGACCGTCACCGATGAAGCCCGCGCACAGGCCGACCGTCTGTTGGAGACGGCCTGACCCTCCCCTCCCTCATCGGGAGGGGACAACGTCAGATCGCGCCGGTGCCGCCGTTTGCCCCGAACGCACTGCCGGTCGTGAAGCTGTTCCCCGCCTCGGCCAGCGCCACATACAGCCCTGCGAGCTCCGCGGGCTGCCCCGCGCGGCCCAGTGGCGTGTCCTGCCCGAACTCACCCATCTTGCCCGGCAACTGACCGCCCGCCACCTGCAGCGGCGTCCACACGGGACCCGGCGCAACCATGTTCACGCGGATGCCCTTGGGGCCCAGCTGTTTCGCCAGCCCCTTGGTGAAGACCAGAATCGCCGCCTTCGTCGTGGCATAATCCAGCAGCTCTTCACCGGGATTGACCGAGTTGACCGACCCGGTGTTGATGATCGCCGCACCCCGCGGCATCAGCGGGATCGCCGCCTTGCACAGGTGGAACATCGCATAGACGTTGGTCTTCATCGTCCGGTCGAACTGCTCGGTGCTGATCTCCGCGATCGACGCCTTCGACTGCTGATAGGCGGCATTGTTGACCAGGATATCGAGGCCACCCAGCTCGCGGTTGGCGCGCGCGATCAGGTCGCGGCAGAACTTTTCGTCGGTCAGGTCGCCGGGGATCAGCACGACCTTGCGCCCCTCGGCCCGCAGCAACTTCGCGACGTCCTGCGCATCGGGTTCCTCGGTCGGATAGTAATTGATCGCGACATCGGCGCCCTCGCGCGCGAAGGCGATCACCGCGGCCCGGCCGATGCCGGAATCGCCGCCGGTGACCAGCGCCTTGCGCCCGGCCAGCCGTCCCGACCCGCGATAGCTACGCTCACCGCTGTCGGGGACCGGCTTCATATCCCGTTGCAGCGCGGGCCATTTCTGGCGCTGTTCGGGAAACGGCTGGCTGGTGTAGCGGGTCTGCGGATCGCTGAGTGCGGGCGCGGCTTGCGCGAAGGCCGGCGCCGCAGCGGCGGCGACGCCCGCCACAGCGGCGCCCTTGAACAGATCGCGGCGATTGGTCTGATCGGTCATAATGCGGCCTTCGATGGCGGATAGATGAAGACGCAATCGCCGGGGGCCGTGGTTGGTTCATCGGTGGCGGAAATTCATTCGACGGATCAACGATCTACCGTCGTCGATCGCGGGTATTCCACTCCCCGCTTGCCCGACCGCCTTTCTCTCCCCTAGTCGGCAGCCATGACCGACCTGCCGCAGACGCCGCTCGATGCCGCCGCCGAACTGGAGGCGCTGGCCACGCAGATCGCGCACCACAACAGCCTTTACCATACGCATGACGCGCCCGAGATCTCGGATGCCGAGTATGACGCGCTGGTCCGCCGCAATGCCGCGATCGAGACGGCCTTCCCCGACCTGATCCGCGCCGACTCGCCCAGTCGCAAGGTCGGTGCCGCCCCCGCCGCGCACCTGGCCAAGGTGCCGCACGCCCGGCCGATGACCAGCCTGGACAATGCCTTTACCGACGAGGAGGTTGAGGAGTTCGTCGCCCGCGTCCGCCGCTATCTCAAGCTGCCCGAGGACGAGCCGGTCACCCTGACCGCCGAGCCCAAGATCGACGGCCTGTCCTGTTCGCTGCGCTATGTCGACCAGCGGCTGGTCCAGGCGTTGACCCGCGGTGACGGCGCGATCGGCGAGGACGTGACCGAGAATGTCCGCACCATCGCCGACATCCCCCAGACCCTGCCCGCCGACGCGCCGAACGTGTTTGAGGTGCGCGGCGAGGTCTATATGAGCAAGGCCGATTTCGCCGCGCTCAACGCCCGGCTGGCGCAGGAAGCGGCCGAAACCGGCAAGGAAGCGCGCCAGTTCGCCAACCCGCGCAACGCCGCCGCCGGATCGTTGCGCCAGAAGAACCCGGCGATCACCGCCGGGCGTCCCTTGCGCTTCCTGGCCCATGGCTGGGGCGAGGCGAGCGACGTGCCGGTCGAGACCCAGTTCGACATGGTCGAGACGTGGCGCCGCTGGGGTTTTCCCATCGCCGACGCCTTTGCCCGCGTGCCCGATGCCGGTGCCGCGCTGGCCATCTATCGCACCATCGAGGCGCAGCGCGCCGACCTGCCCTTCGACATCGACGGAGTCGTCTACAAGGTCGACCGGCTCGACTGGCAGGCCCGGCTCGGCATCGTCGGACGTACGCCGCGCTGGGCGATCGCGCACAAATTCCCGGCCGAGCGCGCCCAGACCACGCTTAAAGCGATTGAGATTCAGGTGGGCAGAACAGGCGCGCTCACGCCCGTAGCCCGCCTGAAATCTGTAACTGTCGGGGGAGTAGTTGTTACCAACGCCACCCTCCATAATGCAGATGAAATTGAGAGACTAGGAGTACGTCCAGGAGATCGCGTCGTTGTGCAGCGGGCAGGCGACGTAATCCCACAAATTATCGACGTCCTTCACCGCTCTAGGAAGCGGGTTCGGGTGGCGAAGGCAACGTTGTATAGATTGCATTTGGCAAGCCGCCCATCCGTGCGTCCCGCCGGGGGCAAAGCACTACCTCAGCCGCTCAGGGCATTTCATTTTCCGAAACGCTGCCCAAAGTGCGGCAGCCTGGCGACGCGCGAGGAGGGCGAGGTCGTCATCCGCTGCACCGGCGGCCTGATCTGCCCGGCGCAGCGCGTGGAACGCCTGATCCATTTCGTCTCGCGCCACGCCTTCGACATTACGGGTCTCGGCCTTGTCCGCGTCGAGGAATTCTTCCGCGATGGCCTGATCGTCTCGCCCGCCGATATCTTCCGTCTGCACCAGCATCGCGAGGCGTTGATCCAGCGCGAGCGCATGTCCGAACTGGTGGTCGACAAGCTGCTCGCCGCGATCGACGCGCGACGCGACATAGCGCTCGACCGCTTCCTCTTCGCGCTGGGCATCCGCCATGTCGGCGAGATCACCGCGCGCGATCTGGCCCGCCGCTTCGTGTCGATGGCGGGCTTCCGCGCGATGATCGACGCCGCGCTTCGGGTCCGGGCCGACACCGTTCCCGCCCTGGGCGAGCCCGACCGGAAGTTCGAGCTGCGCCGCCAGCGCGCCATCGTCGCGGCGATCGACACGCCCCAGATCGGCCCCGAAGTCGCCGACGCGCTGCTCGACTTCTTTGCCGAGGCGCATAACCGCGAGGTCGTCGACGACCTGCTCAGCGAGGTCACGCCCGCCGACGTCGTATGGGAAACCCGTGCCTCGCAGGTCAGCGGCAAGATCGTCGTCTTCACCGGCAAGCTCGAAACGCTGAGTCGCGACGAAGCCAAGGCGCAAGCCGAGGCCTTGGGTGCGCGCGTGTCGGGTTCGGTGTCCGCCAAGACCGACTTGGTGGTGGCAGGGGCCGATGCGGGGTCCAAGCTCAAGAAGGCGACGGACCTCGGCGTGGCGGTGATTACCGAGGCACAATGGGCTGATATCGTTGCCGAAACGGCCGCATGATGGATCAGGGGCGTTGCCTTTTTGCAACGCAGCGGAACGAAGCGACGCGGGTCATCATCGCTGCCCTTTGATTGTCACAAACTCGCAATATTGATCTCACATGGGCCGCGGCAACGGCAAAAAACACGAGCCGCGAATCCAAGAGCACCATGCTCAAAGGGGACAAGATCAGATGCGTATGACTTTCGCTTGCGGCGTTGCCTTCGCCGCGCTCATGCTGCCGGGCGCCGCCTTCGCGCAGTCGACCGGTTCGACCGAAGCCGACAACGTCGGCACGGGCGACATCGTCGTCACCGGCGCGCGTGAACCCGGCGTCGGCGGCGTGGACATTCCCGCGACCGCGAAGAACAAGCAGGTCCTCAACCAGACGTTCATCTCGCACCAGACCCCTGGTCAGACGATCAACGACATCATCAACCAGCTGCCGGGCGTCAGCTTCCAGAACAACGATCCGTTCGGTTCGGCGGGCGGCACGCTCACCATCCGCGGGTTCGACGGTAGCCGCATCAGCCAGACGTTCGATGGTATCCCGCTGAACGACACCGGCAACTACGCCATCTATTCCAATCAGCAGCTCGATCCCGAGCTGATCGAGCAGGTCAACGTCAACCTCGGCTCGACCGATCCCGACTCGCCCACCGCTTCGGCCTCGGGCTCGACAGTCAACTACCGCACGTTGATCCCCACCGACCAGTTCGGTGCACGTATGGTCGGCTCGATCGGCGACTACAATTTCTTCCGCGTCTTCGGCCTGGTCAACACCGGCGTCTTTACTCCCTGGGGCACCAAGGCGTGGTTCTCGGGTTCCAGTGCGACCAACGACGTCGTGTTCAACGATTTCGGCCGCATCAACAAGCAGCAGTATAACGCCAAGATCTACCAGCCGATCGGCAGCGGCAAGGACTTCATTTCGATCTCCGGCCACTACAACCAGAACCGCAACAACTTCTTCGGTTCGGCGCCCCTACGCAACGACACCAACGTCTACAGCAACCAGACGGGCACCGGCACCTCGGCGGCCAATCCGCCGGTGCTAAACGTCGGCGCGATCCGCACCGCCGGCACGGGCAGCAGCAACCGCTTCCCGAACAGCCGCGACGAACTGCCCTATTCGGTCGCCCGCTGCCAGATCGCAATCGGGCGCGCGGGTGTCGCTGACACGCCTGCGACGGTCAATGCGCCGGGCGCTTCTAACAACGGCAGCGGTTGCGGCACGAGCTTCGACGAGCGTTATAATCCGTCCAACACCGCCAACATCCGTATCAACTCGCGCTTCACGCTCGCGGACGGTCTCGTCCTGTTCGTTGACCCGTCGTACCAGTACACGAAGGCGAATGGCGGCGGCACGGTCACGGCGCGGGAAACGGCCTACACCCGCACCACGGGCGTGCCCATCACGACCCCGCAGTACGGCTTCATCGGCGGTCAGTATTACTTCGGTCGCGACCTGAACGGCGACGGTGACGCGCTTGATCAGGTTACGCTGCTCGCGCCCAGCCAGACGGAAACCAACCGTTACGGCGTGATCGCTTCGCTGCGGTACGAGTTCTCAGACACGCAAAGCATCCGCGTCGGCTACACGCTGGACTACGGCCGCCACAAGCAGACTGGTGAACTCGGCTTCCTGCAGGCGAATGGCAAGCCGTTCGACGTCTTCCCGGTTAACAACGGCATTCTCGCCATCAACGGCGGTTTGGTCGAAAAGCGCAATCGCTTCTCGAAGGCGATCCTGAACCAGGGCTTCGCGCAGTACATCGGCAACTTCTTCGACAGCAAGTTGCGTGTCGAAGCGTCGGTGACGGGCAAGTGGTTCAAGCGCGATCTGACGAACTATTGCTTCGTCACGGCCGCCAACGGCAACCTCGACTGCTTGGCATCGTCGTCGCAGAATGCGGCCTATGCGGCAGCGAATCCCTATGTCGTCGGTGGCACCACCGCCGTTCCGACCATTTCGGGCTACGCCGCTCCGCAGAACCGCGTCTACAAGTACGACCGCATCCTGCCGGCCGGCGGCCTGACATACGAAGTTACCGACGCGTTCAGCATCTTCGGCAATTACTCGAAGGGCATCCAGGTTCCGGGTACGGACAACCTGTATCAGGCGTTCTACTATCCGCAGAACACCACCCCTGCGAACCCGCAGCCGGAAACCACCGACAACTTCGACGCCGGCATCCGCTACACCACCAGCCGCGTCACCGCGTCGCTGGGTCCGTGGTACACCCGTTTCCAGAACCGTCTGGCAAGCGCGTATGACGTCGATACGCAGCAGACGATCTACCGCAACCTGGGTCGCGTCGATAAGTACGGCATCGATGGCAGCATCTCCTATCGTCCAATCCGCGAACTGCTGTTCTATGCGTACGGTTCGTACCTGAAGTCGGAAATCAAGACGAACGTCGAAATCGGCCGTTGCCCGACGACGCTGACCGCGGCGAACACGACCAATAACTGCACGGTCGCGGGCGCTCCCATCCTGGCGCAGACGGCGGGCAAGCGTGAATCGGGTGCTCCGGTCTACACCTTCGGTGGTCGGGTCCAGGCGACGCTCGGCCCGCTCGAACTAGGCGTCCAGGCGAAGCGGACCGGCCGTCGTTACCTTAACGACCAGAACCTCGGTAACTTCGCCTGCACCGTCGCGCTCGTGAACAACGTCTGCCCGACCGTCGATAACGTCCCGGCGAGCTACACCGGCACCCGCGGCATTATCTACCAGACCTATGGTGCCTATGCCCCGGGTTACACGACGGTCGACTTCGACGCGCGCCTGGCGCTCGACTGGGTCGGCATCGGCGGCAACAACAAGACGTATCTGCAGCTGAACGTCGTGAACGCCTTCAACAAGTTCTACGTCGGCGGCTTCACCGGTGGCCAGACGCTGAGTGTCAACAACTCGATCCCGTTCGTGCAGATCGGCAGCCCGCGCGCGTTCATCCTGTCGGTGAACACCGCCTTCTGATCGACCTGACCGACACAGTCTGACGGACAGGGCCGTCGCTTCCTTCGGGCAGCGGCGGCCCTTCTGTTTTGCACGCCCGGCGCCACGCGTGTAGAGACGCCGCCTATATGGCGACCCTTCCCGCCCCCACCCGCCCGGCGCTCAACGTGCGCCCCTTCTTCGAGAACAAGAGCCGCGCCTTCTGGACGCTGCAGGCAGTCGGCTGGACCGGCTATCTGCTGCTGCGCGGCGCCTCGACGCTCACCAACCTGTCGCTCGACACGATCATCCCGGTGATCGTCGAAGCGATCGTCGGCTATTGCGTCACGCTGCTGCTCTCGACCTTCTACGGTTATTTTCGGCGCTTGCCGCGGGTCAGCGGGCTGATCCTGACGATCCTCGCCTTCGTGGTCGCGACGATCTTCTCGACCTTCGTCGATGCCTTCACCTGGTCGCTGATCCAGAACGGACAGCCGGGCGTCACGCTGCCGCGCATGGTCGTCGCCTTCTACGTCGCCTTCACCGCGCTGTTCGGCTGGTCGGCGCTGTACTTCGGCATCAACTTCTACCTGATCGTCGAGGATCAGATCGACCAGATGCAGCATCTGGAAAGCCAGGCCTCGTCGGCACAGCTGGCGATGCTGCGCTATCAGCTCAACCCGCACTTCCTGTTCAACACGCTCAATTCGATTTCGACCCTAGTGCTGCTGAAGCAGACCGAGCGGGCCAATGCGATGCTCAGCCGGCTGTCGTCCTTTCTGCGCTACACGCTCGCCAACGAACCGACCGCACACGTCACCGTATTGCAGGAGGTCGAGACGCTGAAGCTGTACCTCGAGATCGAAAAGATGCGGTTCGAGGATCGCCTGCGCCCGGTATTCGACGTCGATCCGCGCGCCGAACGCGCCCGCCTGCCCTCGCTGCTGCTGCAGCCCTTGGTCGAGAATGCGATCAAATATGCGGTCAGCACGCAGGAGAAGGGCGCCGAAATCTGCATCCGCGCGCGGCTCGCCGGGGATCGCGTGCAGATCGGCGTATCCGACACGGGGCCGGGTTTGCAGGAGGGTCGTGCGATGCCAAGCCTTTCAACCGGCGTGGGTCTCCCCAATATTAGGGAGCGGCTGCTCCAGGCCTATGGCCCGGATCACCGTTTCGAGACGCGTACCGCGCCGGCTGGCGGGTTTTCGGTGGAGATCGAAATTCCCTTCCAGCTCGACGATGTGAGTAGAGAGGCCGCATGACGATCAGAACCATCCTGGTGGACGACGAACCGCTCGCGATCCAGGGATTGGAGCTCCGGCTCCAGGCGCATGAAGACATCGAGATCATCGAAAAGTGCTCGAATGGGCGCGAGGCGATCCGGGCGATCAAGACGCACAAGCCCGACCTCGTCTTCCTCGACATCCAGATGCCCGGGTTCGACGGTTTTTCGGTCGTGCAGGGCCTGATGGAGGTCGAGCCGCCGCTGTTCGTGTTCGTCACCGCCTATAGCGACCATGCGCTGCGGGCGTTCGAGGCGCAGGCGGTCGATTATCTGATGAAGCCGGTCGAGGAATCGCGGCTGGCCGATACGATCGAACGGGTGCGGCAAAGGCTTAGCGAAAAGCGCGGCGTCGAAGAGGTGGAGAAGCTGAAGGAGGTGCTCGCCGAGCATGCGCCCGAGGCGGCCGCCGATATCGCCGACGCGGGCGACCTGTCCGCCAATCGCTACGAAAAGCTCATCAACATCAAGGATCAGGGCCAGATCTTCCGCGTCGACGTCGACACGATCGAGCGGATCGATGCGGCGGGCGATTACATGGTGATCTACACCGGCGACCGGAACTTGATCCTGCGCGAGACGATGAAGGATCTGGAGAAGCGGCTCGATCCACGCCGGTTCCAGCGTGTCCACCGCTCGACGATCGTCAATCTGGACCTGGTCAAACAGGTTAAGCCGCACACCAACGGCGAATGCTTCCTGGTGCTCGATTCGGGCGCCAGTGTGAAGGTCAGCCGCAGCTATCGCGACGTCGTCGCGCGCTTCGTCCACTAACGAAGGCGGGGGCGGTCGATGCCGCCCCCAATCGATTTATAACGCGCGGCGGCCGGTGAAGAGCTGGATCAGGCCAACGATGATCGCGATGACTAGCAGGATGTGGATCAGGCCGCCGGCGATGTGGAGCGAGAAGCCCAGCAGCCACAGGATCAGCAGGATTACGGCAATCGTCCACAACATGGTTGGCATCCCTCTCTTCGCCGGACCCAGCGCCCGGCGTCGGCAACAAAACGTTACGCAGGCGATACCGGTTCCGTAATGGCCGAAGAGTGATGGTTTATAAGGCGCTTATGGGGCGCGGTCAGCGAATGGAGGCGGTCTCCGCCCGCGGCCTGATCCATGCAAGCGCCTCGTCATGAATGCCCGGCGCGGCGACCATCACGCCGAACGCGGTCGGATCGGGCTTGTTATAGCGAAGCGGTCCGCCCAGCGCGTCGCTCACTCCCGCCCCCGCTTCCGCCGCGATCACCGCCGCGGCCGCAATATCCCATTCGTTGCCCCAGCGCAGCGTCGCGACGAGATCGGCCTCGTCCGCCGCCACCATCGCCATGCGCAGCGCGATCGAGTTAGGCTTGTGGACGATCGTCAGATGGCGGTCGATCTTCGGCAGCGCATCGGTGGGCACGCGCGCACCGGACAAGGCCGATCGCGTACCGGCGTGCAGCGCTACACCGTTGCGCCATGCCCCCTGCCCGCGCGTCGCGGTCCAGCGTTCCCGACGGGCCGGGGCATCGAGCACCCCCAGCACGACCTCGCAGTTGCGCACCAGCGCGACCGAAACCGCCCAGCCCTCGCGTCCGCGGATGTAGTCGCGGGTGCCGTCGATCGGGTCGACCACCCACACCGCCTCACGCGCCAGCCGATCGGTATTGTCCACCGTCTCTTCCGACAGCCAACCGGCGTCGGGCAGCAGCCCCTCCAGGCGTGCGCGCAACATACGATCGACGTCCAGGTCGACCTCGCACACCGGACTGCCCGGCGTCTTTTCCCAGCGACGGAAATCGGTGCGCCAGCGGGCAAGCGCCATCTGCCCCGCCTCGTGCGCGATCTGGGCGACGGCCGCCGTCAGGTCGAACGCGGGATCAGCCACTCGCGATCGTCATTCCGTCGATCCGCAGCGTCGGCACGTTGATGCCATAGCGGAATTCGAGGTCGCTCGCGGGCGTCAGGTTGAGGAACATGTCCTTCAGATTGCCCGCGATCGTAAATTCGGCGACCGGCCCGGCGATCGCCCCGTCGACGATGCGGAAGCCGGACGCCCCCCGGCTGTAATCGCCCGTGACGGAGTTCACCCCCTGGCCGATCAGCTCTGTGATGTAGACGCCATCGGCGATGTCGCCGACCAGCGTCTCGACCGGGATCACGCCGGCCTGCATGTACAGGTTGCTGGGCGAAACCCCGGGCGATCCACCCACGCCGCGGGCGGCATGACCGGTCGGCTCCAGCCCCAGCTGTCGTGCCGATGCGCTATCGAGCAACCAGGTCTCCAGCATACCGTCCGCGATGATCGCAGTCGGCGAGACCGGCAGCCCTTCTCCGTCGAAGGGGCGCGACCGCAGCCCATGCGGGCGATGCGGATCGTCGCAGATCGTGACGCCGTCGGCGAACACGCGTGTCCCCAGCGCGTCGAGCAGAAAGCTGGTCCGACGCGCGATCGCCTGGCCGGAGATCGCGCCGGTCAGATGGCCGAGCAGCGACGAGCCGACGCGTGGGTCGAGCACGACCGGCATCGCACCACTGGCGAGCCGACCGGGGTTGATCCGGGTGACGGCGCGCTCCCCGGCGCGCCGGCCGATCGACTCGGGGGTTTCGAGATGCGCCCGCTTGCGCGCCGCGTGATGCGCATAATCGCGCTGCATGCCGCTCGCGACGTCCCCTGCCAGCACGCTTGCGGACAGGCTGTAGGTGGTCGTGGCATAGGCGCCGGCAAAGCCGTGGCTGGTCGCCAAGCCCCAGACGGACCGCGACGCGGCCGCGCCGCCGCCCTCGCTGTTGCTGACGCCCGCGACGCTGCGCGCCGCATCCTCGGCCTGCTCGGCCCAGGCGCGCAAATCGGCAGGCGAAACGTCGCCGCCATCGTCGAGATCGAGCAGAGGCGGTACCCCGTGCATCAACCGCTCTTGCGGCGCGAGGCCCGCCCAGCGATCCTCCGGCGCCTCGCGCGCCATCGCCACCGCGCGCTCCACCAGCGCACCGAGCGCCTCGGCGGACGGATCGGAGGTCGAGACGCTCGCCGAGCGGTGGCCAACGAAGACCCGCAGCCCAAGCTCTTCGCTTTCCGACCGCCCCAGATCCTCGAGCGCGCCAAGCCGAACACCCACGTCGGTCGAAGCATCCGCCGCGAAGACGGCGTCCGCGGCATCTGCCCCCGCCCGAACGGCGCGGGAAACGATATCGGCGGCGCGATCACGCGCTTGGTCGGGAGTCAGCATCGACCCCAATTAGGGGCGGGGCCGGCGCGATGCTAGGCCCGACGGCGGCTCAGGCCGTCGATCCGACGACCAGACAGGCGAGGAACATCAGCAACCCGGCAAAGCGGTTGCTGCGAAAGCGTGCCAGCGCATTGGCGCCATCGTCCGGCACCAACGTCGCCACCTGCCAGCCGAGATGCAGCGCAACCGGCAACAACGCGAGCAGCGCAAGCGGATCGACACGAACCAGCCAGATCGCCCCCGCCCAGCACAGCAACGCCAGCGCGTAGAAGCCGGCCGTCCCCGATCGCACCCGCGCGCCCATCCGCAGCGCGGACGATCGCACGCCGATCAGCGCATCGTCCTCGCGATCCTGCAGTGCGTAGATCGTGTCATAACCGATCACCCAGGCGATGCAGCCCGCGTAGAGCAGCCACAGCGGCGTAGACAGCGCACCCGCCACCTCCGCCCAGCCGACCAACGCCGCCCAGGAAAACACGAGTCCCAGCCACGCCTGTGGCCACCAGGTGATCCGCTTCATGAAGGGATAGGCCGCCACCGGCGCCAGGCTCGCCAGCGCGACGATCGTCGCCAGCGTGTCGAGCTGGAGCAGCACGACCATCCCGACCAGACACAGCGCGACCAGCCACACCCAGGCGAGCCGCACCGACACCAACCCACTCGGGATCGGCCGCGCCCGCGTCCGCGCGACCTGCGCGTCGAGATCGCGATCGACGATGTCGTTGTACACGCAGCCCGCGCCCCGCATCGCAATGCTACCGGCGAGAAACCACAACAGCAGCGGCCAGCGCGCGATCCCGCCCCCGGCCAGGGCGATCGCCCACGCACCTGGCCAGAACAGCAGCCACCAGCCGATCGGCCGGTCGAGCCGGGCCAGCAGCGCCAGCCCCCGCACGCGGGGCGGCAGGCGACCGACCAGACCACGATGTTCGCTGTCGGGGACGATATCGGTGGGGGGATGCGCGGCCATGATCCGCCTTTGCCGCGCGATACCGCCCGCGGGCAAGGCCGTTCCCGGGCTTTTGCCTCGCTATCGCCGCGAAGATGCGGCAGATCGTCGGCGATGGACGCCACCCGCCCCTCCTGCCCCTGCCGGCACGACCGATGATCGGCCTGTCCGTCGCGGTCGGCCGCTTCGTCGAGGCGCTGTTCTGGGCAATCCTGCGCGTTGCGGGCGTAGTGACCGTCGTCGTCGTGGCGATTGCGGTGGGCGCTCTGCTCGTCGCGATCGTCGCGCGCAAGATCTGGGCGCGGCAGAAGCGCCTGAAGGCCCAATCCGAGCATCGACCATGACCGCCACGCCCGCCTGGCCGCCGCAATCCACCCCCCGCCTGTTCGTCGAGCAGCCCCTCGCGCCCGGTCCGTTGCGCATCGATGGGCCGGCGGCGCATTATCTGTTGTCGGTGATGCGGACCGCGCCGGGCGATCCGGTGAAGCTGTTCGACGACGTCACCGGCGAATGGCTGGCGACCGCGATGCAGGTCGGGCGGCGCGATCTGACCGTCGACGTGTCGACACGTTTGCGCGAGCGGGAGCCGGTGCCCGACCTGTGGCTGTGCGCGGCGCCGCTGAAGAAGGGGCGGATCGACTGGCTGGCCGAAAAGGCCTGCGAATTGGGGGTGGACCGGCTGGTCCCCGTCGTCACCGCGCGCACCATCGTCGACAAGCTGAAGACCGATCGCCTGCGCGCCCACATGATCGAGGCGGCCGAGCAATGCGCCCGCACCGCCTTGCCCGCGGTCGATGAGCCGGTGAAGCTCGCCGCCATGCTGCGCGACTGGCCGGCGGAGCGCACCTTGTTCTTCGCGGACGAAGCGGGCGGCGATTCTGCCGTCGCGGCGATGCGGGCGCATCCCGGCCCGGCCGCCATCCTCATCGGGCCGGAAGGCGGCTTCACCGATGCCGAACGCGCCATGATACGCGAACATTCTCAAGCGATTGGCATCAGCCTTGGGCCGCGCATCCTGCGCGCCGATACGGCCGCGGCCGCGGCGGTCGCATTATGGATGGCGGCTGCGGGCGACTGGTAGCAAAGCTTGCTGGCGTCGCTGTTCATCCCCGCGTAAGGGCGCGCCATGACGACCAAGACCGTTATCGCCGAGGGCTCACCCCTCATCGAGTCGCGCGAGCAGCTGATCGCGAGTTTCGCCCGCGGGGAAAAGCCGCGCGAACGGTGGCGGATCGGCACCGAGCATGAGAAGTTCGTCTACAGCACGACCGATCATCACGCGCCGAGCTGGGGCGAACCCGGCGGCATCCGCGCGCTCCTGACAGAGCTTCAGCAATATGGCTGGCAACCCGTTGAGGAAGGCGGAAACCTTATCGCCCTTACCGGAGCGGACGGCAGCGTCAGCCTGGAACCGGCCGGCCAGTTCGAACTGTCGGGCGCACCGCTCGACAACCTGCATCAGACCTGCGCCGAAACCGGGCGGCACCTCGATCAGGTGAAGGCAGCGGGCGAAAAACTCGGCATCGGGTTCCTCGGCCTGGGCATGTGGCCCGACAAGACGCGCGAACAGCTGCCGATCATGCCCAAGGGTCGCTATGCGATCATGCTGCGCCACATGCCGCGCGTCGGCAGCATGGGGCTCGACATGATGCTGCGCACCTGCACGATCCAGGTGAACCTCGACTATGCGTCGGAAGCCGACATGGCGAAGAAGTTCCGCGTAGGGCTGGCGCTTCAGCCGCTCGCGACCGCCCTGTTCGCCAATTCCCCCTTCACCGATGGCAAGCCCAACGGCTTCCTGTCGTACCGCAGCCATATCTGGTCGGACACCGATCCCGCCCGCACCGGCATGCTGCCCTTCGTGTTCGAAGACGGCTTCGGGTACGAACGCTACGCCGACTATATGCTCGATGTGCCGATGTACTTCGTCTACCGCGACGGTCGCTATATCGATGCCGCCGGCCTGTCGTTCCGCGACTTCCTGACGGGCGAGCTCAGCGCGCTGCCCGGCGAAAAGCCGACGCTGGACGACTGGAACGACCATCTGTCCACCGCCTTCCCCGAAGTGCGCCTGAAGACCTTCCTCGAAATGCGCGGCGCCGATGGCGGTCCGTGGGGCCGCATCTGCGCCCTCCCCGCTTTCTGGGTCGGCCTGCTCTACGACGATGCGGCGCTCGATGCGGCATGGGACGTGGTGAAGGACTGGAGCCTCGCCGAACGGCAGGCGCTGCGCGATGCGGTGCCGCGGATGGCGCTCGACGCGCCGCTGCCGGGCGGGGGACGGCTGGCCGATATCGCCGGCACCGTGCTCGATATCGCCCACGCCGGCCTCGCCGCGCGCGCGCGGATCAACGGCATCGGCGAAAACGAAACCGGCTTCCTAGATCCGCTCCGCGAAGTGGTCCGGAGCGGCAAGGTGCCCGCACAGGTGCTGCTCGATCGCTACAACGGCGCTTGGGCGGGCGACCTTTCCCGCGTGTATGATGAGGCGAGCTTCTAACCAGCCGTCGCCCCAGCCTGCGCTGGGGTGACGAGGGCAGGCGATCGGATCGAACCCTACCGCCCCAATGCGGCCCGCGCGACGCGCTCCAGTTCCGGATCGAGCGGCGGGGGCGTCATGTCCACCGCGGCCTCAAGCCGGTTGGCGACCTCCGTCAGCGCGTGGATGCGCGCCGCCTTCTTGTCGTTGCCGTTGATCACCGTCCAGGGCGCGCCGCCGGTGTCGGTGCGGGCGAACATGTCGTGCATCGCGGCGAGATACTCGTCCCGCTTGGCGCGGTTGCGATAATCCTCCACCCCCGTCTTCCACCGCTTCCACGGATCGTCCAGCCGCGCCTCCAGCCGTTTGTCCTGTTCCTTTTGCGAAACGTGGACGAACAGCTTCACCAGCGTCGTGCCGCCCTCGGCCAGCTCAGCCTCGAACGCGTTGATCGCGTCATAGCCCGCGCGCCATTCGGCCTCGCTGGCAAAGCGCTCGACCCGCTCGACCAGCACACGGCCATACCAGCTCCGGTCGAAGACGATGATATTGCCCGGTTTCGGCAGGCGGGTGCGAAAGCGCCACAGGAAATCATGGGCTTTTTCCTCCGCACTCGGTGCGGCGATCGGATACACCTCGTAATAGCGTGGGTCCCATTCCGCCGTCAGCCGCTGGATGATGCCGCCCTTGCCCGCCGCGTCCCAGCCCTCCAGCATCACGACCGCGCGGCGGCCATGGACGATATGGGCGACGAGGATCCGCTCCAGCCGCTCTTGCAGCGCGGCGAGGTCGCGCTTGTAATGGCCCTTATAGGCCTGCTTCTTGTCGTAATCGCGCAGGTCGATCATGCGTCGGTCCGTCCTTTCGCTCCTAACCCTCATCAGGAACGTGAACGCTCCAGTCGCCGCGACGACGCAGGACGAACCAGTAATAGGCCGCGGACGCGACGATCTGCGCGCCCGTCATCAGCAGGCCGGGCCGCCCCTCGTGCACGTCCTGCCAGCTCGTCCACACGACATAGGCGAGCGCGATCAGCGTCACGATCGGGGCCATCGGATACAGCGGCATGCGATAGCGCGCATGCGCTGTCGCACCGGTCCGCCGCCCGACCATCGCGGCGATCGCGATGCCGGCGTAGATCGCGACGAGGCCGGTCCCGCTCAGCACCAGCAACAGCGTCAGCGGCAGGAAGCAACAGGCGACCCCCACCCCGCCGACGATCAGTGTGCCCACCCAGGGCGACCCGAAGCGCGGGTGGATGCGCGTCATCCACAGATCGATCGGCCGCCCCCAACTGCCGTCACGCGCGGTGCCGTAGAAAAAGCGCGAACAGGCCAGGATGCAGGCGATGATCGCATTGACGATCGCGATGACCACCCCGATCGCGGTCGCGTCTGCCACCCAGCCATTGCCGCGCAGCCGCGCGATCAGCCCGAACGGATCGTTGGCGGTCGTCAGCGCATGCAGGTCGGGCGCGCCCATCAATACGGCGATCGTCGGGACGATCTCGAACAGCAACGTCAGGACAAGGCTCGCCAGGATCGCCCGCGCGATCAGGCGCGACGGCTCCTTCATCTCCTCGCCGAAATAGACCGCCGCACCATAACCATTGAGTGCGAAGATCGCGATCGAGGTGGCAAGGCCGATCCCCGCGGCCGATGCGGGCACCATCGCGCCGCCTTCCGGCATCACCGGCGCGGTCAACAGCACGGCGAACGGCCGCACCACGTCCGACCAGCCGAGCGCGATGACGACGAGCAGCGCCAGCACCTCGCCCGCCAGAAACAGCCCGGTGATCCACGCATTTACGCGGATCTGCAGCAGCGCGATCAGCGTCGATGCCGCCACGACCGCGATCGCCACCGGCACCGTCGGCAAACCCGGATAGACTGTGGACAGCACCGCGCTGATCCCCAACGCGGCAGCGGGCGGAAAGAACAGATTGTTGAAGACGTTGACGCCCAGCATCACGAATCCGGACAGCGGCCCCAGCGTCTTTGCGACGGCGACATATTCGCCGCCCGCGACGGGCCAGGCGCTCGACAGCTCGGCATAGACGAATGCGGTCGCGACGCAGACGATCCCCGCCAGGATCAGCGCCCAGATCGTCCCCGTTCCCGCCACCTGCAACATGCCCGGAATGATGACGAACACCGACGAGGCCGGCGTCGCCACCGACAAGGTCAGGAACAGGACACCCATGACACCGAGACTGCGGACGAGCGGGGCCGGCCGTGCCGGAAGCAACTGATCGTCTAACATGACCCCCCACGTTTAACCCCGGGGGCCTAGTGACATGGTTAACGGAGCGAGGGAAGCGACGGATTTGCGTGCTTGCTGCTCGCATTGGCTTTTGCAGGTGTGGTAGAGCGCTGCATCACCTTCACGAGGACGATGACCCATGCCCTATGAAAGTCCCTGGCAGCAGCAGCGCCGATCGAGCGTGGCGGACGAGATCGACTATGAGATCAAGGGCCAGGAGCTGCAATTCCTAGAGATCGAGCTCGACCCCGGCGAAAGCGCGGTCGCAGAGGCCGGCGCGATGGTGTGGAAGGATGCCAGCATCGCGATGACCACCGTCTTCGGCGACGGCAGCGGCGCGAGCGGCGGCGGCTTCATGGGCAAGCTGCTCGGCGCGGGGAAGCGATTAGTGACGGGCGAGAGCCTGTTCACCACCGTCTTCACGCACGAAGGCTATGGGAAGGCGCGCGTCGCCTTCGCTTCGCCTACCCCCGGCTCGATCGTGCCGCTGCGGCTGTCGGACCTGGGCGGGCAACTGATCTGCCAGAAGGACGCGTTCCTCGCGGCGGCGAAGGGCGTGCAGCTCGGCATCTATTTCCAGCGGCGGGTCATGACGGGGCTGTTCGGCGGCGAAGGTTTCGTGATGCAGTCGCTGACCGGCGATGGCTGGGTGTTCGTCCAGATGGGCGGTACCGTCGTCGAGCGCGAGCTGGCACCGGGCGAGGAGCTGCACGTCGACACCGGCTGTCTCGCGGCGATGACGCCGTCGGTGGAGTTCGACCTCGTCACGGTCGGCGGCGTGCGCAGCGCGCTGTTCGGCGGCGAAGGCCTGTTCTTCGCCCGGCTGCGCGGACCGGGCAAGGTCTGGATCCAGTCGCTGCCCTTCTCGCGCCTCGCGGGCCGGATGATGGCGGCGGCGAACGGCGGCGGCCAAAACCGCGGCGAGGGGTCCGTGCTCGGCGGGCTCGGCGATTGGGTCGGGGGCAACGACTAAGCGATTGTCTCAGCCCCCTCCCACTTTTCGACCCGTCATTGCGAGCGCAGCGAAGCAATCCAGGGCGTCCTAATCCGGCTCTGGATTGCCGCGCTTCGCTCGCAATGACGAGACAGGAGCCCTGTCGGCTTACCCCGCGCTGGGCGCCACCGCCTTGTCGACGTTGACCGTCGGCTGCGGCGGGGTCGCCTGACGGATCGACAGTTCGCGTAGCTGCTGCACGGACGCGGGCGACGGCGCCCCCATCAGCAGGTCCTCGGCGCGCTGGTTCATCGGGAACAGCGACACTTCGCGCAGGTTCTGCGCGCCGCAGACCAGCATGACGATCCGGTCGACGCCCGCGGCCATGCCACCATGCGGCGGCGCGCCATATTGGAACGCGCGATAGAGGCCACCGAAGCGCTCTTCCACGTCCGCCTTGCTGAGGCCGACCAGCTCGAACGCCTTCACCATCAGTTCCGGCGACTGGTTGCGGATCGAACCCGACGCGATCTCGTACCCGTTGCAGACCAAGTCGTATTGATACGCCTTGATCGTCAGCGGGTCCTGGTTTTCCAGCGCATCCATGCCGCCCTGCGGCATCGAGAACGGGTTGTGCGCGAATTCGACCTTCTTCGCGTCTTCGTCATATTCGTAGAAGGGGAAGTCGACGATCCAGCACAGGCGGAACGCGCCCTGCTCGATCAGGCCGAGCTGGTCCGCCACGCGCGTGCGTGCGGCACCGGCGAGCTTCGCCGCGGCGTCCGCCTTGCCGGCCGCGAAGAACAGGCCGTCGTCGGGGCCGAGCCCGAGCGCAGCATAGATCGCCTCCATGCCTTCGGTGCCATGGTTCTTCGCGATCGGCCCGCCGAACTCGCCGCCCTTACGGGTGACGTAGCCAAGGCCCGCATGCCCCTCGGCGCGCGCCCATTCGTTCATCTCGTCGAAGAACTTGCGGCTCTTGTCCGCCGTCTTTGGCGCCGGGATCGCGCGGACCACGCCGCCACCGGCGACGATCTTCTCGAACAGGCCGAAGCCCGAGCTCGTGAAATGGGCCGACACGTCGGTGATGATCAGCGGGTTGCGCAGATCGGGCTTGTCGCTGCCGTACTTCAGCATCGCTTCGTCGTGCGGAATGCGCGGGAACTGGCCGCTCGGCGTCACGCTCTTGCCGTCCGCGAAGGATTCGAAGATGCCGCCGATCACCGGCTCCATCGTCTCCCATACCTCTTCCTGCGTGACGAAGCTCATTTCGAGGTCGAGCTGGTAGAACTCGCCCGGCAGACGGTCGGCGCGCGGGTCTTCGTCGCGGAAGCAGGGCGCGATCTGGAAATAGCGATCGAAGCCCGCCACCATCAGCAGCTGCTTATACTGCTGCGGCGCCTGCGGCAGAGCGTAGAACTTGCCCGGATGGATGCGGCTCGGCACCAGGAAGTCGCGCGCGCCCTCGGGCGACGAGGCGGTAAGAATCGGCGTCGAATATTCGGTGAAGCCGACGCCTTCCATCCGACGCCGCATTTCCGAAATCACCTTCGTACGGCGCACGATATTGGCGTGCAGCGTCTCGCGGCGCAGATCGAGGAAGCGATAGCGCAGGCGGATGTCCTCAGGGTATTCCTGCTCGCCGGCGACCGGCATCGGCAGCTCGTCCGCGGCCGACAGCACGGTGGCGCCGCGCGCGAACACCTCGATCTCGCCGGTCGAAAGATTGGCGTTCACGGTCCCCGCCGAGCGCGCCTTGACGGTGCCGTCGATCGTCACGACCGATTCGACGCGCACCTGTTCCAGGATCGGCAGGGCCGGCGAATCGCTGTCCGCGACGATCTGGGTGATGCCGTAATGATCGCGCAGATCGACGAACAGGACGCCGCCATGGTCGCGCTTGCGATGGACCCAGCCCGACAGGCGGACCGTCTCGCCGACGGCAGACGCGCCGAGCGCGGCGCAGGTGTGAGTGCGATAGGAATGCATGGCGCGCTAACAAGCGCTCTGCGGGAACTTGTCAAGCGCGCCATGCCTTCGGGCATCAGCGATCAGCGGCCGCCGTGGCTCGCCTCGCCGCCCTTCTTGCCCGCTTCGGACGCGCGCTCGGGGTCGTTGGCGAAGTTGCCGCTGCTCTCGTGCCCGCCCTTCTTGCCGGCTTCCGATGCCTTTTCGCGATCGTTGGCGAAATTGCCGGGATTGTTGTCCTTGCCCCCGCCACCATTGCTGTCAGCCATGATCATTCTCCTTGGGTTACCCCGTCGATGGGGACCCAAAAGACGCCTGCCGATCGCCAATGTTTCGTTTATTTACAGGTATTTATTTCTTACAAATCCATGTTGGACAGGGCGGATTCTCTATCCCATGTCATTGCGATGGCGGCGTTCGGCGTAGCGTACGACGAGAGGCTTGGCGCGGGCGGCAGCATGATGGTAACTGCCCCGATGCATATCCACCCGTTGATTACCGACAGCGCGACCCTCGCCAATCTCTGCCATCGCCTCGCCCAGGCCGACTTCATCACGGTCGACACCGAGTTCATGCGCGAGAGCACTTATTATCCCGAGCTGTGCCTGATCCAGATCGCCGACGTGAACGAGGCCGCCGCGATCGACCCGATGGCGCCGGGGCTCGACATGACGCCGCTGCTCGATCTGCTGACGAACAACGAAGATGTGCTGAAGGTCGTCCATGCCGGTGGGCAGGATATCGAGATCATCTACAATCTGACCGGCAAGACGCCGCACCCGCTGTTCGACACGCAGGTCGCGGCGATGGCGTTGGGTCAGGGCGAACAGATCGGCTATTCGAACCTCGTCGACAGCTGGCTCGGCATTCAGGTCGACAAGGGCGCGCGCTTCACCGATTGGGCGCGCCGGCCGCTGGATGCGCGCCAGATCGAATATGCGATCGGCGACGTCACGCACCTCGCGCGGATCTTCCCCAAGATGCTGGAACGGCTGCGCAAGACCGGCCGCGGCGTATGGCTGGACCAGGAGATGGAGCGGCTCGCCGATCCCGCCAATTACGCCAACGACCCCGATCAGGCGTGGAAGCGCGTGCGCATCTCCGGCCGCAAGCCGGACGTGCTCGGCCGGCTGAAGGCGCTCGCCCGCTGGCGCGAGTTGGAGGCGCAGGGCAAGGACCTGCCACGCGGCCGTATCGTCAAGGACGAAACGCTGGGCGACCTCGCCGGCCATCCGCCGCGTCGGCAGGCAGACCTCGCCAAGGTGCGCGGCCTGTCGGCGACCTGGGCCTCGAACGATATCGGCGGTCGGTTGATGGCGGCGCTGGAGAGCGCAGCGCCGCTATCGGCGGACGAATTGCCGCCGCGCGACGATCGCAAGCCGGGCCTGGGCAAGGACGGCGCGCTGGTCGCCGATCTGCTGAAGCTGCTGCTGAAGATCCGCGCGCGCGACATCGACGTCGCCTCGCGCCTGCTGGCCCGATCCGAGGAACTCGAAGCGCTCGCCGCCGGCATCCGCACCGGCCTGCCGATGTTGGAAGGCTGGCGATTCGACCAATTCGGTCGCGATGCGTTGGATCTTGTCGAAGGTCGACTGGGTTTTGCCGTACAGGGCGGCAAGCTCACGATGACGCGGACGGAGGAAGCGGGATGACGACACGGGTCTGGATGCTGGCGGCGCTGCTGCCGATCGGTCTTTCCGGCTGCATGACGATGGCGCCCCCGCCGCCGCCCGCCGGCCCGTGCGTCGTGACCGAAGAGGCGCGTATCCGCTACGCCGGCGTCAAGTTCCGCGAACGCATGCGCGATGCCATCGAATACGAAACCCACTCGCGCATGTCCCGCGTGCTGCGTCCCGGCGATGCCGCGACGATGGATTTCCGGCCCGACCGCCTGAACATCCTGCTCGACGATCTGAACGAGATCAGCGGCCTGAGATGCGGCTGAGCCGATAAACGGCCCATCCCAAAGTCCTCCCCCGCCAGGGGGAGGTGGCATGCCGCAGGCATGACGGAGGGGGCGGTAAGAGTAGCGCTTCGTTAGCAGAATCGCCCCTCGCGTCGCCGCCAGCCGGCCAAGCCCCCCGTCACCCGCTCCAGTGAACCACCGATTTCCGACCCAGCGCCGCGGCCAACGCGGCATGCCGCCGCTCGACCGTTTCGGCGTACAGAGCGCGATCCGTATCCTTCAGCGCCAGCGTCACCTGCCCGGCATCGATCGAGAGCGCGGATCGCTGCAACGGCCCCGCCAGCCCACCGCTGAACCTCTGCCCCAACCGGATCGCCAGCCCCCAGCGGATCGCACAGGCGATCTGCGTATCCCTCGCCAGGCCGCCGAGCAGCGGGTGGGGGGTCGTGCTGCCGCCCAGGCTGGTATGCAGCGCCTGCGCCAGCATCGCGCGTTCGGACGCTTCGATCGCCACCCAATTGCCATGCAGAGCGATCTCGAACCCGCGCTCGTCGCGAAACTCGGGGTTCGCACGCCAGCCTACGTCGGCCAGCAGGCAGGCGGCATGGCGAATCCGCGCGAGATGCGGCGGATCGGCGGCAAACAACGGCGCGATCCAATCGCTTAGCAAATCGCCATGTTCGGGGAAGCGGCCGAGCAGCCGCCCCTCTTCGCGGGCGGCGACGATCAGCGGATCGAGGCTGCGGGTCTGGCGGTCGAGCGCGCCGTACAACAGCCCCTCTCTCAAGCCGAAGCTGGAGGCGACCGCGCTGGACGATCCCAGTTCGCGCAGCACAATGCCGAGCAAGGCGGTCGCGTCGCCAAGCTGGGACGCCCTTCCTGCGGACATGCCGGGAATTTCGCGCAGCCGCTGCTTGGACATGTGCGCGATACTCCGGCCGAGGCGCGCCACCGTCTCGGGCGCCAGCGCATAGCCGTGGATGATCGGCAGCGGGAAATGCGTCAGGCTCATGTCGAGCCGCGCCAGCGCACGCCACGATCCGCCGACCATGTACAACGGCAGGCCCCTGCCCCGCCCGTTCCACCCGGCATCACGGATCAGCTTCGAGACATGGCGGTCCAGCCCCGGACGACTGCCCCGCCGCAGCGCCGCGATGCGCAGCACGCCGAGCGGGAACGAGATGCGATCGGTGACCGTGCCCGCCACCACGCGCACCAGCTCCAGGCTACCGCCGCCCAGATCGCCGACGATCCCGTCCGCATCGGGGATGGCGGACAGGACGCCCAGGCCCGCCGCATTCGCTTCCTGCTCGCCGCTCAGCAGCTCGACCTCGAGGCCGAGATCGCGCGCGGCGGCGATGAAGTCCCCGCCGTTCGACGCATCGCGCACCGCTGCGGTCGCCACAGTGCGCACCGTCGCCTCCATTTCGCGCGCCACCGCCGCGAATCGCCGCAGTGCGCCGATCGCGAGGGTCATGCTATCGGCGTCGATCGCTCCCGTCGCGGCAAGGCTGCGACCGAGGCCCGCCATGACCTTTTCGTTGAACAGCGTCGCCGGCACGCGCGGGTGCCCCTGGTACACGACCAGCCGAACCGAGTTCGAACCGATGTCGATGATCCCGGTGCGGGGGAAAGCGCGGCTCATGGGCGAGCGAGGCCTTCGCCCCACACGTCCGTCACCCCGGACTCGTTCCGGGGTCCACCGACCCGCAAGGGGGGCGTCGGAGCCTCATGCCTTCCGCCTCGCCGCGCAGTGGACCCCGGAACGAGTCCGGGGTGACGACAAACATGGGGTGAGCGCGTACGATCCATCCGTGGAGTGATGGCGAGCAAACCGTCCGGCAACAACCCTATCGCCGCCGCCGAAGCGCCAAAGTGGGCACCGCATTGCTTTCCGCCAGCGCCGCACCGCGCCCGGACAGCGACGGATTGTTCATAAAATAGCGATGCAGGTTGAACGGCTTGTCGCCCGGCTCGTCGCGCACGTAACGGCCGTCCGCCTCCAGCTCCCAGCTCTGCTCGGTGTCGATCAGGTTGGCGACCATCACCTGGTCGAGCACCTGATCGTGCACCGTCGGATTTTCGATCGGCAGCATATATTCGACGCGCCGGTCGAAGTTGCGCGGCATCCAGTCGGCGGACGAGATGAACACATGCGCATTGTCGTTGGGCAGCGCCGCGCCGTTGCCGAAGCAGAAGATGCGGCTGTGCTCTAGGAACCGGCCGATGATCGACTTCACGCGGATATTCTCCGACATGCCGGGCACGCCGGGCCGCAGGCAGCAGATGCCGCGAATGATCAGCTCCACTGCGACGCCCGCGCCGCTCGCCTCGTACAATTTGTCGATGATGATTGGGTCGACCAGGCTATTCATCTTCGCCCAGACCGCGCCCGGCTTGCCGCTGCGGGCATTGGCGATCTCGACGTCGATCTGCTCCAGCAGCGTCTTGCGCAGGTCGCGCGGCGACAGCGCCAGCTTCGTAATATCGGTCGGTTCGACATATCCCGTAACGTAATTGAACATCTGCGCCGCATCCCGCCCCATCCGCGCATCCGCGGTAAAGAAGCTGAGATCGGTGTAGATACGCGCCGTCACCGGGTGGTAATTGCCCGTGCCGAAGTGGCAATAGGTGCGGAACTGCCCGCCCTCGCGCCGGACGACCATGGAAACCTTGGCGTGCGTCTTCCATTCCAGGAAGCCGTAGACCACCTGCACGCCTGCGCGTTCCAGCGCGCTCGCCCACAGAATATTCTGCTCTTCGTCGAAGCGCGCGCGCAGCTCGACCACCGCCGTCACCGACTTGCCCGCCTCCGCCGCAGCGATCAGCGCGTTGATGACGGCGGGCTGCTTGCCCGCGCGATACAGCGTCTGCTTGATCGCGATGACATCCGGGTCCGCCGCCGCCTGTTTCAGGAAGGCGAGTACGACATCGAAGGTTTCGTACGGATGGTGGACGATGATGTCCTTGGCCCGGATCGCCGCGAAGCAATCGCCACCGAATTCGCGGATACGCTCCGGAAAGCGCGGGACGAACGGCAGGAACTTGAGGTCCGGCCGGTCCTCGTCGATCACCATGTCGAGGTCGCCGATGCCCAGCAGATTGCCGCTTTCGGTGACGATCGCGTCCGCACCGCCCAATTCGTTGCGCAGCACGTCGGCCAGCGCATCGGGCATGCCCGTTTCCAGCTCCAGCCGGATTACGCGGCCGCGGCGGCGGCGCTTGATCGCATTGGCGAAGTAGCGGACGAGATCCTCGGCCTCTTCGTCGATCTCGATGTCGCTGTCGCGCAGCACGCGGAACGCGGCGGCGCCGACCAGCGTGTATCCCGGAAACAGCACATAGGCGAAGCGCTTCAACAACGCCTCGATCGAGACATAGCGTGCGACCTCACCGGGCAGCCGCACAAAGCGGGGCGCGCTGGCGGGAATCATCACCAGCTCGCGCACCGGCTCGCCATCCGAATCGCGGACGACGTCGAACATCACCGACAGCCCCTTATTGGGGATGAACGGAAAGGGATGCGCCGGGTCGAGCGCCTGAGGGGTGAGAATCGGGAAAATCTGCTCGCGGAAATGCTGTTCCAGCCACACCGCGGCCTCGGCATCCACTTCGTCGCGGCGCAGGACATGAACGCCCGCATCGTCCAGCGCGGTGCGCAGGTCGCCCCACACCGCCTGCTGGCTCGCCATCAGCGAATCGGCCTCTGCGGTGATCGCGGCGAGCTGCTGCGCGGGCGTCAGGCCGTCAGTCGAGCGACGGTCGACGTCCTTCAGCTGCTGCCCCTTGAGGCCGGCCACGCGCACCATGAAGAATTCGTCGAGGTTGGTGCCCGAAATCGACAGGAAACGCAGCCGTTCGAGCAGCGGATGCGATCCGTTGCACGCCTCTTCCAGCACTCGCCGGTTGAACGCCAGCCACGACAGCTCACGATTGAAATAGCGGTCGTTGACTTCGGGGACGAAGGGATCGTCGTCCGCTGCCGACAGATGCGAGAGATGAGCTGGGCGTGTCATGATCGTGTCAGGTCATAGGCAGCAACGGTTGCGGTTGCGTGACGATCCCGGCCGCAGTCAAAACCGTGCGGGCGAGCGGGATCGACAACCGCTTGCGGCTTTCGAGCACCTCCTGGTCCAGCGCATCGACGACGCGCTGGACGATGATATGGCTGCGCTCGATCCGCGTGCTGAGCCAGGTGACGAGATCCGGCCGCGCATCCAGGCCGCGGCGCTGGAACAGATGGTCGAGCAGCGCCGCGATCAATTCGTCATCGGGCGGCTGGATCGCCGCATGCGGGCTGGCGGCAAGGCGCGAGCGCAAGTCCGGCAGACGCACCGCCCACAGCGGCGGCAGCGCATCGGCGACGATCACCAGCGGCCTCCGCTCCGCCTGCGCCTGGTTCCAGGCGTGGAAGATCTGCGCCTCGGGCACATTCTCGGCATCGTCGATGATCGTGCCGTTGCTCTTGGCGGCGAAGATGCGCGCGAGCAGGCTGCGGCCGGACTTGCGGGGACCGGTCAGCACCGCCGCCATCACCGGCCACGTCGCCCAATGTTCGAGCGTGTGCGCGGCACGGGCGTTGGAGGGCGTCACGAGAAACGCGTCGTCGCGGGGGTCGGCAGGCCACCCCAACGGCAACGCAAGCTGGTTGGTCATCGCGTCAGCCTGCCGGGTTGGTGTCGGCCGGCAGGTTCGGCGGCAGCAATTGCGGCGCACGGCGGATGCGCAGCGTCTGGCCGCTGCCCGTCACCTGCAACCCGCGCGCCTCCAGCGCCGCGCGCAACGCATCGGGATCGCCATCATAGGTGACGCGCATCAGCGATACGCCGCCCAGCGCAAGACTGGTGGTGGAGGCGGAGCGCACGCCAGCAATGCCGCGCACCAGCCCTTCGGTATTCGCCACCGCACTGGCGCTCGGCGTATCGAATTGCAGCGTGATCGCGATGCCCGCACTCGCGGGCGCAGTGTCGCCGACGATCTCGGCCAGCGTCTCGCCGCTCGCATCCTCGGTCGTCGGATCGACGACGGGTTCGGGCTCCGGCGGCGGCGACAGCGTGGGGTCGAGGCCCAAGGCGCCACTCCGCAGCGCCTGCTGGAACAGCCCGTCCATCCGCGTCACGCCAGCATCAAGCAACTGCGGCAGGCCCGCCGCCGTACCGACGCGCAGCGTGAAGCTGCCGAGCAACTGATTGTCCGGCCCATGCCGCGCCTGGAACACGCCGATGATCGGCCCGCCCGGATAGCTGCGATACAGGCGCACGACCGGAATCAGGATATCGGACGCGCCATATTGGTCGATGATCGTCCGCCACCAGCCGCGCCCCGGCCGCCCGATCTGGCCCGCGTTCAGCAGCAGCGAATCGGCACCCGTGCCCGAAGGGCGGACGTAATCGATCGTGCTGTTGCCGGTCCGGAAGCGCGCCCAGGCTCCCTGCCAGTCGTTCCGCTGTTCGAACACCGTCTCGACGCCGCCCGATATCTGGAGCGGCACCAGCAGCATCGGGCGCGACCGATCGGAATATGCACTGATGCCCAGGATCGACGCGGCCCGGCCGCGGTCGAACAGCACGCCGAGCTTGGCGATATAGCGCGTCGGACCCAGCTGCTCGTTCTCGACGACGATGCCGGACACGATCTGGTCGAGCGCATTGTCCGAAATCAGCGCACCGTCGCCACCCAGCCGGCGCGACAGCTGCACCCACGCCTTGCGCTGCGCCAGCCGCCATCCGCCCAGGCGCGCGGCGTCCGCCGTCTTCGCCGCGACGTCGACGGCAACGCCGCTCACCTCGAAATCGCCCGAACTGTCGACTGGCGCCACCCCGCGCCCGCCCTCGATCTGCGCAAGCGCACCCGCGCCAAAGAGGAGTGCGGCACCGGCCAGCGACGAGAACAGGGTACGGACACGCATCGTGCCCGCCTTTTGGCGAAGCGCGGGCGGTAAGCCAAGCGGGATATGATCGGGTGGCGCCGTGGGGGTAGACGCAGAGGGCGGTCGGGGCGTGGCGGTTAGACTGCATCTTCCGCAACCGATCCCATATGAAATGGCGCGGAGCGTTTCATTGGTCGTTCGTTTGTCGAAAATCGGGGTCCACGCTATCGTCACCGCCAGATCAGCTAGAAGCTGGGCGAAGCACGGTTGTCGAGGCTCGGCGAGGTAATTTGGAACATGCCGACCAAAGCGGTCGGAAGTCGAACACCATCAAGGATGCGGACCAGTGAGCCACACCGTCGTATCGTATGAAGGCAATCTGCGATCGCAAGCTCAGCATGGTGACTCGGGTAGCGTCATCGTCATGGACGCGCCCAAGGAGCTCGGCGGTCTGGAAGAAGGGTTTTCGGCAAGCGATCTCCTCGGAGTATCGCTAGGCGGCTGCATCCTTGGCATCATGGGCATTGCCGCCCGGTCGATGGATATCGACATCCCCGGAGCCACCGCAACCATCGCCAAGGAAATGGCGAACGCGCCTCGCCGCTTCGCGCACCTGTCGGTCGTCGTCAGAATCCCGGGCAACTTCGACGCGCGGCAGCGTCGGAAATTGGAAGCAGCTGCGCACGCCTGTCCGGTTCACAACGCGCTTGGGATCGACGCCCCCATCGTATTTGAATGGGACGACTGATCCGTAGGCTGTCCAAAAACGAACAGCGAGCGAGACGACCAGGGCCGTCCCGTTTACGATCGAATATCAGGAAAGCTGTCATGCGCGCTGTTGGCGACAGGATCACCCAATCCGTCAGGCGGCATTGTCCAAGTAACCGTAGACGGCTCTGCCCACGCGCGAACCAAGAGCGTCCCGATCCTGTTCGCCGCGTTCTCCGGCGGCGTCCACCATGCCCTTGATGATTGCCAATACGTCCTGCGCGGCCACATCGGGATCGAGTTGCGTTGGGAGATCAGCGCGCACCAGGACCGACAAAAGGATCAATCTCAGCCGGTCGGTGACGCGCCGGGTATCCTCATCGAACGGCAGTCGCGCCTCTTCCAAATCCAATAGTCTGGCCAGCGCGGGTCGGCGCAGTTGGTGAATCACCGCCGCCACGATTATCCCCTTCAATGCCTCTCGACCGCTCACACCGGCGACCGCCGCCTCGCACTCGGCGATCAGCAGCGATGTTTCGCGCACGATCAAGGCTCCAATGAGCGCCTCCTTGCCGGGGAAGTATTGATAGAGCGAGCCGATGCTGACGCCAGCCCGCTCGGCGACCGCGTTCGTAGTGAACGCGCCGAGTCCATCTCGTTCCAGAATGCGAGCAGCGGCCTCGATGATCGCCCGCACCGTTTCGGCGGAGCGGCCTTGACGTGGCATTTTCCGAGGGCGCGGGCGCTGAGAAGTCGTCGTCTCTTTCATGGATCGAAAGCGAGTAGCCAGATATGAGGTTAAGCTCGCATTCTATGTCCTGCACATGATGATGCAAGGATATACGATGACTACTACGCAAATGCCCTTCGAACCAGCCGTCACCGTCTTCATGCTGGTCAAGACCTCGCCTGAATGGCTTGGGTTCCCCGTCGATCGCCGCTTTGAGCTCCTGGCAGAGCAGTTCACTCCGATCCTCAAAAAGCATGCCGCAAATGTCTCGCTACGCTTTTTCGACGTGGAGTTCTATTCGACCCGCATCACCGACATCTGGATGTGGGACGCAGCGGACCATCATTCCTACCAGTTATTGGTGGAAGACCTGCGCGAAACGGCCTTCTGGGATCGCTATTTCGATATCGTGGAGATTTTGACCGGCGTTGAAAATGCCTACGCCAAAAATTACGATCGCCCGGTTATTACGGCCTGACCAACGAGGAGGGGGCGTCATCTCCGCCCCCTCTTCAACTTTCCCAAAGACGAACCCGCAACGAGAATTTGCCCGGACCGATCGCGTGGACGGGCACCACCGGGGGTGACGCATTCCCGAAACCCGTTCCCGATCGCATATTTTCAAAATGGCCCGAACGAGACGGAGAACCGGGAAAGATCGAGATGAAATGCCTTGGCCGATAGGAAAACCCAATCGCGCAGACTGACGAACCTCAGCGGTCACGCCATCTCCCCCCTGTCCTACACGCCGATCACTCCCTACATCGGCATCATGTGCTGGGCCGGCGCCTACCCCATCCATCGCGACGTAGGGGCAGGCGGGGTGCGCGTTTCGAACGATACGTATCGTCCACTTCGTCCACTTCCGCGCGCGAATTTCGGCGATCCCAGTCCGTCCGCCCCACCCGAATCGCCTGCCCTTGCGCCCGGTGCCGGTTCGGCATTGCCACCGCGCCGGACAGATCGTAGCAGGCTGGCCGGATGAGCACCGAGCCATCCTCCCCCGCCGATCAGTCCTACACCTATGCCGACGCCGGCGTATCGATTGCCGCTGGCAACGCGCTGGTTCGCGCGATCGGGCCGCTGGCCAAGGCGACGCGGCGACCGGGCGCCGACGCCGACCTCGGCGGGTTCGGCGGCATGTTTGATCTGCGCGCGGCGGGCTTCACCGATCCGCTGCTGGTCGCGGCCAACGACGGCGTCGGCACCAAGCTGAAGCTCGCGATCGAATGGGACCGGCATGAAGGCGTCGGCGTGGATCTCGTCGCGATGTGCGCCAACGACCTGATCGTGCAGGGCGCAGAGCCTCTGTTCTTCCTCGACTATTACGCCACCGCAAAGCTCGACAACGGCATTGCCGAACGCGTCGTCGCCTCGATCGCGGAGGGCTGCCGCCAAGCCGGCTGCGCACTGATCGGTGGCGAAACCGCCGAAATGCCCGGCATGTATGCCGAGGGCGATTACGATCTCGCCGGCTTCTGCGTCGGCGCGGTCGAGCGCGATGCCGTGCTGACCGGCCAGACGATCGCAGCCGGCGACGTCATCCTCGGCCTCGCCTCGTCGGGCGTGCATTCGAACGGCTTCTCGCTGGTCCGCCGCCTTGCCGCGGATCGCGGCTGGAAGCTCGACCGCCCGGCGCTGTTCGATGCCGACCGGCTGCTGATCGACACGCTGATGGCGCCGACGCGCATCTATGTCGCGTCGCTGCTGCCGCTGCTGCGCGAGCGCCGGATCAAGGGCCTTGCCCACATCACCGGCGGTGGCCTGCTCGAAAACATCCCGCGCGTCCTGCCCGAGGACACGCATGCCGTGGTCGATGCCGATGCGTGGGAGCAGCCGCGTCTGATGGCGTACCTGCAGTCGCAGGGCGCGATCGAGCCGGAGGAAATGGCCCGCACCTTCAACTGCGGCATCGGCATGGCGGTGGTCGTCGCGGCGGACCAGGCGGAATCGGTTGCCGCAGCGCTGACCGCGGCCGGCGAAACCGTCCACACGATCGGCCGCATCGATGCCGGTCCGCGCGGTTGCACGGTGCGCGGCAGCACCGAGACGTGGAGCGCGCGCGCCGACTGGACCGCCACCCACAACCATGGCTGATGGGGCGATGAAGACCGTCGGCATCCTGATCTCGGGCCGCGGTTCTAACATGATGGCGCTGGTCGAATCGGGCGTGCCGGTCGGCCTCGTCGCATCCGACAAGCCCGATGCCGCGGGCCTTGCCTGGGCCCGCGAGCGGGGGCTCAAGACCTTCGCGCTGTCACCCAAGGGGATTGGCAAGGCGGCCTATGAGGAACAGGTCGACGCCGCGTTGCGCGAGGCGGGGTGCGAGATCGTCGCGCTCGCTGGCTATATGCGGCTGCTGTCGAACGATTTCGTGGCGCGCTGGCGCGATCGCATCGTCAACATCCACCCTTCGCTGCTGCCCAAATACAAGGGCCTCGATACGCACGCACGCGCGATCGACGCCGGTGATGCGGTGGCGGGCTGTTCGGTCCACATCGTCACCGAGGAACTGGACGCAGGCGCCCTGCTCGGCCAGGCCGAGGTGCCGATTTTTGCCGACGATACACCCGATACGCTCGCCGCGCGCGTTCTCGTCGCCGAACATCGCCTGTATCCGCAGGTGCTCAAGGAGTTCGCCAGCCGATGACCCCCGAATTGACCCCGGAATCGACCGGCGCCGCCACGCCCCTCGACCGCGTCCGCGCAATCGCTTTGCTGCTGCCGGAGGCGGAAGAACGCGACGAGGGGGGCCTCCCCGTCTTCGTCGTCGATGACGTCCCCTTCGCGCAGCTAACTGACGACGAAACCGTCTGCGTGCGCACTGCCGATGCAGAGGAGCAGGCCGACGCGCTTGAAAGCGATCCCGACGCTTACGAACCGGCCGACGATCTCGGCCCCGAGCCGTGGATCGGCATGACGCTGGGCGGCGACCCCGACTGGACGCTGATCGAGGATCGCATCGCGCACAGCTGGGAACTGGCCGCGCCCGAACGCCTGCTGGAGGCCGGCGGACGATGAGCGGCACCGGCGGAGGCAGCGAAACGCCCGATCAGGCGCAGACGCGCCGCCGCTGGATCACGCTGGCGGAGGTGGTGGCCGTTGCCGGCGTCATCATCGCCGCGCTGACGCTGTACAACAACTGGCAGGAACGCCGCGACGCCGCTGCCGACAAGGCGGTCGAGGCGGCAAGCGCGACGCGCGACAAGACCCGCTTCGTGCTCCGCGGCACGCCGTCGAAGGACAAGAGCCAGATCGTCCTCGCCAAGACAGAGGCGCATCCGCTCGGCGACGTGCACGTCACCTTCCCCACTGCGCTCGACGTCGGTCCGCAGGATGCTGTCGACCAGACGATCGAGGCGAGCTGGTTCGAAAAGGCGCTGCGCAAGGCGACCGATGGCGGCCCTGACGCGCAGAGTGGTCGGTTGCCCGTGCTGATCCGCTATACCTATTTCACCGACGATCAGCCGACGACGCGGCAGGCGGTCTATGATCTGGTATGGGAAACGCATGGCCGCCCGCTGCGCGGCCGCGTGGTCGAGCTGATCGACCTCCGCCTGCGTGAAACCGGCGGCAATCAGGCGCGAATCGACGCCTTATGGGCGAAGGATCATCCCGCCACCTGAGGCGCATCGACCGGTGCCGGTGCAGGGGTGCCGAGCAGCCAGCGGACGAACCGCGGCACCGCACCGCGCCGCGCCATCCAGTCGCTATAGTCGCGGTACGTCGGGTCGAGGCCAAGATGCCGTTCCTCGGTCTTCGCCCGCCAGTAATAGACGCCGCTCACCACCGCCATCAGCAGCGTCGCACGCATTGCATCCACCAGCGATCCGGTGGTCAGCAGCGGCAGGGTCGACAGCCACCAGAACAGGTTCTTCGACAGATAGGCCGGGTGGCGCGACCAGGCATAGGGCCCGTGGGTCAGGATGCCGCGATGCGTGAGATTGGAAAAGCGCAGGCCGAACGCCACCGTCGCCCAGGCATAGATTGCCGTCAGGGCAACAAGCGCTGCGCCCCACAGCCACAGCAGCACCGAATGCCCGGCGAACCAGCTGCTCCACTCCTGCGTCCCCGGATGATAGTCGAGCGGTCCGCCGGTCTCCATCATGATGAATGGCGGATAGCAGATCAGCGCCGCAGTCCACGCCGCCGCGAACGGGTTGGCGCTGCGGATATGCGAATCGAGTGGCCGCAACGTCAGGATATAACCGACGGTCGCGAAGCTGACGTCGATGACGAACATCAGCGCGATCAGCCAGCTCGCCAGCATCACCGGATCGCCGAGCCGGGTCAGGTCGCTGCGGATGAAGCTGCCATAGTTGCCCGGCACCACCGCCAGCATGAAGGCGAGGAAGAACGCCTTCACCGCCCAGCTGCGCATATGCCCCCAGATCGCCTCGCGATCGACGCCCGCCTGCCCGGTCAGCCACGCGCCGACATGCCAGCTGCCGTCGCGCGGTTGCTCCAGATAGCGGTCCAGCCACAGGACATAGGGCACCGCCAGCAGCGCGACGATCGGCATACCCCAGCTGAAGCACCACATGGCAAAGGCGAAATTCCCCTCCCAGTAGAAGCGCCCCATGCCGTAAATGATGCCGATCGCCGCCCAGGTCGCGAACAAGCCCGCAAGCTTGGTCAGGCTGATTTCCCGCGTCTCGGCGAACGGCCGCGGACTGCCCCAGTCGATCCCCGTCGTGGCATGGCGATGCACCTTGTCGACGAGCAGCGACCACAGGATCATCGGCGCAGCACAGGCGACCAGCGCGACCAACGCCGCATACGGCCCATCCATCCCGATGCTGCCCGCATAGACCAGCCACGCGCCCAACCCCGCAAGGCCCGCGAGCCCCACGCCATGGCTGACCGCCGACGGCGGGCGATGATCGGGCAAGAACGCGCAGCTTGGTACAGGGTCGACAGACATGGCACACTTCTACCGTGCGAACGGTAATCAAGCCATGAACCACGCTGCCGCTTGCACCGCACGAAGGGCGACGATAGATAGGCCCCCACGCGACGATTGCCGGGCCTCAGGCTCCGCTGCCAGCGTCATGCGGGTATAGCACAATGGTAGTGCAGCAGCCTTCCAAGCTGAATACACGGGTTCGATTCCCGTTACCCGCTCCATCCCTCCTCATGCGCCGCCCATCATGCCGGTTGCGACCCGGCGTGATGGGCGCGAGCGTCTCCCTTTTAGTCCTTCGCCGTCCCCGGCTCGGCCATGGCGCGGTGGCGTTCCGCGAGTACGGCGTTCGGCGTGACGTTGGCGACGGCCGACTGGATCTTGTTTTTCCAGCCCGACACGACCTGTGCCTTGCCGGCCATCAGCGCGTCCCAGCCATCGCGCGCGACGTTGGCGGGGTCGCTCTTCTTCGGATCGCTGCCGACCGACGTATCCAACATGTCGCCGCGAGCGAAAAATTCCGTGTCGACGGGGCCGGGCATCAAGTTGGTAAGCGTGACGCCGTTCGCGTCCTTGATCTCGTTCTGGATCGCGGCGACGAAGCTGTCCACATAGGCCTTGGTGCCATTATAGACGGCCTGGAAAGCGCCGGGGATGTAGCCAGCGATCGAGCCGGTCACCAGCACCTTGCCCGCATTACGCGCGACCATGTCGGCCAGCACCTTTTGCAGCAGATAACTGGTGCCGACGATGTTGGTGTCGACGACGCGGCGCCAATCCTCGACGCGTTGGTCGAGAAACGCATGGCCCAGCCCGCGGCCGGCATTGGCGCACAGCAAGTCCACCTGCCGCCCCTCTGCGGCCAAGAGCAAATCATCCACGCCCTGAAGCGTCGACAAGTCCGCCTCGACGGAGCGCACCTCGGCGCCGAACTGGCGGAAGTCCTCCGCCGCCGCCTCGATGAGCGGTTCGTCCGCGACAACCAAGATGTCGTACCCGTTTTTCGCCGCCAGCGTGGCGAGTTCGAAGCCGATGCCGGTCGAGGCACCGGTGATGATCGCAAATGGATTTGCCATGATGTCGCGTTCCTTATGCGGTGGCCGTCATGCCGGGTTTCAGCACGATCTTGGTCGTCTCGTTCTGCTGGTCTTTGAACATCTTGTAGCCCTTGGGCGCGTCCATCAGCGGCATGCGGTGCGAGATCAGGAATTCAGTGTCGATCTTGCCCTCCATGATCGCGTTGAGGAGGGCGGGCATGTAATGCTGGACGTGGGTCTGGCCGGTCTTCAGCGTCAGCCCCTTTTCCATGAACGCGCCGAGCGGAAACTTGTCGACGAAGCCGCCGTAGACCGCCGGCATCGACACGCGCCCACCCTTGCGGCAGGCGATAATCGCCTGGCGGATCGAATGCGGCCGATCGGTGCCAAGGAAGGTCGACGCCTTGATCTGATCGATGACGTTGTCGACGAACATCCCGTGCGCCTCCAGGCCCACGGCGTCGATTACCGCATCGGGACCGATCCCGCCGGTCATTTCCATCAGCGCGTCGTACGTCGCGCTATCCTCGAAATTGATCGTCTCCGCACCGAAGCGCTTGGCGAGTTCGAGGCGGCGGGGGAAATGATCGATCGCGATGACCCGCTCGGCACCCATCAGGAACGCCGACTGGACCGCGAACAACCCGACCGGGCCGCACCCCCATACCGCGACCGTGTCGCCCGGTTCGATCTGCGCGTATTCGGCCGCCTGCCACCCGGTCGGCAGGATATCGCTCAGGAACAGGACCTTGTCGTCGTCGACGCCGTCGGGGATGACTATGGGGCCAACATCGCTGAACGGCACGCGGACGTATTCCGCTTGGCCGCCGGCATAGCCGCCGGTCATGTGGCTGTAACCGAACAGCGCCGACATCTCATGCCCGTACAGCTCGCGCGCAATATCCTGATTGTCGGCGGGCAGGCCATTGGGGCAAGCCGAATATTGGTGCTTGCCGCAGTGGAAGCAGCTGCCGCAGGCGATGGTGAAGGGCACGACGACGCGCTGCCCCTTCTTCAGCGTCGATTTGGCGCCGACCTCGACCACCTCGCCCATGAACTCATGGCCCAGGACGTCCCCCGCCTTCATCGTCGGAATATAGCCATCGTAGAGGTGTAGATCCGATCCGCAGATCGCGGTGGAGGTTACCTTGATGATGCAATCGCGCGGGTTGACGATTTCGGGATCGTCGACCGTATCCATGCGGACGTCATGCTTGCCGTGCCATGCGAGCGCTTTCACAGCCCCATCTCCTCGAATTGCTTGAGCGTCATGGCCGGGGTGGCGATCTCGCCCGCCTCCATCAGCTGCTTGAACCGCGCGAGATCGCGTCGCGCCTGGATCGCGGGTTCGCGCTGGAACATCTTTGCGATGACCTTACCGATCACCCCGCCGGGCGGATCATAGGCGATCGTCGCGGTGACCACCGTTCCGCGGGGGCCGGCATCGCGGAACGTGACACGGCCGGAATTGGGCACTTCGGCGCCGGGTTCGGACGTCCAGGCGATCAGTCGGTCCGCCTCTTCCTGAGTGATCCGCGCGTCCCAAGACACCGTGGCCCCCGCCGGTGCCTTCACCGTCCAGTGGGACGTCTTCTCGTCCGTCACCTCGATCGAGATGACGTTCTCCATGAAGCTCGGCAGGTTCGCGAAGTCGCGGAAGTAGGCATACACTTCGGCCACCGGCCGATTGATCGTCACCGCCGATGCGATCGCGGATGAGCCCTTGGCATCGATGAGCGATTCGGTTGCAGCGTGGGTGGCATCGCCATGTTTCGACGTCGTCGGTGGCGCGTCGTCGCGTGGATAGGTCATCCTCAGCTCCCTCGTGAAGAGGGGCACCAACCCTGCCTGTCAGGCAGCGTTCCAGTCGTTACGCCCGTAGATTCAACTAGATAAGTCGCTTTTCGGCGCATCGAGAGACGTCGCCGGCATCCAGTGACGCACAATGTATCGATAGATGATGAGGCGTGATCCGGCGGCGGGATCGGCCTTCCCCGTCTGGGGAAGGTGGTGGACAGGGCTGGATTCGAACCAGCGTACGCTTGCACGGGCAGATTTACAGTCTGCTGCCTTTAACCACTCGGCCACCTGTCCAGATGGGAGCTTCGCCGAAGCGAGGCGGCCTATTGGCGTGGGGCGACGCGCCTGTCAACGCCGCTTTGCCCACAAAACTGTGCATAAGCTACACCAGCTTGCGTGCTCCGCCGTCGCGGCCTAGCAGGCCGGCGATGACTTACGCCCCCTTCCTCTCCGTTTGCGGCGGTATGCGCTGATGGCGCGCCGCGGCCATCGCCCGTCGACGGGCACCGCCAATCGCCCCAAATTCTGGGGCCGCCACCCGGTGACGGCGGCACTCGCCAACCCCAACCGCACCGTGCGCAAAATCTGGGGCACCCGCGAGGCGTTGTCGTCGCTGGATCTGCCGCCCGCGATGCCGGTCGTCTATGCCGACGCCGCGGACCTCGGCCGGCTGGTGCCATCGGACGCGCCGCACCAGGGCCTCGTCGCCGAGGTCGAGCCGCTTGAGGAGATGTGGCTGGCCGACCTGCTGATGGAGGGCAAGGACGACAATCGCCCGCTGATCGTGCTCGACCAAGTCACCGACCCGCACAACGTCGGCGCGATCCTGCGCTCGGCAGCGGCGTTCGACGCGCTGGGTATCGTGACGCAGGACCGGCACGCGCCGCCCGAAAGCGGCACGGTCGCCCGTTCGGCATCAGGTGCGCTGGAGATGGTGCCGTGGTGCCGCGTCGTCAATCTGGCGCGCGCGCTGGAAGAGATTGCCGAAGCCGGCTTCTGGCGCATCGGCCTGACCGGCCACGCCGATCAGACGCTGGCCGAGGCGATGGGCACGCAGCGCATCTGTATCGTGCTCGGCGCGGAAGGCGAAGGCATGCGCCAGAATACCGAGGCGCATTGCGACGAACTCGCCACGCTGCCGATCAGCGACAAGGTGGAGAGCCTGAACGTCTCGAATGCCGCGGCGATCGCGCTGTACGCGGTCGCGGCACGGTAAGGCCATTTGAATGTCGTCATCCCCGCCTGCGCGGGAATGACGACTTTGGGATGCCGTGCTCCTCAATCCTCGCCGGCGATCGTCACCTTCAGGCCATCGAGCGCATCGGTGAACGGCAGCTGGCACGACAGGCGTGAGGTCGCGTTGCGCTCGTCGCTCGAATCGAGCAGGTCGTCCTCGTCCGGGCTCATCGCCGGCAGCCGCTCGGCGAAGGCGGGATCAACATGCACGTGGCAGGTTGCGCAGCTGCAGCAGCCCCCGCACAGCGCCAGCAATTCGTCGATACCGGCGTCGCGGATGACCTCCATCACCGACAAACCGGCCTCGCCGTTGATTTCGCGTTCTTCCCCCTCGCGCGTGACGACGATAAGCTTGGGCATGATAATCTCCCCTAGAGTTGCCGCGGGCCATGCCTCGCCACCGCCCCAGGATCAAGCATGGGCCTGAGCGCCGAGCAAATCCGCGCGAGCATGGACGCCCTTGCCGCTGCCGAACCCGCCTTCGCCGCAGGGCTTGCGCGCGTCGGCTATCCGCCACCGCGCCTGCGGGCGCGGGGCTATATCACGCTCTTGCGCACGATCCTCGGCCAGCAGGTCAGCGTTGCGTCGGCCAACGCCGTGTACCGAAAGCTGGAATCACTGGTCGGCGATCCGGGCGATCCGCATACGATCCTCGCCGCCAGCGACGAGACGCTGCGCGCCGCCGGCCTGTCGCGCCAGAAGGCCGGCTATGCCCGCAGCCTGGCCGAAGAGGTAACGAGCGGCCGGCTGAACCTCGACGCGCTGCCCGACGATGACGAGGAGGCGATCGCGCAACTCGTCCGCGTAAAGGGGATCGGGCGCTGGTCGGCCGAAATCTATTTGCTGTTTGCGGAGGGACGCCCCGACATCTGGCCCGCCGGCGATCTGGCCGTGCAGATCGAGGTCGGGCGCCTGCTGGGTCATGACGCCCGCCCGTCCGAAAAACAGGTCCGCGCGCTTGCGGAGGCTTGGCGACCGCATCGCGGCGCGCTCGCAATCTTCACCTGGCACCATTATGGCGCCGGACCGGATGTCGATGCCGCGCCGGTGTAAGGGCGTGCCTGCCGGACACGATCGGCCGACTACTGAATATTAACCCACATCAATATAGGGCTGCCGGGCAAGAGGCACGATGCGTGAGAGCAGTCTGATGACAACAGCAGTCGACATTGCGTCGGCGACCGATCCCCTTTGGCACCGGTTGCTGTCTGGGGAGATCAAGCCGAGCTACCGCTGTCTCGCGCTGAGGATCCTGATGATCCGGTTGAGCCACGCGTATCAGGACGGGTCCGCCGAAAAGGCGACGATCATCGACGAATTGCGCAATTTTTTCCGCGACAACGCCCGGTTCGCCGGCCCCGATTACGACACCATCGCAGAGGCGAGCGCGCGATGACCGATAGCCTGCATCAGTCAGCCGCCCCCCGCTCGCTGCACAGCGTCGACGAGGTTGGCGCCATGATCGCCGCTGGCGATGCACTGCTGCTGGCCGGTGAGGAGCACCTGCTCGCCGCGCTGCCGCGGGGCCGGTGGATCGGCGGCACCATCCCCTATTTCATGACGCATGAAGACGGCGGCACCTTCGATCGCGACCGCATTTTCGTGCAACGCCTGCCGGACATGGCGGACGTTCATGCGCAACACATGCTGCCGACCGACGCGCTGTCGACGCTGGCGGACGACGGCCCCGACAACGGCTTTACCGTCATCCTGCTGCCGTCGCAGAGCCCGGCGCATCAGGCGTTCGCGCTGCGCAGTGGGGAATGGCCCGGAGTGTTCCGCCGCCCTCTCGTGGGCTGGGTCACGGGAGCCGCGCTCGATCGTCTCGACACCGACAGTCCCAAAGTGTTCGATGGCGCCACCGGGCAGATGTCAGGCACGGACGCCGTGGTCATGCACGTCGCGCTACCAGGTAGCCATTATGCCGACGTCGATATCGTCAACCTGTTCGAACCCGGTGACGGACCCGCGCTGACCTTCGGCGATAACGAGGGCGGCGATACCGGTTTCACCGTCGAACACGTTCACGTCGATGGCGTTCGCAAGCGGCTGGTCGATCATATCGCGGAGCATGGCATCGACACCCGGCTGCCGCTCGTCGCCGACTATAACGGCGCGATGATCAATGTCGCGACGGCCAGCATCGCGCCAGACACCGGGCACGTCACCTTCTTCGCGCCCGTATTCCCCCATATCACCTATCGCTTCGCCAAGCCGATCGGGGATTATGAGACGCTGTTCGTGCAGCAGCTCGGCGAAGGGCAGGACACGCTGGCCTTCGCCTGTAACTGCATCCTCAATTACAATTATGCCGGTCTTGCGGGGAAGCGCACCGGGGATGTCGCCGGGCCGATGTCGTTCGGTGAGATCGCTTATATGTTGCTGACCCAAACCTTGGTCTACCTGACGATCAAGGCCGTCTGACCCGATCGCCGAGCGGGCGAGCGACGAATTTTTTCACATCGCGTGCGACACTTGCGGTCGTGGCGCGGTTGCCGCACAGACCGCGGGGATGACGCCCCCCGCCACCTCGCCCTCGCCGTCGCTGATCGGCAGCCATCGCAGCGTCTCGGTGCCCACCGGTGGATCAGGCTGGCGGCGGCTGGCGGCGTTCATGGGGCCGGGCTTCCTCGTCGCCGTCGGCTATATGGACCCCGGCAATTGGGCGACCGACATCGCGGGCGGTTCGGCCTTCGGTTATACCCTGCTGTCGGTCATTCTGCTGTCGAACCTGATGGCGATCGTGTTGCAGGCGCTGTCGGCACGACTGGGCGTCGCCTCTGGCCTCGATCTCGCACAGGCATGCCGGGCCTATTTCAGCCGGCCAGTGTCGTTCGCGCTCTGGGCCTTGGCGGAGGTCGCGATCATCGCCTGCGACCTGGCCGAGGTGCTGGGCACGGCAATCGCGCTGAAGCTGCTGTTCGGTATCCCGCTGGTCTGGGGCGTGATCCTGACCGCGCTCGACGTGTTCCTGATCCTTGCGCTGCAACGCTATGGCTTCCGCAAGATCGAAGCGTTTATCATCGCGCTGCTCGTCATCATCGCGGGCTGCTTCGCGTTTGAGCTGTTCCATGCAAAGCCGGACGTCGGCGCGATGCTCGCGGGGCTCATCCCCAGCCCCGGGATCGTCACCGATCCAACCAAATTGTACCTCGCGATCGGCATCCTTGGCGCGACGGTGATGCCGCACAACCTCTACCTCCATTCCTCGATCGTCCAGACGCGCGCCTTCGAGCCCACCGACGCCGGCAAGGCCGAGGCGGCGCGAATGGCGACCATCGACGGCACGATCGCGCTGGGTCTCGCTTTCTTCATCAACGCTGCCATCCTCGTGACCGCGGCGGCGGTCTTCCACACGGCGGGCCGCACCGAAGTCGCCGAGATCGACGAGGCCTATCGCCTGCTCGCCCCTATGATGGGCGTCGGTGCGGCGAGCGTCGTATTCGGCATTGCGCTGCTGGCCTCGGGCCAGAATTCCACCGTCACCGGCACGCTCGCCGGGCAGATCGTGATGGAGGGCTTCCTGCAACTCCGCCTGCCCGTCTGGCTGCGCCGCCTCGTCACGCGGTTACTCGCGATCGTGCCGGCGGTGATCGTCGTCGGCGCGAGCGGAGACGGTGGCGCGACCCGGCTGCTGGTGCTGAGCCAGGTGATCCTCAGCTTGCAACTGCCCTTCGCCGTCGTGCCGCTGGTCATGTTTACCGGCCAGTCGCGCGTCATGGGCCGCTTCGTCAGCCCGCGCTGGTTGCGCCTGCTCGCTTGGTTCATCGCTGCGATCATCATCGGGCTCAACCTGACGCTGCTGGTTGGCATGCTGTGATGCCACTTCGGCCATTTAAAGGGTGACTTTCGTCGGCGCCTATCGTTTAGTTACGGCAGCGTATCCCTCTTCTTCCCCGGATCGATCGTGACCGAACCAGCTGCCGCACCGACCCCTGCGCAGACCCATGCGCTTGCCCCCGACCTCGCTAACGAAATCGTCGATACTCTCGTCCATCGCATCGGCAAGGACAGGCAGGCCGCCCGCCCGCACGATTGGCTGGCGGCAACGATCTTCACGCTGCGTAACGAGATCATCGAACGCTGGATGCGCTCCACAAAGGAAGCGCATGCGGCGGGTGCGAAGCGGGTCTATTATCTCAGCCTCGAATTCCTGATCGGTCGGCTGCTACGCGATGCGCTGTCAAACCTGCGTCACAATGATGAGGTCGCGCAGGCGCTCAATTCGCTCGGTGTAGACCTTGCGGTGATCGAAGAGATCGAGCCCGACGCGGCACTCGGCAACGGCGGCCTCGGGCGGCTGGCCGCGTGTTTCATGGAAAGCCTCGCGAGCCTCGACCTGCCGGCCTATGGCTATGGCATCCGCTACGTGAACGGCATGTTCCGCCAGCGGCTGGACGACGGCTGGCAGGTCGAGCTGCCCGAAACCTGGCTCGCGCACGGCAACCCGTGGGAGTTCGAGCGGCGGGAAAGCGCCTATTTCGTCGGCTTCGGCGGCGAGGTGACGGCGCTGGCCGACGGCCGCAGCCACTGGTCGCCCGCCGAAGCGGTGGAGGCGGTCGCCTTCGACACGCCGATGGTCGGCTGGCGAGGCAAGCGCGTCAACACGCTACGGCTATGGAACGCCCGCGCCTTCGACCCGATCAAGCTCGACCAGTTCAACGCCGGCGATTTCGAAGGCGCGCTGGCTGGGCAGCTTCGCGCGGAAACGCTGACCCGCGTCCTCTACCCCAACGACAGCACGCCCGCGGGCCAGGAACTGCGGCTTCGGCAGGAATATTTCTTCTCGTCCGCCTCGATCCAGGACATCGTCCGGCGCCACGTCCAATATTTCGGCGACATCCGCACGCTGCCGGACAAGGCGGCAATCCAGCTCAACGACACGCACCCCGCGGTCTCGGTCGCCGAACTGATGCGGCTGCTGAAGGATTTCCACGGCCTGACCTTCGACGAGGCTTGGGAGATCACCCGCAAGACCTTCGGCTACACGAACCACACGTTGCTGCCCGAGGCGCTGGAAAGCTGGCCGCTGCCGCTGTTCGAACGGCTGCTGCCGCGGCACATGCAATTGGTCTATGCGATCAATGCCAAGCTGCTGCGCGAGGCACGCGAAAGCGGTGCCGACGATCACGCGATCGCCGCGATCAGCCTGATCGATGAGGGCGGCGAGCGTCGCGTCCGCATGGCGAACCTCGCCTTTGCGGGCAGCCACAGCGTCAACGGCGTCGCGGCGCTGCACACCGATCTGATGAAGAAGACGGTCTTCGCCGACCTCCACCGTCTCTACCCCGATCGGATCAACAACAAGACCAACGGCATCACCCCGCGCCGCTGGCTGCAGCAGTGCAATGCCGGACTGACCGATCTGATCGAAAGTTCGATCGGCGGCGACTTCCGCGACGATGCGCAGGCGCTGACCGCGCTGGCCCCATTCGCCGACGATACAGGCTTCCGCGAACGCTTTGCCGCCGTGAAGCGCGCGAACAAGGTGGCGCTCAGTCAGTATTTGCATGACACGATGGAGCTGAAGCTCGATCCCGATGCGATCTTCGACGTGCAGATCAAGCGCATCCACGAATACAAGCGCCAGTTGCTCGGCATCGTCGAGACTGTCGCGCTGTACGACCAGATCCGCAGCCACCCGGAGCGCGACTGGACGCCGCGCGTCAAGCTGTTCGCCGGCAAGGCCGCGTCGAGCTATCACAACGCCAAACTCATCATCAAACTGGCGAACGACGTTGCCAAGCGGATCAACGCCGACCCCGCAGTCGGCGATCTGCTGAAGGTCGCGTTCGTCCCCAATTACAACGTCAGCCTTGCCGAGCGCATCATCCCGGCGGCCGACCTGTCCGAACAGATTTCGACCGCGGGCATGGAGGCATCCGGCACCGGCAACATGAAGTTCGCGCTCAACGGCGCGCTGACGATCGGCACGCTCGACGGCGCGAATATCGAGATCCGCGACCATGTCGGCGCGAACAATATCTTCATTTTCGGCCTCACGGCGGAGGAGGTCGCCGAAAAGCGTGCCAGCGGCTATCGCGGCAATGACGCCATCGGTGCGTCGCGCGAATTGGCGCAGGCGGTGAACGCAATCGCCTCTGGTGTGTTTTCTCCAGACGATCCAAATCGTTACGGGGGACTGATGGACGGCATTCGCGATCACGACTGGTTCATGCTGGCCGCCGACTTTGACGGCTATGCTGCCGCGCAACGCATAGTCGACGCGCGCTGGAGCGATCCCGCGGCATGGGGCCGGTCGGCCGTGCTCAATGTCGCCAACATGGGCTGGTTCTCGTCCGACCGCACGATCGGCGAATATGCGCGCGACATCTGGAACGTGATGTGAAGCCGCCGCGTGGCGCCATCGCTGCCCTGCTCGCCGGGCGCCACGACGATCCCTTTTCGCTGCTGGGTGTCTTCGCCGGTCCGAACGGCACGTTCGCGCGCACGTTGATCCCCGGCGCGGAAACGGCAGAGGCGTATGACCTGTCGGGCACGTCGCTCGGCGATGTGCAGCGCGTCGATGACGCCGGCCTGTTCGAAGGCGCGATCAACGGCGATCCTCAGCCGGTGAAGTACAGGGCGCAGGGCTATGGCGCCGAATGGTGGGTGACGGACCCGTACAGCTTCGGCCCCGTGCTCGGCCCCACCGATGATTATCTGATCGCAGAGGGTTCGCACTTCCGCCTCTACGACAAGATGGGCGCGCATCTGATCGAGCATCAGGGAGCGAGCGGCATGCACTTCGCCGTCTGGGCTCCCAATGCGCAGCGCGTCTCGGTCGTCGGCGACTTCAACGATTGGAACGACACCCGCCACGTCATGCGTCGCCGCGCCGACATCGGCGTGTGGGAGATTTTCCTGCCCGATATTGGTGCGGGCCGCAGCTACAAGTTCGCGATCATAGGGCCGGACGGCATACTGCAACCGCTGAAGGCCGACCCCTTCGCCTTCCAGTCCGAGCTGCGCCCGAAGACCGCGTCGATCACCACCGCGCCGTTGACGCACGCCTGGGGCGACACCGCGCATCGCGACGGCTGGTCGAGCCTCGACCCGCGGCGCGTGCCGATGAGCATCTATGAGGTCCACGCCGGCAGCTGGGATCGTGACGAAAACGGTTGGTATCTCTCGTGGGATGCACTGGCCGATCGGTTGATCCCCTATGTCGTCGACATGGGTTTCACCCACATCGAATTCATGCCGATCAGCGAACACCCCTATGATCCGTCATGGGGTTACCAGACCACCGGACTATATGCGCCCTCCGCGCGCTTCGGCGACCCGGACGGCTTCACGCGTTTCGTCGATGGTGCGCACCGGGCGGGTATCGGCGTGCTGCTCGATTGGGTGCCGGCCCACTTCCCCGTCGACGTCCACGGCCTCGCCCGGTTTGACGGCACCGCGCTATACGAACACGAAGATCCGCGTCTGGGCTTCCACCCCGATTGGAACACCGCGATCTACAATTTCGGGCGGCGCGAGGTGCGCAGCTTCCTGATCAACAACGCCTTGTTCTGGACCGAACGCTATCACGTCGACGGGTTGCGCGTGGATGCCGTGGCCTCCATGCTGTACCGCGACTACAGCCGCAAGGCCGGCGAATGGATCCCGAACGACGAGGGTGGCCGCGAGAATTGGGAGGCCGTGCATTTCCTGCGCGACATGAACCGCGCAGTGTACGGCAAGCGTGACGGCGTGTTCACCGTCGCCGAGGAATCGACCAGTTGGCCGGGCGTCTCCACCCCCGCTTTCGACGACGGGCCGCGCACCAATCTAGGCTTCGGCTTCAAGTGGAACATGGGCTGGATGCACGACACGCTCCAGTATTTCGCGCGCGAACCGATCCATCGGCGGCACCACCATGGCGAGATTACCTTCGGCTTGGTCTATGCCTTCGACGAGAATTTCGTACTGCCGCTCAGCCACGACGAGGTCGTTCACGGCAAGGGGTCGCTGCTCGCCAAGATGGCCGGCGACGACTGGCAGCAGTTCGCGAACCTGCGCGCCTATTACGCCTTCATGTGGGGCTATCCCGGCAAGAAGCTGTTGTTCATGGGCCAGGAGTTCGCGCAGCGACAGGAGTGGAGCGAGGATCGTGCGCTCGACTGGCATTTGCGCTGTTCGTCGTCGCACGAGGGAATTCGCAATCTCGTCCGCGACCTCAACCGCCTGTATCGCGAGATACCCGCGCTGCATGCGCGCGACTGCGAGGGCGAGGGTTTCGAATGGCTGATCGGCGATGATGCCGCCAATTCGGTTTTCGCCTGGCTGCGCAAGGCGCCGGGCGAGAAGCCCGTGGCGGTGATCGCTAACCTGACGCCGGTCGCGCGCGCACCCTATCGCGTGCCGCTCCCAAACGACGGGCGCTGGCGCGAGATCATCAATTCCGACGCGCACCCATATTGGGGCTCTGGCCTTGGCAATATGGGAGGTGTCGACGCGAAGGATGGCGCGGCGTGGGTCACGTTGCCGCCGCTTGCGACGATCATGCTGCAATACGACGGTTGACCGATCCAGGGGCAGGACGATCGACGTCACAAAGAATAGGAGGATGCCGGTGGTAGACAGACGAGGACAGCCGCTATCGCGCGATGCGATGGCCTATGTGCTGGCGGGCGGGCGCGGCAGCCGGCTGATGGAGCTGACCGACACGCGCGCGAAGCCCGCGGTCTATTTCGGTGGCAAGAGCCGGATCATCGATTTCGCGCTGTCGAACGCGATCAATTCGGGTATCCGTCGCATCGGCGTCGCGACACAGTATAAGGCGCATTCGCTGATCCGCCACTTGCAGCGCGGCTGGAACTTCCTGCGCCCCGAACGCAACGAGAGCTTCGACATCCTGCCCGCCAGCCAGCGTATCAGCGAGTTCCAATGGTATGAAGGCACCGCCGACGCGGTTTATCAGAACATCGACATCATCGAGGCGTATGACGTCGAGTATATGGTGATCCTGGCCGGCGATCACATCTACAAGATGGATTACGAGGTGATGCTCCAGCAGCATTGCGACAGTGGCGCCGACGTCACCGTCGCGTGCATGGAGGTGCCGCGGATGGAGGCGGTCGCGTTCGGCGTGATGCACGTCGATGAGACCGACCGGATCATCGACTTCGTCGAAAAGCCCGCCGATCCGCCGTCGATCCCCGGCCAGCCCGACATCGCGCTTGCCAGCCTCGGCATCTACGTCTTCCGCACCAAGTTCCTGATCGAACAGCTGCGCCGCGATGCCGATACGCCCGGTTCCGCGCGCGATTTCGGCAAGGACATCATCCCTTACCTCGTCCAGCATGGCAAGGCGCAGGCGCATCGCTTCTCGGCAAGCTGCGTCCGGACGAGCGAAGAACCCGCCGCCTATTGGCGCGACGTGGGAACGGTCGACGCCTATTGGGAGGCAAATATCGACCTCACCGATGTTATTCCCCAGCTCGACGTCTATGATCACGAATGGCCCATCTGGACCTATTCGGAGATCACGCCGCCCGCCAAGTTCGTCCATGACGAGGAGGGCCGACGCGGGTCGGCGGTATCGAGCTTGGTGTCGGGCAATTGCATCGTGTCGGGCTCGTCGATCCATCGCAGCTTGTTGTCGACGGGCGTGCGCGCGCACAGCTTCTCTGCTTTGGACGAGGCCGTGGTCCTTCCCTATTGCCACATCGGCCGGGGCGCCCGGTTGAAGCGCGTGGTGCTCGATCGTGGCGTCGTCATTCCGGACGGGCTCATCGTCGGCGAGGATCCGGAACTCGACAGCCGTCGCTTCCGCCGGACCGACAAGGGCATCTGCCTGATCACCCAACCGATGATCGACCGCTTGGCGCTGTGACCCTATCGGTCCTCTCGGTCGCGTCGGAAGCCTACCCGCTGGTGAAGACCGGCGGGCTGGCGGACGTCGTTGGCGCGCTGCCCGACGCACTTAGCCCACACGGCATCGCGACGACCACCCTGCTGCCCGGCTATCCCGCGCTCGCCAAGGCGGTGAAAGGTGCGACGGTCGCTCACCGCTGGCCCGACCTGCTCGGCGTTGAAGCGCGACTGCTGGCGTCGCACATCGGCGAGCATCCGCTGCTGGTGCTCGACGCACCCGAATTGTTCGCACGACCCGGCGGCCTGTATGGCCAGACCGACGACTGGCAGCGGTTCGCGGCGTTCGCCTTCGCGGCCGCCGAAATCGCAGCGGGCGTGATCCCCGGCTATCGCTTCGATCTGCTCCACGCCCATGACTGGCAGGCGGCCATGGCGCCCGCCTATCTCCGCTTCCTCCACGCCGATCACCGCCCGGCGAGCGTGATGACCGTCCACAACATCGCCTTCCAGGGCCAGTTCGGAGCGGAGGTCTTTGCCGACCTCGGCCTGCCCGCGATGGCCTATGCGATCGACGGCGTCGAATATTATGGCGGCGTCGGCTTTCTGAAGGCAGGCCTCGCCGCCGCCGACGCGATCACCACCGTCAGCCCGACCTATGCGGCCGAAATTCGCGAGGGCCGCTTCGGCATGGGGCTGGAAGGTTTGATCGAAGCCCGGCGCGACCGCGTCCATGGCATCGTCAACGGTATCGACCCCGCGGTTTGGAACCCGGAAACCGACACCGCCCTACCCAGCCGCTACACGGCCCGCGCGCTGGGCCGGCGGAAGGCGAACAAGCGTGCGATCGAGGGCGTATTCGGATTGGAAGCGGGGGATGGCCCCCTGTTTACCGTCATCAGCCGCCTGACGTGGCAGAAGGGCATGGACGTCCTGACGCAATGCCTCGACGAAATCGTCGCGCTCGGCGGACGGTTGGCGCTGCTCGGATCGGGCGACGCGCATCTTGAGGCGGCATTCCTCGCCGCCGCCGCGCGGTATCCCGGCCGAGTCGGCGTGCAGATCGGCTATGACGAGCCGCTGTCGCATCTGCTGCAGGGTGGTGCCGACGCCATTCTGATCCCGTCGCGCTTCGAACCCTGCGGCCTGACCCAGCTGTACGGCCTCGCTTATGGGTGCGTGCCGATCGTCTCCCGCACGGGCGGTCTTGCCGACACGGTCATCGATGCCAACGAAGCGGCCCTCGCCGCCGGCGTCGCCACCGGCTTCCAGCATGGCGAGACCGGCTATCATACGCTTGCGCACGCGATCCGCCGCGCGATTGCCGCTTATGCCCGCCCCGATCTATGGTGCGTCCTCCAGCGCAACGGGATGCGCGCCGATTTCTCATGGGGCCAAAGCGGCCGCCGTTACGCCGACCTCTACAAGACCCTGACAGGACACGCATGATCCGCACCTGCCCGACCCAGCCCTACACCGACCAGAAGCCCGGCACCTCGGGCCTCCGCAAAAAGGTGACGGTGTTCCAGCAACCCAATTACGCCGAGAATTTCGTCCAGTCGGTGTTCGACGTCATCGACGGCAAGCAAGGCGCGACACTGGTGATCGGCGGCGACGGCCGCTTCCTCAATCGCGAGGTGATCCAGAAGGCGATCCGCATCGCCGCCGCCAATGGCTTCGGCCGGGCGGTGATCGGCCGCGGTGGCATCCTGTCGACGCCCGCCGCCAGCAACATGATCCGCATCCGCAAGGCGCTGGGCGGCCTCGTGCTTTCCGCGAGCCACAATCCCGGCGGCCCGACCGAGGATTTTGGGATCAAGTACAATATCGCCAATGGCGGCCCCGCGCCCGAAAGCGTGACCGAGGCGCTGTACCAGCGCACCAAGGTCATCGACCGCTGGCTGACCGTCGACGCGGCGGACGTCGACCTCGACACGATCGGCGAAACGCAGGTCGGCAATATGACCGTCGAGATCGTCGATCCGGTCGCCGATTATGCCGTCCTGATGGAGCGACTGTTCGACTTCGATGCGATCCGTGCCGCCGGCCTGACCATGGCATTCGACGCAATGAGCGCCGTCACCGGCCCCTACGCGACCGAAATCCTCGAAAACCGCCTGGGCTTCGCCAAGGGCACGGTGCGCAACGGCACGCCGCTGGAGGATTTCGGCGGCCACCACCCCGACCCCAATTTGGTCCACGCCCACGCATTGTACGAGACGATGATGGCACCCGACGCGCCCGATTTCGGCGCCGCGTCGGACGGTGACGGCGACCGCAACCTCATCATCGGCCGCGGCCGGTTCGTGACGCCGTCCGACAGCCTCGCGATGCTCGCCGCCAATGCGCACCTCGCGCCGGGCTATGCTGCGGGGCTGAAGGGCATCGCCCGATCGATGCCGACCAGCGCCGCCGCCGATCGCGTTGCCGCGGCCAAGGGGCTGCGGATCTTCGAAACGCCCACGGGGTGGAAATTCTTCGGCAATCTGCTCGACGCCGGCATGGCGACGATCTGCGGTGAGGAAAGCGCGGGCACCGGGTCGGACCACGTGCGGGAAAAGGACGGCCTGTGGGCGGTGCTGCTGTGGCTCAACATCCTCGCTGTCCGCGGCCAATCGGTTGATGCGATCGCGCGCGATCACTGGGCGACCTACGGCCGCAACTATTACGCGCGTCATGATTACGAAGGCGTGGAGAGCGATCGCGCCGATGCACTGATGGCGGAGCTGCGCGGCAAGCTTGATACGCTTGCCGGCACTGAGGTCGCTGGCCTGCGCGTGTCTGGGGCCGACGACTTCGCCTATACCGACCCGACCGACGGGTCGATCAGCCGGAATCAGGGCGTACGCATCCTGTTCGACGGCGGCAGCCGCGTCGTCTTCCGCCTGTCGGGGACGGGCACCAGCGGTGCGACGTTGCGCGTCTACCTCGAACGCTACGAACCCGCCGACGGCGATCTTGACCGCGACACCGGCGAGATGCTGGCCGATATCGTCGCTGCGGCGGATGCGATCGCCGGGATCGTCCGCCACACCGGCCGGACCGAGCCCGACGTCATCACGTGAGCGTGTTGCTCGGCGCCGAGGTCATGGACGGCGGCACCCAGTTTGCGGTGCGCAGCGCGACCCCGGTTACGCTTTGCCTGTTCGACGATGCCGGCGAGCGGCGGATACCCATGTCCGGTGCGGACGGCGTTTGGCATACGGAGGTCGAAGGCGTCGGCGCCGGCACCCGATACGGCTATCGCGCGGCGGTCGATCCGGCCAAACTACTGGTCGATCCCTATGCGATCCAGCTCGACCGGCCGTTCCGCTACGACCCACGCCTCGGCGAGCCGGGGATCGATACGACCGCGCTGGTCCCGCGCGCCGTTGTCACGCCGCCCCCTACCGTACCTGTCGCCCCGCCCCTCTTTACCCCCGGCGGCCTAATATACGAACTCAACGTCCGCGGCTTCACCATGCGGCACCCGGACGTGCCGGAGCAGCAGCGCGGCACCATCGCCGCGCTCGCCCATCCCGCTGTCATCGCGCATCTCACGAAGCTGAAGGTCGCCGCGATCGAGCTGATGCCGATCGTCGCATGGATCGACGAACGCCACCTGCCGCCGCTCGGCCTTACTAACAGCTGGGGCTATAATCCGGTCGTACCGATGGCGATCGATCCCCGCCTCGCCCCCGGCGGCGTCGCCGAACTGGTCGAGACGGTCGCCGCCCTCCGTAGCGCCGGGATCGGCGTGATCCTCGACCTCGTCTTCAACCACACAGGCGAGAGCGACCGCCTCGGCCCGACGCTGTCGCTGCGCGGCTTCGATGAGGCGCTCTATTACGCGCACGCGCCCGACGGCAGCCTCGTCAACGACACCGGCACAGGCAACACGCTCGATTGCAGCCGACCGGAGGTCCGCGCGCTGATCCTCGAGAGCCTGCGCCATTTCGCCCGGTGCGGGGTCGACGGCTTCCGTTTCGACCTCGCGACGATCCTCGCACGCGGCCCCGGCTTCGATCCCCATGCGCCGATCTTCGCGGAGATCGCCGCCGACCCTTTGCTCGCCAGCCGCGTCATGATCGCCGAGCCGTGGGACATCGGCCCCGGCGGCTATCAGCTCGGCCAGTTCCCCAAGCACTGGCTGGAGTGGAACGACCGCTACCGCGACGACGTCCGCCGCTTCTGGCGCGGCGACGGCAGCGCAGGTGACCTGGCCACCCGTATCGCAGGATCAGCGGACTTCTTCGGCCCCGGCGACACGCGCACCGTCAACTTCCTGGCCGCGCACGATGGCTTCACCCTCGCCGATCTCGTCAGCTATGCCGAGCGCCACAATTACGCCAATGGCGAGGACAATCGCGATGGCCATGGCGACAATCTCAGCTGGAACAACGGCGTCGAGGGGCCGAGCGACGATCCAACCCTCCGCCAGCGCCGCGGCGACGACCTGCGTGCGCTACTCGCCACGCTGTTCGCCTCGCGCGGTACGATCATGCTGACGGCCGGCGACGAATTCGGCCGCACGCAGCAGGGCAACAACAACGCCTACGCGCAGGACAACGCGATCGGCTGGGTCGACTGGCAGGATCGTGATCGCGATCTCGAGGATTTCGTCGCCGCCCTCGCCGCCTTTCGCGCGGCCAACGAGCTGGACGCGGTCACCGCCTATGCAGACGCCGATTGGCGCGCGCTCGATGGCGAGGTCATGACGCCAGACCGCTGGCACGACGCGCCCGGTTTCGAACTTCGGCTGGCCGACGGTGACGATCAGATCGCGCTGCGTATCGATCGGCATACCCGCCGCGTCTCGCTGAGCCGTAGAACCATCGTGGAGAGCCGATGATGATCCGCCCGCTGCTGCTTACCTTGTCGACGCTGCTTGTCGCCGCCACGCCGCTGTCGCCCGCACAGCGCTTCGGCGCGCTCTTCCGCGATGTGCAGATGCAGCGCGTCTTCCCCGATTCGAAGACCTTCGCCGACGCCCAACCGCGCCGCAGCGATGCCGCGATCATGGACGCCTATCGCCGGTGCGCCTGCAAGGATCGCGCGGCGCTCGAAGCCTTCGTGCAGGCGAATTTCACGCTGCCGATCACGCCTACCGTACCGCCACCTTCGGGCAAACTGTCGCTCACCGCGCATATCGACGCACTGTGGCCGCAGCTCACCCGCACCTTGCCGAGCGTCGGCGCGGGTTCGTCGGCGCTCCCATTGCCGAAACGCTTCGTCGTCCCCGGCGGCCGGTTTCGCGAAATGTATTATTGGGACAGCTGGTTCACGATGCTGGGCCTGCAAGCCTCAGGCCGGCAAGATCTGGTCGAGGACATGATCGTCGACTTCGGCAGCCTGCTCGACCGCTACGGCCGCATCCCCAACGGCACGCGCACCTATTATCTCAGCCGCTCGCAGCCCCCCTTCTTCTACCTGATCGCCGGCATGTCGAAGCGCGCCGATACGCTGGCGCAGCGCACGCGCTGGCTGCGGGCCGAGCACGACTTCTGGATGCGTGGCGCCGACCGCCTCCGTGCCGGCGAGAGCAGCGCGCGCGTCGTACGCCTGAACGACGGCAGCCTGCTCAACCGCTATTGGGATGACCGCGACGATCCACGCGACGAAAGCTATCGCGAGGACGCGCTGCTCGCTCAGGCCAATCCGGGTCGCGATGCGAAGGTGCTGTATCGCGACCTGCGCGCGGGCGCGGAGAGCGGATGGGACTTCAGCTCGCGGTGGCTTGCCGATGGCAAGACGCTGGCAACGATCCGCACGACGCGGGTCGTCCCCGTCGATCTCAACAGCCTGCTCTACGGGCTCGAACGCAGCATCGCGACGAACTGCCGGACGCTGCGCGACGATCCTTGCGCCAGCCGCTACACCAACGCGGCAGACGCACGCGCGGTCGCGATCAACCGCCATCTTTGGAACGGCGCCGGCTATTATGCCGATTATGACCTGGACGCCGGCACCGTCGCCAACGGCCGCACCGCGGCGATGGCCTTCCCCCTGTTCGTCGGCATCGCGACGCCCGATCGCGCACGAGCCACTGCGCAGGCGCTAACCCCGCTGATCGGCGAGGGCGGGTTGCGCACGACGCTGGTCGACACCGGGCAGCAATGGGATGATCCCAACGGCTGGGCTCCCTTGCAATGGATCGCGATCGCAGGGCTCGAACGCTATGGTGAGACCGCCCTCGCCCGCCGGATCGCCGCCCATTGGCTGGCGAGCGTGACCCGCGAATATGACGCCAGCGGCAAGCTGCTCGAAAAGTACAATGTTGTACGGCGCCTGCCCGGCGGTGGTGGCGAATATCCGCTTCAGGACGGATTTGGCTGGACCAACGGCGTCACCCGCGCACTGATCGCCAAGGGCTTTACGGCAGCGCACTAGCTGCATAACATTGGTTATGGCTACCGCCGCCCCTGACCGGACGCTCCGCGCGACCGACCTTACCCCACGCGATTGGCTGGAGGCGGGGCAGTCGCTGCTCCGCCGGGGCGGGCTGCGGGCGCTGAAGCTGCGCCCGCTCGCCGCGGAACTGAACGTTTCGACTGGCAGCTTCTATCACCATTTCACCGACTTCGACGCCTATCAGGGCCGGCTCGCAGACTATTTTGCCGGGGAGCATCTCGCCAGCATTCTCGACACGATCATGAAGGCGGAACGGAACCCCGTCGATCGCATCCGCCTGCTCGCCGAGATCGTCCGCCGCCGTGGGCTGTTCCGCCTGTCGATCGCGATGCGCGCTTGGGCGGAGAGTGATCCCCGTGCGCAGGCTGCGGTCGAACGCAACGACGCGCAGGTCCTCGCCTTCTTGTCGCACTGCCTCGAGGCGAATGGCCTGACGCCGCATCAGGCACGCGTACGTGGCTATGCCTTGATGACGCTAGGTCTCGGCAAGGTCCACGCGCCCGATCTGGATCGGCCCGCACTGATGGAGGAGCTGATCGCGCTCCTCTGCACACCCACGGATGCGACGGTCGCAACGGCCGCGCAGGAGGAGAGAGCATGGCAGACGAAGGCTTCGACTATATCGTCATAGGTGGCGGCTCGGCCGGCTGTGTCATGGCGGCGCGCTTGTCCGAAGACCCCGCGGTCCGCGTTTTGCTACTAGAAGCCGGTGGCCACAACCGCGACCTGCTCGTCCGCATGCCGGCCGGGGTCGGCGAATTGATCAAGGCCAAGAGCAAGCACAATTGGGGCTTCTGGACCGCGCCGGAACCGCATCTCGACAACCGCCGCCTGTGGTGGCCGCGTGGCAAGGGACTAGGCGGCAGTTCGGCGATCAACGGCATGATCTATTCGCGGGGCCATCCGCGCGATTACGATCGCTGGGCGCAATCCGGCCTCGCCGGTTGGGGCTGGGACGATGTCCTCCCATATTTCCGCAAGCTGGAGGGGCACCATCGCAGCGGGCCGCTGCACGGGACCGAGGGTCCGCTGCGCGTCTCGGCAGGCGAAAGCGACAGTCCCTTCAACGCCGCCTTCATCGCGGCGGGGCGACAGGCCGGCTATCCGATCACCGACGACTTCAACGGCGCGCATCCCGAGGGCTTCGGTCCCTATGACCTGACCATCGCCAATGGCCGGCGCTGGACCGCAGCGGAGGCGTATCTGTTCCCCGCCCTGGCCCGGCCGAACCTTACGATCGCGACGGATGCCCGCACTACGCGTATCGACGTGCAGGGCCGCCGGGCGGTGGCGGTCGACTATCTGGTCGGTCGTGAGCGTCGCCGGGCGACGGCCTCCGGCGAAATCCTGCTGTGCGCGGGCGCGGTTCAGTCTCCGCAACTGCTTCAGCTATCGGGCATCGGCGATCCCACGCATCTGCGCGGCGTTGGCATCAAGACCGTGCATGAATTGCCAGGTGTCGGGCGCAACCTGCAGGATCATCTCGACGTCATCATGAACTGGCGGAGCCGCGGACTGCGCACGGTGTTCAGCGAAGTGAAGGGCCTACGCCAGCTCGGCGTAGGCCTCCGCTATGCGCTGACCGGCAAGGGCGTGGGGCGTCAGAACTTTCTCGAGGCCGGTGCTTTCATCCCGTCGCGCGAGGGCCTCGACCACCCGGACATCCAGATCCACGCCGTCCTGGCAATCATGCGCGACCACGGCAAGGTGAAGGCGACCGAAGACGGCTTCTCACTCCACCTCTGCCAGCTCCGTCCAGAAAGCCGTGGGCGCATCGGTTTGGTGTCGGACGACCCGTTGGACGATCCGCTGATCGAGGCGAACTATCTTAGCACGCCCGAAGACCGCCGCGTCCTACGCGAGGCCGTGACGATCGGCCGCGACGTGGCAGCGCAAGCGGCGCTCGATCCCTACCGCGACGCGGAACTGGCGCCTGGGCCGGAGGTGCGAGGCGATGCCGCGATCGACGCCTGGGTCCGCCAGACGGCGGAGACGATCTATCACCCGATCGGCACCTGCAAGATGGGCGCAGATGGCGACGCCTCGGCGGTAGTCGATGCTCAGCTGCGGGTGCGCGGGATCGCAGGCCTGCGCGTGGTGGATGCGTCGGTGATGCCGAACCTTGTCAGCGGCAACACCAATGCGCCGACGATCATGATCGCTGAAAAAGCGGCAGATATGATCCGGGGCGGGGGCGCCAAACGGCTGGCGGCCTGAGCGACCGCCCCACACACCACGTCACCCGGACGTATTCTAGGGATCCACACCGCGGCGACGGGGTGGCAAGAGGCTCAAACGCGGCCCCCGCGACCCGGTGGACTCCGGAACAAGTCCGGAGTGACGGAGCGTGGGGAGCTGTCCTTCCGTACCCGCCGCCATGCCAGCGATCGGCGGTTGAGCTCCCCCAAATCGACCCGCCCCTCCGCGACGTCGTGCCCCAGCGCCACCGCCCGCGCCAGCAGACCACCATCGATATACCGATACGCCGGCCGTCCTGCGACCGCATCATACCATACCCCGCCTACCACCGCGTCGAGCAAAATCCGCTGGAAGCAGTGATCCGCCCGCACCGGCCAGACACGCGAACGCGCGAGACCCGGTAGGATCCCGCGCGTCAGCTCCAGCCATTCGGCCTCCAGATCGGCGCGGGAACGCTCTGCTCCCCCGCCGTCCGACATCAGATATGGATCGGCTTGCCCGTCACCGCCATCGCCGCTTCCTTGATCGCCTCGGAATGCGTGGGGTGGGCGTGGCAGGTATAGGCGATGTCCTCGCTGGTGGCGCCGAATTCCATCGCCTGCGCCGCTTGCGCGATCATCGTACCGGCGACGCTGGCAATCGCCCAGACGCCGACGACACGGTCGGTCTTGGCGTCGGCGATGATCTTCACGAAGCCGTCCGGCTCGTGGTTGGTTTTGGCGCGGCTGTTCGCCATCATCGGGAACTTGCCGACCTTGATTTCGCCCTTCGCCTTCGCAGCCTCCTCGGTCAGGCCCACACCGGCGAATTCGGGCATCGTGTAGACGACGCTCGGGATCACGTCATGGTTCACGATGCCGGTCAGGCCGGCGATGTTCTCCGCAACCGCAATGCCCTCGTCCTCAGCTTTGTGCGCGAGCATCAGGCCCGGCGCGACGTCGCCGATCGCCCAGATGCCGGGCACGCTGGTCGCGAAGTCGTGATCGATCTCCACCTGTCCGCGACTGTTGACCGACAGGCCTGCGGCTTCGAGGTTCAGGCCGTCGGTGTTCGGCTTACGACCGATCGCGAGCAGCACCGCGTCGGCGGTGATCGTCTCGGCTGCGCCACCGGCGGCGGGCTCGACGGTCAGGGTCGCGCTCTCGCCCGACACGGTGACGCCCGTCACCTTGGTCGACAGCTTGAACTCCATGCCCTGCTTCTTGAAGATCTTCTGCGCTTCCTTGCGCACGTCGCCATCGAAGCCCGGCAGGATCTGGTCGAGATACTCGACCACCGTCACCTTCGCACCCAGACGGCGCCACACGCTGCCCAGCTCAAGCCCGATCACGCCGCCGCCGATGACGACCATGTGCTCAGGCACCTTCGGCAGTTCCAGCGCGCCGGTACTGTCGACGACGACCTTCTGGTCGACCGTCACGCCCGGCAGAGGCGTCACCGACGAGCCGGTCGCGATCACGATGTTCTTGGCGCGCACCGTCTGGCCGGCGACTTCGACGCTGTCTTTGCCGGTGAAGCGCGCATGGCCCTTAAGCCACGTGACCTTGTTCTTCTTGAACAGATATTCGATGCCGCCCGTCAGCTGCTTCACCGCATCGCGGCGCTGGCCGTGCATCGCGTCGAGGTCCAGCTCCGGCGTTACCTTGATGCCCATCTTGGCCATCGCACCATTTGCTGCCGCATCGAAATATTCCGACGCGTGCAGCATCGCCTTCGACGGAATGCAGCCGACGTTGAGGCAGGTTCCGCCCAGCGTCTCGCGCGCCTCGGCGCATGCGGTCTTCAGCCCCAGCTGCGCCGCGCGGATCGCCGCGACATAGCCACCGGGGCCCGCACCGATCACGAGGACGTCATAGTCGTAGTCTGCCATCATTTCCTCCAACCGTCATGCCAGCGGACGCTGGCATCTCGTGCGGCAGGAAGCGATGCTCCCCGCGAAAGACCCCGGCCTGCGCCGGGGTGACGTGTCTATATAGATACTTACAGGTCGATCAGGATACGCGTCGGATCCTCGATCGCATTCTTCAGCGCGACGAGGAAGGTCACTGCCTCGCGACCGTCGATCAGACGGTGATCATAGCTGAGCGCCAGATACATCATCGGGCGCACCACGACCTGGCCGTTCACCACGACCGGACGCTCCTCGATACGGTGGAGGCCCAGCACCGCCGACTGCGGCGGGTTGATGATCGGGGTCGACATCAGCGAGCCGAACACGCCGCCGTTCGAGATGGTGAAGGTGCCGCCCTTCATCTCGTCCATCTTCAGCGTGCCGTCCTTGGCGCGCTTGCCGAAGTCGCCGATCGTCTTCTCGATGCCCGCGACCGTCAGGTCCTGCGCATCGCGGATGACCGGAACGACCAGGCCGTTCGGCGCCGAGACGGCGACCGAGATGTCGGCATAATCGTGATAGACGATCTCGTCACCCTCGATCGACGCGTTGACCGACGGAATGTCTTTCAGCGCCATCGTCGCGGCCTTCACAAAGAAGCCCATGAAGCCCAGGCGGACGCCGTGCTTCTTCTCGAACAGGTCCTTATACTTGGCGCGCGCTTCGATCACCGCGGTCATGTCGACGTCGTTGAACGTCGTCAGCATTGCGGCGGTGTTCTGCGCTTCCTTCAGGCGCTTGGCGATCGTCTGACGCAGGCGCGTCATCTTGACGCGCTCTTCCTTGCGCGCCCCCGCCGGGGCGGCAGCCGGAGCAGCAGAAGCGGGTGCCGGGGCGGTCGCGGCCGGCTTCGCAGCGGCGGCCGCGGCCACGTCTTCCTTGGTGATGCGGCCGTCCTTGCCGGTGCCGGTGATCGACGCGGGGTCGAGGCCGTATTCCAGCACGGCACGACGGACTGATGGCGACAGTGCCGCCGGCGAGTCGCTCGATGCCTCAGGAGCAGGAGCAGGAGCAGGAGCAGGAGCAGGAGCAGGAGCAGGAGCAGGAGCCGCAGCCGGAGCAGGCGCCGCTGGCGTCACTGCCGGAGCCGGCGCAGCGGCAGTCGCTGCGGCCGCACCACCGCCGGCTTCGATCGTCGCGAGCATCGCGCCGACCTGCACGGTATCGCCGACCTGCACCGCGTGCTGACCCATCACGCCCGCGACCGGCGACGGCACTTCCACCGACACCTTATCGGTCTCAAGGCTCGCGATCGGCTCATCGGCCTTCACGGGGTCGCCGGGCTGCTTCAGCCATTCGCCGACGGTGGCTTCGGTGATCGATTCGCCCAGAACGGGAACAGTGACTTCGGTTGCCATCTCTTGCATCCTTCTCCCCGGGGAGGGGGTCTTCAACGGGGAAAGTGGTTAGCTGCTCGGGGACTGGGTCGGCCGGGCGGTGGTGGTGGAGCCCTCGCTGCGGGTCCGGCGGATTTCCTCGCGAACGTTATGACCGAGCGCATCGGCCACCAGCGCGCCTTGCTCGGCGGTGTGCCGCTTCATCAGACCCGTTGCCGGCGAAGCCGCCGCAGCGCGACCGGCGTAGCGGGCGCGCTTCACCGCACACTGCGCCTGCGCGAGCGATTCCTCGATCAGCGGCTCGACGAAGAACCAGTAACCGTTATTCTTCGGCTCTTCCTGCGCCCAGACCACGTCCTTTAGGTTCGGCATGCGCGCGATCCGGCGGGCGAGCGCATCACCCGGGAACGGGTAAAGCTGCTCGATGCGCACGATCTGCGTGCCGGTATCGCCCGCCGCATTGCGGGCTTCGATCAGGTCATAAGCGACCTTGCCCGTGCACAGCACCAGCCGCGTCGTCTCGGCATCCGCCGCGCCGTTGGTGTCGGACAGGATGCGCTTGAAGTGACTGTCACCCTGAAACTCAGCCGCGGTTGACACCGCCAGCTTGTGGCGGAGCAGCGACTTGGGCGTCATCACGATCAGCGGCTTGCGGAAGTTGCGATGCATCTGCCGGCGCAGCAGGTGGAAGTAATTCGCCGGCGTGGTGCAGTTCGCGACCTGGATATTGTCCTGCGCGCACAGCTGCAGAAAGCGCTCGGGACGCGCCGAGCTATGCTCGGGCCCCTGCCCTTCATACCCGTGCGGCAGCAGCATCACCAAGCCGTTGGCGCGCAGCCACTTGGCCTCGCCGCTGGCGATGAACTGGTCGATCATGATCTGTGCACCGTTGACGAAATCGCCGAACTGCGCCTCCCACATCACCAACGTCTTGGGGTCCGCCAGCGCATAGCCGTATTCGAAGCCGAGCACGCCATATTCAGAAAGCGGGCTGTCCAGCACCTCGAACCGGCCATGCTCGACCGTCGTCAGCGGAACATACTTGTGCTCGTCGGTCTGATCGACCCACACGGCGTGACGCTGGCTGAACGTGCCGCGACCCGAGTCCTGACCCGACAGGCGGACGCCATAGCCTTCCGACAGCAGCGATCCGAACGCAAGCGCTTCGCCCGTCGCCCAGTCGAAATTCTCGCCGGTCTTGAACATCTGACGCTTGGCGTCGAGCACGCGGCCCAACGTCTTGTGGATTTGGATGCCCTCGGGAACGGTCGTCAGCGTGCGGCCGAGCGCGTCGAACAGCTTCAGTTCGATGCCCGTCTCTACGTTGCGACGCTCGGTACCGCCATCGGTCGGCGCCGACAGGCCGGTCCAGCGACCGGCGAACCAGTCCGCCTTGTTCGGCTTATAGCTCGCGCCCGCCTCAAACTCGCCTTCCAGCAGCGTCGTAAACTGATGGACCTTCTCGTCCATCCACGCCTGGTCGATCACACCTTCCTGGATCAGCCGCTTGCCATAGATTTCGCTGACACCGGGGTGTGAGCGAATCTTGTTGTACATCAGCGGCTGGGTGAAGCCCGGCTCGTCGCCTTCATTGTGGCCGAAGCGGCGATAACACCACATGTCGATCACGATGTCGCGGTGGAACTTCTGACGGAACTCGATCGCCATTTTGGTGGCGAAGGTCACCGCTTCGGGATCGTCGCCATTGACGTGGAAGACCGGCGCCTGAACTCCCTTGGCCACGTCCGACGGATAGGGCGACGAGCGCGCGAACTGCGGCGAGGTGGTGAAGCCCACCTGGTTGTTGATGATGAAATGGACGCAGCCGCCCGTGTTGTAGCCACGGATACCGGAGAAGCCGAGGCATTCCCACACGATGCCCTGGCCTGCGAAGGCCGCGTCGCCGTGGATCAGCACGGGCAGCGAAGCGCTGTGTTCCTTAAGGTCGTTCGCGATCGTCTGGATCGCGCGCGTCTTGCCGAGCACGACCGGGTCCGCCGCCTCAAGGTGCGACGGGTTGGCGACCAGCGACATATGCACCTTGTGCCCGTCGAACTCGCGGTCGGTCGAGGTGCCGAGGTGGTACTTCACGTCACCCGAACCGCCGATTTCGTCGGGCTGTGCCGAACCGCCAGCGAATTCGTGGAAGATCACGCGCAGCGGCTTCGCCATGACGTTGGCGAGCACGTTCAGCCGGCCGCGGTGCGCCATGCCGTACACGATCTCGCGCACGCCGGCCTGACCGCCATACTTGATGACGCTTTCCAGCGCCGGGATCATGCTCTCGCCACCATCGAGACCGAAGCGCTTCGTCCCGACATACTTCTTGCCGAGGAACTTTTCCCACTGCTCGGCCTCGATGACCTTGCTCAGGATCGCGCGCTTGCCGTCGACGCTGAACTCGATCGCCTTGTCCTTGCCCTCCATGCGGTCCTGCAGGAAGCGGCGCTCCTCGACATCGACGATGTGCATATATTCTAGGCCGACGTTGCCGCAGTAATTGCGGCGCAGCGTATCGACCAGCTCGCGTACGGTCGCCCATTCGAAACCAAGCGTTCCGCCGAGGTAGACCGGACGATCGATGTCGGCGTCGGTAAAGCCGTGATATTCGGTGCGCAGATCCTCCGGCATGTCGCGGTGCGACAGACCGAGCGGATCGAGATTGGCGGCAAGATGGCCGCGAACCCGATAGGTGCGGATCAGCAGCTGCGCGCGGATCGCATCGCCCGCCGCCTTGATGATGTCTTCCTTCGACGGGGCAACGCCAGCGGCCGGCGCGGGCTTGCCGCCCTTCGCGGGCTTGGGGGCCGGCTCCATCTGCGTCGGGTCCAGACCCGCGGTCAGGTCGTCGGTCGTGGTCAGGGGCCAGCGCTTGTTGGTCCAGCTGGGACCGCCGGTTCCGGCCTCGAGGCCCTCGAAGAAGCTGCGCCAGCCCAGATCGACCGACGATTGGTCGGCCTGATACTTGGCATAGAGCGCTTCGATGAACGCCGGGCTGACGCCCGCCGCGATATCGCCGAAATCCTGACCTTCGTAGCCCATGGTCTTCTTCCTATGCCCTTCTCCCACCGGGAGAAGGAGGGGCCCGCCCGCGTAGCGGGTGGGAGGATGAGGGTGAGTGGGCGCAATGCCCTCACCCTTCCGCCGTCCTGCGGACGGCTCCCTCCCTCCCCCGATGGGAGAGGGAGATACGCCTTAGCCGTTCAGCACTTGCAGCAGGGTCGACCCCAACTCGCTCGGCGAAGCTGCGACCTTGATGCCGGCCGCTTCCATCGCTGCGATCTTGCTCTCGGCATCGCCCTTGCCGCCCGACACGATCGCGCCGGCATGGCCCATGCGGCGGCCCGGAGGCGCCGTGCGACCCGCGATGAAGCCCGCCATCGGCTTGCTACGGCCGCGCTTCGCTTCGTCGATCAGGAACTGCGCCGCCTGCTCTTCCGCGTCGCCGCCGATCTCGCCGATCATGATGATCGACTGGGTCTCGTCGTCTGCCAGGAACAGCTCCAACACGTCGATGAAGTTCGTGCCGTTGACGGGGTCGCCACCGATGCCGACCGCGGTCGTCTGACCGAGGCCCGCGTTCGAGGTCTGGAACACCGCCTCATAGGTCAGCGTGCCCGAGCGCGACACGACGCCGACCGAACCCTTCTTGAAGATCGAACCCGGCATAATGCCGATCTTGCACTCGCCCGGCGTCAGCACGCCCGGACAGTTCGGACCGATCAGGCGCGACTTGGAACCCGACAGGGCGCGCTTCACCTTGACCATGTCGAGGACCGGAATGCCCTCGGTGATAGCGACGATCAACGGGATCTCCGCGTCGATCGCTTCCAGGATCGAATCCGCGGCGAAGGGCGGCGGGACGTAGATGACCGATGCGTCTGCACCGGTCTTCGACTTGGCTTCAGCGACGGTGTTGAACACCGGCAGGCCCAGGTGCTCGCTACCGCCCTTGCCCGGCGTCACGCCGCCGACCATCTGCGTGCCGTAATCCAGCGCCGCCTTGGTGTGGAAGCTGCCGGTCTCACCGGTCATACCCTGCGTGATGACCTTGGTGTTCTTGTTGACGAGGATGCTCATGAAGGCTCCAGACATGGAAACACCCCCGCCGCAGGCAAGGGGTAGAAAACGCGCGGGCAACATCACGTCGCCCGCGCCGGAAGCGTTTAGTTCAGGCTGCTGTCGATGCCCTTGCAGGCGACGAGCAGTTCCTTGACCGCGTCGACCGAGACCTGGAGGTTGGCCTTCGCCTCGTCCGACAGCTTGACCTCGACGACCTTCTCGACGCCACCGGCGCCGATCACGACGGGGACGCCGACATAGAGGTTGTCGATGCCATATTCACCCGACAGGTGCGCCGCGGCAGGCAAGATGCGCTTCTGGTCGTAGAGATACGCCTCGGCCATCGCGATGCCGCTGGTGGCGGGCGCGTAATAGGCCGAGCCGGTCTTGAGCAGCGCGACGATCTCGCCGCCGCCGCCGCGGGTGCGCTTGATAATCTCGTCGACCTTTTCCTTGGTCGAGAAGCCCATTTCGATCAGGTCGCTGACCGGAATGCCGCTGACGGTCGAATATTCCAGGACCGGGACCATCGTGTCGCCGTGGCCGCCGAGCACGAAAGTGTTCACGTCCTTCACCGACACGCCGAACTCTTCGGCGAGGAAGTGGCTGAAGCGCGCCGAGTCGAGAACGCCCGCCATGCCGACGACCTTGTTCGCAGGCAGACCCGAGAACTCGCGCAGCGCCCAGACCATCGCGTCGAGCGGGTTGGTGATGCAGATCACGAAGGCGTCAGGCGCGTTGGCGGCGATACCCTCGCCGACCGCCTTCATCACCTTCAGGTTGATGCCGAGCAGATCGTCACGGCTCATGCCGGGCTTGCGCGCGACACCGGCGGTGACGATAATCACATCGGCGCCCGCGATATCGGCGTAGTCGTTGGAACCCTTGATATTCGCGTCGAAGCCTTCGACCGGGCCGCACTGCGACAGGTCGAGCGCCTTGCCCTGGGGAACACCCTCAACAACGTCGAACAGGACGATGTCGCCCAGCCCCTTCAGGGCGGCGAGGTGCGCGAGCGTGCCACCGATGTTACCGGCGCCGATCAGCGCGATCTTCTTGCGAGCCATCCAATCCTTCTCCGTGATGAGGGCATGAATTGGTCATGCCGCATAGGCCCATTGGGGCGAGGGCACAACCGCATAACGGCCGATTGTTAAGATAATTGACGATAACCGTTCGCAATAGCATTAAGGCGTCGCTGGCGAGATTTCCTGAGTAAGATCGCGGCGCGCCTCCGGCCAGCGCAGCCGCATGAACGGTCGCTCCACGCAAGCCGTGATCGCCGCCGCCCCGCCAAGCACCATCGTATATCGCCATGCGGTCAGCGCGAGCGGCACGTCGATCAGCGGTTCTGCGATGGCGTCCGCAAGTCGTCCCAGGCTGACGTGCCAAACATAGGCCGGGTAGGAGATGGCGCCGAGCCACATGAGCAGTCGTGCGGGCGCGGCCCCGTGTGAAATCCGATGGCCCCGCAGCGCGACGATGACGAGCGCGGCTGCGATCCAAGCGACCGTCAAGCCGAGCCCGTAACGCAGCCGCAAATCGGTATGTGTCGCCAGCCACGCAAATCCAATCGCAGCCCCCGCAAGACACAGCCCCCGCTTCGCTTGAAGAGCCAGAAAAACCGTGGGCCGGTACCGTTCCGTCAAAGCGAGCAGCACGCCTGCCGCCAGGGCATCGATCCGATACGGCGTTTGCCATTGCACCTCGACCGGCAATACGCCCCGATCGAGCGCCGCCAGCCGCAGCAGCAGGCATCCGACTATCGGCACGATCAGCGCCGCCCCCAAAAGCTGGGGACCTCCCCGCCGCCATACCCAAGGTAGGCCAAAAGCGAGAAGCAGATAGAAGTGCTCCTCGACCGCAAGCGACCAAAGGTGGCTGGGAATATCCACTGCGTAATTTTGAACGTGGAGCGTGACCGGCAGCACCATCCCCCACGCCTCCGCCCCGCCGATTACGAGCATGGTGCCAAGGTAGAGGTAAAGCACGGGCCACAATCGCAGCGCGCGCCGCCCGAAAAAGCGCGTGCGCGAAAAGCCTCCGGGGGAATCGATCTGATCCAGCACGATCCCGCCGATCAGCAGCCCGCTCAAGACGAAGAACAGGTCGACGCCGACCCAACCGACGTCGATGACCGGTCGGATCAGAAGGTCAATCGCCTCGACACCGGTCGCGACGCGCAGGTGGAAGACCAGCACCAAAAGGATCGCCGCGCCGCGGATAACGTCGAGCATGCGGTCGCGGGGCCGGGCCATTGCGACACGCGTAACGGGAGGTCGTTAACATCTCGACCCGCCCGTCTTGTCTGTTCAGCGTCCATAGTTACCAGCGCGGCGCAAGTGGCGCACTTCGCAATGGAGGGGTCGTTACGCCGGATCTCCCGCGCTGCCATGCCCCTGCGCTAGATAGGTCTCGGATCGCATTTCTTCGAGGCGGCTGACGGTGCGTTGGAATTCGAAACGCCCATCGCCTTCGGGGTAGAGCGCATCCGGTTCGGCGTCTGCGGCGGCGAGTAGCTTCACTTTATGTTCGTACAGCGCGTCGATCAACTGGACGAAGCGCGCCGCCTCGTTGCGATTTTCGGGGCCCAGCCGCGGAATGCCGACGAGGATCACCGTGTGATAGCGGCGGGCGATGGCGAGATAGTCGGCTGCGCCCCGCGCCTCGCCGCACAGCTTCTTGAAAGAGAAGACGGCGACACCCTTCAGCGTCTTGGGCACGTGAAGCGTACGCCCCTGCACTGCCAGATCTTCCGAGGGGATCGGCTCGGTCACCTCATGGTCGGTAAGGCGGAAAAAGGCGGCGGAGAGGTTCGCGGTCGCCTCCGGCCCGTTCGGCACCAGCCAGGTATTCTGCTGGCCAAGCCGATCGCGGCGATAGTCGATCGGACCGTTCAGCGTCACGACGTCCAGCCGCCCTTCGATCAGCGCGATGAAGGGCAGGAAGTGTTCGCGATTGAGACCGTTCTTGTAGAGATCGCCGGGCGCACGGTTGGAGGTCGTGACCATCGTCACGCCCGCCTCGATCAGCGCGGTAAACAGACGACTGAGGATCATCGCATCGGGCGAGTTGGTGACCATCATCTCGTCGAAGGCGAGCAGCCGCGTTTCCTCGGCGAGCGCCGCGGCGACGGGGGCGATCGGATCGCCGGTTTCCTTGCGCCGCTCGATCGCGATGCGCCCGTGGACCTCGAGCATGAATTCAGAGAAGTGGACCCGTCGCTTTCGCTCGACTGCCACGTTCGCGAAGAACAGGTCCATCAGCATCGATTTGCCGCGTCCAACATCGCCGAACATATAGACGCCGCGCGGGGCCATGCCGCTGCGACCGGTGAGGCGGGCAAACAGGCCGGCCTTTTTCGGCGCTTCGAGTTCGGTGGCCAGCGTATCGAGACGCACGGCGGCCGCCCGTTGCTCTGCATCCGGACGCAATTCGCCTGCGGCGATCAGCGCGTCATAGGCGGCGAGGACTTGGGTCATGTCAGGCTTTCGTGATGGTCTTTGCGCGGGCCATTCGCTCCACCGTCGCGCCGGACGTATTCAAGGATGTACCGGGCCGCGGGCGTAGCGCTAGAGCCTCTAGCCAATCCCCTCGCCGCGGAGTGGACCCCGGAACAAGTCCGGGGTGACGAAGAGAGAAGTACCGACGTTATAGCAAATCACCGCAACGACGGCGGCGGGGTCGATTTGCGCAGGGTGCCGGTGAAGCTCGCGACCGTCGGCCAGCCGTCCTGCACGACCAGCCCGCGCAGGAACAGCATCCGGCCGGTTTCGCGGAGCAGCTCGATCCGTGCCTCCAGCGGCTCGCCAATTGCGCTGCCGCCGATGAACTGCGCCGACAGATCGAGCGTCACCGCCCCGCCTGCCTGCAACACGCCCAATCCACGCGCGCCAGCAAACAACGCAATGTCGATGAACCCCAACAGCGCGCCGCCATGAACATGGTCGCGCATGTTCGAATGCTCTCGGCGCGGCGTCGTGCGCACGCGCGCGATACCATCTTCCACCCGGACGTGGAGCGGATCGAATGTCGAATTGAACCGCCCCCCGTCGCGCAGCTGCCAGCGTTTCCAGCCGGGCAGCTCGGGATCGTCGTCGAACGAGAAGACGGGGGGTTCCGGCGCGTCCACGATCCTTACAGGATGCGCTCGGCTTCCATCTTCTTGACCTCGGCGATCGCCTTGGCCGGGTTCAGACCCTTGGGGCAGGTGTTCGCGCAATTCATGATCGTGTGGCAGCGATACAAGCGGAAGGGATCTTCCAGCTGATCGAGGCGCTCACCCGTCATTTCGTCACGGCTATCGGCCAGCCAGCGATAGGCCTGGAGCAGGATCGCCGGGCCGAGGAACTTATCGGCGTTCCACCAATAGCTGGGGCACGACGTCGAGCAGCAGGCGCACAGGATGCATTCGTACAGGCCGTCGAGCTTCGCGCGATCCTCCGGCGACTGCAGCCGCTCCTTGCCCGAAGGCGGCGGGCTGACCGTCTGCATCCACGGCTTGATCGAGCTGTACTGCGCGTAGAAGTGCGTGAAATCGGGGACGAGATCCTTGATCACGTCCATCGACGGCAGCGGGGTGATCTTCACCTCGCCCTTCACGTCCTCGATCGCCGTGGTGCAGGCAAGGCCGTTGCGGCCATCGATGTTCATCGAACACGATCCGCAAATGCCTTCGCGGCACGAGCGACGGAAGGTGAGCGAGCTGTCCTGCTCAGCCTTCATCTTGATCAGCGCGTCGAGCACCATCGGGCCACACTCATCGAGGTTGATCTCGAACGTGTCGTAGCGCGGGTTTTCTCCCGTGTCGGGGTCGTAGCGGTAGACCTTGAACGTCTTGATCCGCTTGGCGTCACCGGTCGCTTTATGGACCTTGCCCTTCGCCTTGACCTTGCTGTTCTTGGGCAGGGTGAACTCGGCCATCGCCGTGACGCTCCTTCGAAATGCTGCGATTGCGGTTATGCCTGTCGGCCCGCGGACGCAACCCCTTTGGCACCGTCAGATGATGTCGAGCACCAGGCCACGGCTTCGTGCCTCTTCCGCCTCGATATACCAGTTGGATGGCGCCTTTTCGCACAGCTCCTCGAACGAGACGGACGATCCGCGCACGATCTCGCGAAAGCCCTCCTCCTGAATCTTGATCGACTCTTCGATCTCATGCAGCTTCGCCTTCAGCACGGCGGGCAGCGTGGTCAGCGGACCGGAGAGCTGAACGCTGCTGCTCATCAACCGTTCGTGCAGCATCAGGCGCGTGCCGCGGGTGAGAAAGCGCTTCTCTACCGGGAAGGCCGCCATGAAGGTGGCGCCCGCCGAATAGACCGCGACCTTGCCCAGAAACAGCGTCTCGCGCCCCGTATAGTCGCGCAGCAGCTGGATATCGTCCCCCATGGCGCGCCCCATTTCAGGATCGCCGCCCAGTGTGGTCAGTGACACGACGAGCGGCCCGTCCACCGGCGCCTCGGCCAGCTGCGTCTTGAAACGGGCGTACATCATGTCGTCGACCGTCCCGTGCAGCTGGATATGGGGATGAGCGAGCAAGGGATATTTGCTCGCGGCGGTCTGGCGGTCCTGATCGGTCATGTCGGCGCGAACCCGCCGCACATGGCCGGAGTTCCCCGCAGGCGCCGAGGAATACGCCCATCATGACATAATGTTAACGGAACCACGCGGGATCGGCTGGTGTTCATAGGCCCCGTCAGGAGAACACCATCGTGGCCGCCACGCCCAAACCCTTAGCCAACCAGGTGATCGTTCTTACCGGCGCAAGCTCTGGGATCGGCCTCGCCACCGCCAGGATGGCGGCGGAACAGGGTGCACGGGTCGTGTTGGTCGCGCGCGATGACGCGTCGTTGCGCGAGATCGTGCGGACGATCACTGCGGCTGGCGGCACCGCCGATTGCTATGCCGCGGACGTCACCGATGCCGGCGCGGTGCGAGCCGCAGCGGCACATGCCCAGCAGCGCTTCGGGCGGATCGATACCTGGGTGAATGCGGCGGGCAGCGCGATCTATGGCAAGCTTGCCGGATTGCCCCTCGACGAACATCGCGCGCTGTTCAACACGAATTACTTCGGCGTGGTCAACGGCTGTCAGGCGGCGATCCCCTATCTACGGGACTGCGGCGGGACCCTGATCACGATCGGATCGATCGCTTCCGATCTGCCCAGCCCGATCATGGGCGCCTATGCGGCGAGCAAACATGCGATCAAAGCCTATGTCGAGGCGCTGCGGATCGAACTGTCCGCGGACGACGTACCGATCACGGTCACGCTGGTGAAGCCGTCGGGGATCGACACCCCGATCGCACAGCATGCGGTGAACCACGAGGCAGGCGAGGCGCAGATCCCACCGCCCGTCTACGCACCGGAGGTCGTGGCGCGCGCAATCCTGTTCTGCGCGACGCATCCGCGGCGCGACATTACCGTCGGCGGCGCCGGGCGGGCGCAGGCGCTGTTCGCCGCGCATTTTCCCCGTCTGTTCGAACGTCTCGCGCCGATCGCAGCGAAGAGCTTTGTCGATTTGGCCAAGCCGCAGCCCGCTCCCGCCAATCTGTTTGCCTCAACCGATACCGGCCGGGTGCGGTCCGGCGAGCACCCCGCGGCGCGCCAGACGAGCACGTATACCAACGCAGCGCTGCACCCGGCGATCACCGCGACCGCCGCGATGGCCGCGGCCGGGATCGGCGCCCTGCTCTATCGCCGCCGTCGGCGGCTTACCCCCGATGCGAGGACTGGATGATGGCCGAAGACCGAGTCACGATCGATACGGTGAGCGTGTTCGACAACACCGCCGACCGCCAGGTCGAATTTGCCGGCGAGGCGAGCGGCGAGCGTTATGCCTTCGCGTTGCGCTATGACGTGCTGGAAGCATTGGCCGGCGATGCGACATTCGACGCCCTGCCGCTGTTCCAGCGCCACCGCGCGCGGATCCAGACGCTCGCCGCCGACGCGCTGGCGCGTGATCCCGATCAGGCGCTGGTGGTGATCAGCGAGAATGATCTCGCATGAGCGGCATCGACTGGCGAATGAGTGCGGTGCTGGCGAATGTCGACCGCGGCGGCTCGGAACTGGCGGAGGTGACCAGTCTGGAGCAAGCGGTGCGAGCCTGGCTGGCGCTGGACAACGGCTTGCAGAACGAAGCGGTGTTGCGGCCGGAACACGCCGTCGTGATTGACGGCGAGACGGTCGCCGCCTTGGAAGGACAGGCGATCCGCGCACTGGCGGACCGCCTGCCGTAGATCAAGCCTTCCCCGCGAAAGTGAGTTGGCAACACTGGGGCGTTGACCGAGGGGACGATACCGCGCCCTCAGTGACTGCGGAAACGCCCCCTCCACCATTCGGCTGGCGCCGAACGGTCCCCCTCCCCCGGCTGCGCCGCGGGAGGAAAACGCGGTTATGCTGCGCGGAACATTTCGGGCGGCAGCGCCATCACGCTCTCTGCGCCGCCTTCGATCTTGCGACGCAGCGCGCCGGCGTCTGGGCAGATGCGCTCGGCGAAGAAGCGCGCGGTGACCAGCTTGGCGTCGAGGAAGGCCGCATCGCCCTCGCCCGCCGCCCTCTGCTCGGCGGCCGCCTTGGCCATGCGCAGCCACATCAGGCCGGTCGCGACGATGCCCATCAGGTGCATGTAGGGCACTGCGCCCGCGCCGACGTTTTCCGGGTTCTTCATGCCATTGGCCATGAACCACATCGTCGCCGCCTGCAGTTCGCCCAACGCCTTCTTCAGCGCTGCCGCGATGCCGGCGGTCGCCTCGACGCCCTCGGCCGCCGCGGTTTCCTCGGTCACGATCTTGAACAGCGCCTGCACCGCGCGACCGCCCTTGGTGGCGAGCTTGCGCCCGACGAGGTCCATCGCCTGCACGCCGTTGGTGCCTTCGTAAATCATCGCGATCCGGGCATCGCGGACGTACTGCTCCATGCCCCATTCCTGGATGTAGCCGTGGCCGCCGTACACCTGCTGCGCGTTGGTCGCGATCTCATAGCCCTTGTCGGTGCCGACGCCCTTGATGACCGGCGTGAGCAGGCCGATCAGGTCGCCCGCCATCTCGCGCTCTTCCTCGGTGCCGGCGTTATGCTCCAGGTCGACCTGGAGCGCGCCCCACAGGCACAGCGCGCGCAGGCCTTCGGTCCAGGCCTTCGCCTCCATCAGCATGCGGCGCACGTCGGGGTGGACGAACAGCGTGTCCGCCTTTTCGCCCGGCTCCTTGGGGCCGGTCAGCGCGCGGCCCTGACGGCGGTCGCCGGCGTACTGCACGGCGTTCTGGTAGGCGACTTCGGCGATGGCGAGACCCTGCAGACCGACGCCGAGGCGTGCCGCGTTCATCATGATGAACATCGCGGCAAGGCCCTTCATTTCCTCGCCGACGAGCCAGCCCTTCGCGCCGTCATAGTTCATCACGCAGGTCGAATTGGCGTGGATGCCCATCTTGTGCTCGATCGAGCCGCAGGTGACGGCATTGCGCTCGCCCAGCGAACCGTCGTCGTTCACCAGCACCTTCGGCACCACGAACAGCGAAATGCCCTTCGAGCTGTCCGGCGCGCCCGGCGTCTTGGCCAGGACGAGGTGGATGATGTTGTCGGTCAGGTCGTGCTCGCCGGCCGAGATGAAGATCTTGGTGCCGGTGATCGCGTACGATCCGTCCGCCTGCGGCTCCGCCTTGGTGCGGATCAGGCCCAGGTCGGTGCCGCACTGCGGCTCGGTGAGGTTCATCGTGCCGCCCCATTCGCCCGACACCATCTTGGGGACGTACATCGCCTGCTGCTCAGGGCTGCCCTTGGCGATCAGCGCGGCGATCGCGCCGTGGGTGAGGCCCGGATACATGGCGAAGGCCATGTTCGACGAGATCATATATTCCTGGAACGCGATCGACACGACGTGCGGCATGCCCTGCCCGCCATGTTCGGGCAGGTTGCCCAGCGTCGCCCAGCCGCTCTCGACATATTGCTTATAGGCTTCCTTGAAGCCCTTGGGCGTCGTGACGCTGCCGTCCTCGTGGCGGGTGCAGCCTTCCTGATCGCCCGACTGGTTGATCGGGAACAGAACCTCGGCAACGAAACGGCCGCCCTCTTCCAGCACCGCCTCGACGACGTCGGGGGTGGCGGCATCGAAGCCGGGCAGGTTGCTGTAGTTCTGCAAGCCGACGACATGCTCCAGCAGGAAGCGGGTGTCGCGGACGGGGGGCGTATACTGGGGCATCCGATTATCCTTGCTGTTCGGTGTTGTGGACGGCCGAAACGACCTCCACGAATTCGGTGAGTTCGGCGATGGCGGCGTCGATGTCCTGCTTCTGCCGTTCGAGCAGCGCGATGCGCGCGCGGCAGCGATCGATCGATACCTGCCGCTGCACGCGGCGCCCGTCGCCGAGATCGTACAGGTCGATCATCTCGCGAATTTCGCTCAGGCTGAACCCCACGCGCTTGCCGCGCAGGATCCAGGCGAGACGAGCCCGATCGCGATGCGAATAGATGCGCTGCGTGCCGCGTCGCTCGGGGGCGATCAGGCCTTCATCTTCATAGAAGCGGAGCGCCCGCGCGGTGACGCCGAACTCCTCGGACAGATCCGAGATCGTGAAATGGTCGCGGTCGTGGCGATGTTCGATCATCGCATAAGCGGGAGACGAAGCCATGCGCTCCGACTACATCACGTTTACGTCAACGTCAATTGGGTGACGCGGTAGCACACAGCAATTTTCCGCCCGGCGTCCGCAGCGTTTCCGCCTCCGCCGTCGACGTACTGAGGCGCTCGACCGTGAGCGCGGCGAGTGACGCCCTTCCGGTGCACAGACTGTCGCAGCTAGCCGGCAGCTCTGCTGGAAAAACGATCCGGTCGCCCTCGAACCGCGCCTCGAAACGGCAGGTGCTGAAGGCAACCCGCACGCGGTCCCCGCTACGTTGCGCGGTGCCCGACGCCGCACACCCCTGCCCCTCACCGTAATCGACGAGCGCTCCCAGCCGCAGCAACCCTTTCGCGCCCGGCACCACGCAGACGCGATCGGTGTCCAATGCCCAGGAACCGACCAGATCGGCGCGCGTCGGATCGTCGATCAAGCCCGTGCGGATCGCCGCCGCTTCCAATCGCGCACCGGACGTCGCGGCGTCGGCGGACGCCTCCGGTCGCGATCCGCAGCCCGCCAGCAAGGCCACCGCCGCCAGCGCCGGCAGCATTCTCATGCGACGCGGATGAGCCGATCGCCGTCGATCCGCCGGTAGAAGCAACTCGTCGCCCCGGTGTGACACGCAGGCCCTGCCGGATCGGCGATGATCCAGACCGCATCCTGATCGCAGTCGATCCGCATCTCCACGACGCGCAGGACGTTGCCGGAGGTTTCACCCTTCTTCCACAGCCGACCGCGGCTGCGCGACCAGAATGTGGCCTCGCCGCTCGATTGGGTTGCGGCTAGCGCGTCGGCGTTCATATGCGCCACCATCAGCAGCGCACCGTCACGCGTCGTGACGACCGCGGTGATGAGGCCGGCGGCGTCGTATTTGGGATCGAGGATCGGATCGGTTTCGCGAGGGTCGGACATGCGTTCCTTCTATCGTCCGCCCGATGCATTGGCGAGAGCGGGTCGCCGCGGCCACGTCGTCGCCCTGGGCTTCGCCGGAGGTCTAACGGGACGCGGAGGCAACCGTGAAGCCCCTCGTGAGCCGTAAGCGCGAGACGGCCTGCGGAGCTCACGCGGGGAACGAGAAAATATACCTTACCCCGCCGCCCGTTGCGCTTCCGGTTCGTGGGCATGCACCCTGGCGAGCGCCTCACCTTCGAGCTTGGCCAATTCGCCCAGCGTTTGGTCGAGCGCGTCACGCTGCTTTTCCAGTTCCTCGATCCGCATCCGGACCCGCTCCGCCAGCGCGCGCATCTGTTCGAGATGCTGGGGGTCCGCATCGTACAGGTCGAGAAATTCGGCGATGTCGGTCAGTGAAAACCCCAGCCGTTTGCCGCGCAGGATCAATTGCATCCGGGCGATCTCGCGTCGGCGATAGACGCGCGTCGTCCCGATGCGGCAGGGCTCGATCAGCCCCTTGTCTTCATAGAAGCGCAGGGTTCGCGGCGTGATGCCGAGCATGTCGGCCACCTCCTGAATACCCTGCAATTCGCCTCTGTCCTCGTTCACCCCTTGCACCCTCACCTGAAGCGAGCCGACGTCTAGCGCGCCGCCTTCGCCATTTCCTCTTCGACCAGCTCCTTTTTGGAAAGCTTGCCGATCAACGTCTTGGGCAGACTGTCGCGGATTTCCACCTCGCGGGGAAGCTCGATCTTGCTGATCTTGTCGCGCAGGAAGTCGCGCAGATCGGCGCCCGTCACGCTGCCCGGTTCAGACAGGACGACGAAGGCCTTGGGCGCCTGGCCGCGATGCGCATCGGGTACGCCGATCACGACGGCTTCGACGACGGCGGGATGCTCGTACAGCGCCTCTTCGATCACGCGCGGATAGACGTTGTAGCCGCCGCACAGGATCATGTCCTTGATTCGGTCGACGATGAAGAGATAGCCGTCGTCGTCGAGATAGCCGACGTCGCCCGTCCGCAGCGCACCATCGGCGAAGGCCGCGTCGGTTTCGGCAGGCTTGTGCCAATAGCCCTTCATGACCTGCGGCCCACGCGCGCAGATTTCGCCCTTCTCGCCCTTAGGCATGATCCGCGTCGGGTCTTCGCGATCGCGGATCTCGATCATCGTGCCGGGGAAGGGCAGACCGGCCGAACCTTCCTTGTTGACGCCGTCGAACGGGTTGCAGGTGATGATCGGCGAGGCTTCGGACAGGCCATAGCCCTCGACCAGCTTCGCGCCCGTGTTCGTCTCGAACGCATGGCGCACCTCGATCGGCAGCGGTGCGCCGCCCGAAATGCAGACCTTGATCGCGGACAGGTCGGGACGCTGCCCCTCCCCCAGATTGGCGAGCGCGTTGTAGATCGTCGGAACCGCGGGGAAATAGGTCGGCCGCGTGCGTTTCAGCGTGCCGAGCAACTGCTTCATTTCAAAGCGCGGCAGCAGGATCATCTCCGCGCCGACCAGCGTCGAGAAGGTCAGGACGTTAGTCAGCGCGAAGACGTGGAACAGCGGCAACACGCCGAGCACGCGATCCTGATCGGGCGTTTCGCCGCCGACATGGACGAGCATCGCATCGGTGTTCGCGACGATATTTGCGTGGGAGAGCATCGCCGCCTTGGGCACGCCAGTCGTGCCGCCGGTATATTGGAGCACCGCCACCTCGTCCGGCGCGACCGCAACGGGAGCAGGCGTGGCGCGCTTCGCCATCAAGTCGGCGAAAAACAGATGGCGCGCATCACGTTGGGCGCGGCCGATCTCCTTACGCTTCACCAGCTTATAGGCATATTTCTTGATCGTCGGCAGGGCGTCGGCAATCGGGCAGGTGATGACGTGGCGCATGCCCGCCTCGCCCGCGACCTTCAGCACACGCGCCTGGATTTCGGCGACGTCGGGGGTCGCGATGATCTCCGCGCCCGAGTCGTGGATCAGGTGCGCCAGCTCCCGCTCGACGTACAGCGGGTTGACGTTGACGACGATGCCACCCGCCTTCAGCGTCGCGAAGAACAGGATCGGATAATAAGGCGTGTTCGGCAGACAGAGCGCGACGCGCGTGCCCTTCACCACGCCCAGCGCCTGCAACCCCGCCGTGGCGCGGTCGACCGCATTGCCGAGGTCGCCCCAGCTGGTGACAGACCCCATGAAGTCGATCGCCGCGCGACCGGGAAAGCGTGCGACGGTATGGTCGAGCAGGTCGCCGAGCAGGCGGGGCCGACTCGGCAGCGGCACGCCCTGCTTGATCGCCAGCGGCGCTGCACCCTGCGCCGTCGTTCCGGCGGTGGCGGTGTCGCTCATTCCCTCATCCTCTCATGCCCATCATCGAGCATATTGTCGGCTCGATCCACTTGACGTAATGGGAAGGTATCGCACCTATACGGCATCACGCAAGTCTGCCCTTGCATCCCGATGCCTGCCAAAGAGAGGATTTCATGACCAACGTCGTCATCGCCGGTTATGCGCGCTCGCCATTCCACCTCGCCGGCAAGGGCGCCCTCGCCCGGGTCCGTCCCGACGATCTTGCCGCGCAGACGATTCGCGGCCTGATCGAAAAGACCGGCGTCGACGCCGCAGAGATCGAGGACATCATCCTTGGCTGCGCTTTCCCCGAAGGCGAACAGGGTCTTAACGTCGCACGGATGATCGGGTTGCTGGCCGATCTGCCGTTGTCGGTCGGGGGGATGACGGTGAACCGCTTCTGCGGATCGTCGATGAGCGCGATCCATATCGCAATGGGCCAGATCCAGATCGGTGCGGGCGAGGCGTTCATCTGCGCCGGCCTCGAATCGATGAGCCGCGTGCCGATGGGCGGCTACAACCCGCTGCCCAATCCCGTCCTCGCGAAGAAGAATGCCGGCGCGTACATGGGCATGGGCGACACGGCGGAGAACGTCGCGACCAAATATCAGATCACCCGCGGCGAACAGGATGCGTTCGCGGTGAAGAGCCAGCAGAAGGCCGCAGCGGCGCGCGCCGATGGCCGGCTCAGCGATGAGATCGTGCCGATCCAGACCAAGGCCGGCACGGTCAGTGAAGACGGCACGATCCGCCCCGACACCACCGTCGAAGCGCTCGGCGGCCTGAAGCCCGCGTTCAGCCAAGATGGCTCAGTCACCGCCGGCACCTCGTCGCCGCTGACGGATGGCGCGAGCGCGGTTCTCGTGACGTCGGAAGAGTTCGCGACCAAGCACGGCCTCAAGATCCTCGCCCGCATCAAGGCGGTCGGCGTGTCGGGCATCGAGCCCGAGACGATGGGTCTGGGTCCGATCAGCGCCTCGCAGAAGGCGCTGGCGCGCGCGGGCGTGTCGGTCGGCGACCTCGACGTCGTCGAGATCAACGAGGCATTCGCCAGCCAGGCGATCGCCTGCATCCGCGACCTCGGCCTGAAGGACGACACGATCAACCTCGACGGCGGTGCGATCGCGATCGGCCACCCGCTCGGCGCGACCGGCGCGCGCATCGTCGGCAAGGCGGCGGCGCTGCTGGAGCGCGAGGGCGGCAAGTACGCGCTCGCCACCCAGTGCATCGGCGGCGGCCAGGGCATCGCCACGGTGCTGGAGCGCGCATAACATGAGCGAATCCATCAAAAAGGTGTGCGTGATCGGGGCGGGCGTCATGGGCGCCGGCATCGCCGCACAGGTAGCCAACGCAGGCATCCCGGTGCTGCTGCTCGATATCGTCCCCAAGGCGGGTGACGATCGCGACGCGGTGGCCAAGAATGCGGTCGCCAAGATGCTGAAGACCGAACCCGCGCCCTTCATGTCGAAGGGTGCGGCGAAGCTGGTCGAGACCGGCAATATCGACGACCACCTCGACCGTGTCGCCGAGTGCGACTGGATCGTCGAGGCGATCGTCGAACGGCTCGACATCAAGCAGGCGCTCTACGCCAAGCTCGAGGCGCTCAAGCGCCCCGGCACCGCGGTCAGCTCGAACACGTCGACCATCCCGCTCGGCCATCTGGTCGACGGGCGCTCTGACCAGTTCAAGGCCGACTTCCTGATCACCCATTTCTTCAATCCGCCGCGCTACATGCGGCTGATCGAGATCGTGCGCGGTGACCATACGGACGCCGCTGTGGCCGAAAAGGTCGAGGACTTCGTCGACCGCTTCATGGGCAAGCGAATCGTCCGCGCCAAGGACACGCCGGGCTTCATCGCCAACCGCATCGGCACCTATTGGCTCGCCGTCGCGATCAACGCGGCGATGGATCAGGGGCTGACGGTCGAGGAAGCCGATCAGATCGGCGGCCGGCCGATGGGCGTGCCCAAGACCGGGATCTTCGGCCTCGTCGACCTCGTCGGCGTCGATTTGATGCCGTTGCTGTCGAAGAGCCTGTCGTCCACGCTGCCGCAGGGCGACCCTTATTTCGACACCGTTCGTCCGATGCCGCTGGTCGACAAGATGATCGCGGATGGCTTTACCGGCCGTAAAGGCAAGGGCGGCTTCTACCGTTTCGACAAGGTCACCAAGACCAAGCTGGCGCTCGATCTCGCGACGGGCGAGTATCGCGGTGGCCAGAAGCCCACCCCGCTACCGCCCAAGGCGGAAAAGGATCTGGGCGCGCTGATCGCGACGCCGGGCAAGGTCGGCGACTATGCCTGGGAAATCCTGGGCAAGACCTTGTCCTATGCGGCGATGCTGGTCGGCGAAGCCGCGGACGACATCGTCGCGATCGATGACGCGATGAAGCTGGGCTACAATTGGAAGTTCGGCCCGTTCGAGCTGCTCGACCGGATCGGTGCCGCTACCTTCGCGCAGCGCTTGCGCGACGAGGGGCGCAGCGTCCCGGCGATCCTCGAGACGGCCGGCGACCGCAGCTTCTATCGCGTCGTCGACGGCAAGCGCCAGTTCCTGGGCACGGATGGCGACTATCATGACGTCGTCCGCGGCGATGGCGTGCTGCTGCTCGAAGACATCAAGCTGCGGTCCGAGCCGCTTCTCAAGAATGGCTCGGCGGCACTCTGGGATGTCGGCGACGGCGTCGCGGCACTCGAGTTCACCACCAAGATGAACGCGCTCGACGGCGAGATCATGACCCTGATTCAGCAGGCCATCCCGCTGGTGCAGGAGCGCTTCAAGGCGCTGGTGATCTATAACGAAGGCTCGAACTTCTCGGCCGGCGCCAACTTGGGCATGGCGATGTTCGCCGTGGCCGCGGGCATGTGGGGCGAGATCGAGAAGCTGATCGCCGGCGGGCAGCAGGCGCTGAAGGCGCTGAAATACGCCCCCTTCCCCGTCGTGGCGGCACCGGCCGGCATGGCGCTGGGCGGGGGTTGCGAGGTCGTGCTCCACGCCGATGCGGTGCAGGCGCATGCCGAAAGCTACATCGGTCTGGTCGAGTGCGGCGTCGGCCTGCTGCCCGGCTGGGGCGGCAACGGCGAGCTGCTCGATCGACTCGCCAAGGCGCCGATGATGCCGCGCGGGCCGATGCCGGCGGTGGCTAAGGCGTTCGAGACGATCTCGACGGCGCAGGTGTCCAAGTCGGCCGCGCTCGCGAAGGAGATGATGTTCCTTAAAGTCAGCGACGGCATCACGATGAATCGCGACCGTCTGCTCGCCGACGCCAAGGCCAAGGCGCTCAGCCTCGTCGACGGCTATAAGGCGCCCGAAAAGCCAACCTTCCGCCTGCCGGGCGAAAGCGGCCGCACCGGCATCGCCGGTGTCGTCGACGGCTTCCGCAAGAAGGGCATGGCGACCGAATATGACGAGGTCGTCTCGGGCCGGCTCGCGACAGTTCTGACCGGCGGCGAAGCCGATCTGGTCGATACCGTGCAGGAAGATGATCTGCTGACGCTGGAGCGTGCGGCGTTCATGGAGGCCGTGCGCGATCCGCGGACGCAGGCGCGCGTGCAGCAGATGCTGACCACGGGGAAGCCGCTGCGCAACTGACGATGCCCCGGGCGGGTCCATGGCTTGCGAATGCCAGACCTGGAACCGCCCGGGTGCATGGCGGTCGGCACGATCCGGTGCCATCCGTACGAAAAGATGCTTGAAGCACCGCGGTTTACGTCATCACCCTTGACACACCGCGCCCCGGGGTTAGGCGGGCATCAGATTGCCGTAAACGGCATCTGGCTCGCCAATAGGTTATTGCCCGGCATCGGGCGGCCTCCGCGGCGCCACAATGCGACCGTACAGATACGGCGCAAGGCTAGAACGGCTTGTTCGATGGGCGCGGCCGTTCGCGTCCATCCGGGAGAGGAGAATTGACCATGTCCCTGATGTTGATTGGCGCGCTGCTGGCCGCCGCCCCTGCGCCCGCACCCACCCCCGACGTCGCGCTGGGCCGGTGGAAGACCGAAACGCGCAACGGCATCGTCGAAATCCAGCGCTGTGGTGCGTCGATCTGCGGCCGGCTGATCTCGTCCGAACTGCTCCGCCAGCAGCCCGATCTGAAGGACGTCAACAATCAGGATCCGGCGCAGCGCGGTCGCCTGCTGAAGGGTCTGCTGTTGATCAGCGGCTTCACCGCGGATGGCGATGCCTGGAGCGGCGGCAAGATCTACAACCCCGACGACGGCAAGACGTACAAGGCGAAGGTGACGCCCGTCGACGCCAACACTCTGAAGGTGCGTGGCTGCGTGTTCGTGCCGCTCTGCAAGACGCAGACCTGGACGCGCGTGCGCTGATCCGACCCGTTTCGACTTACCAGTAAGCTTAAGGAAGACCGCTCATGTCCCTGCGTATCAAGACTTCATTGCTCGCCACTGCCGTCCTCGGCTCGTTCGGTTTCGCCTCGGTGGCCCACGCCCAGGCGTTTTACCTGCAGGAGCAGTCGGCGCGTGGCGCCGGTCGTGCCTTCTCGGGTGAAGTCGCCGATACCGGCCCGCAGTCGCTGTGGTGGAACCCAGCATCGATCGCAGGGATGGAGCGCGGCGAGGCGGCGATCAACGCGTCGGGCATCCTGCCGCGCGGTCGCGTCGTCAACAACGGCACCGTGGTGTGCCGCCCGGCCGGCGTGTCGTGCGCCAATCCGGCCAACTACCAGCCCGTCGGCGGTGCGCAGGAAGCGCGCAACCCGATCGACAAGGGCCTGCTGCCGTCCGGCGCGATCGCGCTGCCGTTCGGTCCGGTCGCATTTGGCCTCGCGGTGACGTCGCCCTATAGCTTCACCACGGATTACGACAACAACAGCTGGACCCGCTACAGCGCGACCCGCACCAAGCTGATGACGATCGACATCCAGCCGTCGATCGCCGTGGCGCTGACCGACTGGCTGCGCGTCGGCGGCGGTGCCAACGTCGAGCACGTCTACGCCAGCCTGGGCAACGCTCTGCCCAACCTGACCACTACGGCCGACGGCTCGCAGAAGCTGGAAGGCAAGGGCTGGGACATCGGCTGGACCGCGGGCGTCCAGATGCACAACGACTGGGCGACCATCGGCATCAGCTATAAGTCGCGCATCGAGCATACGCTGACGGGCGACCTCACCGTCGCCGGCCTCGTCGGCCCGCTTGCCGGCCAGAACCGCACGCTGACGGGCGTGCAGGCGAGCTTCTACACGCCCGCACAGACGATCGTCGGCGCGCGCATCAAGGTGACCCCGGCGCTGACGCTGAACGGTCAGGCCGTGCGCTACAATTGGAGCAAGTTCGACGCGATCCGCCTCGGCGCGCCGCTCAATACCGCGCTGCCCGAAAACTATCGTGACAGCTACAGCCTGGCGGGTGGCGTCGACTATGCCGTCTCGCCCAGCCTGACGGTTCGGGCGGGCGTGCAGCGCGCGCTGACCCCGACGCAGGACGGCCTGCGCGACGCGCGCGTGCCGGATTCGAACCGCTGGAACTATGGCGTCGGCGGCACCTTCCAGGTGACTCCGAAGTTCGGCTTCGATCTGGCTGCAAACTATGTCGATTTCGAAGACACGACGATCGACCGTCAGACCGCGGCCTATGTCGGCACCGCGGCACAGACCAACATCCTGACCCGCGGCACTCTGCGCGATGCCCATGCGGTCGTTCTGTCGGCGGGCGCACATATCGGCTTCTGATCCCGCCACTTATCTACATCAAAACGTTGCGGGTCCGGGTTCCGTTGGAACCTGGACCCGTTTCTTTGCGTACTTCTAACAAGGGTTTGCTTTGCGCTGCGTCGAAACGATAAGGCCTACCCCGTCAGTGGCGTACACCGCGTCGAAAACGTCGGTATGTCAGATGCATCAAGGGGCCTTTGATGAGCGATTACGAACTGTCCATGTCTCGCCGCGGCGTGCTCGCGAGCGGGGCGATCGGTGCGGCGGCGACCGCCATGCCCACTGAGGCGGCAGCGGTGCCTCTCGACGAACGCCCCGCCCCGCCGACGATGCCCGTGACGCTGAAGGTGAACGGACGGACAAGCCAGGTCGCACTCGACACGCGAACCACCTTGCTCGATGCGCTCCGCGAGCACTGGAAGCTGACCGGCACGAAGAAGGGTTGCGACCACGGCCAGTGCGGAGCCTGCACGGTGCTGGTCGATGGGCGACGCATCAACAGCTGCCTCAGCCTCGCGGTCATGCACGATGGCGACGAGATCACGACGATCGAAGGGCTCGGTACGCCTGACAAGCTGCATCCGATGCAGGCGGCGTTCGTCAAGCATGACGGCTATCAGTGCGGCTATTGCACCCCAGGCCAGATCTGCTCGGCGGTCGCGGTGCTCGACGAGATCAAGCGTGGCGTCCCGAGCCATGTGCAGGACGACGTCGCCGGCGCTCCTGCGCTGACGGCGGAGGAAATGCGCGAACGGATGAGCGGCAACATCTGCCGCTGCGGCGCCTATTCGAACATCATCGACGCGATGCGGGACGTCGCGGGAGCCAAAGCATGAAGGCCTTCACCTACGAGCGCGCCGACACGCCCGCCGCCGCCGCCCAGGCCGTGGCCGCGCGCCCCGGTGCCAAATTCATCGCGGGCGGCACCAACCTTCTCGACCTGATGAAGCTGCAGATCGAGGAGCCGGTCCATCTGGTCGACGTCAATCGGTTGAAGCTCGACCGGATCGAGCCGACCGACGATGGCGGGCTGCGCATCGGCGCGCTCGTACGCAACACTGATCTCGCGGCGGACGCGCGCGTCCGCCGCGATTACGGCGTCCTGACCCGCGCGATCGTTGCGGGCGCCAGCGGGCAGCTGCGCAACAAGGCGACCACCGCGGGCAACCTGTTGCAGCGTACCCGTTGCCCCTATTTCTACGACACCAACCAGCCCTGTAATAAGCGTAAGCCCGGATCGGGCTGTGCGGCGATCGGTGGTTACAGCCGGCAGCTCGGCATCATTGGCACCAGCGATGCGTGCGTTGCGACCTATCCCGGCGACATGGCGGTGGCGATGCGGCTGCTCGACGCGAGCGTCGAGACGGTGCAGCCGTCGGGCACGACGCGCTCGATCCCGATCGCCGATTTCCATCGCTTGTGGGGCGACACGCCGCATATCGAAACGGCGCTGCAGCCAGGGGAGCTGATCACGGCGGTGACGCTGCCCAAGCCGCTCGGTGGCACGCACATCTATCATAAGGTGCGGGACCGCGCTTCCTACGCCTATGCGCTGGTGTCGGTCGCCGCGGTGATCCAGCCCGACGGCACCGGTCGCGCCGCGATCGGTGGCATCGCGCCCAAACCGTGGCGCACGCCCGAGGCGGATGCCGCCATGCCGCAGGGGGCGAAGGCGGTGGCCAGCCGCCTGCTCGCCGGCGCACGCCCCACCGCCGACAATGCCTTTAAGGTGCCGCTGGTCGAGCGCACGCTCGCCGGTGTGATGGCCCAAGCCAAAAGCAGGAGCGCCGCGTGAAGTTCGATCAGCCTGCGGGCACCAACCCGATCGACCAGCTGAAGGTCATCGGCAAGCCGACCGATCGTATCGACGGCAAGTACAAGACCACCGGCACGGCGCGGTACGCCTATGAGCGTCATGACGTCGCCCCGAACGCCGCCTATGGCTACGTCGTCGGCGCCGGCATCGGCAAGGGCCGGATCAGCAGCATGGACCTGAGCGCCGCCAAGGCCGCGCCGGGCGTGCTGGCGATCGTCACCGCGGACACGGCCGGTCCGCTCGGCAAGGGCGACATGAATACCGCCAAGCTGCTCGGCGGTCCGGCGGTCGACCATTATCATCAGGCGATCGCGCTCGTGGTTGCCGAGACGTTCGAACAGGCGCGCGCCGCCGCGGGCCTGATCCGCGTCGATTATGCGCGCGGCAAGGGTCGCTTCGACCTCGACAGCGCGCTCAAGACGGCGCCCCTGAAAGGTGACAGCAGCGGCGAAGGCAGCGCCGCACCGCCCGTCGACCGTGTCGGCGATTTCGACAAGGCGTTCGCCGCGGCCCCCGTGACGCTCGACGCGCACTACGAGACGCCCGACCAGAGCCATATGATGATGGAGCCGCATGCCAGCACCGCGGCATGGAATGGCGACAGGCTGACGCTGTGGACGTCGAACCAGATGATCGCCTGGGGCAAGGGCGACGTCGCCAAGACGCTGGGGATTCCGAAACAGAACGTCCGGCTGATCTCGCCCTATATCGGCGGCGGGTTCGGCGGGAAGCTGTTCGTGCGCGCCGATGCGATCCTTGCGGCGCTGGGTGCGAAGGCGGCGGGGCGGCCGGTGAAGGTCGCGTTGCAACGGCCGTTGATGGCGAACAACACCACGCACCGCCCCGCGACGCGCCAGCGCATCCGGCTGGGCGCGGGCAAGGACGGCAAGCTCGTCGCGATCGCCCACGAAAGCGGTTCGGGTGATCTGCCCGGCGGTGGCCCGGAAACGGCGGTGGCGCAGACCAAGCTGCTGTATGCGGGCGCCAACCGGCTGACGTCGATGCGCCTTGCGGTGCTCGACCTGCCCGAAGGCAATGCGATGCGCGCACCAGGCGAGGCACCGGGGCTGATGGCGCTCGAGGTCGCGATGGACGAAATGGCGGAAAAGCTGGGCATGGACCCGGTCGCCTTCCGCATCGCGAACGATACGCAGGTCGATCCCGAAAAGCCGGAACGCAAATTCTCGCAGCGCCAGCTGGTGCAGTGCCTTCAGATGGGTGCCGATCGCTTCGGCTGGAGCCGGCGTCAGGCCAAGCCGCGCGCGGTGCGGGACGGCCGCTGGCTGGTCGGCATGGGCGTCGCGTCGGGCTTCCGCAACAACATCAACATGAAGTCAGGCGCACGCGTCGGCATCGATGCCAAGGGCATGGTCACGGTCGCGACCGACATGACCGATATCGGCACCGGCAGCTATACGATCATCGCACAGACGGCTGCCGAGATGATGGGCGTGCCGATCGACAAGGTTCGCGTGTTGCTCGGCGACAGCGACTTCCCTGCCGCCGCCGGATCGGGCGGACAATGGGGCGCGAACAGCTCGACCGCGGGCGTCTATGCCGCCTGCGTCAAGCTGCGCGACGCCGTTGCGCAAAAGCTCGGCTTCAACTCGGCTGACGTCGTCTTCGAGGACGGCAAGGTCCGCTCGGGCAATCGCAGCGTGCCGCTGGGTCAGGCTGCAGGCGATGCAGGTCTGTCTGCCGAAGACAGTATCGAATTCGGCGACCTCGCCAAGAAGGTGCAGCAGTCGACCTTCGCCGGGCATTTCGTCGAGGTCGGCGTCGACGCCTATACCGGCGAAATCCGCGTCCGCCGCATGCTGGCGGTGTGCGCGGCGGGGCGTATCCTCAACCCCAAGTCCGCGCGCAGCCAGGTGATCGGCGCGATGACGATGGGCGTGGGAGCGGCGCTAATGGAGGAACTCGCCGTCGACAAAAGGTTCGGCTTCTTCGTCAACCACGACCTGGCGAGTTACGAGGTGCCGGTCCACGCCGACATCCCGCACCAGGAAGTGGTGTTCCTAGACGAAACCGATCCGACGACGTCGCCGATGAAGGCGAAGGGCGTCGGCGAACTCGGCCTATGCGGCGTCGGCGCGGCGATCGCCAATGCGATCTATAACGCGACCGGCGTGCGCGTGCGGGAATATCCCATCACGCTCGACAAGATCATCGGTGGCATGGCGAAGGTGGCGTAAGAACGGTTATCATCGTCATTGCGAGCACAGCGAAGCAATCCAGGGCGTCGTGATCCGGCTCTGGATCGCTTCGCAGCGCTCGCAATGACGGCTGGAATGAACGCTTTCCCTGGAACGTAATCCATCCGCCTCGAATAAGACGTAATCCCAGCAAGGGCTGGCATCTCCCCGGTTTCAGCGCAACTTAAGAGCCGCGGGAGGCCCCAGCTTTCGCTGGAACCACGCCTTGTACGGGAGAGACAACCGGGCCGGCTGCGGCTTACTTACCCGACTTCAGCCACGTCTCCACTGCCGGGCGCAGGCGTTCCGCGGCCGCCTTGCGCACCGCGATGCCCGAGATCACGCGACGCGCCGGCGCACGCGACGTTTCGGGCAGCGTCTGCGCGAAGCTTTCGATCTTGCCCGGCATCTTGGGGTCGGACGAGCCACCGCCCAGACCGACGATAAAGCCCGACCGGCTGCTTTCCTCGATGAAGCCGTCGACCAGCGTGTGGTTCGCCACTGCCCAGTCGAACGCCATATCCGGGTGGCTGCCGGAGATCGCCCGCAGCAACGCCGCCTTTTGCGGGGCGGTGAACGTGTCGGTCTTGAGCAGGGCCAGCGCACGGCTCGCGACGGCATCGTCCTCCGCCGCGCCCAGCAGCGAGACATACCGGTTCTTGGCGACCGGATTGGTTTCCGCCTGCGTCAGCGCGAGCAGCGCATCCCAGTCGGCAGGTGTCGCATAAGTGGCGAAGGTCGACAGGACCGGCGCGCGAATGGCGGGCGGGATCGCCGTCGGGTTGGTCTTGAGCTGCGCGACATAGCTACGCGCCTGCGAGAGCACCTGGCCGTCACCCGCCGCGCCGAGGCGATAGACGAGCGATTCGCGCAGGTTCGTCACCAGCGGCGACTCACCCGGCTGCGCCGTCATGCCGATCCGCCGCAGAACGGGGCCGAGGATCGCGACCGTGCGATTGCGCAGCGCCGTCTCCAGCGGCGTGCCCTCATACAGCCCGGCAAGGCTGCCGAGGCGCCCCGACACCAGCTGCCATTCGAGCGGATCGGCGCCCTCGCCTACCCGGCCCATCAGCGCGAAGAAGCGCGACAGGTCCTGATATCCCCCTGCCGCCAGCGCATAATCGTCGGCAAGCGTGCCGAGGCGATCCTTCAGCTCCAGCCGCGTATAATCGCGCACCAGGGCGTCGTGCGCCGGCTGATCGTACATCACGCGCGTATAGCTGCCCTTGCCCTGGTTCAGCACGAGCGTGCCGCAGCCCTTGACGCTGACCTTGGTCGATGGGCCGGTGACGATGGTGCGCGTCTCACCGCCGCCGAGGGTGCCGACGACCATCGGCACCTGCCACGTCTGCGGCGTCTTCGATGCTTCATCCAAGCCGAAACGGCCCTGCGCCACCGTCGCCTGCGTCATGCCGCCGACGCATTGCGCGTTCGACAGCGTTACCAGCGGCACGCCGCCCTGCAGCGTGTAGCCGTGTGCGATCTCCGCGACGGGCTGCCCCGCCGCGGCGGACAGTTCCGCCCACAACTGTTCGGTGACGGTGTTGCCGTATTTGTATTTCGCCATGTAGCGGCGGATGCCGTCGCGGAACTTGTCCGGACCCAGCGTCGATTCGAGCATGCCGATCACGGCCTGCCCCTTCATGTAGGTGATGCCGTCGAACGCCTCGCCGATCTGGTCGACCGTCTCGATCTTGCGGATGATCGGGTGCGTGGCCGAGGTTGCGTCGATGCTCATCGCCGCCTCGCGGTCGCTCATGACGGCGCCGGCTTCCGCCTTCCAGTCCGGGTTCAGATCGGCGGCGGACTTGTTCTCCATCCACGACGCGAAGCCCTCGTTGAGCCACAGATCGTCCCACCAGCGCATGGTGACGAGGTCGCCGAACCATTGGTGCGCCATTTCGTGCGCGACGACGGTAAAGATGCGCTGACGGCCGCTTTCGGTGGCGCGCTTGGGATCGAACAGCAGTTCGGGTTCGAAGTAGAAGATCGCGCCCCAATTTTCCATCGCGCCGAAGAACTGGCTGGAGCCGGGGCCGGCGATCATGTCCATCTTCGGCAGCGGATAGGGCGTGCCGAAATAGCTGTTGTAATAGCCGAGCAACCGCTTGGCCTGCGCCAGCGCGTAGTCGCCCTGGTCCGCGACGCCGCGACGCGTCACGACGCCGATCTCGACGTTGCCCGCCTGCACCGTCTTGCGATCCAGGTCACCCATGCCGAGGTACAGGAGGTAGCTCGACATCACCGGCGTTTCGGCAAAGCTGTACAGCTGCGTGCCGTTCGCCTGGCGCGTCACCGACGTCGCCGGCATGTTGGAAATGCCGAGCTGCCCCGCCGGCACCACCGCCTTCAGCTTGAACTTCGCCTTGAATGCCGGCTCGTCCCACATCGGCGCGAAGCGGCGGGCGTCGGGCGCCTCGAACTGGGTCGCGAGCATGCGCGCCTTCGACCCGTCCTGGTTGGTATAATCGATCGCGAACAGGCCGGCGGCGGACTGGTTGATCTTGCCGCTCCATGCGAAGCCGACGGTGTGGCGGCCGACGGTCGCGGCGGCGGGCAGCGTCAGCACCAGCTGCTGCTTGTCCTTGTCGAGCGCGAAGCGCACGGCCTTGCCGTCGACCGTCGCCGACGTGACGTCCAGATCGGCGGCGTTGAGCGTAATCGTGCGGGTCGCTGCCTTCACGTCGACGGTGACCGTTTCGGTGCCGGTGAAGGTCATCGCCTGCGCATTCGGCGTCACGGCGATATCATACAGGACGGGCACCACATCGGTCGGCAGGCTGCCCGCGGCGAGCGCAGGCGCAGAGACGGTCATCGCGAGAGCGGCGGCGACGGCGAGTTTCATGGACTGGTAACTCCGGATACAATGTTACGTCCCGTCTGACGCCTTTGTCGGCGCGCCGCAAGCGCCGTCGTGCTGGACAGGCGGATAGGTTTCGCTAGACAACCGATCATAAGAAGAGGAGCCGCCCGACCATGACGACGCCCACGCTGTTCGACCGCCTGCGCCTGCCCGTTATCGGTTCGCCGTTGTTCATCATTTCCGGGCCGGAACTCGTGATCGCGCAGTGCAAGGCGGGGATCGTCGGCTCGTTTCCGGCGCTCAATGCCCGGCCGCAGGCGTTGCTGGACGAATGGCTGCACCAGATCACCGAAGAGCTTGCCGCGCATAATCGTGCGCATCCGGATCGTCCCGCCGCGCCGTTTGCCGTCAACCAGATCGTCCACAAATCCAACGACCGTCTGGAAGCGGACCTTGCCACCTGCGCCAAGTGGCAGGTGCCGATCGTCATCACCTCATTGGGCGCGCGTGAGGACCTCAATACCGCGGTGCATGGCTGGGGTGGCATCACGCTGCACGACGTCATCGACGATCGCTTCGCGCGCAAGGCGATCGAAAAGGGTGCGGATGGGCTGATCGCGGTCGCGGCCGGTGCCGGCGGCCATGCCGGGCGGCTGTCCCCCTTCGCGATCATCCAGGAAATCCGCCAGTGGTTCGATGGACCGCTGGCCTTGTCGGGGTCGATCGCGACCGGCGGTGCGATCCTGGCAGCGCAGGCGATGGGTGCCGACTTCGCCTATATCGGCTCGCCCTTCATTGCCACGACCGAGGCGAATGCCGCGCCCGACTACAAAGCGTCGATCGTCGCGAGCAAGGCGGCCGACATCGTCTATTCGAACCTGTTCACCGGCGTGCACGGCAATTACCTGCGCAGCTCGATCGAAGCGGCGGGGCTGGACCCCGATCATCTGCCCGAGGGCGATCTCAAGACGATGAATTTCGGCGGCAACAACGGATCGAAGGCGAAGGCCTGGCGCGATATCTGGGGGTCGGGCCAGGGCATCGGCGTGGTCGATGCGGTGGAAAGCGTCGCCGACCGCGTCGACCGCTTCGCACGCCAATATGCGGCGGCAAAGGCGCGGATCGCCGGCTGATCCGGCACCGCGTTGCGTTTAGAAGGCCAGCGCCAGCCGATCGTGCAGGCGCTGGACCGGACTTGGTGCGATCTGCTCCACTTGTGCCGCGTCTAGATGACCGACCCGGCGGTGCAGGTTCGCGCTTGCCTCCACCAGCGCACGGGCGCGCTGCGGCAACGCAGCGACGAGATCCGCGTCGAACTGCGGCGCGTGGCCCAGCCGCCGGTTTCCATCGAGCGCGTCGCGCGGCTGCATCTCGCCTGCATCGATCGCGCGCTGCGTCAGCAGCCAGGCGATGACGTGCATCAGCCGCGTCGTCACCTTCAACGACTCACATGAAAAGCCGACGCGGATCAGCGGGTCGAGCGCTTCCCGCTCCAGCCGCCCCGTCTCGTCGAAATAGCTGCGTGCTTCGTCCGCCAGCAGCATCGCCTCCGTATAGAGCGAATCGATCAGGCGGCGATGGATGCGTGATTCGGAACGGCTGCCAGTCATGCGTTCACCGGTGACATAGCGCGCGCCGCCTGCCCAGCGGCCGTTGTGGTCGATCCTGTGCCAAATCGGAAAAGCACGACCGGCGGCTCAGGCGATGATGTCCGGGATCAGCTGGTCTTCGCACAGGGCGATCTCGTCGCGCAGCCGCAGCTTTCGCTTCTTCAGCCGGGCGAGCTGCAATTGATCGGGCGTCGCGCTGGCGCCGAGCGCGGTGATCGCCGCGTCTAAGTCGCGATGTTCGGTGCGCAGCTGTTCCAGGCGGGCGATGATCTGCGCGTCGTCCATGGTAAAACCCCCTGCCACCACCCTGCGGCCCGCTTTGCCCCTAGCGCAGCCGGACGACCAACCCAAGTCGTCGCATCATGCCCCTCGACTAATCGCGTTCAACCATTTTCGGTGACGACTTTTAGGACGTTCGATGGTTTACTCAGTCCCCCAACACGCATGCATCAGGAGGTACACCGAAATGCAGACGACGCATCAACAGGCACTGGAAACCAAGCATGCCGCGCTCGACCGCCGCATCGCCGACGAAGCCCACCGCCCGATGCCCAACTCCGCGATCCTCACCGACCTGAAGCGCCAAAAGTTGAAGTTGAAGGAAGAGCTTTCGGGCCTGTAGAGCCTGACGCCATTCAGCCCCTCCCCAACCCGGAGGGGCTTTTTGCAGGGGGCGATACCCAATTGTGAGCAGCCCCTCGCCAGCAAAACCTAGTCTGCAGCCGCCCCGACGCGAACCAGAGCCGGATCGATCGGGGATTCGAACGCGATTCCCATCCGTCCCGCGGTACACCACGCAACCTTGCCCGCGACCGTTCGAAGGCCCGGCATCTCGAGCCGCACCAGCGAACCCGGCTCGCGCACCGCGCTACAATCGACCATCACCCCGCCCGGCGACAGGTTGCGCATGCGAACCTCGCGATCGCAGTAATCGCCGTGGAGCCACAGCCGCGCCGTCAGCAACAGGCTTTCGCGGGGTGGATGGCGCGGCGGAACGACGCCGCCGTCGACAGGCCCGGCATCGTCGGTTGCCATGGAAGACGCGTGGAAGAGGCTATCCATATCCGGTGCCCTCGTCATGATCGGCCGGGAAACTCCCACCGCATGCCGCCCCGAATCTTACCAGAACGTAAACGCCGGCCCATCGCAGCGCGACGGCCGGCGAACGATCAATCCTCGCGCGAGATCTTTTCGTTGCGCTCGTGGCGTTCCTGCGCCTCCAGCGTCATCGTCGCGATCGGCCGCGCCTCCAGCCGGCCCAGGCTGATCGGCTCGCCGGTCACTTCGCAATAACCGTATTCGCCCTCGTCGATGCGGCGGATAGCGGCGTCGATCTTCGACACCAGCTTGCGCTGGCGATCGCGGGTGCGCAGTTCGATCGACCAGTCCGTCTCGCTCGACGCGCGATCGGTCAGATCGGCTTCGCGCAGCGAATCGAGCTGCAGCTGGTTCAGCGTTCCGGCTGCGTCCTGCAGGATCGCGTCCTTCCACCGCAGCAACTTATTACGGAAATAAGTCTGCTGACGAAGATTCATGAACGGCTCATCGGGGCTAGGCCGATAACCATCGTCGCTCCAGTCGCCGGCGTCGTTCGCAGGCAACATGTCGGCACTCCTGTCGTGTACGCGGCTTACGTGCGTTGCCATGCCACTCTCCCTCCGGTCCCTGAAATTGAACCCGGGACCGCCCCCATATTGGTGAGGCGCCTATAATCGCGGCTGAACGGAACCACAAGCGACGCGAGTTGCCGAATCGATCGCAAACACGAACTTTTATTGCGAATGGGACCAGAACGGTTGCAAGTCAGCGACTAAGCTGCGTTACGGTCTCTGCGCGATCTCGAAGCCCGCCGCTGTTTCACTCTGGTACGTTAACCGCGAATCAGATGGTGCAATGTCGGTGAAGCACTGCAAAAGCAGCGAATTGCTGGTTAACAAACTTGCACTTAACGGTTTGTTTTGCGTTGAATGGCATATGCGGCAATCCGTTGCTGCGACAGGACGATCCGGGCCGCAGGGACCGGCAATGAAAGAGAGACCCGATGTCCGTACGGATGGCTTTGGCGAAATTGTGCGCATGCGCCTGTGGCGGTGCGTTGATCGGCGGTGGCGCCGTACACGTCGCCGAACGTCCCAGCCGCCCCGTCTACACCAAACAGGTCAAGAAGCGGGTGGTCGCACATCGGCAGGTCGCCGCGGTCCAGCGCAAGGCCGTGCGCCGGCGCGTGGTGACCACGACGACCACCGCCGCCTGCGCACCAGCCGTGGTGACGGTCGCCAGCCAGGCTGCGCCGGTGCCGGTGCCCCTGCCCGCGTCCGAAGGCTTCGTGACCGGCGGCGGTGGCGGTGTGCCGGTGGTCGTCGGCGGCAGCGGCGGCTGGGGTGGCGGCGGCGGTGGCTTCTTCGGGGGCGGCTTCTTTGGCGGCGGATCGTCCGGCTCGTCGGGCAGCATCGTCATTTCGTCGACGTCCAGCGGCGGGTCGAGCTCGACCAGTTCGTCCAGCAGCTCCTCGTCGTCCGGCAACGTGTCGAGCAGCTCGTCGGGTAACGTATCGAGCAGTTCGTCGACCAGCAGCTCCACGGGCGGCGCGAACGTCGTCGTCGACAATCAGAACAACAATAACAACAACAACCAGAACAATAACACCAACCAGAATTACAACGAAAACAACAACAACAATAATAACAACAACAACCAGAGCCAAAATCAGGGCCAAGGCCAGAACCAAGGTCAGGGGCAAAACCAGGGTCAAGGACAGGGGCAAGGCCAGGGCCAAGGGCAAGGTCAGGGCCAATATGGTTCGAGCTCGAAGGGCTGGAGCTCCACCGGCGGACCGCCGCCGCCCCCGCCGCCGCCGGGTTCGACCGGATCGTCGGGCGGCCCACCCGCACCGGTGCCCGCCCCGCCGATGGTGCTGCTGTTCGGCGCCGCCGCCGCCGCCCTCGTCGCGCGCAAGCGCTTCGCCAAGCCGCAAGCGGCCTGACCCGGGGATCAATTCCGAAACAAAAAAGGGGCTGCCGAGTGATCGCTCGGCAGCCCCTTTTTTGTTGCGCCGTTCGTCAGGCCGACCGCAGCGCCTGTTCTATATCCGGCACCGGGTGGCCGGTCAGGTCCTTGGCCAGCTCACCCGCAAGCCGATTGCTGACCTCTTTATGATAATGTTTGCGAAGCTCGCCCAGCGTCTTAGGCGGGGCGATGATGATCAGCGATTCGAAATCGTTGGCCAGCGCGCGGCGCTTCAGCATATCGGCGGTCTCGGCGGCGAAACGATCCTCTTCCTGCTGGTGGAAGTCCGTCTCGCCCATCGTGCCGCCTTGCGTCGAGGAGGCCTGGCCCGCGGCATCGGTCTTCTGGTCGCGATCGGCCGGGTTCACCTTTTCCTCGGCGTGCTCGACCTGAAGATTGGGATAGTCCGCATCGCCCTCGTTGCGGAAGAACAGCGCCTTGCGACCGTCGGCGACGAGCACGAAGGCATTGTGAGGGACCTGCATCGGGGCTTCTCCTGATCGTTGCTATCCCCTGCTCAACGCAGGCGAGGCGGGCGGGTTGCCGCGCGGCGCTGCCGGGTTGCCGCTCAGCCCGCGGCGGGGCATAGCCGCGCCATGCACGACATCCGCGCCATCCGGGACGATCCCGCCGCCTTCGACGCCGCCCTCGCCCGCCGGGGTGCTGCCCCCCAGTCCGCCGACCTCATCGCGCTGGACGATGCCCGCCGCGCCGCGATCGCCGCCGCCCAGGATGCGCAGACCCGCCGGAACGAGCTGTCGAAGGGCATCGGTCAGGCCAAGGCACAGAAGGACGAAGCGCGCGCGCAGGCACTGATGGCCGAGGTCGCGGCGCTGAAAGAGGCGTTGCCCGCTCTCGAAGCCGCCGATGCCGAAGCGGGCCTGGCGCTGGATCGCGCGCTGGCGGCCATTCCCAACCTGCCCGCCGGGGACGTCCCCGACGGCGAGGACGAAGCCGGCAACGTCGAACAGAAGCGCTGGGGAACCCCGCGGGCGTTCAATTTCACGCCGCGCGAACATGCCGACATCGGTCCGGCGCTGGGCATGGACTTCAAGACGGGTGCCGATCTGTCGGGCGCGCGCTTCACCTTCCTGCGCGGGCAAATGGCGCGGCTGCACCGGGCGCTCGCCCAGTTCATGCTCGATCATCAGACCGCCGACAATGGCTACATCGAGTGCAACCCGCCTGTGCTGGTCAACGACCCGGCGATGTACGGCACGGACAAGCTGCCCAAGTTTGCGGAGGATTCCTTCCGCACCACCGATGGCCGCTGGCTGATCCCGACCGCCGAGGTCAGCCTGACCGCATCGGTCATGGGCCAGATCCTCGACACGCTCGCCGAACCGATGCGCCTGACCGCGCATACGTTGTGCTTCCGCAGCGAGGCGGGCGCCGCCGGGCGCGACACGCGCGGGTTCATCCGCCAGCACCAGTTCGAGAAGGTCGAGCTCGTCAGCATCTGCCGTCCCGAGGACAGCGACGTTGAGCATGAGCGCATGACCCGCTGCGCGGAGAGCGTGCTGGAGGCACTCGACCTGCCCTATCGGCGCATCCTGCTCTGCACCGGCGACATGGGCTTCGGCGCGCGCAAGACCTTCGACCTCGAAGTCTGGCTGCCGGGTCAGCAGGCGTGGCGCGAGATTTCGTCCTGCTCCAACACCGGCGATTTCCAGGCGCGGCGGATGAACACACGCTACCGGGCGGAGGGCGAGAAGGCCCCGCGCTTCGTCCACACGCTCAACGGGTCCGGCCTTGCGGTCGGGCGTACGCTGGTCGCGGTGCTGGAAAACTACCAGCAGGCGGACGGATCGGTCGTCGTGCCGACGGTGCTGCAACCCTATCTGCGCGGGCTCGACCGGCTCGAACCGCAAGGCTGATCGGATGGCGCGGGGTCGGACCGTCACGGGAGTAGCGCTCGCCGGGCTGATGCTGTCGGCGTGTATACCGAGCGTCGACGACATCTCGACCGAAGCCCCGCCGCCGCCCCGCCCCGCTTATCCTTCGGCCGCCGCTTACCCGCCGCTCGAACCCGCCCCGCGCTATCCCGAGCAGGACAGACCGCAACCCTTGCGCGAGGAGATGCCCCCTCCCTCGCGCCAGGTGGCCATGCCCACCACCGCGCGCCCTGCATGGGAAGCGCGGCCTGTCACGCCGGACGCGAAGGTGGTCGCGACCCAGAGCTATACCGTCGCCCCGGGGGACACGTTGCGCCGTATCGCCGAGCGCACCGGCGCCAGTGCGGAGGCGATCGCCCGCGCCAACACGCTCGAACCGCCCTTCGCGGTGCAGACGGGGCAGATGCTCACCATTCCGGGCGGCCGTTATCATCTGGTGCGACAGGGCGAGACGGGCATCGCCATCGCCCGCGCCTATGGCATCGAGTGGTCCCGGATCGTCGCCGCCAATGCGCTGGAAGAACCCTATATCCTGCGGGCCGGCCAGCGGATCCTGATCCCCGGCGATCCCACACAGGCGCCCAGCCTCGCCGAGCGCGCCGCCGCTTTCCGTCTCGACATCGACGACATCCTGACCGGCGGCGAGCCGACGCCCGCCCCCCGTCAGGCGCCGGCGCGGCCCGTCGCCAACCCGCGCCGCGTGCTACCGCCGACGGAGGTCGTCGCGGCGCCCGCACGGCTACAGGGCGGTTTCGTATGGCCGGTCGACGGTCAGGTCGTCCGCCGCTTCGGCCCCGGCCGGAGTGGCGAGCGTAACGACGGGATCAAGATCGCGGTGCCGGTAGGCACGGCGATCCATGCGAGCGCAGACGGCGTCGTCGCTTATGCCGGCGACGGGATCGCGGCGCTGGGCGGCCTGATCATCATCAAGCACGGCGGCGGCTGGACCAGCGTCTATGGCCACGCGAGCAAGCTGCTCGTCCAGCGTGGCCAGAGCGTGAAGCGGGGACAGACGATCGCGCTGTCGGGTGACACCGGCCTTGCCGACCGCCCCGAGGTGCATTTCGAGCTGCGCAAGGGGCGTACGCCGGTCGATCCGCTGAGCCAGCTGTCGGGGCGGTAACGCGCGATTCCGTCGCGCCGAATGGGACAGGGTGACGTACGGCCTTCGGCTTGCTAACCGCGCGCCATGACCTACCAGTCCGATCTGCTGAACACGCTCGCGACCCGCGGCTACCTCCACCAGCTCACCGATGCGTCCGCGCTCGATGCGCTCGCGGCGAAGCAGGTCGTGCCGGGCTATATCGGCTTCGATCCGACCGCACCGTCGCTGCACGTCGGCAGCCTGGTACAGATCATGCTGCTGCGCCGGCTGCAACAGACCGGGCACAAGCCCGTCGTGCTGATGGGCGGCGGCACCGGCAAGATCGGCGACCCCAGCTTCAAGGACGAGGCGCGCAAGCTGCTCGCCGAGGACGGGATCCAGGCCAATGTCGCATCGATCAAGCGGATCTTCGAACGCTTCCTCACCTTCGGTGACGGCCCGACCGATGCGATCATGCTCGACAATGCCGAATGGCTCGATGCGCTGGAGTACATCCCCTTCCTGCGCGACGTCGGCCAGCATTTCTCGGTCAACCGGATGCTCAGCTTCGATTCGGTGAAGCTGCGGCTGGACCGCGAACAGTCGCTGTCCTTCCTCGAATTCAACTACATGATCCTGCAAGCCTATGACTTCATGGAGCTGTCGCGCCGCTGCGGCGTGCGGCTGCAGATGGGCGGCAGCGACCAATGGGGCAATATCGTCAACGGGATCGAACTCGCCCGCCGCATGGACGGCACGGAGGTGTTCGGCGTCACCACCCCGCTGCTGACGACCGCCTCGGGTGAGAAGATGGGCAAGACCGTCGCGGGCGCGGTGTGGTTGCATGAGGACCAGCTGCCGCATTTCGATTACTGGCAATTCTGGCGCAACACCGACGATCGCGACGTCGGCCGCTTCCTGCGCCTGTTCACCGACCTGCCGCTCGACGAGATCGCCCGGCTGGAGGCGTTGGAAGGCGCCGAGATCAACGAAGCCAAGAAGGTGCTTGCCAACGAAGCGACGGCGATGTGCCGCGGTCGCGCTGCCGCCGAGGACGCGGCGGAGACCGCCCGCCGCACGTTCGAGGAAGGCGCCAGCGGCGCGGCGCTGCCCAGCGTCACGGTCACAGGCGGATCGATCAACGTCGTCGAGGCGCTGATCGCGCTGGGCTTCGCCAAGTCGAAGGGCGAAGCGCGCCGCCTGATCGCCGGCGGCGGCGCCCGTATCGGCACCGACAAGGTGAGCGACGAGGCGCTGATGATCGATGTCGGCGAGGAACCTGTCCGCCTGTCCGCGGGCAAGAAGAACCATGGCTTGCTCGTTCGGGAACAGTAATCAAGCGTAAACGGTTACTCTTCTATCGCTTCAGTCCGGAATGGTGACGGCCACGTCCGGGGTGTGAGGAGTATCGGCCATGTCGCAAGCCTTGTCCCACCCGATCGACGGCCGTGCCGAGCCGCGCGACGAGGTGCATCATCGCTGTCGCGCCGTGCTGACCGATCGTCGGACGCTATCGGTGCTGGCGGTGAACCTGTCGCCGCAGGGCGTAATGATCCGCAGCGATGCGGAGGTGAGCGTGGGCGAATGGCTGCGGGTGACGCTTCCCGTGGTCGGCGAGATGCAGGCGGCCGTGCGCTGGGCGCTTGGTGGCCGGATCGGCTGCCAGTTCGAAAAGGCGATACCGGTCAACCAATATCACGCCGTCCTGGGCGCGATGCAGGGCTGAGGTCTGCGCCTTCACCCCGATCGCAGCAGCGCCACGCCGGCGTCGCGATCGAACAGATACAATGCGATCCGCGCCGCCTGTCCTCGTGGTCCCTCTAGCCCGCCGTCGCGATCGATGAGCAACCGGGCGTCATCCTGCGCGCAGTGCAGCAAATCGCTCAGCATCTCAGGCAGCGCCAGACGAAACGTTACCTCACCCGACTGACGCGTGCCGAGCAGTTCGCCGCCCCCGCGCAGGCGCAAATCTTCCTCGGCGATGCGGAAGCCGTCGTTCGTTTCGCGCATCAGCGCGAGCCGCGCGCGCGATGTCTCGCTGAGCGCGCTCCCCCGCAGCAGCAGGCAGCGCGACAGCCCGCCGCCACGCCCGACGCGTCCACGCAACTGGTGGAGCTGCGCAAGGCCGAAGCGATCGGCATGTTCGATCACGATCAGCGTCGCGTTCGGCACGTCGACCCCCACCTCGATCACCGTCGTCGCGACGAGAACGCTTAGGCGGTTGCCCGCGAACGCCTCCATCACCGCGTCCTTCTCGGGCGGCTTCATCCGGCCATGGACGACCCCAATCTTGTCCCCGAAGCGCGCCCGCAGCGATTCGGCGCGCATCTCGGCGGCGGCGAGGTCGCTCTTCTCGCTCTCCTCGACCAAAGGGCACACCCAATAGGCCTGACCGCCATCGGAGATATGGCGGCCGATCGCATTGACCACCTCGTCCAGTCGATCCTCGGACACGACGCGGGTTTCGATCGGTTCGCGCCCCGGCGGCATTTCGTCCAATCGGCTGACGTCCATCTCACCGTACTGGGCCAGCGTCAGCGTGCGCGGGATCGGCGTCGCGGTCATCGCGAGCAGGTGCGGCGGCGCCTTGCCCTTGGCTTGCAGCATCATACGCTCGGCGACGCCGAACCGATGCTGTTCGTCCACTATCACCAGCGCGAGGTCGCGATAGCCGACGGCCTCCTGGAAGATCGCATGCGTGCCGACGAGGATGTCGATCTCGCCGCTCGCCAGCGCCATCAGCGTCGCCTCGCGCGCGCGGCCCTTGTCGCGGCCCGTCAGGACGGCGATGTTCACGTCGACGCCGGACAGCAATTTGCGCAGCGTCTCGTAATGCTGCCGCGCGAGAATCTCGGTGGGAGCGAGCATCGCGCCCTGCGCTCCCGCCTCGACCGCGATCAGCAGGCTCATCGCCGCGACCAGCGTCTTGCCCGATCCGACATCGCCTTGCAGCAGCCGCAGCATCGGCGCGGTCTGGGCAAGGTCCCCCTCGATCTCCGCGATGCTGCGCGATTGCGCGCCGGTCGGGCTGTAGGGCAGCCGCAGCTGGTCACGCAGGCGATGGTCGCCGACGAGCGCCCTGCCCCGCCGCTTGCGCGTGTCGGCACGGACCAGCGTCATTGCGAGCTGGTTGGCGAAGATCTCGTCATAGGCCAGGCGCTCGCGCGCCATCTTGTCGGCCGGGTCGGCATGGATGCGGGCGAGCGCGTCGCGCCAGTCGGGCCAGCCGCGCTTCGCCTTCAGGCTGGGGTCGATCCATTCGGGCAGTTCGGGCGCCCGCTCGATCGCCTGCGCGGCGAAACCGGCAAGGCGGCGGGATGTCATCCCCTCGGACAGCGGATAGATCGCCTCGCGTTCGCGGAACGGTTCGTCGGGTTCGCCCAGATCCGGGTGGATGATCTGGAGCGTCTCGCCGTAGCTTTCGAGCTTGCCCGACACGCGGCGCGGCTCGTTCAGCGGCAGCAGCTTCTTCACCCAGCCCGACGACCCGCCGAAATAGACGAGAGAGACGTAATTGCCCTTCGCATCGGTCGCCTGCACGCGTGTCGGGCCACGCCCGGTGCTGGTGCGGTAGTCGCGCGGGGTCAGCGTGATCGCGATGATGCGACCGGCGTCGGCGACGTCCAGCTCCTCGCGCGGCAGGCGATCGATCCAGCCGCTCGGCAAATGAAAGGCGACATCGACGACGCGCTCCAGCCCCAGCCGGTCGAGCGGCTTGGCGAGCGCAGGCCCGACGCCTTTCAGCGCGGTGACCTCGGCGAACAGCGGATTGAGGATGGCGGGACGCATGACTACATGACCCCTCTAGCCTACCCGACCGATGCCGTCAGCATCCGCCGGGCTGTTCGTATTGGATGACCTATGGATCACGCCACCCGGTTGAAGCGCCTGAAATTCCGCGCCTGGCATCGCGGCACGAAAGAGGCGGATCTGATGATCGGCGGCTTCTTCGATACGCATGGCGCGGGGTGGACACCGGAACAGCTCGACTGGTTCGAGGCGCTGCTGGAGGAACAGGACGTCGATATCATGGCCTGGGCGATCGGATCGATGCCCTGCCCGCCGGAATGGGAGGGCGACATGATGACCCAGATGCGCTCGCTGAGCTACGTGCCGGTGGCGGAGTGAGAGCGGGCTGAGCTCGCCCCACACCCTTCGTCACCCCGGACTCGTTCCGGGGTCCACTCCGCGGCGAAGGGAGTAGCCTGAGCCTCTTGCCTTTCCCTTGCGTCCCGGTGGACCCCGGAACAAGTCCGGGGTGACGGAGTGTTTGGAGCACACGTCCGCCTCTAATTTTACCGTCTTCCAAGGACCATGATGCCCGACCTCAAGACGATCCTGTCCGCCAAGACGCCGCTGACCCTGTCGGGCGTGCCGGCGGGCTTCCAGCCGGCGCTGCTCGCCGACCTCGCGCGTGCCGCGAAGGGCCGTGCGGTCTTCGTCGCGCCGGACGATGCCGCGATGCGCGCAGTCGCGGCGACGGCGCCATTCTTCGCGCCCGAGCTGGAGGTGATCGTCTTCCCGGCCTGGGACTGCCTGCCCTACGACCGCGCCTCGCCGACCCTGCGGATCATGGCGGAGCGGATCGCGGCGCTCTACGGCTTGCAGCGCCCCGCCAAGGGTCCGCAGCTCGTCCTGACGACCGCCAATGCGGCGACGCAGCGCGTGCTGACGCCGTTCCGTATCCGCCAACTGGTGGCGACGCTGGAGCCGGGCGCGCGGATCGATCGCGACGATCTCGCCAAGCTGCTGCAGGCGAACGGCTATGTCCGCACCGAAACCGTCCACGATCAGGGCGAGTACGCAGTGCGCGGCGGCATCGTCGACCTGTACCCGAGCGGCGAGGACCAGGCTCTGCGCCTCGACTTCTTCGGCGACGAGATCGAGACGGTACGCACCTTCAGCCCCGAGGATCAGCGCACCACCGGCCGGATCGACGGCTTCACGCTGCTGCCCGCGTCCGAGGCGTTGCTCGACGAGGAATCGATCAAGCGCTTCCGCACCCGCTATCGCGACAAATTCGGCGCGACCGCAACGGGCGATCCGCTGTATCAGGCGATCAGCGACGGCCGCCGCCTTGCCGGCATGGAACATTGGCTGCCGCTGTTCGAAGACAAGCTTGCGACGCTGTTCGATCACCTTGCCGCCGACGACGTCATCGTACGCGACTTCGGCGTGCCCGGCGCGGTCGAGGGCCGGATGGAGGCGATCGCCGATTATTACGAAAACCGCCAGCGCGCCGAGGCCGCGCAGCCCGGCAGCTATCGCCCGCTCGCCGCCAAGACCCTGTACCTCGACGCCAAGGAATGGGCGGCAGGGCTGGAGGCGTGCCACGCGCATCTGACCACGCCCTTCCATGAGCCCGAGAGCGCGAGCGTGCTCGACTTCGGCGTCGACGGTGCGCGGGATTTCGCGCCCGAGCGGTCGGGCGGTGCGAATGTCTACGAAGCGGTGGTCAAACACCTCGGCGCGCTGCGCAAGCAGGGCAAGAAGCCGGTACTCGCGAGCTATTCGATCGGCGCGCGCGAGCGGCTGGGCAATCTGCTGAAGGATCACGGCCTCAACGGCGCCAAGGCGGCGGACAGCTGGCACGAGGCGCTGGGCGTTGCCGATACGTCAAAGAGTGCCGGTGTCGCGCTGGTCGTGCTGCCGCTCGACCACGGCTTCACCGCCCCCGACGTCGCGGTGCTGACCGAGCAGGACATGCTCGGCGACCGCCTCGTCCGTCGGGCGAAGCGCAAGAAATCGGCGGATGCTTTCCTAGCGGAACTCGCGACGCTGACGCCGGGCGACCTCGTCGTCCATGCCGACCACGGCATCGGCAAATATCTCGGCCTCACCTCGATCCCCGTCGGCCAGAGCCCGCACGATTGCGTAGCGGTGGAATATGCCGGCGGCGACAAATTGTTCGTGCCGGTCGAGAATCTTGAAGTCCTGTCGCGCTATGGCAGTAGCGAGGAGGGTGCCTCGCTCGACCGCCTCGGCGGTGAGGCATGGCAGCGGCGCAAGTCGAAGATGAAGGAGCGCATCCGCGAGATCGCGGGTGAACTCATCAAGACCGCCGCCGAACGCGCGCTGCATCCGGGTGACGTGCTCGAACCGGATCCCGCCGGCTATCCGAGCTTCGTCGATCGCTTCCCTTATGCCGAGACCGACGACCAAGATCGCGCGATCGAGGATGTGCTGGGCGACCTCAGCGCCGGCCGGCCGATGGACCGGCTGATCGTCGGCGACGTCGGCTTCGGCAAGACCGAGATCGCACTGCGCGCCGCCTTCGTAGCGGCAATGGCGGGCAAGCAGGTTGCAGTCGTCTGCCCGACGACGTTGCTCGCGCGCCAACATTTCAACAATTTCAGCGCGCGGTTCGAAGGCTTTCCGATGAACATCGGCCGCCTCAGCCGCCTTGTCCCCGCGGCAGAAGCCAAGCGCGTGAAAGAGGGCCTAGCAGACGGCAGCATCGACGTCGTCATCGGCACGCACGCGCTGCTCGCCAAGGCCATCGACTTCAAGCGCCTGGGTCTCGTGATCGTCGACGAGGAACAGCGCTTCGGCGTCACCCACAAGGAGCGGCTGAAGGCGCTGCGCGCAGACGTCCACATGCTTACCCTCACCGCGACGCCGATCCCGCGCACGTTGCAGATGGCGATGAGCGGCATCCGCGAACTCTCGGTCATCCAGACGCCGCCGGTCGATCGCCTCGCCGTGCGCACCTATGTCATCCCCTGGGACCCAGTCGTGCTGCGCGAGGCGTTGCTCCGCGAACACTATCGCGGCGGACAGAGCTTCATCGTCACCCCGCGCGTCGCCGACCTGCCCGACCTCGAAGAATACCTGCGCAACGAGGTGCCCGAGGTCCGCTACGTCATCGCGCACGGCCAGATGAGCGCCACCGAGGTGGAGGAGCGGATGAGCGCCTTCTACGACAAGAAGTTCGAGGTGCTCGTCTCGACCACGATCATCGAAAGCGGCATCGACATCGCCTCGGCCAACACGATGATCGTCAATCGCGCCGACCGCTTCGGCCTCGCCCAGCTGTACCAGCTGCGCGGCCGCGTCGGCCGGTCGAAGACCCGCGCCTATGCCTATCTGGTTACGCCGCCCGAACGGATGATGACCGATACGGCGGAGAAGCGACTGAAGGTCCTGTCCGATCTCGACAGTCTGGGCGCAGGGTTCCAGCTCGCCAGCCACGACCTCGACATTCGCGGCGCGGGCAATCTGCTCGGCGACGAACAATCGGGGCATATCAAGGAGGTTGGCTACGAACTCTACCAATCGATGTTGGAAGAGGCGATCATGGACGCCAAGGCCGGCGGGCTGAAGAGCGACCGTCCGCGCGACTTCTCGCCGCAGATCACGGTCGATGCGCCGATCCTGATCCCCGACGATTACGTGCCTGACCTCGACCTGCGCATGGGCCTGTACCGCCGCCTCAACGAGCTGGAAGACAATCGCGAGATCGAAGCCTTCGCCGCCGAGATGATCGACCGCTTCGGCCCCCTGCCCGACGCGACCGAGAACCTCATCAAGGTCATCGAGATCAAACTCAACGCGCGCAAGGCCTGCATCGCGAAGATGGACGTGGGGCCGCGCGGCGTGCTGGTCGGGTTCCACAACGATACGCCGCCCAATGTTGCCGGGCTGCTCGCCTATGTCGAGCGGCTCAACGGGGTCGCCAAGCTGCGCCCCGATAGCAAGCTGGTGCTGCAACGGGCATGGCCGGACGCCAAGTCGCGCCTGCATGGGGCGTTGCAGCTGTCGAAGGGGCTGGCGAAAGCGGCCGGGTGATGGCGGCTTTCTCCGGAACGTCGGATCAGCTGCTGTGGTCGGCGATGATCTTCCAGCCGCCGGCCTGCTTTTCGAACAGCAGCGACGTCACGCCCTTGTCGCTGCGACCATCGGGATAGGCCAGGTGCCATTCCGCCCACAGCATGCGGTGGGTCGCATCGACCGCGCGCGAGCCGACGACCCGGAACGATAGCCCGCCGCGCTTGCTCGCATCGGCGCCATAGCTCTTGTCATAGCGCGCCGCGATCGCCGCCTTGCCGCGCACAAGGCCGCTCTTCGTCACGAACACGGCGTCGTCGGCGTAGATCGCGAGGAAGCGGGGCATATCGCCGGCGCTCCAGCCTGCCGCGCTGTCCGCCAGCGCCGCCTCGATCGCCGCCTGCGCATCCTGCACCGGTGCCGGCAGTGCCAGAGCCGCCACGATCATCAGCATGTCCCGTCTCCCACCATCGCTGCAAGTGCCGCGTCATCCAGCGCGGGCGCGAGCAGGAAGCCTTGGTAGAAGGCGCAGCCCTCAGCCGCCAGCAGTTGCCGCTGCGTGTCGGTCTCGATCCCCTCCGCCACGACCGCGAGGCCCAGCGAGCGCGCCAGCGTCATCACCGCGCGCACCACGCCGCGGTGACGCCGCGTCCGCTCGATGCCCAGCGCCAGCGCCTTGTCGAGCTTGAGGTAATCAAGCGGCAGCGTGGTGAGATAGGCGAGGCTGGAATAGCCCGTCCCGAAATCATCGAGCGCGACGCGCAGCCCCGCCGCCCGCAGATCGGTGAGGATCGCCGCCGCACGATCGAGATTGTGGATGGCGCCGCTCTCCGTCACCTCGACGGTCAGCCGGTCGCACGCCACGCCACTGGCGCCGACGCGCCGCAGGAAGGAATAGGCGAAACCGGGCCGGCCCAGGTCCCCGGCGGTGATGTTGAGCGCGACGCGGACGTGTGACAGCGACTCCGGCCACGCGGCGATCCGCGCCAGCACTAGCCCTTGGATATGATCGGACAGGACGAGGCCGAGATCGGCGCGCTCCGCCGCTGCAAACAACACGTCGGCGCCGAGCGGACCCAGCCGCCCATGCCGCCAGCGCGCCAGCGCCTCGACCCCGGTGACCCGCCGCGAATCGATGCGCGCCTGCGGCTGGAACAGGATGTCGATCTCGTCGCGCTCGATCGCGAAATGCAGGTCGATGGCGAGCGAATCGATCGGCGCCGTATGCTCGGGTCCGGCGACGCGGATCGTCGGGCCGTCGCTGGCCTTTGCCGACACCAATGCCTCCGCCGCACGGTGCAGCAGGCTGGCGGCATCGTCGCCCGGCGCACTCTCCGCAAGGCTCCAGCGACTGCCCAGCACCGCCTGTCGCCCTCCGACCGCAATGGGTCGCGACAAGGCGCCATCCAGCGCGCGGGCGAGGCCGATCAGCGCGCCCGGCTCCGCCACCGCCGCAACGACGATATCGCCGCCGCGCGGCGCGCCGACCACCGCATCGTCACCCAGCAGGTCGGCGGCCATCGTACGGACCTGCCGATGGGCCTCGGCGATCAGCGCATCGCCCACCGCGCGCCCCCGCGCGGCATTCAGAATATCGAGCCGCGACAGCGCGATCCTGACGATGCCGACTTGCCGCCCGGCTTCGAGCCAGGCCGAAATCGGTTCGCTGACATCTTCCGGATCGGCGCGCAGTCCGAACGCCGGGCCGCGCCGCTCGCCCTGATGGCGGGTCGCGTGCCGCGCCGCAAAGCGCAACGCGAGCTGGATGTCGGCCGGATCGCCCGTCTCGCGCAGGAAATGGGTGGCGCCCGCGGTGTAGAGCTTGTCGAGCGTATCGCCGTCGTCGGTCAGCACCAGCAGCGCGGCGCCGGTCGCGGCGATCAAGCCGCCCAGCGCGCGCACCGCCGCCAGACCGGCCGCGGGCGCCTTTCGCCCATCGACCAGGATCACCGCCGCGCCACTCGCCAGCGCCCGCGCAACCAGTTCGCGCCCGCCGGTATCGACGACCGGCGCCCAGCCGTCGTCCTGCGCCAGCGCCGCAAGCGCTGCCGCGTCATCGTCCTGCGCGACGATGAACAATCGTGTGCTGTCGGTAACGGTCCCCATTCCGGTCCTGCCTAAGCGCCCGGGAGTTAACCGACAATGCTGTGTCACGGTGAAGCGGGCTTAACGGAACGGACTTGTCGGCGGATGGTTGTCGGCCTAGCCCCATGTCATGACCAGCGCCCTTGCCCCTTCCGCCGACCCGCTGGTCGATCCGCAGGGACGGACGATCCGCTATCTGCGCATCTCCGTCACCGATCGGTGCGACCTGCGTTGCCGCTATTGCATGGCGGAGCAGATGACCTTTTTGCCGCGGGCCAAGCTGCTGACCCTCGACGAAATCGCGATTATCGCCGAACGCTTCATCGCGCGCGGCGTGACGAAGATCCGCCTGTCGGGCGGCGAGCCGTTGGTGCGCCGCGACGTAGCCGATCTGGTCCACAGGCTGGGACGCCACGTGGGGGCCGGGCTCGACGAGCTGACGATGACGACCAACGGCACCCGGCTCGCGCAGCACGCCGATGCGCTGGTCGATGCCGGGATCCGGCGGATCAACGTCAGTCTCGACAGCCTCGATGCCGATCGCTTCCGCTACATCACGCGTCATGGCGACCTAGCGCAGGTGCTGGACGGCATCGCCGCCGCGAAGCGCGCCGGACTGGCGGTGAAGATCAACGCCGTCGCACTTGCGGGCCTCAATGAAGACGAAATTCCCGCGATGCTGCAATGGTGCATCGACGAAGGCCACGACCTGTCGCTAATCGAAACGATGCCGCTGGGCGCGGTGGATGAGGATCGCACCGACCGCTTCGTGCCCCTGACCCGCGTGTTCGAGGTGCTGGCGGCGCGCTTCCCGCTGTATCGCGCTACGCACCGCACCGGTGGCCCAGCACGCTATTGGCAGGTCGAGGGCACTGCGACCCGCCTCGGCCTCATCTCGCCACTCACCGCCAATTTTTGCGATGGTTGCAACCGCGTGCGGCTGACGACCGAGGGCAAACTCTATATGTGCCTGGGTCATGACGATCAGGTCGACCTCAAGGCGGCGCTGCGTGACGGTGGGATCGACGGCCTGGATGCCGCGATTGATCGCGGTTTGCTGCGCAAGCCTGCCCGCCACGACTTCCGCATCGCCGCTGGCGCTGCACCTGCGGTGGCGCGCCATATGAGCGTGACCGGGGGATGACCGACTATCAGCGGCGGGCACTGGTCGCCTCGCCCACGGCCCCTGCCCGCGCCGCTGCCGCCGAGCTGGCGGACGCCGCCGACTGGGTCGATCCGGCCGAGGCCGACGTCATCATCGCGCTGGGCGGTGATGGCTTCATGCTTCAGACGCTGCACGGTCTGCTCGACCGGCGCCGGCCGCCCGTGCCTGTCTTCGGGATGAACCTCGGCACGGTAGGGTTCATGATGAACGAGTGGCGCCGCCACGGCATCGACGAGCGGCTAGCGCGCGCCAAGCCGTTCAAGGTGTCGCCCCTCGCCGCCACCGTTACCGGCATCGACGGCCGCGTCCATCAGGCGCCGGCGATCAACGAAGTCTCGCTCCTGCGCGAAACCCGCCAGACCGCGAAGCTCGAGGTGACGGTCAACGAACGCGTCGTGATGCCGGAACTGGCGTGCGACGGCATCCTCGTCGCCACGCCCGCGGGGTCGACCGCATACAATTTGTCCGCGCAGGGGCCGATCCTGCCGCTGGGGTCGAACATGCTGGCCCTGACGCCGATCAGCCCGTTCCGCCCGCGGCGCTGGCGCGGTGCGATCCTGCCCGACAAGGCGCGCATCTCGCTGCGCGTGCTCGATGCCGCCAAGCGCCCGGTATCCGCCGTCGCCGACCAGCGCGAATTCCGCGATGTCGCCGAAGTCAGCGTCGCGATCGACCGTGCGCGCGAGCTGACCCTGTTGTTCGACCCCGAACATGCGCTCGACGACCGTATCACGATGGAGCAATTCATCGCCTGAGGCGCCGATGCCGCACGAAGCTGTGGAAAACTCGCTTTAACGGGTTGCGCCGCAAAAATTCGTGGGTATAGACGCCCTCCACGACGCAGCGTTCCCTGATAGCTCAGCGGTAGAGCTCTCGACTGTTAATCGAGCGGCCGTAGGTTCGAATCCTACTCAGGGAGCCATTTTCACCCACACCGTCAGCGACTTGGGCCGGCCAGCGAAATCGCTTGCGCTGGCTTCGACTCGTCCGCATCATGCCCCGATGCGAGAAGCGATCAATGCTTCCGCTGGAGAGGCTTTGCTATGATCTTTCTGGAAGTGGCGATCGGTGCCATGGCTGCCGCCCTGTTGACCGTCCCCGTGCTGATGGCCGTCACCGCCAAGAAACCCGTCGACAGCGAATAGTTTTCCAACGGATCGGAGCCGGACGGCATTGGACGCGGCGACGCGTGCCGGCCGTCCCGGGCCCGTCGACCGCCTTATTGCAAACGTGCCGCGCGACCGTCTTCGACGGCCTCCGAAGGTATCAGTAGGCGATCGCGGCAGCCGGCCGCTTGCCCCCGTCCAGGTACCGCATAGCGCACTTCAACGCGCGAAGGTGAACCCGACCACCAGCGCTACTGCGATCAGCACGATCGTCGCGATGAAGGTCAGCATGCGCGGTACGGCGCGCCGCTGGGGGCCACGGTGCAGCGGGTTTTGGTCGGGCATCGCTCATATCCTTTGGCGCAGTCAGGGTCCGAACGCGGCGGCAGCGCGTTGGCAACGGATCTAAACTGCGAAAAGGAGCCAACATGCATCAGTCGGTCGGCACGCTGACGATCCAGACGCGCCGCAAGGGGCTGGTCGACATCACCGCGCCCGTCCGCGATTGGGTGGCGGCGCAGGGGATCGGCGAAGGCCTGCTCACCCTATTCTGCCGACATACCTCCGCCTCGCTGGTCATCCAGGAAAATGCCGCGCCAGCCGTCCGCCGCGACATGGAGGCCTATTTCGACCGACTTGCTCCCGAAAGCCGAACGTACGAGCACGACGACGAAGGGCCGGACGATATGCCCGCGCACCTCAAAGCCGCACTGACCGGCGTTCAGCTGTCGATACCGATCGCAGAGGGCGAACCGATGCTGGGCACGTGGCAGGGTATCTATCTGTTCGAACACCGGATTGCGCCGCATCGGCGCAGCATTGCCCTGCATGTCATCGGCACGTGATCGCGACGAAACGTTGCCGGACGGAGCCAAGTCGTTCATCGCTCGTTCGGACGGAAGTGGATATACGCGCGAGGGTTCGCCGCACCCGCGCGCGAATGGAGTATTGGTGTCATGATGCATCTTGGCCGCAAGGCTATGGTCGCGGCGCTCGCCGCCTCCACGTTGATGGTCGCGGGCTGCGCGACCGAAACCACCTATCGCCCCGCCACCGGGCAGGGTTTCAATCGCACCGGCTATAGCGACCGTCAGATCGAACCGGGTCGATTCCTGGTCAATTTCGCCGGGAACAGCGTGACGTCCCGCGACACGGTGGAACGCTATCTGCTGTTCCGCGCCGCGGAACTGACGTTGCAGAATGGCTATGACTATTTCGTTATGGCGAACCGCGACACCGATCTGCAGTCGCGCACCTATACGACGCCGGGCATCGGCGGCGGCTGGGGCTATGGTGGCTTCGGCGGCTATTGGGGTCCGTCGTGGCGTTATTATGGCCGCGGGTTCGGCTGGCGCACGTGGGACCCATGGTTCGGCGGCGGCTTCGGCCCCTGGGGCAACGACTTCGACATCCGCACGATCGATCGCTACGAAGCGAGCGCCGAGATCGTGATGCGCAAGGGCCCGATCCCACGCGACAACCTGCGCGCCTTCGACGCCCGCGCGGTCGTCAACAGCATCGGCCCGAGCGTGGTGCTGCCGAAGTAAGACTGCTTCAGATGTAACGAAAAAGGCCGGGTCACCGCAGGGTGGCCCGGCCTTTTTTCGTGTGTAGCGGCTCCGGAATTATCGCCGTCACCCCGGACTTGTTCCGGGGTCCACTGGGCGGCGGAGGCAGCGCTGGAGGCTCCCCCGCCCCCCTTGCCGCACGGTGGATCCCGGAACGAGTCCGGGATGACGAACGTGTTTAAAGGCGTCCCCGCCCCTTACACCGTCACCGCGCCGTGGCAGTGCTTGTACTTGCGCCCCGAACCGCACGGACACGGCGCATTGCGGTTCACGCGGCCGTCCCACAGCTCCGGATTGTCGCCCAACTCGGTCGGCACATCGGGCTGCATCATCTGCATCGGCGGGATCTGTGCGGTGACGCGCCCCATCGTGCCCGCGTCGATATCGTTCGAATCGTCTTCGCCCGTGAACGGGTCGAAATGCGTGGTGATGAAGTCCGGCAGTTCGGGCAAATCGGTTGGCAGCGGCTGCATCTGGAATTGCGCGTGCGCGATCGTCTTCGTCACGTCCTCACGGATCGCGTCGAGCATGCGCTGGAACAGGCTGAACGCCTCCTGCTTATACTCGTTGATCGGCGTCTTCTGCGCATAGGCGCGCAGGTGGACGACCTGACGCAGCGCGTCGAGCGTCGCCAGATGCTCCTTCCAGTGATGGTCCAGGTTCTGGAGCAGGATCGACTTTTCAACCTGCGTCCACGTCTCCGGCTCCAGCTCCGCCGACTTGGCGGCGATGGCGGCATCGGCGGCTTCCTGCACGCGCTCTTCAACGATCTCGGGATCGATCGCCTCTTCCTTCAGCCAGTCGTCGACCGGCAGGTCGAGGTTGAGCACGTCGACCAGGCCCGCCTTCATGCCGGCGATATCCCATTGCTCAGGATAGCTGTTGGGCGGGCAGGCACCGCCGACGATGACGTTGACCGTCTCGGCACGCATGTCGGTAACGACATCGCCCACCGCATCGGCATCCATGATGTCGGCGCGCTGTTCGTAGATCACCTTGCGCTGGTCGTTCATCACGTCATCATATTCGACGACCTGCTTGCGGATGTCGTAGTTGCGCGCCTCGACCTTCTTCTGCGCGGTCTCGATCGCCTTCGACAGCCATTTGCTGCCGATCGCCTCGCCGTCCTCGATGTTCGAACGCATCATGCGCGCGAACAGCGTGTCCGGTCCGAAGATGCGCAGCAGATCGTCGTCCAGGCTGAGGTAGAAGCGCGACAGGCCTGGATCGCCCTGGCGACCCGAACGGCCGCGCAGCTGGTTGTCGATGCGGCGCGATTCGTGGCGTTCGGTGCCGAGCACGAACAGACCGCCCGCGGCGAGCACTTCCTGCTTCTCGATCTCGATCTCGGCGCGGATGCGCGTCGCCTCGGCCTCGTATTCCGGCGTGCCCTCGACGAGGTCCGGATGCTCGTCGAGCATGCGGAATTCAAGGTTGCCGCCGAGTTTGATGTCGGTGCCGCGGCCCGCCATGTTGGTCGCGATCGTGACGGCAGCCTTCCGGCCCGCCTGCGCGACGATATGCGCCTCCATCTCGTGGTAACGCGCGTTCAGCACCTTATGCTCGACGCCTTCCTGCACCAGGAATTCGCTGAGCAGTTCGGACTTTTCGATCGACACCGTGCCGACCAGCACCGGCTGACCCAGCGCGGCATGTTCGCGGATCTTCTTGGCGATCGCGCGGAACTTGTCGTTGGTGTCCTTGTAGAATTCGTCTTCCTCGTCGATCCGCTGCACCGGCACGTTGGTAGGGATCGTCACGACGTTCATCTTGTAGATGTCGTAGAATTCGGCCGCCTCGGTCGCCGCGGTGCCGGTCATGCCGGCGAGCTTCGGGTACATGCGGAAATAGTTCTGGAAGGTGATCGAGGCCATCGTCTGGTTCTCGGGCTCGATCGTGACGCCCTCCTTCGCCTCGACCGCCTGGTGCAGGCCGTCCGACCAGCGGCGCCCGTCCATCATGCGGCCGGTGAATTCGTCGATGATGACGACCTTGCCATCCTTGACGATATAATCGGTGTCCGCCTTGAACATCATGTTCGCGCGCAGCGACTGGTTCAGATGGTGGACGACCTGCGTGTTCTCGAAATCGTACAGGTTCGCGCCCTGCAGCAGGCCGGCGGCTTCCAGAAGACGCTCGGCGCGTTCGGTGCCGTCTTCGGTCAGGATGATCGTCTTCTGCTTTTCATCCTTCTCGTAATCGTCGGGGGTCAGCTGCTTCACGATCGCATCGACGCTCATGTACAGCTCCGACTTGTCGTCTGTGGGCCCTGAGATGATCAGCGGCGTGCGTGCCTCGTCGATCAGCACCGAATCGACCTCGTCGACGATCGCCATGGCAAAGGCGCGCTGCACCATGCTGCTGCGCTCGTACTTCATGTTGTCGCGCAGATAGTCGAAGCCGAACTCGTTGTTCGTGCCGTAGGTGATGTCGCTGTTATAGGCGGCGCGGCGCTGTTCGTCGGTCAGGTTGGGGATGATGACGCCGACAGTCAGGCCGAGGAAGCGATAGACCTGTCCCATCCACTCCGCGTCGCGCGCGGCGAGATAGTCGTTGACGGTGATGACGTGGACGCCATCGCCCGGCAGCGCGTTGAGATAGGTGGCCAGCGTCGCGACCAGCGTCTTGCCTTCACCCGTGCGCATCTCGGCGATCTCGCCGCGATGGAGCACGATGCCGCCGATCATCTGCACGTCGAAGTGGCGCATGCCGAGCACGCGCACCGCCGCCTCGCGCACCGTAGCGAAGGCTTCGGGCAACAGGTCGTCGAGCTTAATGCCGTTCGCCAGCTGCTCGCGGAACTTGGCGGTCTGGCCCGACAGTTCCTCGTCGGACAGTGCCTGGAGCTGCGGTTCGAACGCGCCGATTTTCTGGACGATACTGCCCAGCGACTTCACGTAACGATCGTTGGAGGACCCGAAAATGGACTTGGCAAGGCCGCCGAACATAGGCTGATTCCTAATGATTTTGCGCGCGCGCACGGACGAAGGGCGCGCAGCGTCGATTGCATGAAAAGATGGGGTCGGCCGTGGCCGAAGCAACGCACGCGCGCGCTATTCGCGCCGTCGGCTCGCAAAAAGAGGCTCGACCGCGGTCAGCGCGAGCACGGTCGTGGTGCCCAGATCGGCCAGCGCGGCAAGCCCCGGGACCCGCTGTTGCGGCCGGCTCGCCGCGCGGGCGGCCCGCACCTCGGCCTGCACGCTCGCCACGATCCCCGCCGCGGCATGCGCCGCCACCGGCGCACGCACCGCAGAGGCACCGCCGGTCAGGGCGGACAGCAGCGCGGAAAGAAGCAACAGCAGGTTCACGGGGGCAGTCCCTATTGCAGATGCGGTCCGTCGTCCATCCGCATCCGTCCGTCGCATCTATTCGAATGTCGTCGTCGACGACCACCGCCGGTGAAGCACCGCCTTGATCGGCTTGCCGTCACGGACGAACCCCGGTCCCATCCACATGCCCCGCGGCGTCGCCGCGCAGGGATCGCCCCCGGATGGCGGCGGCGCTCCGACGATGCGGCATGATTCGACCCTGCCATCATAACCAACGGTGATGGCGATCTCGATTGCGGAGTCCTGGTTTCGTGCGGTGGCGATATCGATCGGCCGGGCTGCCGCACCCGCGGTCGGCCCTTCGTCGGGAATTTTCCAGACCACCCGGCGCGTTGACCGTCGTACCGGCGCATCGGCCGCAATCGGGGGATAGCGGCCGTTCCGGGTAATCGCGCGACACGCGGCGGCGTCCAGGCTCGCATGCCCGCTGCTTTCCAAGACTTCGCAATCACGCACCCGGCCGGCAGATGTAATCGACCAGCGCACGGTAACGGTCCCCTGTTCGTTGTGCCGCAACGCCTCAGGCGGATAGTCGTCGTTGGTAATCCAATCCGCCGGATTCATGCTGCTCCGGCTCACTGTCCCCGCGTTCACCGTCGACGGCCCCGTCCATACCCGGGGCGGGCTTGCCTGATCGAACGCCCGCCTTACCAGTTCGCCGCCGACGACCATCAAGGCGAGCAACACCAGCACTACCAGCACGAGTACGCCGACCATCAGAGCGCGGCGCTCACCCGCCAATGGGGAGCCACCCTCACGCGGTGGGGGTCGCACATCGCCCTTCAGAACCGTCACCCGCGTCGGTTGCGCGTCTTCGTCCATCATGCGTCTTTGCCCTGTCTTGGAAGCAGCCTATGGCACGGCCATGTCCACGTCCATCTCCCCCCTCGCCACGCCCTTCCCAGCCCTGCCCGCCGTCGCCGGCGTGACCCCGCATGTCGCCCGCGCGCGCTACAAGACGTGGGATCGCTGCGACTTGACCTTCGTGACGCTGACCGAGGGCACCAGCGTGGCGGGCGTGCTGACGCAAAGCAAATGCCCCTCGCCCGAAGTCGAATGGTGTCGGCAGGCGCTGTCCCTGGGCCAGGCACGTGCGCTGGTCGTCAATGCCGGCAACTCCAACGCCTTTACCGGCAATCGCGGCCGCGCGGCGGTGGAGGCGATCGCGGCGCGCACGGCGCAGCATGTCGGTTGCCAGCCGTCGGACGTGTTCGTCGCCTCGACCGGGGTCATCGGCGTGCCGCTGCCGATCGACAAGGCCGAAGCCGGCCTCGACGCCGCCTTCGCCGCAACCCCGTGCGATTGGCTCGCGGTGGCGGAGACGATCGGCACGACCGACACCTATCCGAAAGGCGCGATGACGACCGCGATCGTCGATGGGCGGACCGTCACGCTGGTCGGCATCATCAAGGGATCGGGCATGATCGCGCCGGACATGGCGACGATGCTCGGCTTCATCTTCACCGATGCGGCGGTCGCCCCCGGCTTCCTGCAAGGCGCCCTTGCCGCGGCGAATGGCAAGACCTTCTCGTGCATCACGGTCGACGGCGATACGTCGACCAGCGACACGGTCCTCGCCTTCGCCACGGGCGCCGCCGGCAATGCCCCGATCGAGAGCAGCGACAGCGCGGGCGCCGATGCCTTCGCCGCGGCGCTGGCCGATCTGTGCCACCAGCTTGCGATGCTGGTGGTGCGCGATGGCGAGGGCGCGACCAAGCTGATCGAGATCGCGGTCGAGGGCGCCGAGAGCGACCGGTCGGCGCACCGCATCGCCATGTCGATCGCAAATTCGCCGCTGGTCAAGACCGCGATCGCGGGCGAGGACGCCAATTGGGGCCGCGTCGTGATGGCGGTAGGCAAGGCCGGCGAACCCGCCGAACGCGACCGTCTGTCGATCCGTTTCGGCGACACGCAGGTCGCGCAGGCGGGTCTCGCGGTCGAGGGCTATGACGAAGCCCCGGTCGCCGCGCACCTCAAGGGCCAGCATATCGAAATCGGGGTCGACATCGGGCTGGGCGATGGCACCGCCACGGTTTGGACCTGCGACCTGACCCACGGCTACATCTCGATCAACGCCGATTACAGGAGCTGACATGCACCACCCGCACCATGATGCCGTCGCCCAGCTGATGCGGCGCGTCGCGGCCGAGATCGTCCTGCCGCGCTTCCGCAACCTAGCCGCCGACGAAGTGGAGGAAAAGGCGGCGGACGACATGGTGACGATCGCCGACCGGCTGAGCGAGGAAGCGCTCACCGCCGGCCTCGTCGCGATCGACACATCGGCGCGGGTTATCGGCGAAGAAGCGGTGGCGGCGGATGCGACGTTGCTCGACGGAATCGACCGCGGCCGGGTGTGGATCGTCGACCCGATCGACGGCACCAACAATTACGCCAGCGGCAAGACGCCGTTCGGCATCATGATCGCGCTCGCCGAGGAGGGCGAGGTGCTGGCGGGCTGGATCCTCGATCCCGTCGCAGACCGGCTGTGCCACACGGTCGCAGGCGGCGGCGCGTTCATCGACGATGTCGCGGTGACCACACGCACCCGCACGGACGCACGACCCGTGTTGGGCGTACCGACCTATTTCCTCGACGGTACGGAGCAGGCCGACCTGGCGGCACGGGCGGGTGAGGATTGGACGCTCCACCCGATGCCGCGCTGCGCAGCGGAGCAATATCCGCGGCTCGTGCTGGGGGTGGACGATGCGGCCATCTTCCAGCGCTCGCTGCCCTGGGATCATGCTGCCGGCGCGCTGTTCCTCACCGAAGCGGGCGGTGTGGTGCGTCAGCTCAATGGCAGCCCTTATCGTATCGGCTATCCCCGCGACGTGATGATCGCGGCTGCGAGTGACAAGATGTGGGAGCGAGCGATACGTGTGACGGCGGTCGAGGCCTGAGCGCCGCCGCCCGTCACCCAAAGCAAAACGGGCGGAGGTTTCCCCCCGCCCGCTTCGACCTTACGCCAGCTCGCCCTCGAGCCAGGCCTTCAGCCGTCCCTTGGGCTCGGCACCAACCTTGGTCGCCGCGGGGGCGCCGCCCTTGAACAGGATCATCGTCGGGATGCCGCGCACGCCGTAACGGCCCGGCGCATCGGGATTGTCGTCGATATTGAGCTTGGCGATCGTCACCTTCTCGCCCAGCTCTTCCGACAGCTCTTCGAGGCTCGGCCCGATCATCTTGCAAGGGCCGCACCATTCGGCCCAGAAGTCGACGAGCACGGGGCCATCGGCCTTGAGGACGTCGGCATCGAAGCTGGCGTCGGTGATCTGTTTGGTAGCCATGGGTATCTCCTTTGCTGTCCATCTAGGATGGCGTGCCGCCCGGCTCAACCGTCCGGCCCCTAGCTTTGCTCCGGAATGCGAAAGCGCGGCTTGTGCGTGGCGAGCGTGTCCGCGGGCAGTTCGAACAGACGTGGCCCGCCGGTGTAGAGCAATGCCGCTGCGATCGTGCGATCGGGGAAGATCACGCGCAGCGCCGCGACGTAGGCCGCCATCTGATCGAAGTGGTAGGGCGGGATATCGTCGAGGGTATCCGGCACCCGGCGCCCGGTCTTGAAATCGACAAGGCGAATCGCGTCCGGCGCGATCAGCAGCCGGTCGACGGTGCCCGACACGACCATGCCGTTGGCGAGCGTCGCCGCGATAGGCGCCTCGGCAAGGCTGTCGGGGCCGAACAGCGGCGCATAAGCGGAATCCTCGATCACGGCGAGCACGCCCGCGACGATCCGCTGCCGCTCGCCAGGGTCCGCGACGCCGCCCGCGGTCGCGAGCCAGCGATCCGCGCAGCTGGCGCGATGCTGCGGCTCGACCGGCGGCAGGCGTTCGAACAACGCGTGGAACAGCCGCCCGCGTTCCGCGGCGGCGCGCATCGCCGGGCCGGGCGGAGGGTCGCTCACCTCATCCTCGCCGAGTGCCGACGGGGTGAGCGGGCGCGACGGGCGGCTTTCGGGCGGCGCGGGCACATGCGCCCAATCGGGCAGCACCACCCGTTCGGGCTGGCGTGCCAGCGCGCCGCCGCGCGGCTTGACCGGCGGCTGGGGATCGGAGCCTATGAACACCCGTGGCCCATCGTCCGGCACGCCCAGCTCAGTCAGCGCGCGTGCCGCCGCGGCATACCAGCTCGCGACCGGCGGCTCGCCCTGCGCGCGCGGCCCCAGCGCGCCGCCGATCACCAGCCGTTCCTCGGCGCGCGTCGCGGCGACGTAGAACAGGCGCCAATGCTCCTCCAGCTCGCGGCGCTCCACCTCGCCGATCGCCACATCCAGCGGCCCGCCACGCTCACCCGACCGCGGCCGAAAGATCGGGATCGGCTGCGCCCCCGGCTCCGGCACCCAGCGCACCAGCGCGCGCGGGGCGGCGGTGGGATCGACGGTCGCGTCTGCCAGGATCACCAGCGGCGCCTGCAAGCCCTTCGCGCCATGCGCGGTCATCACCCGCACGGCGTCGAGCGGCGCCGACGGATCGCGCACGATCTCGACATCGCCGCAATCGAACCAGTCGAGGAAGCGTTGCAGCGACGGCGTCGACGTCGTCTCGAACGCCAGCGCGGCGTTGAGCAGTTCCTCGATCGGATCGCGCGCCTCCGCCCCCAACCGGCGCAGCAGCTTGCGCCGCCCGTCCAGCGGCCCCGACAGGATCTCCTCGAGGAACTGGTAGGGCGTCGCGATGTCGGCGCGCGACAGCATCGCGCGCAGCGGCGCCAATCGCTCCTCCGACAGCGTCTGCGTCAGGTGCCGCCACAGGCTGCCATGCTCTCGCGGCGCAGCGTGCATCAATTCGTCCTGCGTCCAGCCGATCAGCGGCGACACGAGCAGCGCGGCGAGCGACAGATCGTCCTCCGGCTGCAGGACGAAGCGTACGGCGGCGAGCAGATCCTGCACCGCCAGCGGCGCGTTCAGCCGCAACCGGTCGACGCCCGCGACCGGCACGCCTTCGGCATACAGGCGCGCGACGATCAGCGAGGCGAGGTCGCCACGCCGCTTGACGAGGATCATCACGTCCTCGGGCCGCAGAGCACGCCCCTTGCTCTCCAGCATCAGGCCGCCTTTCAGCCAGTCGCGCACCGCGCGCGCGATCCGCACCGCCTGTTCGCGTACGGCATCGTCGATCCACGCTTCCTCGTCCGTCTCGCTACCGCCCGCGATCACCGGCGGCCATAGCTCGACCGTACCGGGGCCGGGCACCTCGCTCGCATGCGCCTGCATCGCGTCGATCGCGCCGAGGCCGGGCTCGCCCGCGGCCGCGACGGCGGCATCGACGAACTCGAGGATCGGCCGCGTCGATCGGAACGAATGCGTCAGCGACAGGCGCTGGAACGGCAGGCCGCGTTCCTCCTCGGGCCAGTCGTCGGCGCCCTCCACCTCCGCTGCGCGGCCGGCGAAATGGCCCTCCGCCCAGCGGAAGTTGATCGGGTCCGTGCCCTGAAAGCCGAAGATCGCCTGCTTGAAATCGCCGACTGTGAAGAGCGTGCGGGTCGACGGCGCATGCACGCCGCGCCCGACGAAAAACTCTCCTGCCAGCGCAGTGACGATCCGCCACTGGTTGAGGTTGGTATCCTGCGCCTCGTCGATCAGCACATGCTCGGTGCCCTGGTCGAGCTTGTACCGCACCCATTCGCCGATGCCCGGCTGTTCGAGCAGCCGCACCGTCACGCCGATCAAATCGTCGAAATCGACCGCCCCCGTCCGCCGCTTCGCCGCGGCATAGGCGCGCGCATAGTCGCGTCCCACCTCCAGCGCTTCGGCAAGCAAATCGGCGTACGCCGCGCGCGCGGTAAGCGACAGCAGGTCAAGGCAATGCTGCCCCAGCGCCGCCGCCAGCTCGGCATAATCGGGCTCGGCATCGACCAGTTTCTTGGATGCCTTGCGCGGTTCGTTCTTCCCCGTCAGCACCACGCCTGCAAGGTCGCCGAGCGTCGCGGCCCGCTCCGCCGGTGCCGCCGCGAGCCAGCGGTTGAGCGTTTCGGCATGCCCCACGCCCGTCGCTGCGCCCCAGGCGGTGTTCGCCGCTGCGAGCCGCTCGACCAGATCGGTGTCGATACAGTCACAGCCCTCGGCCAGCGCCTCGCCGATATCCCCCTGCGGCAGGTCGAGCGCGCGCCGGAGCCACGGCCCGATCCCACTCGGCAGCGCCTCCAGCGCATGCAGCGAGCGCGCGCAGGCGAGCAGGAAGCTCTCCGCCCCGCCCTCGCCCAGCCGCAGCGACAGCGCCCCGATCGTCTCGATCGGCCGTTCGCGGCCCTCGCGCTCGGCATCGGTCAGCAGGGCGGCGAGCGTCTCGCGCGCCAGCACCGCCTCCTCGCGCGCCTCCAGCGGGCGGAAGCCAGGGGTCAGCCCCGCCTCGACCGGAAACGCCGCGAGCAGGCTCTGGCAGAAGCCATGGATCGTCTGGATGCGCAGGCCGCCGCCCGGCGCGTCGAGCACGCCCGCAAACAGCGTCCGGGCCCGCGCCTGCAACTCCGGCGTACCCTTCTCGCCCAGCGCTTCCAGGTCGGCATACAGCTGCGGCGCCGGCATCCGCACCCAAGCGGCGAGCCGGTTGTTGATCCGCTGTGCCATCTCCGCCGCGCCCGCCTTGGTGAAGGTGAGGCACAGGATCGCCGACGGATCGGTGCCGCGCAGCAACAGGCGGAACACGCGCGCGGCCAACACCTGCGTCTTGCCCGTGCCGGCCGACGCCGACAGCCAGACGTGCGCGTGCGGATCGCTCGCCGCCGCCTGTGCGCCCTTCAGTCGCGGCAGGGTCGCCAGTTCAGTCCCGGCCATACCATTCGTCCCGGCGCATCAGTTGGTCATATTCGGCATAAGGTGCGTATTCGGGCACCAGCTTGGCGGTGAACGGCGCGTCCCCGGTCAGCCATTTGCCGGCCGCATCGACGAAGTTGCTGACCGCGATCGTCGTGAATTCGGTCGTGACGATCTTGTCCCGCTTGCCCTCGGCGTCCACCGGCGTCTCGATATAGCCGAACTGATCCTTCTTCTTGCCGAGCGACCAATATTCGAAGCCGCCGGCCTTGCCCTTCACCTCCTGAAATCCGCCCCGCTCCGCGATCGCGCCGAGCAGCCCGAGTTGCAGGCTATACCCCGCGCGCACCGCCGCGGCGGACGGCGGCTTACCGGTCTTATAGTCGACGATGGCAAGCGTGCCGTCCGCCAGCCGGTCGACGCGGTCGTAGCGGCCCGACAGCGTGACGCCCGCGATCGTCACATTGCCCTTCCCCTCCGCGGAGGCAACCGTGCGTCCTTCACCGTCCTGCGCCGTCACGGTGTCGGCGATCCAGCGCACCGCCTCCATCAACCGCGGCCGCCACAGCGCGCGCATCATCGGATGCGTGCGCTCGTCCTCCAGCATCGCGGTAGCGCGCGCGACGAGCGCGTCCGGCGCGCACGCGTCCTGCTTCCACCATTGCTCCAGGATGTCGTGGACGGCGGTGCCGCGCCACGCCGCGCTGGGATCGGCATCGACCGGGTCCAGCGGCATCAGCCCCAGCACCCGGCGCGCGTAAAAGGCATAAGGGTCGGCCTTCAGCCGGTCGATCTCGGTGACGGAGATCGCCTTCGGCCGGAGCGCCGGTCCCGGCATCGGCTCCGGTCGGACGACAGGGCGATGCTCACCGGGATCGTCCAACGCGAGCGCCCAGCCCTCCAGATCATGCGCCCGCGTGAACCGGTCTCCCGCCATGGCCTGCAACCGCAGCCACAGCCGCGACGCGAGCGCCGGCGACGCCGCATCGCGCCGCGCCCGCGTCACCAGCGCGCGTGGCGCGCCCAGCGCATGGCCAAAATCGTGCGCCGCGACACCGACGCTCCGCTCCAGCCCGGCAAGACCCAGCGCTCCCCGGATACGCGGCGCCAGCCACGGATCGGGCGCCGGTCGCCCGGGCCACACGCCTTCGTTCAACCCGCCCAGCACCATCAAGTCGGCGGTCTGCAACCGTGCCTCGATCGGGCCATAGATAGCGATGCGCGGATGGCCGACGCCCGACCCCGGCCGCACCGCCACCTCGTCGAGAAGCCCGCGCAGCAGCGGCGGGAAACCATCGGGCGCGACGCGTGGCGGCCCGACCGCCGCCTCCGCCTCCAGCGCATCGAGGAACTCCGCCGCAGCGCGTCCCGCCGGCCCCGACCACAGATTGTCCCCGCACAACGCCTGCGCTGTCTCGCGCAGCACCGCCAGCAGTGCCGACAGCGGCTGCGCGCCCTGGTCGAACACCAGTTCGATCGGTTTCAGCACGCCGACCGGCTCGGCGAACCACGCCGCCGCCCGATCCCGCCGGTTGGCCAGCAGATGCCCCATGATCCCGTCGAGCCCCGCCGCCGGCCTCGGGCCCCGCAACGCGCGATCGAGCGTACGCGTCCCGTCCAGCCATGCGCCCCGCAGAGCGCGATCATTGGGGTCTACCTTGACCAGCGGATGCTTGAGCAGCGCCAGCAGCGCCAGCGGCGCGAACCGCTGCGCCGCCGCCTCGGCCAGCGCGAGCAGCAGCGTTCCCGGCGGCAGGATCGACAGTGGCCGGCCCGCCGTGTCGTTCGCCTCGATCTGCCACCGCCGCAAATGCGCGCTGACCCGGCGAGCGAGCGCGCGATCCGGCGTCACCAGCGCAGCGGTCTTGCCCGGTTCCTCGATCGCACCGCGCAGCGCCAGCGCGATCGCCTGCGCCTCTTCCGCCGGCGTTGCGAGTTCCACGGCGGCGACCCCGGTCAGGCGCCGGTCCTCCGCCTTCAGATCGGTCCATTTGCCGGTAAAGGCGGCGGGCGCCAAGGCGTTGGCGATCGCGCGCCCGCGCAACGCCCCCGCGTCCGGCCCGGCGCTGCCCGGCCAATGCGCTACTTCGCCGCGGCCGACGCCCATGCGGTCGAGGATCAGCTTAAGATGGAATTGCGGATGCGTCTCGATCGACCGGCGGACGCGCCCCGTCACCGGGTCGGGCGCATGCGGCCCCAAAGCATCCCACTCGGCCTCGGGCATCTGAAGGTCGAGTCCGGCGAATACCGTCAGCCCCTGCGGTGCCTCCGCGACACAGCGCAGCAACCGCGCGACCGCGGGCGCCGGATCGGTCACGCCCGCCGCACAGACGAAGCCCGTCGGCGGCCGCGTCCGCCAGCGCGTCACCAGCCGGTCGAGCAGCATCCTTCGCCGCGTCGCCGCGTCGATACGGCCGGCCCTCGCCAGCTCGCCCGGCCAGCATTCCAGCACGATCCGGAACGTCGACAGCGCTCGCTGCCAATGATCGGTCAGCTCGGGCGCTAGGTCGAGATCGCGCAAACGCTCGGGCTCGACCTCCTCGACCAGCAACTGGTCGAGCGTATGGCATAGCTCGCCCGCCAGCCGCACCGCCTCCGCGGCGTCGACGGGCACACCCGCCGCGGCACGCTCCTCGAACACCAGCCGCGCCAGGATCATCCGGCGCTGCATCGGCGCGATCGCCGGCGGCGGTGGATCGGCATCGTCCACCGGGTCGAGCGCCGCGCCCACCGCTTCCCCCAGGTCGGGACTGCCGAGGGTCACCAGCCGCGGCAGCAGCAGCCCGTTGCCGCTCGCGCGAACGAACGCCGCCGACACCGCACGCGCCGCGCGATTGTTGGGCAGCAGGATCAGGCCGCGGGCCAGCGCCATCGCGTCGCCGCCGGTCCGCTTCATCAGCCCCGCGACCAGCGTGTCGGCGAACGCGCGGTGCGCCGGAATGGTGAAGAGTTGCGGGCGCTTGTTATGCTCGACGGTTCCGGCCCGCTCCCCCTCCCGGCCACCCATCAGGATACCGTGTGGGTGGCCGGGAGGGGGAGCGGGCTGGCACTGCCATCAAGACGCGCCTCAGCCATTGGCGATGATCGCCTCCGTCTTAGGGATCGCGGCGGGGGTGCCGACGTCGAACCACAGGCCCTGGTGGACCTGCGCATAGGCCCGGCCCTGTTCGATCGCACGGCTCCAGAACAGGTTGGTCGAGAACGGCCCCTCCGGCCAGTCGCGGATCAGGCGCGGGTGCAGGATCTGGATGCCGGTGTATACGAACGGCGCGGTCGCCCCCGCCTTGCGCCGCCCGACGATACGGCCGTCGGCCGCAACCCGGAAATCGCCCTGCCCCTTGTGATTGTGAGCGCGCGCATAGGGCACGACCAGCAGCAGCGCGTCCATCTTGGTATCGTCCCAGCGATGGCTCAGCAGCTTGATCGCGTCGACCGGCCCATCGATCCACAGATTGTCGCTGTTGACGACCAGGATCGGATCGGCGCCCAACTGGTCGCGCGCCTGCACCAGCCCGCCACCCGTCTCCATCAGCTGTGCGCGCTCGTCGCTGATCGCCACCTCGATCCCGTCGAACCGGTTGGTGACGTGCGCCTGCAACGTATCGGCCAGGTAATGGACATTGACCACCGCCTTCGCCACGCCCGCGTCGATCAGCCGGTCGAAGACGTGATCGATCAGCGGCTTGCCCGCCACCTCGACCAGCGGCTTGGGCCGCGTCGCCGTCAGCGGGCGCATGCGCTTGCCGATACCGGCCGCCATCACCATCGCGGTGTGCGGCACCGCGCCGCCGGGATCCGGGCGGAGCGAACGCTGACGGGTCATGCGGACAGCACCTTCGGATCGCCGCGCAATTCGGGCGGCACGTTCTCGTCGAACCAGCGCGCGACCGGCGCCAGCGCCGGCTGCGACAGGTCCCGCTCCAGATAGCTCCACACGCGCGGGCACAGCGCGGCGTAGCGCGGCTTGCCGTCGCGGCGCCACAGCCGGGTGAAGATGCCGATGATCTTCGCGTTCCGCTGCGCGCCCAGCACGTGATAGGCGTCCATGAAACCGTCGCCCACGCCCGTCGCCGCGCGATAGCGATCCAGCATCGCGCGCTCGACCTCGGGATCCACGTCGCGCCGCGCATCCTGCAACAGCGATACGAGATCATAAGCCGGGTGACCCGCCAGCGCGTCCTGAAAGTCGAGCAGGCCGAGCGCCTGAGCCGATCCGACCAGCATCAGATTTTCGGCATGATAATCGCGCAGCACCGTTACGGGCGCATCGGTCAGCGCATGATCGAACACCGCATCCCAGGCGGCATGATAGCCCGCGACGTCGACATCCAGCCCGACCGCCGGACCATACCATTCGGGCAGCAGCGCCGCCTCCCGATGCAGCACCGCATGGTCGTATGGCGCGATCTCTGCCGGGGCATGCCCGCGCAGCGCGACGAGCAGGTCGATCGCCGCCTCGTACAGCGGCAATGCCGCCGCAGCGTCGGCGTCCGCCGCCTCGCGCAGCCGCGCGTCGCCGAAATCCTCGAGCAGGACGAGGCCCTGGTCGAGGTCCGCAGCATGAATCGCAGGCGCCGCAAAGCCGCGTTCGCGTAGCCATTGCGCGATCGCGATAAAGGGGCGCGGATCCTCGTGCGGCGGCGGCGCATCCATCAGGATTGCGCTGCGATTCGCTTGGGTTACGCGGAAATACCGGCGGAACGACGCATCCCCCGCCACCGGGCTGATCGTACCCGACCAGCCATGGATCGCGAGGAAGGCGGGCGCACCGGCGGGCGGGGTCATATCGGCCATCGCGGCTTCCATGACGCCGGGACGTCGGCTGTCAAGATTCGTCCGCCGTCCGGTGCCGGCGCCAGGGTTAACCGCAATGCATGCGGCCAGTATCCCGGCGCCCGCTCCGGCCATTCGACCAGCAGCACTGCGTCCGACAGTGCCTCGTCGAGACCCAGTTCCTCGAGTTCGTCCGGGTCCTCGATGCGATACAGGTCGACGTGCAGCACCGGCAGCCGCACCTCGGGCGGATCATAGGGCTGGACGATCGCGAAGCTGGGACTGGGCGCCTCGCCCGGCAGTCCGAGCGCGGCGAGCAACCCGCGCGCGATGCTCGTCTTGCCCATGCCAAGGTCGCCGTTGAGCGCGATGACGTCACCGGGCTGGACGACGGCGGCAAGGCTCGCCCCGAACGCTTCGGTCGCGATAGCGTCGGCGAGAAAGATCGACGTCACCACCCCCCCTCCGTCACCCCGGACTTGGTCCGGGGTCCACTTTGCGGCGAGGGGGACGGCATGAGGCTCAAGCTGCGCCCATGCGGACGATTGGACCCCGGAACGAGTCCGGGGTGACGGCGCATATGGGGCGTCCACACGCGCATCATCACCGCCGCGGCAGCTCGACCGTCACCAGCGTCCCCTCGCCCGGCTGCGACACCAGGTCGATCCGCCCGCCGTGCGCCTCCACGAACTGCTTCGCCAGCGGCAGGCCGAGCCCCAGCGCGCGTTCGCCGGTCGGCTGCATACCGGGCTCGCCGAACCGGTCGAATGCCTTGGCAACGCTCTCCGCATCCATGCCGAAGCCATCGTCCGATACGACGATCCGCGCCCCCGTCGCGCTGCCATCGGCGTGGAGCAGAATCCGCCCGCCCTCGGGCGTCGCCGCGACGGCATGGCGCAACAGGTGCTCGATCACTTCCTTCAGCCGCTTGGGATCGCCCGTCACCCGCCCTGCCGAGCGCGCGACCTCGACCGCGAAGTCCAGCTTTCGCCGCTTGGCTGCGGGCATGATCGTATCCGCCGCCGCCCGCGCGACCACCGCCAGATCGACGTCGACCCGTTCGATCTCGGCATCGTCGCCCCCCTGCGTCAGGTCGAGCACGTCATCAATCAGCAGCCCCAGCCGCTCGACCGATTGCAGGATCGCCTCGACATAGGTGTCCGCGTCCTTGCTGAGCTTCCCCGCATAGCCGCCATGCAGCATCTCGGCGAACCCGCTGATCGAGGTCAGCGGCGTACGCAATTCGTAGCTCATATTGGCGACGAACTGCGTCTTCACCCGGTCCGCCGCCTCCAGCGCATTGGCGCGCTCGCGCAACGCCTGTTCGGCACGCCGGCTGTCGGTGATGTCGAGCATGGTGAGCAGCGCATTGCCGTCGGGCAGCGGCACCGCGGCGAATTCGAAATGCCGCCCGTCGGCGAAGGCAACGCGGCCGCCGCGCTGCTGGCGCTCGACCGTCGCCGATCGCACCAGTTCGGGGATTAGCGCCGCGCGATTGGGCGTCGCCAGCTTGGGCGCCGCAGTCTCGGCAAAGGTATCGACGCGCGGATGACCGGCGAGGAATTCCTCCTCGAACCCCCAGACCGCGCGCATCCGGTTGTTCCACAATTGCAGCTTGCCGTCGCCGGCGAACACCGCCAGCGCCTCGAACAGATTGTCGAACGTCGCGGTCCGCACCCGCAGCAACGTGTCGCGCGCGGAGGCGAGCTGCACCTGTTCGGTCCGATCCTCGAAAATCACCAACAAACCACCATCGGGCAGCGGCTGCGCGACCACCCGCAGATGCGTACCCCCCGGCAGATGCCAATTTTCCTCCGCCGCATCCTCGCCCGGCACGAACCAGGCGCGCCGCTCCGCTTTCCACGATGGGAAGTCGCGCACCTCGGGCAAGCGGTTCGCCTCGCGCATGCGTTCCAGCACGCGATCGAATTCGGGCCGGTCGGACAGCCATTCGGTCCTCATCGCGAACATGCGGCGGAACGGCTGGTTGCAGAAGACGAGACCGCGGTCCGCGCCGAATTGCGCAACGCCCGCGGACAGGCGGTCGAGCATCGCGCGCTGCGCCTCGGCGAAGCGCTTGGCGCCGGCACGCGACTGCTCCAAATCCTCGACATCGACCGCGAAGCTCGCGACACCGCCCGTCGGCAGCGGCACGTCATGCACTTCCAGGCTGCGGCGTTCGCCATCGATCGTCGCAGGCAGGATTTCACGCTGCGGCTTGCCGCTGATCCGCGCCGCCTGCGCGCCCGCGCGCGGACCGCCGCGGCCGGAGCCCTCGACCAGTTCCAGTTCGCGCGCGATCACATCGGCAGCATCGGCGCCTTCGACGGCGCGGACATAAGCGCTGTTGACCATGGCAAGCCGCAAGTCCGACCCGCGATACCACATCGGCAGCGGCGCCGCCTCGATCAGGCCGGACAGCGCGTCGAACGCGGTCGACAAGTCGTCGACCTCGGTCTGCAACCGCCCGATCTCGCTCTCGCTGTCGGTCGCGTCCATCGTCCACAGCACGACCGCGCCCGTGGCACCCAGTTCGCCCGGTGCGCGGCTGCCCCGCACGGTGATCGCACGCCCCGATCCTTGCGGGTGCAGCGCACGGACGAACGCTCGCCCGGATCGCTGCGCCGCCTTTACCTCATTCGCCAGCGCCGTCGCCTCGTCGGCGGGCAGACCCGCGCCATCGGCCGACAGATCCTGCAGAAAGCGAGGTGCGACGGCCAGACCGAGCCAATCGACCAGCCGCGGCGGCATTTCGACCCGGCCATCCGCCCGCACCAGCATCGCAAGCGCAGGCGATACGCTACGCAGCGCCTCGGCCTCGCGGACGCGTGCGCTAGCATCGTCGGCCTCGGCCGCCAGCCGCCGGCCGACGAACAGTGCGTAGCCCGCACCGCCGACGAGCAGCGCGAGCACTGCGCCGCACACGACCGCCGTCATCACCGAAAGCTGGATCAACGCTCACCCCTCATCACGCCGCTCCAGCGGGCGTGGCCTCCGACGTGTAGAACGGAAAACGGGGCAGCGGCAATGTCATTGATCCGCCGCGCGATCCCATCGGGACCGCGCGGCGCGTATCACACCTTTTCGGGGATCGTATTCTCGTCGGCGATGCCCGCCTGGAACGAGGCGGAGGCGTCCTCGCCGTCCGGCGCATGCGCCTTGCGACCGGCGTCCTTGTCCTTCGGGGTGCTGCCCCGCAGCGTCAGCAACGCAGCCGCCGCGGCGGCGCCCACGGCCGCAACACCGGCACCGACTGCGGCGACGCCCCATTTACCACTCAGCAGATCGCCGCTTTTTCCCGTGGCCTTCGTCGCCGGCTTCTTGGACGCCGGGCGCGGCGCCGCGCGCTTGCTCGACCGCGGCTTCACCGCCTTGGCGGCCGATGCGACGGCGCCTTCCGCCTTGGTCACCGCCGTGCGAGCGCGACGCGTCGTCTTGGTGGCCGCATCGCTGATCGCCGTCTCGACCTTCTCGACGGTCGATGGCGCCGCAGCCTTACGCGGCGCGCGTGGCTTAGTCGTGCCGGTCTTCGCGGCGGTGGAACGGGTCGTGCTCGCCTTGCGCGGCGCACGACGGCGCGGCGTGGCGGCGGGGGTGTCGGTCTTGGGCGTGTCGGTGTCGTCGGCCACGATACGGCTCCCTGATTGATTCGGAGGCGTAACGCACGTGCGGCGGATCGTTTCCCGGCCCGCCGCTCGTAGACGTCATTTCAATGGCTTAGCGGAAGGGCGGCTCGTCGAACGCGCGCAGCTTCCGGCTGTGCAGGCGATCCCCCTCCAGCCGCAACTGCTCGCATGCCTCGATACCGATCCGCATATGCTCGCTGATCGCCCGCTCGTAGAAGCGATTGGCCTGCCCCGGCAGCTTCAACTCGCCATGCAGCGGCTTGTCGGACACGCACAGCAGCGTCCCGTACGGCACGCGGAAGCGATAGCCCTGCGCCGCGATCGTCGCCGACTCCATGTCGATGCCGACGGCGCGGCTGAGCGAGAAGCGCAGCGCCGACGCCGAATAGCGCAATTCCCAGTTGCGATCGTCGGTGGTCACGATCGTGCCCGTCCGCAGACGCCGCTTCAATTCCTCGCCCGACTGGCCGGAAATGATCTCCGACGCCTTGGCCAGCGCCTGCTGCACTTCGGCGATCGCCGGCACCGGAATTTCGGGCGGCAGCACGTCGTCGAGCACATGGTCGTCGCGCAGATAGGCGTGCGCCAGCACATAGTCGCCGATCCGCTGGCTGGGGCGCAGGCCGCCGCAATGGCCGATCATCAGCCACGCTTCGGGCCGCATCACGGCGAGGTGATCGCAGATCGTCTTCGCGTTCGACGGCCCGACGCCGATGTTCACCAGCGTAATGCCGGTGCGGTCGTCCGCCATCAGGTGATAGGCCGGCATCTGATGCCGCCGCCACGCGCTGTCGTTGACCAGCTTGTCGACGTCGCCGGGCTTGTCGATCACGATATTGCCGGCACCCGACAAAGCCGTGAAGCGCGATCCCTCCCCCAGCTGCGACGCACCCCAGCGAACGAATTCATCGACATAGCGGTGATAGTTCGTGAACAGCACGAAGCGCTGCGTATGCTCGGACGGCGTCCCCATATAATGACGCAGGCGCGCCAGGCTGAAATCGGTGCGCAGCGCGTCGAACAGCGCCAGCGGCCGGCTGCCCCCTTCGGCGATCCACAGGCCATCGGCGATCTCGTCGCCGATATGCGCCAGCTCGGTCGCGGGGAAATGCCGCGCCAGCTCGGTCGCGGACACGGTGTCGAGGCTCAGCGCATGACCCGGATCGAGCACATAGGGGAACGGAATTTCCTGCCGCCCCGGCACCGCCTCGACCTCGACGTCATAATCCTCGATCAGCAAAGTCAGCTGTTCGGTCAGATAATCCGCAAACAGCGCGGGCTTGGTGACGCTGATCGTATAGTCGCCCGGCGACACCAGCCGCCCGAACGATCGCAGCGGCGCCGGCCGGTCGCCGGTCGCGGCGTAGCGCAGGCGGATGACGGGATAGGCGAACGAGCCGTCGAGGCGGCTCTGCGGCGACGGCGGCGTGCCGTCGGTCAGATAGGTATTGAGGGCCGCTTGCAGGCGGTCGACGGAGGCGCGGTAGAGGCGGTCGAGTTCGGAAACGATCTGAGAGGCTTTGGTCATCACCGATCGCTACGCAAAGCCCGTGACGGTGGCAAGTCAGGGCGGGGCTGCGATGGGCGCCACGTCGCCGCCATGCCCCTCCCCATCGACGGCCTCAGCGCATCTGCGCGGTTATCTTGGCGATCTCGCGCGCGACCATCGTCTCGACCATCTCGGGCAGATGCGTGTCGAGCCAGCTGCGCAGCATCGGGCGCAGCATCTCGCGGACCAGCCCCTCCAGCGTGCCGTCGCTGTCCGGCTCGGGCTTGACCAGCAGCTTGCTCAGCGTTTCGAGCGACCCCAGGCTCGCCGCGGCGGCGCGCTGGGACAAAATGGGTTCGTCCGACATTGCAGGCTCAACGGGTGCGGGCCGCGGAGGTTGCGCGGGTTGCGGCGCAGGCTCGGGCTCCGGTGCATAATGGTGGGGCGCGGGTTGCGCGACAGGCTGGGGCGCGGGCTGCGGCGGCGCGACGGGCTGGGGCGCCGGCTGGGCGACCGGCTGCGGTGCAGCGACCCGCGCCATCTCGCGCTCGACGCGCGGCTGTTCGACCCGCGCCGGCTCCATCCGCGAATGCGGCATCGGATCGCTCAGCTCCAGCACCTCTTCGGGTTCCGGCTCGATCGGCTGCGGTGCGGCACGCGCCCGGCGGGCACGCGCCTGCGTGCCCTCGCCTTCTTCGGCGATGATCCGTTTGATCGACGAAAGGATCTCTTCCATCGACGGTTCGGCGCTCATGTCCCCCATTGCCCTCTTGTGTCCCTGCCCCGAGTTCTTACCGCCGTCACTGGCGGTTCGGCGAGGACGCACCTGTGGTTAACGCCGGGCTTCTGTCAACCGGCGTATCGAGCATCGGGTCGAAGTTCCGCGCGACGGTGGCGGTCTGTGCCGGCGTCTGCGCCGTCGAGGTGGCGACCGGCTCCGGCTCGCCGTCGCCCGCGAAGTCGTTGATCCGGTTGCGCACGCGCTTGTAGTTGAGCACCGGATCGTAAAGCGCGCCGCCCTCCAGCCCCAGATCGCGTGCCTCGGCATGGCCCATCGCCGCCAGCAGCGCGAAGCCTGCGACATAGGCATCACGCCGCGCGCTCACCAGCGTCACCTGGCTGTTGAGCAATTCCTGCTCGGCATTGAGGATTTCGAGCACGGTGCGCGTGCCGACGCTGTTCTCGGCGCGCACGCCCTCCAGGCTCAGTTTGTTGGCGTTGACCGCTGTCTCGGACGAGGCGATCACCTGCTGCGAGGATTGCCAGACGGCATAAGCAGACCGCGCCTGCGCGATCACATTGCGCTCGGTCGCGGTTACCGCCTCGAGAGCCTGGCTGCGCTGCGCCTCCGCCTGCCGCACCTGTGCGGCGGGACGACCGCCCTGGAAGATCGGCAGCGAGAACTGCAGCCCGGCGGTTGCGGCGGTGCCGGAATTGGGCACGCCCTGCGCCACGGATGCCGGCGGCAGCGATCCCAGATAGGTGAAATAGGTCCCGCCCGTCACCGCCGACAGCTTGGGTAGCCGGTTCGCGCGCGCGACGTTGATGTCATAGCGCGTCGCATCGGCCTGACGCCGCGCGGCGATCAGATTCGGGTTGAGGTTCAGGGCCTCGCTCACCGCCTCATTGGGCGATGCGGGCAGCTTGGGCAGCGCCGGCGGCTGCTCCAGCGCGACGGGCGGGGTACCCACCACCGCGACATAATTCTCGCGGCTAGAGATCAGCTGCGCCTCGGCCTGCTGCAATTGCGCGCGGGCGAGCGCCAGCCGCGCCTCGGACTGGGCGACGTCGGTGCGGGTCAGGTCGCCGACCTGGAAGCGATCCTTGCTCGCCTGCAGGTTCACCTCCAGCACGCGCACATTCTGCTGATTGAGCGAGGTGATCGCCTCGTCGCGGATGACGTTCATGTACGCCGCAACGACGTTGGTGAAGGTCGACGCCTCCACGCCACGCAGCGTCGCCCGCCCCGCATCGACGCGTGTTTCGGCCGCGCGCACCGCATTCTTCACCGCGCCGCCCTGAAACAACGGTACGGACAGGTTGAGCGCACCGTTGCCGCTGCGCTCGGGATTGAGGAAGTTGTTGTTCGCCTGCAGGATGTTGTCCGTGACGGAGCCGGTTGCGGCGACACCCGGCAGCCCGCTCGCCCGCGCGATCGGCACCGTCTCATCCGTCGCACGCTGTGCCGCGCGCTGCCCGGTCAACGTGGGGTTCGACGCATAGGCCTTGGCGAGCGCATCGCGCAGTGTCTCTGCCTCCGCCGGCATTGCCGACATCGCCAGTCCGACCAGCGCCACGCTCCCCAGCAGCAATCCTCGCATCATCCCCCCACTAAGTTATTCTAGAATGTAAATGCCTTAGGCTTTGCAAAGCCCGGCAGCACCACGCAATCGCAATCGAGGAACGGCGATAGGCCGAACCCGCCTTCGGTCTTGCGCCCCGTCGCCAGACGCGTAACGCCGCGATCGACGATGCCGGTGACGACGCGACCACCGGCCGCGACCTGATCGACCAGCGCGTCGGGCAGGTGCTCTACCGCACCGTCGACGATCAGCACGTCATATGGCGCACCCGCATCATGGCCCTGGGCCAGCGTCCCCTCGATCAGCGTGACGTTCGGCGTTCCCGCCAGCGCGTCCTTCGCCAGCCCGGCAAGGCCTGCATCCTCTTCGACCGCCACCACCTCGGCAACGATCTGCGCCAGGATCGCGGCGGTATAGCCACCCGCAGCGCCGATCAGCAGCACCCGGTCGCCTTTTTGCAGATAGGCTTCGGTCAGCAGCCGGCCGGTGACCATCGGCAGGTTGATCGCCCGGCCGCCGGCTACCGGCAGCGCCGTGTCGCGATAGGCGATGGCGCGCGCCTCGGCGGGCACGAAGGCCTCGCGCGGCAGCGTGTTCATCGCGACCAGCACGCGCTGATCGTTCACCGCATTGGTCCGCAACTGGCTGGCGACCATCGCATGGCGCATCGCCTCCGATGCCGCCGCATTACCCAGACCGTTATCGATGCTGACGTTCATGATGACCCCTCTCGCACAACCGTATTAGCTGCGCAATACACTTCGTGACAGTCCGGCTTGTATCGCGCGCGGTCCGTCGCGCCAAGCGGCGGATGCATGGGACGGGCCGCAATCGTCCGCGGATGGTCAGCGCGGCCGCAAGGCCTTATGGCCGCGCCATGATCCCCGAAATCTATCACAAATTCATCGACTGGATCGGCGACGGCACCGGGCTGCCCGATACCATCCTGCACATCCACGCTGGCATGGCGGTGCTGATGGTCGCCCGGATCGTCACCCGTCGCTCGCTCGGCAGTTTCGTCCCCTGGTCGTTCGTCGCCGCGGCGGAGGCGTTCAACGAGATCATGGACCGGCTGAACTTCGGATCGTGGCGCTGGGCCGACACGACGACGGACATCGTCAACACGCTGTTCTGGCCGACGGTGATCTGTCTGGGCATCCGCCTGCGCCCGATGCTGCTGGCGCGCGACGCCGCCCGCGTGAAGATGCCGGACGAGGGCTAAGCCCCCGTCCCGGCATCTGCCATCCCGCATCTGGAGGCGCGACCGGGAATCGAACCCGGGTGCAAGGATTTGCAGTCCTCTGCGTCACCACTCCGCCATCGCGCCTCGATGCGGGAGGGCGGCTGATGATCGGTTTTCCCCGTTGCGTCAACCGCCGATTGCATCGTTTCCGGCCAACCACCGATCCAGCATCGCCACCAGCGGAACGTCGGCGGGCGGCATCGACAGATCGCGCATCGCCCCAGGCGCGACCCACGCCAGCTCGGTCGCCTCCAGCGCCTGCGGATCACCCTGCCAGTTGCGAATCACGTACAGCAGCAGCAACAGGTGCCGCTCGCCCAGCGGCGCGCTGGCGAAGGTCAGCGGAACGCAGTCTTCCTGATCGACGACGATGCCGAGCTCCTCGGACAGTTCGCGAACCAGCGCGGCCTCGGGGCGTTCGCCGGGATCGATCTTGCCGCCGGGAAACTCCCACAGGTCCGCCATCTGCTTGCCCGGCGGACGCCGCTGCAACAGCACGCGCCCCGCGTCATCCAGCAGCGCCGCCGCCACCACCGGCAGCAGCGCGACACCTTTCTCACTGAAATCGTTACGTGTGTCGACCATTTCTTAAGCGCTTCCCCCTATCGCCGACGCCATGACAGCGCGTGCGTTCCTTCGTCGTCTTGTCCGGCGACTGGCTCCGGCCCTGCGCAACGCGCGCGGTGCGACAGCGGTCGAATATGGACTGATTCTCGCCCTCGTCGTGCTGGTCATGATCGTCGCGCTGCGAGGTGTCGCCGGCGTCACCGTGAACATGTGGACCAACGTGTCCGACCAGGTCTCCAAGGCAGGCTGACAATCCGCGGAAATCCGCCGTTTTGAGCAATGCCTTAGCAGACCGTCTTAAACCTTTGGCAACCTCGCCCCCGTACATCCGTCCTCGCTGCTCCGGATTTCCGGTTCAGCCGGGTGACTGAAGTTCGAACATGGAGACCGGAATGCTAGCGATTCGTAAGTTCATCAAGAACAGCAAGGGCGCCACCGCCATCGAGTACGGCCTGATCGCCGCGCTGATCGCCGTCGCCGCCATTGCTGCGATGAAGGGCCTGGGCACCAAGCTGACCACGACCTTCAACAACGTCTCGTCGAACATGAGCGCCACCTAAGCGTTAAAGTTCGATCGAACGAAACAGGGCGGCGGACCTCACCGGTTCGCCGCCCTTTTCGTATGTGCGGTGCCCAAACGTCATCCCAGCGCAGGCTGGGATCTCCCTATTGGCGCGCGAGCCAAGAGCCGCGATAGACCCCAGACCTCGGCGAGGTGACGCGCCTGCGGCGGTTGGATCACCCTCACAAAGCCCCCGCCCTTCGAATCGGACGGTCGGCGCCGCGCCTACAGCCGCCCCATCGCCAGGAACTTCTCGCGCCGCTCGCGCCGCAGCGTCGCGGCATCGCGGCCCGACAGCGACGCCAGAGCGTCGCGCAGCGCGTCGCCCAGCAGGCGGATCGCCTCGGCCGGATCGCGGTGGGCACCGCCCAGCGGCTCGGGCACGATCGTGTCGATCACGCCGAAGGTCTTGAGATCCTGCGCGGTCACGCGCATCGCCTCGGCCGCCTCCGCCGCCTTGTCCGCGGTGCGCCACAGGATCGACGCACAGCCTTCGGGGCTGATGACCGAATAGATGGCATGTTCGAACATCAGCACGCGATTGCCCGCGGCGAGCGCAATGGCGCCGCCAGATCCGCCTTCGCCGACGATCGCGGCGACCACGGGGACGCCCGCGGCCAGACACGCCTCGGTCGAGCGCGCGATCGCCTCGGCCTGGCCGCGCTCTTCCGCCTCGATGCCGGGGAAGGCGCCCATCGTGTCGACCAGCGTCACCACCGGCAGGCCGAACCGGTCGGCCATCTCGACCAGCCGGATCGCCTTGCGATAGCCTTCGGGTTTGCCCATGCCGAAATTGTGGCGCAGCCGGGTCGCGGTGTCGGAGCCCTTTTCGTGGCCGATCACCATCACCTTCTGTCCGCGAAAGGTCGCGAAGCCGCCCATGATCGCCTGATCGTCGGCAAAGGCGCGGTCGCCGGCCAGCGGCACGAATTCCTCGAACAGCCCGGCGACATAATCCTTGAAATGCGGGCGCTCGGGATGCCGCGCGACCTGCGTCTTCTGCCACGGGGTCAGCTTCGCGAAGGTATCGCGCAGCAGCTTGTCCGACTTGCCCTGCAGCCGCACCAGATCGGCAGCGATGTCCACGGTGCCATCCGCCGCGGTCGCCCGCAGTTCGTCGATCCTGCCCTGCAGTTCGGCAATCGGTTTTTCAAATTCGAGGAAGCTCGCCATAGCGCCGCCGGTTACGGGCCACAGCCCGTCGCGTCAACGCGTGGCGCTGTCGCGACGATCCGGGTCGGCCAGCGGATGGCGCGTGTTGACCAGCGCAACGAGGCGGCTGGCGTCGACATGCGTGTAGATTTCAGTCGTTGCGATATCGGCATGGCCCAGCATCGCCTGCAACGCGCGCAGATCGGCGCCACCGGCCAGCAGATGCGTCGCAAAGGCATGGCGCAGGACGTGCGGACTGACCCGATCGGGCGGGATGCCCGCCTCCGCCGCCAGCGCCTTCACCAGCTGATACAGGCGCACCCGCGTCAGATGGCCCTTGCCCGACGGGAACAGCCACGCGCTATCCGCCGCGACATGCACCCGCCACGCCGCCACCGCGGCACGCGCGCGATCGGAGATCGGTACCAGCCGCTCGCGCCCGCCCTTGCCCTTCAGGATCAGGAACGGCCGGTCGGGGTGAATGGCATTGCGCGGCAAGCTCACCAGCTCGGTCGCACGCAGCCCCGATCCGTAGAGCAGCTCGATGAGCGCCGCGAGCCGCAGGTCGGCGCGGGTCGGCATCGCCGCCGCCAGCCGATCGGCGATCACCGCGAACAGCGCATCGACGTCGCCGACGCTCAGTACTTTTGGCAGCGGTCGCGCCGTTCCCGGCCGGGGCAAGGCTGCCCCCGGATCGTCCGCGCGATGCCCCTCGTCGACCAGAAAGGCATAGAAGCGTCGCAACGCCGCCGATTTGCGCGCCACACTGCTCTTCGCCAGCGCGCGCCATTCCTCCGCCAGCCGCTGCAACGCCGCCGCATCCGCCTGCACCAGCCCGCCGCCCAACACCTCGGACGCCAGCGACAGGTCGCTGCGATAGGCCGCGATCGTATTCGCCGCGGCCCCGGCTTCGGCAGCCAGCATCTCGAGGAACCGCTCGATCAGCGCGCGGTCGGTGGCCATGATCCCGGCGATCAGGCCCGCGCCAGCGCCTCGGCCGCGATCATCCGCGCCTCGCCCTCCAGCCCGACGGCGCGCAGCGCGCCGACGATGCGATAGAGCATGGCGGGCGGCACGCCGTCCCAACGCGGCGTCTGCATGCCGATCGCGGCGAGCACCACGACCATGCCCTGCTGCCCGTCGGCCGCCGCGCGATCGATCGCCCGCGTCCAAGTGTTCTCGGCACCGATCCGCACGTCCAGCGCCTTGGCCGCCCGCTCGATGTCGTCGGCAGACAGCCGCCCGAGCCCGGCCAGTCCGGCAAAGAACAGCCGCTGCTTCAGCGCCGCATCCCCGCGCCCGACATAGGAGGACAGCTGACGATAGCTCAATTGCCCCGTCATATCGGGATCGGCCACCGCGATCATCGCCCAGGCGTCGCCCCCCTCTTCCACCGCCGGGCGCCAGCGCGTCGCGGTGCGATCGAGACCGGCGGTCAGCATCGACGCGACGACATAGCGCGCATCCTCGACGCCCAGCCGCGCCGGTAGGCGCCCCGCTGCGCGCGCGGTCAGCACCAGCCGTGCATAGGACGGCTCGGCGCCCTTATTGTCCCCGCCCCACAGCCGCCGCATCGCGGCCAGCCGCGTATCGACGTCATTGCCGACATAGGCCGCGCGCAGATCGTTCGCCGCAGCCGCCGCGCCGCTCGGCATGTCGTTGGCGCCGTCCACCGCGCCGTACAGATCGACCAACGCCGCCGACGACAGCACGCCCTGTCCGGCCGCCGCCTCGGCATAGGGCACACGGTCGCCCAGCGGCACGCTCGGCGACAGCGCATACCAATAGCGCGCCTGCTGCCCGGTCGTCGCGAACAACGCATCGGGCACGGTCACGCCGGTCGCGATCGCGAGGCCGAAGCGCCACGCGGTCAGCACGTCGACGCCCGCCCATTCGATCGTCACCGCCTGCCCGCCATCGGGGCCTGCGCCGACCACCTTCTGTGCCAGCTGATAATCGATGCCGCTCGCGACGTTACGCCGCTTCGCCGCGGCGAGCAGCGTCTTGGCGCGGCCCGGCTCGGCGGCGAGAGCCGCGCACATCGCCTGCGCCATCGTCCAGCCGCGCTCGTGCGTCGCGGCGAGGCCCGCGTCGGCGATCCCGCACAGCTCGCCCGGATCCCCCGTGGCGAGCGCGGTATTCATCGCGACCTGATACAGTTTCGGCGTGTAGTTCGCATTGTCGACGCTCTGCGCCACGGCCCTCGCCGCCACCGATTCGCCCATGCGCAGCAACAGCCACGCGCGCTCGGCGGCGAAGTCCGCGCCATCGACATGCTCCGGCGTGTCGAGCTGCGCCGCCAGCGTTCGCCGCAGCAGGATCGACAGCCAACGCGACGGCAGCGGCGCGCCGACCCGGCGCATCAGCGCCTCGGCAAAGCGCCCGTCCGCGCCGGCGAAGGCATTCGCCTCCAGCCCGCCCTCGCGCACGCCCGCCGGACCGACCCGGTCGAGCGAACGCCGCGCAAAGGCCGGCATCTCATATTGCGCCAGCACTGACGGATCGATCGTCGCCACCGGGGTGGGCGTCGCGCTGGCGACCGGCGTCGGCGTATCGCTGGGCAACGGCTGCACCATGCCGGTGCCGCCCGCCGGACCGGACGCCGGCGTGCCACTCGCGGCCGGCACCGGCGCCGTGGACGCGCCCGTGCGTGCCGGCGTCGGCCGCGCAGCGGGCTGCGACGCCGGCTCGCCGAACCCCGGCGGCAGAATCGATTCGGGACGCTCCTGCCCGATGGCGGAGGTGAATGCCGGCACTGCCGCGACCGCGATCGCCGTCAGCGCCGCACCACGGGCCAGCAGGCGGACGCGCGTCCTAGCTGAGGTTGGCAAGCGTCACGGCCTTCTCGACATGGGTCTGCGGCCGTTCGGAGGCCCGACCGGCGAGCAGGAACAGGCCACCGACGATCACCACGAGAACGACGATGACGGAAAGGACGAAGCGGGACATACCGTACCTTGCAACACGTAAACGCAAACCGGAGCTGTTGCCCCGTCCTGACCCGCTGTATAGCGCCGAGACCGATGTTGCAAAGCGCTGTTCCCCCGTCCGACGATCATACCCCCGCGAAACCGCCACGCGCGATCGTGCTCGTCGGGCTGATGGGGGTCGGCAAGTCGACCGTGGGGCGTCGTCTCGCCGCCCGCCTTCACCTGCCCTTCGTCGATGCCGATCACGCGATCGAGGAGGCGGCGGGCATGACCGTCTCCGAAATCTTCGAACGCTTCGGCGAGGCGTATTTTCGCGACGGCGAACGCCGCGTCATCGCCCGGCTGATCGACGGCTCGCCCAAGGTCATCGCGACCGGCGGCGGCGCCTTCATCAATCCTGATACGCGTGCGCTGATCCTCGAATCGTCGACCGCCATCTGGCTGCACGCGCATCCCGACGTGCTCGCCGAGCGCGTCGGCCGGCGCGACACCCGCCCGCTGCTGCGCGGCAAGAACCCCCGCGCGGTGCTGGCCGAGCTCGCCGCGATCCGCAACCCGATCTATGCCGAGGCGCATATCCACATCACGAGCAACAAGTCGCCGCACGAAACCACCGTCAATGCGATCCTGAAGGCGATCCGTCAGCCGGGGAAAGCGGCATGAGTGCGCGCGTCACGGTCGAACTGGGCGACCGCAGCTACCCCATATTGATCGAGGACGGCCTGCTCGCGCGCGCCGCAGACCACCTCGCCCCGCTCGCCCGCGGCCGCACCATGGCGATCGTCACCGACGACCACGTCCTGCCTCATGCCGACACCGTGCGAGACAGTCTCGCCGCGGCCGGTGTCGCCAGCGAGACGATCGTCCTGCCGCCGGGTGAGGGCACCAAGAGCTGGCCGCATCTCAGCCAGCTGTGCGACCGGCTGCTCGGTCTCGGCGTCGAGCGCGGCGACCATGTCATCGCGATCGGTGGCGGTGTGATCGGCGACCTCGTCGGCTTCGCCTGCGCCATCCTGAAGCGCGGCTGCGGCTTCGTGCAGGTGCCCACCACCCTGCTGGCGCAGGTCGACAGCTCGGTCGGCGGCAAAACCGCGATCAACACCGCCGCGGGCAAGAACCTGATCGGTGCATTCCACCAGCCCGCATTGGTGCTGATCGATCCGACCGTGCTCGACACGCTCCCCTTGCGCGAGGTGCGCGCCGGCTATGCCGAGGTCGTCAAATACGGCCTGATCGACGATCCCGCCTTCTTCGCCTGGTGCGAAGCGAACGGCGCCGCCCTGCTCACCGGCGATCCGGCGGCGCGCCATTATGCCATCGCGCATGCGGTCGCCGCCAAGGCGCGCATCGTCGCCGCCGACGAACACGAAACCAACGGCACGCGCGCGCTGCTCAATCTCGGCCACACCTTCGGCCACGCGCTGGAGGCGGAAGCCGGCTTCGACGGCAGCCTGATCCATGGCGAGGGCGTCGCCGCCGGCTGCGCGCTCGCCTTCGCCTATTCCGCCGCGCACGGCCTGTGCCCGTCCGACGACGCCGCCCGCGTCGCCGCCCACATGCGCGCCGTCGGCCTGCCCGACGGCCTAGCCGCCGCCGGCATCGCCGCCAGCGGCGCGCGCCTCGTCGATCATATGCGCCACGACAAGAAGATGGCGGCCGGCACCCTCCCCTTCCTTCTCGCCCGCGGCATCGGCCAAACCTATCTCGACAAGACCGTCGACCTGACCGACGTCGCGGCGTTCCTGGACCGGCAGCCGCGCTGATGCCCAACGGCACCGCCAAGCGCGACCTGCCGACCAAGGTCTGCCCCACCTGCGAACGCCCCTTCACATGGCGCAAGAAGTGGGCGCGCGACTGGGACAACGTCGTCTATTGCTCCGACGCCTGCCGCAAGAAGCGATAACGCCGCGGCCTATCCCCCACGCTCCGTCACCCCGGACTAGTTCCGGGGTCCACCGGGCCGCACGGGGAAGGCAAGAGGCTCGAACCACCCCCCTCGCCGCAGAGTGGACCCCGGAACCAGTCCGGGGTGACGGCGCGCTTGGGGCAACCGCCACCTCACACCCACCGCCGTAAGCCACTTGTCAGCTTCCCCCTCTACCCTCCCCCGACACACATCTGGGGGGACAGCACATGGCGCGGCACATCACGGCATCGGCGATCGCCGCCACCCTCCTGGCCGCCACCGCCATCGCCCCCGCCCAGGCTGCCACCTGCAAGGCCGGCATCCTCGCGAACCTGCCGATCACCATGCAGGGCTGGCGCCCGATCGTGCAGACCACGATCGACGGCAAGCCCGCTCCCTTCATCCTCGACAGCGGCGCCTCGTACAGCATGATGCCGGCGCCCGTTGCCAAGGCGTTCGGCCTTCATCTCCAGCCCGCACCCGTCGGTCTGCGCATGAAGGGGATCGGCGGCGAATCGGACGTCGATCTCGCGACCGTCCGCCACTTCGGCCTCGCCGGAGCCGATATCCCGCAGGTCCAGTTCCTCGTCGGTGGCACCGACGTCGGCCAGACCGGCCTACTCGGCCAGAACGTCCTCAGCATCGGCGACGTCGAATATGATCTGCCCGGCGGCGCCGTCCGCCTGTTCCGCGCACAGGGCTGCGGCAAGCTCGCCATGGCCTATTGGACGCAAGGCAAGCCCTTCTTCGAAATTCCCATCGACGTGCGCCAGAGCGCCTTGTCTCACACCGTCGGCACCACCGAACTGAACGGCGCGAAGCTGCGCACCGTCTTCGATACCGGCGCAGCGCAGACGGTGCTGACGCTGAAGGCCGCGGCGCGCGCGGGCGTCCACCCCGGCGATCCGGGCGTGGAGACCTCGGGCTGGGAAACCGGCATCGGCCGCCACGTCACGCAAGGCTGGATCGGCCATTTCGCGCTGCTGAAGATCGGCAACGAGGAATTGCACAACGTCCGCCTGCACTTCGCGGATCTCGGGCCGTCGTTCGACGACGACATGCTGCTCGGCGCCGACTGGTTCGTCTCGCACCGGCTGTACGTATCGAACGTGCAGCACCGCATATACTTCACCTATACCGGCGGCCGGCTGTTCGACACCAAATCGCACATCGATGCGGCCAGCCAGATCGCCGCGGTCGGCGGCGTCGATGCCGCCGCGCCGACGACCGCAGAAGGCTACAGCCAGCGCGGTGCGATGCTCCAGACGCAGCACGACCTGTCGGGCGCGATCGATGCCTTCGGCCACGCCGTCGCGCTGGCGCCCAAGGAACCGCGCTACGTCCGCCAGCGCGCGCTCGCCTATATCGCCGATCGCCGCCCCGTGCTGGCGATGGACGACCTCGGCACGACGCTCGCGCTCGATCCCGCCGACGTCCGCGCCCGGCTGCTGCGCGCCGAACTCAGGATGCGCTCGCGTAACGATGCCGGCGCGATCAGCGACCTCGACGATGCCGCCGGCCGCCTGCCCAAGGAGGACAACCAGCGCCTCTGGATGGGGCAGCTCTACCTCCAGTCGGATGCGTTCGACGCCGCCATCGGCCAATACGACCTGTGGCTCGCCAGCCATCGCGAGGACGCGCGTCGGCCGGAAGCGCAGAACGGCCGCTGCTGGGCACGCTTGCTCGCCAACAAGGACATGGACGCCGCCAAGGCCGACTGCACCGCCGCCGTCCACGCCGTGCCGACAGACGCCAACTACCTCGACGGCCGCGGCCTCGTCGCTTTCCGCCAGGGCGCCTATGACGCCGCCATCAGCGATTTCACCGCCGCGCTGGCGATCAATCCCAAGCTGGTCTGGGCGCTCTACGGCCGCGGCCTCGCCAAACGCCACCTCGGCCGCACCGCCGACGGCGATCGCGACCTCGCCGCAGCGCAGGCGCTCAGCAAGACGATCGCGGCACGCGCGAAGCGCTATGGTTTTGCCTGAGCGGGGGCTGGTAGCGTCGTCTCCATATTCGTCATCCCAGCGAAGGCTGGGATCTCTGGCCGATAGCGTACGACCTTAGCCGCGGGAGGCCCCAGCCTTCGCTGGGGCGACGGGCACTCGCGATCGATCGGAGATTAAGCCCCCCGCAACCCCCAGGCAAACCACAACCACCCGATAATCAGCAGCGTGCCACCAATCGGCGTCACCGCGCCCAGCCACCGCGGCGCCCCCAGCGCCATCAGGTACAGCGTCCCCGCAAAGATCGCCGACCCGGCAACGAACAGCCACGCCGGCCCCCGCGCCTCGAACCGCAGCGCGACCAGCGCCGCCACCGCATGGATCAGCTGATACTGCCCCCCGGTCTTCAGCCATTCAACCGCCGGGCCGCTCGCGCCATGCGCCCCGAACGCCCCGGCAGCGACGGCGATGGCGCCCGACAGCGCGGCAAGCAGGCCAAGGATCATCGCGGGTCATTCCCCCAGGGTTGCTGTTCGGCGACCAGCGCCCGTGCCGCGCGCAGGTCGCCCGCCTCGATCTGGATGCGCAGCCGTTCCTTGTCGCGGCTGCGGTACATGTCCTCGGCGCGATCGATATCGGCTTGCCCGATGCCCAGGTCGCGCATCGCGACGCGCGCCATCTTGATCGCCGATTCGAGCACCTCGCGCACGACGTACACGGCCGAACTCTTCTTCAGCCGCACCAGCGCCCGCCGGTCGAATGCGCGGACGTAGATCGCCGCCTGCGGGAACGCCTCGTGAATGCCCTCCAGCATTTCGGCATCGATCTGGTCGCCGTCCATGCAGAACAGGATCAGCTCCGCCTCCGCCGCACCCGCCTGCCGCAGCAGATCGATACGCGTGCCGTCGCCATAATAGACCTTGGCGCCGAACTCGCCGGCGATGTCGATCATCTCGATATCGGTGTCGATCAGCGTGACGGGGATGTCCTGCGCCAGCAGCATCTGCCCCACCGTCTGGCCGAACCGCCCATAGCCGACGATGATCGCGTTGGCGCCGTCCGCCGTCGGGCCGTCGCGCGGTTCGTCCTTGGCGATCGGCTCCTCACGGAACCGCTTGGTTGCCGCCATCAGGAACGGCGTCGTCGCCATCGACAGCGTGATGATCGCGCCGAACAGGCTCGCCGCCTCGGGCGCGATCAGGAAGCCCGACTGCGCCTGCGCGAACAGCACGAAGCCGAACTCGCCGCCCTGGCTCAGCAGCAGCCCCAGCGCTAGCGCGCTGCGCCACGTCATCTTGAAGGCCATGCCGATGCCGGTGATGACCGCAGTCTTGGTGACGATCAGCGCCACCGCCATCGCCGCGACGAAGAACGGCCGCTCGGCGATCGCCTGCAGGTCCAGCAGCATGCCGACCGCCAGGAAGAAAAGCCCGAGCAGGATCGACCGGAACGGCTCGACATCCGCCTCCAGCTCATGCCGGTAAGGGCTGTCCGCCAACATCACGCCTGCGATGAACGCACCCAGCGCGGTCGACAGCCCAAGCGCCTCCATCAGCGCCGCGCTGGCGATGACGGTGAACAGCGCCGCGAACACGAACATCTCGCGCTCGCCCAGATTGCCGATCAGCCGGAACAGCGGCCGCAGCAGGAACCGCCCCGCCAGTATCAACCCGACCACCGCCGCGACCGTGTACAGCGCCAGCAGCCACCCCGGCGGCCCGCCCGCATCGGCGGGATTGCGGCTCATCGCCGCGACGATCGTGATCAGCGGCACGATCGACAGGTCCTGGAACAGCAGGATCGAAAACGCCCGCTCGCCGAACGGCGTGCGCAACCGTCCCGACGATTGCAGCATCGGCAGCACCTGCGCCGTCGACGACAGCGCAAGCGGCAGCCCCAAAGCAAAGGCGGCGGGGATCGAGAAATGCGCGAACGCCCAGATCACCGCCGTGACGGCGAGCCCGCAGGCGACGACCTGCAGCAACCCCAGCCCGAAAATCTCCTGCTTCATCCGCCACAGCCGGCTGGGGTTCAGCTCCAGCCCGACGACGAACAGCAGCAAGGTGATGCCGAGTTCGGCGATCCCCATCTTCGATTCGGCATCGCCGACGAGGCTGAGAACATGCGGTCCGACGACCGCCCCCGCGACCAGGAACCCCAGCGTCGCACCCAGGCCCAGCCGCCGGAACAACAGCACGAACCCCAGGCCGAAGCCCAGCAGGATCATCCCGTCGCGCAGCATCGACACGCCCTCCGCCGCCTCATGCATCGGCCGTCTCCGCGCGCGCCGCGAATGCGGCCTCCGCCGCCGCCTCGAACGCCAGCCGGATGGAGGGGTGCCGCGCGGTATAGTCGAGCGCCGGCGTGAACACGTCGATCCCCGGCCAGTCGGGCGTATCCCCCTCGCGCGCCAGCCATGCGGTCAGCGCATCGCGCGCCGCGGCCAACTCTTCGGGGGTCCTGCCGACGATGTTCGCCGCCAACAGCGACGACGATGCCTGGCCCAGCGCACAGGCACGCACCAGCAGCCCGACCTCTTTTACGCGGCCGTCATCGTCCAGTCCGACGTCAACCGTCACGCGGCTCCCGCAGATCGGCGATCGCTTCTCGGCGGTCGCCTGCGCATGGGTCAGCCGCTCATGGTGCGGGATCGACGCCGCCAGCCGCAGGATTTCGGCATTGTACAAAGGGGCGTTCATCGCGCGTCACTTCCATTGTCACGCCCGTTGTCGGGCTGGCTCGCCTCGCGATCCAGCATCGCGCGCGAACCGAACACGGGCAGCCCGCGACGGCGGCGATCGACGAAGTCGGCGATCCCCGCGCTCGTCGCATTGAGCAGATTATAGCATCGCGAATCGGTCATCCACGCCGGCCGCCGCGCCGGTCCGCCGCGCGCGGTATCGACCAGCAGTGCCGCGAGCAGGAAGGCGAGGCTCGCCAGGATCAGACCCTTAAGCGCCCCGAACCCGAAGCCCAACGCCCGATCGACCGGCCCCAGGATCGACGTGCGCGTCCGCTTGCCGATCGCATTGGCGACCAGCCTGCCGCCCAGATACGTGCCGCCCGCGATGATCGCAAACGCCGCCACCGCCGCGCCCGACGGCGTGCCGATCGTCCCCGCCAGCTTGGCCGCGAGCGCGACGTGGAACAGCTTCAGCATCGCGACGATCGCCACCCAGGCGAACATCGACAACACCTCCGCGACGAAGCCCCGCCGCGCGCCGAGCAGCGCCGCGCCCCCGACAAGCAGCAGGACGATGATATCGAGTGCGGTAAGACCCATAGCCCCTCGGGAATAAGGACGCCGGACGCCCACGGCTAGTCCTGCATCGGACGAACTGCGATGCGTGACGAAGAAGGTGTCGCCCCTATGCCGCCAGCGCTGCCCCTGACGTTGTATCGCTACCCCTACCCAACCGCTACGACCCGCATCCGGCACCCCGCATTTGGCGCGCCGCATTTGCCGCGCCGCGTTTGCCGCCCCCGCGTTTGCCGCCCCGCCTCCCCCCACCCACCGCCGTCATTCCCGCGCAGGCGGG